>CAVYBR010000014.1:0-454008 GCA_963766765.1 uncultured Actinomycetota bacterium
TCCCGAGACAATGCCTCTGTGGCGCCTGACTAATTTCCGTATTGCTAAGGTCACCGGTCTGCGGTGGACCGCGACGATCGTCACCGCCGGCTACCTCCTCTACCGCTTCCTCACGATGGGCTTGCTCGATTTCGCGGACTTCCCCACATCGGCAGTGCCGGTCATGGCCATGACCGGTGCGGTGCTCATCGACCTGGCGGTCACCTACCGGGTCCCCGCATTGATCGCCGGCCCGGTGGTCGCACTCGCGACTTACGGGGCTGCCTGGGTGCAGGGGGCCATCTGGGTCATCCCGCCATGGTCATGGTGGTCTGCCCTGCCCGTCTCCGTGGCCTTCGCTTTGCTGTGGTTCGGCGCGGATCGCATTCCGGCAGTGCAAGCGCGCGCACAAGAACACGATCGAGTCTCGACCGACCCCGCGGATGCGCCACTTCCGCGAAGCATGATCTAGCGTCCAGTCGTGCTTACCGTCGCTGCCCCAACATCGGGGACCGAAGCTGAGCGCGCGGCATACCGCCTCTTCACGCAATGGGACAGCGGGATCCGCGTGCTCGGTGGAATCGCGGCGTTTCGTCCGTACGAAGACCCGGCGACGCGACGGCGACAGGCCGATGTCGTCATTGTCGTGCCGGACGGCGTGATCGTTGCGCGACTGGTCGGCTCCCAGCGGCAGAGTGGTCCGATCGTGACCCATCCGACCGGGGCCTGGACCATCGGTGGCGAGGTGCTCCGGATCATCGGCGGGGGCTCGAATCCCTTGCCGGGGCTACGCGAGGCGCAGGCCGCGGTGGCCGCCACGCTACGGGCCAGCGGCTTGGAGCCGGGGCGGATCGCCATGCTCGTCGCCGTTGGCAACGGCGAGCCGGTGGAGCCCGCCGATGGGCGACTCGCTGACGGCGTCATTGCCTGCCCGATGTCCGAGGAGGGGCTCGCCGTCGGCGTCCGGCGCGCGGCAGCCCTCACGGCCGCAGCGGATGTACGGCAATGGACGACCGCCGACGTCAAAGCGGCGCTGTCCTCGATCGGCGCACCCGGGAGGGTGCCGGCGGTCGAGGAGCTCAACGCCGAAGGCTTCATGTACTCGCCCTACATCCTGCGCCGTCCGGATCTCGTGGCCGCTGCCAGTGCGGTCGCGGCTGCGACCGCAGAGCAACCCGCCACCGATCCCACGGTCGACGATTCGGCAGCCGTCAGTGCGGCCGCGGGGTCAGTGGACATCGATGACGGCGGCCCGCCCACTCAGGCAGCCGGCGCCGTGCATGAGGACCCAGACGCAGATGTCGGGTTGTCCGGCCTGTTGAGCGACGGTCCGGCCGATCGGCCGCCGCCTCCCGCGATGCCCCCTGTGTCGCTGGAGCCGCAGCGACCGGGCCCGGGGTACGGCATCGAGTACGACGACGATCCCTACGCGGATCAGGGACCGGCCGATGACCCGGACAATCGTCGGCGGTTGCTACGTGTCCTGGGCGTACTCGTAGCGTTGGTTCTGATCGGAACCGCAGTCTTCGTCGGCTTCCAGATGTTTCTCAGCGACTCGGACGGCGCGACGCAGGTGGATGACACCAGTACCGCCGAGCAGACCTCGACAACGGCGGCCCCGAGTACCCAGCAGATCCGCGACAACACCTACACCTTGGCCCTGTCTCGCGACGGCGACACCTGTGCGGGCAACGCCAACGGTCAGGTGGGGGACTATTTCGACACGACTGACTGCATGTCGCTCGAGCGGGAGATGTACACGACCGAGCTCAACGGCGAAGGCGTGCTGGTGTCCATCGCTCGGGTGACCATGCCCGACGAGGCGACCGCTTCTGCCTTCAAGGACCTCGTCGATGCCGACGGCACCGGGAACATCGACGATCTGTTCGAGTCCGGCGAAACCATTCCGAACGGGCCGTCCGAACTGGTGCCGCTCGGATACGACTCCGGTCTCGACGGTCAAGTGGTGACGATCGTGGTCACTGGATGGAGCGACCCCGCGACAGCGAGCGGAGAAGACGCGCTCGATGATGTGGCGGCAGAGGCACTCGACCTCCAGCCCCCGACCTGAGCGGAGCAGCTCGATGCGCGTCCTCGTCCTGGGTGGGACGGTCTTTCTCTCCCGAACCATCGCCGAAGTCGCCCGCGATGCGGGTCACGAGGTCACCTGTGTCAGCCGCGGGATGTCCGGCAACCCGCCGGAGGGCGTCGAGTTCGTCGCTGCGGATCGGGACGCGCCGGACGGGCTCGCGGAGCTGGCCGGATCGGCGTTCGACGCTGTGGTCGATGTCGAGCGACAGTCCCCGAGCCGGGTCACCCGGGCACTGGAGGCCTTGGGCGAGAGAGCCGGCCACTGGACCTACGTGTCGAGCGGTTCGGTCTACACCGATTCGGCCACAACAGGTCAGGATGTCGCCGGCTCCCCGGTCGAAACCGCGCCGCCTGAGGGCTCCGATGAGGAAGATCCCGAGCTGTACGGTCCGTTCAAGGCTGCCTGTGAGGCAGCAGTCACCGAGCGGGTGGGGGACCGGGCCTTCATCTGCCGTGCCGGGCTCATCGTCGGACCGCGCGACACGTCTGACCGGTTCGGTTACTGGCCGGCCCGGCTCGCGCGCGGGGGAGAGGTCCTTGTCCCTGGTGCTCCGGAAGACCTCGTGCAATACATCGACGTACGGGATCTTGCCGAGTGGATCGTCTCGGCCGCTGAGCAGGGGATCGTCGGCACCTTTGACGGCGTCGCCGCGGCACAACCTTGGGGAGAAGTGCTCGGCGACATGGTCACGGCGGTCGGTGGACCCGAGGTGTCCCTGACGTGGGTTCCGACTGAGTGGCTGACGGAGAAGCTGGTCGCGCCCTGGGCTGGACCCGACTCGCTGCCGCTGTGGTTGCCGTTGCCGGAGTATGCGGGGTTCATGAGCCGCGACGTCTCGGCCTCGGTCGCGGCGGGTCTGCGGACGCGTGGCACCGCCGAGATTGCGACCGCGGCCCTGGAGTGGGAACGAGTCCTCGGGCTCGAGCGGGACCGACGCTCAGGGATCACACCGGAGCGTGAGGCAGAGCTCCTGGCGGCCTGGCACGCCGCTCACGACGACTCAGGCTGAGGTGGCCGCGGCAAGCGCCATGGCCTGGAGAATCTCAGCCATCTCGTCGGTTCCCACCGTCCCAGCGCTGTGCGGGGTGGAGTTGATCAGTCCGAACAACGCATGGGCGCGTGCTCGGATCTGTGCCTGTCGTGCTTCCGGATGCAGTTGGGCAAGGACACGCACCCAGACCTCGACGTAGCGGCGCTGGAGTTGGCGGACCTGATGGCGTTGCACCTCGGCCACATTGGCAAGGTCGCGATCCTGGACGACGATCAAGGCGGGGTTCGACAGGGCGAAGTCCGTCTGCCAGGCGATGAGCCCGGCGATCGCAGCTGCGGGATCGCCCTGCGCTGCTTCGACGCGAGCCTCGCCGCCGGCCAAGAGGCGTTCGCTGATCCGTACCAGCATTTCGGCGAGGATCGCGTCCTTGCCGTCGAAGTGCCGATAGATGCCGGGGCCGGTGATCCCGGCTGCGGCGCCGATGTCATCGACTCCGACGCCGTGGAACCCGCGCTCGGCAAACAGTTGCGCGGCCACCCGGAGGATCTCGTCGCGTCGGGTCACCCCGCGACCGTTCGCGTCGTCGCGGTGTACGGCGGCATCCGACAGCGGGGGCCTGACCCGGCCCGATTCAGCAGAAAGCTGGTCAGGCTCAGCGGGTCTGCTCATGCTGTGGACGTGTCCGTTCAGGTGCCGGCGATGGTGGGCGCGGTCGGATCCGTTGTGGCTTTCCGGTTCTCCCTAGCCAGGTAGTCCTCGATCGCTTCAATGTCATTGACCGAACGTTGGACGACGGTGAGCAGATCGCTCATCTTGGAGACTTCCTCGACCTGTTCTTTGATGAACCACTGCATGAACTGATCGGAGGCGAAGTCGTTCTCCTCCCGGGCAATGCCGGTCAGGTCATAGATCTGCTGGGTGACTCGCTTTTCCTGTGCCAGAGCCAGTTGCACGGGGGCCACGACGTCGGCGAAGTCGTTGATCGGCCCCTCGATGGCCGGGATGACGACCTTCGCGTCGGCGTCGAGCAGATATTGGACCATCATCATCGCGTGATTGCGCTCCTCGAGGGATTGCGCGTAGAACAGCGCAGCCATCTGGGGCATGGTCAGGTCGTCGAAATAGATCGCGCACGCGAGATACTGCTGGTGGGCGGCAAACTCGTTCCCGATCTGCTCGTTCAACCGGGCGATGAAACGTGGCGCTGCCATCGAGTGCTCCTGATCTAGTGGCCGCGGTCCGGCTAAGCCGCAGTTCGCAGGAAACTTAGCCTGTCGCAGCTTTCTCCAGCCGCCGGGAGACCGTTGCGGCGCCACTAGGCTCGCGCCGTGCGCAAGCCCAAGAAGAGCTGCTGCCTGTCCAAGCCGAGGTGCGACAGATGCCCGGTGCGGATGCTGGCGGAGGGCAGATTACCGAAGGGCTACGCGGTCAAGCGGCGCAAGCTGGTCAAGCTGGAGAAGGTGGCCGGTAGGAAGCACGGCAAGAAGAACGCGAAGCAGAAAAGGCCAAAGGCTGCCTGACCGACTCTGTTAACGGCTGTTAACATTACTCGGAATATGTGCTTGGATGAGGGGTGCTAGTGGACGGGCCTGTGCTAACCAGCTCCGCTGACCCCCGCAGTGACGCATTCGGCAGCAATCGTGAAGCCCACGAGTTGCTCATCCGGGATCTGTACGACCAACTCTCCGCAGTGGCCGAAGGCGGTGGCGAGAAGTCGCGGACCCGGCATCTGTCCCGCGGAAAGATGTTGCCCCGTGATCGGGTGGACGCACTGGTCGATTCGGCATCCCCCTTTCTCGAGCTCTCGCCACTTGCGGCACACGGCCTCTACGACGGGGAAGCCCCCGGCGCCGGCTTGATCACCGGCGTCGGGCGGGTATCGGGGCGGGAATGCGTAGTCGTCGCCAACGACGCTACCGTCAAAGGCGGCACCTACTACCCGCTCACTGTCAAGAAGCACTTACGCGCTCAAGAGGTCGCCCGCCAGAACCGGCTTCCTTGCATCTATCTCGTCGACTCCGGCGGTGCGTTCCTGCCGCGACAGGACGAGGTATTTCCCGACCGCGATCATTTCGGGCGGATTTTCTACAACCAGGCGATGATGTCGCGCGAAGCCATTCCTCAGGTCGCCGCTGTCATGGGCTCGTGCACCGCCGGTGGCGCGTATATGCCGGCGATGAGCGACGAGGCCGTCATCGTCCGCAACCAAGGCACGATCTTCCTGGGCGGGCCACCACTGGTGAAGGCAGCGACCGGGGAAGTCGTGACCGCCGAGCAACTGGGCGGTGGTGACCTGCACAGCCGGACCAGCGGTGTCACCGATCACCTCGCCGAGGACGACGCACATGCGCTGCAGATCGTGCGGCAGATCATCAGCACGCTCGGACCACGGTCCCAGCGACCGTGGGAAGTCCAAGCGACCGAGGAACCAGCAGTCGACCCGGACCAACTCCTCGGGGTGCTGCCAACGGACACGCGTACTCCGTACGACGTGCGCGAGGTCATTGCCCGGATGGTGGACGGCAGCCGCTTCGCGGAGTTCAAGGCGCTGTACGGGCAGACCTTGGTCACTGGCTTTGCGCGCATTCACGGACACCCGGTAGGGATCATCGCCAACAACGGGATCCTGTTCTCGGAGTCCGCGTTGAAGGGTGCGCACTTCATCCAGCTGTGCGATCGCCGCAGCATCCCGCTGTTGTTCCTGCAGAACATCACCGGCTTCATGGTTGGTCGCGACTACGAGGCGGGGGGCATCGCCAAGGCGGGCGCGAAGATGGTCACGGCTGTCGCGTGCGCTCGGGTCCCGAAGCTGACGGTGGTGATCGGTGGCTCGTTCGGCGCCGGCAACTACGCGATGTGCGGCCGCGCCTACTCGCCCCGATTCCTGTGGACGTGGCCGAACGCTCGGATCTCAGTGATGGGCGGTGAGCAGGCCGCTTCGGTTCTCGCCCAGGTCCGCCGTGATCAGTACGAGAAGTCCGGCTCGGAATGGAGTTCCGCGGAAGAGGAGTCGTTCAAGGAGCCGATCCGGCAGCAGTACGAGCGCCAGGGCCATCCCTACTACGCGACCGCCAGGCTCTGGGATGACGGTGTTCTGGATCCGCGCCGGACCCGCACTGTCCTCGGCTTGGCGCTTTCCGCTTGCGCCAACGCACCCCTCGAGGACGTCGGCTACGGCGTCTTCCGGATGTGAAGCGGTGATCACGTGACGACGAGCCCGATACCGGCGCGAGACGTCTCCAAGACGCCGCTGTTCGACACCGTGCTGATCGCCAACCGCGGGGAGATCGCGGTGCGGATCGCCCGGACGCTGCGGGACCTGGGGATCCGCTCGGTCGCCGTCTACTCCGACGCCGACACCGGTGCCCGGCACACTCAAGTTGCCGATGTCGCCGTGCACATCGGCGGGTCGGCCGCGGCGGAGAGCTATCTGAACATCGATGCGATTCTCGATGCTGCCCAGCGGACCGGCGCCCAGGCAATCCACCCTGGATATGGCTTTCTCGCCGAGAATGCGGCTTTTGCGCGGGCATGTGCGGCGGCCGGAATCGTGTTCATCGGACCGCCGGTCAGCGCCATCGAGGAGATGGGCGACAAGATCCGCGCGAAGCAGACCGTGCAGGCAGCCGGGGTGCCGGTCGTGCCCGGCCGCCATGACGTCGGCATGGACGACGACGCTCTGGCGGCCGCAGCTCATGAGATCGGCTTCCCGGTTCTGCTCAAGCCCAGCGCCGGTGGCGGCGGCAAGGGGATGCGTCTGGTCACTGATCCGACCAACCTGGCCGACGAGATCGCTGGCGCCCGCCGGGAGGCCCGAAGCTCCTTCGGCGACGACGCACTGCTCGTCGAGCGCTACGTCGACAGACCACGGCACATCGAGATCCAGGTCCTTGCCGACAATCACGGAACTGTGCTGCATCTCGGCGAACGCGAGTGCAGCCTGCAACGCCGCCACCAGAAGATCATCGAAGAGGCCCCATCACCGCTGTTGGACGCAGGCATGCGGGAGTCCATGGGAAACGCCGCCGTCGAGGCCGCCCGCACCGTCGGGTACGTCGGCGCCGGCACGGTCGAATTCATCGTCAGTGCGGACCGTCCGGGGGAGTTCTTCTTCCTGGAGATGAACACCCGGCTCCAGGTCGAACACCCGGTCACCGAACTCGTGATCGGGATCGACTTGGTCGAGGCGCAGGTCAGGATCGCGGCGGGACAAGCGATTGGCCTCAAGCAGGCCGACGTCACCCTGCGCGGGCACGCGATCGAGGCCCGGGTCTACGCCGAGGATCCGGCGCGCGGCTTCCTGCCGTCGGCAGGCCGGGTCCTGGATCTGCACGAACCGAGCGGTCTTCACGTCCGGGTCGACTCCTCGCTCTCGACGGGGATGGTCATAGGGACGGACTACGACCCCATGCTCGCCAAGGTCATCGCCTGGGGGCATGACCGCGAGGCCGCCCGCCGCCGACTGCTCGGGGCGCTCGCGGACACCGTCATCCTCGGCCTCCGTACCAATGTGGGCTACCTGCGCGCGCTGCTGGCCGACCCAGCCGTGGTCGCGGGGGACTTGGACACCGGCTTGGTCGAACGTCGTGGCGCGGAGCTGGTGCCGCCGTTCGACGACGAGGTGCTTGCAGCGGCTGTGCTGCTGCGGCTGCTGGAACTGGAGCCGACGAAAGCGGTCGTGGATCTCTTCGACGTTCCCGGCGGCTGGCGAGTCGGTCAACCGGCGTGGGCCAGTTGGCGGATGCAGGTCGCCGGGCAGGATCCGGTCACGGTCCGGGTCCGCGGGCGGGCGGGTGCCGCGGAGGTGGCCGTTGGTGACGGCGACGCAATACCTGCCTCCGCCCACTGGGACGACCCATACCTGCACGTCACCGTCGGCGGCCGGCGCTCCCGCTACGCCTACGCCGAGGACGGCGATGTCGCCTGGTTCGGGCGCGACGGCGATGCGGTCAGCATCCGAGAGACGGACGCGCTCGCGGCGGCCCGGCACACCGACGACGCAGCTGCGGCCACCGGCTCGGTGCTGGCGCCGATGCCCGGCACCGTGACGCTCGTCCGCGCGGCGCAGGGTGCGACCGTGGTGAAGGGTCAGCCCCTGGTCGTCGTCGAGGCGATGAAGATGGAACATGTTCTCGCCGCGCCGATCGATGGCGTGCTCTCCGAGCTGTCGGTGGTCGCAGGTCAACAGGTCGCGATGGACGAGCGGCTCGCCGTTGTCGTTGCCGCCGAACCTGGCGGTTTCTCCGGAAACCGCCAAGAGCCAGCCGGGGATGCGGACCCCACGCTTGGCGGTTTCTCCGGAAACCGCCAAGAGTCAGCCGCGGAAACGGGGGACGGCTGATCGTGCTGGACATCGAACCGATCCGTGCCGCCGGGCTCCCTGCTGAGGTGACGATCTACGAGGTCGGGCCACGAGACGGACTGCAGAACGAGTCCGCGATCGTGCCGGTGGAGGTCAAGGCCGAGTTCATAGCCCGACTGGCTGCGGCCGGACTCAAGGTCATCGAGGCCACATCCTTCGTGCACCCGAAATGGGTGCCGCAGTTGGCCGACGCCGCCGAGTTGGTCGAGGTGCTCGAGCGGGTGCCGGGCGTGCACTACCCCGTTCTGGTCCCGAACGAGCGAGGCTTGGAACGGGCGCTCGAGGCGGGAATCACTGATGTCGCGGTGTTCGGGAGCGCCACCGAGAGCTTCGCCCAGCGCAATCTCAACCGGACCGTCGCGGAATCGCTGACGATGTTCGAGCCGGTGGTGCGCCGCGCTCGTGAGGCGGGGCTCGCAGTGCGCGGCTATGTGAGCATGTGCTTCGGCGACCCGTGGGAGGGCACGGTGCCGATCGAGCAGGTCGTGTCCGTCGGTCGGTCGCTGCTCGAGATGGGCTGCACCGAGCTGTCCCTCGGCGACACGATCGGGGTGGCCACGCCGGGCCGGGTCAGCGCCGTACTGGACGCGTTCCGTACCGCAGGCACCTCGATTGGCAGCCTGGCTGTGCACTTCCATGACACCTACGGTCAGGCGCTGTCCAACACGTTGACCGCCCTGCGCGAGGGCGTCACCGTCGTCGATGCGAGCGCCGGCGGGCTGGGTGGTTGCCCGTACGCCGAAAGCGCCACCGGAAACCTCGCCACCGAAGACCTGGTCTGGATGCTGCACGGCTTGGGCATCACGACCGGCGTGGACCTGCAGTCACTGGTCGACACCAGCGTCTGGATGGCCGACCAACTGGGGAAGCCCAGCCCGTCCCGGGTCGTACAAGCCTTGGGCCCGTCCAGCACGGGGTCCGGCGGTTAGCTGGCAAACCGCCGGCCCACAGAGTCACCGAACCGAAGTTCCGAAAGGACAGTCAATGCTCGACTACCGACTCGATGCCGAGAACGCGGCACTGCAGGCGCTGGTGCGCGAATTCGCCCGCGACGTGGTCGCGCCGGTGATCGGGGATTTCTACGAGCGCGAGGAATTTCCGTACGACATCGTGAAGCAGATGGGCGAGCTCGGCCTTTTCGGTCTGCCCTTCCCCGAGGAGTACGGCGGCTCAGGTGGCACGTACTTCACCTTGTGCCTGGCCCTGGAAGAGCTTGCCCGCGTTGACTCCTCGGTGGCGATCACCTTGGAGGCCGGGGTCTCGCTCGGCGCGATGCCGATCTTCCGCTTCGGCTCTGAGGACCAGAAGAAGGAATGGCTGCCGAGACTGTGCAGCGGCGAGATGTTGGGCGCATTCGGCTTGACCGAGCCCGGCGGGGGCTCGGATGCCGGCGCGACGCTGACGACGGCGAAGCTCGAGGACGAGCACTGGCTGATCAACGGAACCAAGGCGTTCATCACCAACTCGGGCACTGACATCACCGGACTGGTCACCGTTACCGCGGTCACCGGGATGCAGGCGGACGGCCGCAAGGAGATCTCGGCGATCCTGGTGCCGTCGGGGACACCGGGCTTCACAGTCTCGAAGAAGTACTCCAAGGTCGGCTGGAACGCTTCGGACACCCGCGAACTCTCGTTCGACGACTGCCGGGTGCCTGCCGAGAACCTGGTGGGGGAGCGGGGCCGCGGGTACGGGCAGTTCCTCTCGATCCTGGACGAGGGCCGCATCGCCATCTCCGCACTGTCGGTCGGGCTCGCCCAGGGCTGCGTCGACGAGTCGGTGAAATACGCCGGCCAGCGCAAAGCGTTCGGCAAGTCGATCGGCCAGTATCAGGCGATCGCGTTCAAGATCGCCGACATGGAGACGCGGGCGTTCACCGCGCGGATGGCCTACTACCGGGCGGCGGAGAAGATGCTGCGCGGCGAGCCGTTCAAGCGTGAGGCCGCGATGGCCAAGCTCTACTCGTCCGAGATCGCCGTGACGAACGCCCGTGAGGCGACCCAGGTCCACGGTGGCTACGGATTCATGAACGAGTTCCCGGTTGCGCGGATGTGGCGCGACTCCAAGATCCTGGAGATCGGTGAGGGGACCTCCGAGGTTCAGCGCATGGTGATTGCCCGCGATCTCGGTCTCTGACCGTCGGTGCCTGGAATTAGCCTGCGGGAATGGCTGATTACTACCTGGTGAGACTTGCCCGCGGGCTCGCGTGGAACCACGCCGTTGCTCGGCGGGAACAGGCCGGCTGGGATGCCCACGCGGCCTTCATGGACTCCCTCGTTGATGCCGGCGTCATCATCCTCGGGGGGCCGATCGGGGATGGTGACGGCGAGGACTCAATGCACATCGTCGATCTACCGGGTGAGCCAGCGATACGGTACCGGCTCGCTGAGGATCCATGGGCAGGGGACATGCTCACGATCAAGAGCATCGAGCCTTGGTCGGTCTGGCTCCGCGCGTCCGGTCCGGCGGGCTAGTCAGCTACGGCGTAGTCAGTTACTCGGCGGGCCGCACCGACAGCACCTGGTTGACGCCCAGCGTGCCGTTCTCGAAGGACATCGCTGAACCAGCCATGTAGAGCCGCCAGACCCGCGCCCGGCCTTCACTTGTCAGCCGCACGGCTTGCGTCCAGTTCTCTTCCAGCCGCTTCACCCAGGCCCGCAGCGTCCGGGCGTAATTGGGTCGCAGGGCCTGCACGCCGACAACCTCCAACCCGCTGTTCTCGAACGAACTCACCGTGCCCCCGAGCGGGAGCAACTCCCCGTCCGGGAAGACGTAGCGGGCAATGAAGGTGTCGCCGTTCCACTCCGTCTCGCCGTGCCCCCACGCGATTGCCTGATTCAGGAATCGTCCGCCCGGTCGCAGCAGGTCATACATCTGGCGCGCGTAGGCGGTCCATCATGGCGCTGCCGACATGCTCGGACATTCCGATCGAGGAGATCGCGTCGTACGGGCCGTCGTCGATATCGCGGTAATCCTGGATGCGAATCTCTACCTGATCGGTGAGCCCGGCCTCAGCGACCCGCTTCTCGGCCAACTCGGCCTGCTCGTGCGACAGCGTGACGCCGACGACCTTCACTCCGTAATTCCGGGCGGCATGGATGGCCATCGAACCCCACCCGCAGCCGACATCGAGCAGCCGCTGGCCGGGCTGGAGTTCCAACTTCTTGGCGATCAGGTCGAGTTTCGCTTCCTGGGCCTGATCGAGCGTCGTGGTCGGCGTCTCGAAGTAGGCGCAGGAGTAGAGCATCGTCGGGCCGAGAACCAGCCGGTAGAAGTCGTTGCCCACGTCGTAGTGATGGGAAACCGCCTTCTGGTCCCGTCCCTGATCGTGCTGCTTGCCGGTGAGCTTGGCTTCCTCCGGTGGCGGCGTTGGACTCGGGCCGAGTGCTCCGAGTCGCGCGGCCGTGAGCAGCAGCGCGGCACGCTGTCGCAGCGTCAACCTCGTCTCCTCGGAGAGTCCGGGCGTGGACTTCAGGGCGTCGAGTACGTCATAGACGTTCCCGTCGATGTCCAGATCACCTGACACGTACGCCCGGCCGAGCCCCAGTTCACCTGGCGCCCATGCCAGGCGGCGTAGGGCCCGACGATTGCGAAGAATGATCTGCGGCGCGTTGGGTGGTCCCGCGGTCGATCCGTCCCAGACCTGCAATCGGAACGGGAGTTCGGCGACTCCCAGGAGGTTGCACAGGACAGGCGCAAGCCTGCTTGCCGCTCCCCGATGACCCTTCATTGCGACTCCCGAAGTTGCGGTCACCCAACCGGTTGTCCTTCGTTCAACTCCTTCGTTCAACGTAGTACCGCCACCGGCATTCCGTTCACAGTTCCCGCCGGTACCTGCTTCGAAACCTGATCAGCGGCGGGCGATCCTGCGCGACGTAGATGACCTCGACGATGCGGAGCACAAGCAGGAAGTGGTCGCCGGCAGCGGACGTGGACTCCACCTGACAATCCAGTGCCGCGACTCCCTCAGTCAAGACGAGGGCATTGCTGTGCGCGGCGCGCTCATGAGGCACGTCGTCGAGCAAGAGTCGCGCACTCGGTCTGCCTGCAGCTGCGAACCTGCTTGCCAGCACCGACTGTTGCGCCGCAAGGATCGTGATCGCGCACGCTGAGGTCAGGTCCAGCGCCTCGACCACGTAGGAGTCGGCGGCAAGGCCGATTGCGATCAACGGCGGCTCCGCCGACACCGCCATGAAGGCGGTGACCGTCGTACCGATGTCATCCAGATCCTGCCGCAGGGTCAGCACGGTGACCCCGCTGGCGAAGCTCCCGAGCGCTTCGGCGTACTCGCTGGGTGACATATCGATGACGCGCTCCATCCTCGGTTGCCCCCGTCGCGGGGCCGCGGCGTGAATGATCCGTGCATGATCGCAGGGCAGGTCCCGGTGCATCAGTCCAGCGCAGTCGAACAGGAGCGTCCGTGAGCGAACCGCAGCAGTACGACGTCATCGTGATCGGGGGTGGCTCGGTGGGCGAGAACGCCGCCGACCGGGTCGTGAAGTCCGGACTGACCGCGGCCCTCGTGGAATCCGAGCTTGTCGGCGGCGAATGCTCTTACTGGGCGTGTATGCCCAGTAAGGCGCTCCTGCGCGGCACCGAAATCCTCTCCGAAGCTCGTGCCGTGCCCGGCGCTGCCGAGGCGATCACCGGAAGCCAGGACGTAGCCAAGACGCTCGAGCGCCGCGACGGGTTCGCCGGACACTGGTCCGACGACGGACAGGCCAGATGGGTCGAGAGCGCCGGCATCGCACTCTTCCGCGGGGTCGGCCGCTTCGTCGGGCCCAAGCGGATCGACGTCGAGGGCCGGGATGGAGTCGTCAGGTCCCTCGCGGCGCGGCACGCTGTGGTCGCCTCCACCGGCTCCCGGCCGGTGCTGCCGCCGATCGAGGGGTTGGCCGAGGCGAAGCCGTGGACCAGCCGCGAGGCCACGTCTGCCAAGGCGGCCCCACGCCGACTGGTCGTGATCGGTGGCGGCGTGGTCGGGGTGGAGATGGCGACTGCGTGGTGCGCACTGGGTTCCGAGGTGGTGATGCTGGTCCGCGGCGACCGCATCCTGAACGCGCTCGAGCCATTCGCGAGCGACCTCGTCACCGCCAGTCTGCGGGAGAGGGGGGTGGACATCCGAACCAAGGTGACAGTCCAGAAGGTCGTCCGCAGCGGCGACAGCGTCACCGTCTCTCTGGACGGTGAGACCGTGGAGGGCGATCAGGTTCTCGTAGCAACGGGCCGGAAGCCGAACACCTCGGGTCTGGGTCTCGAGACCATCGGTCTCAATCCGGGCGACGCCCTCGAGGTGGACGACACGTGCCGGGTCACGGCGATCGAAGCCGGTTGGCTCTATGCCACCGGCGATGTCAACGGTCGGCGGTTGCTCACGCACATGGGCAAGTACCAGGCGCGTGCCTGCGGTACGGCGATCGCGCGGCGGGCCCGCGGCGAAGAGGTCGACGGAGGTCCGTGGCAACGCAGTTCGGCCACCGCCGATCACAGCGCCACCCCCGCAGTCATCTTCAGCAGTCCGGTGGTCGGCTCGGTAGGTCGTACCGAGGTCGAGGCCCGAGAGGCCGGAGTGAACGTACGGACGGTCAGCTACGACATCGGCAACACGGCTGGCGGATCTCTGTACGCGAACGGCTACACCGGTACGGCGAAGATCGTTGTGGACGAAGACACCGGATGCCTGGTCGGCGCCACGTTCGCAGGCCCCGGGGTCGAGGACCTCTTGCACTCGGCAACCGTGGCCATCGTCGGCGAGATCCCTCTGGAACGCCTCTGGCATGCCGTGCCGTCTTTTCCGACGATCAGCGAGGTCTGGCTGCGGTTGCTGGAGACATACGGACTCTGACGCGGCCCCAATCTGTGTCAGTGCGGCAGTTGCCAACGACTGGGCGGAACCTGCGGCGCGCGCTCGCTTGCGTGTGCCTGCTGCTCGCGGCTGCTGTCGCGGTGACGGCGTGCACCAGCAGCGGCCCGACCATGCCGGGATCGAGTTCGCCCGTACCTTCGACGGGGTCTGCCGGCCAACCGTCGACTGGATTCACCCGTCTCGATCCACTGGTCGACCGAGCCGCACACACGGCCAGCCTCCTGCCCGACGGCCGGGTCCTCGTCGCTGGCGGCTGCGTCGTCGATGGCTGCGCAGAGGCGACAGCCAGCACAGAGTTCTTCGACCCCTCTTTGGGGCGCTTCGTGGCAGGACCCGACCTACACGGTCCCCGCGACGGGCACACCGCGACGCCGTTGCCCAACGGCGATGTCCTGATGGTCGGCGGATACAGCGGCGAGGGCCAACCGCCGCTGGCGACGGCAGAGTTGTACGTCGCGGCCACCGGCAGCGTCCTACCCGCAGGAGAACTCTCCGTCGGACGGGGCGGGCACATGGCCGCCCCTTTGCCGGACGGAAGGGTCCTGATCGTCGGCGGGTTCATCGGCCGGCGAATGTTCACCGAGACCGTCGAGATCTGGGATCCGATAACGCGCTCGTTCGAACCAGGCGCTCCGATGTCGCTTCCGCGCGGCGCGGGCACCGCGACCGCGCTCGCTGCCGGATCCGTGCTCGTCGTGGGAGGTGAGAGCACGCCAGGTCTCGGTGTCGACTCGACCGAGATCTACGAACCGCGGACCGACAGCTGGGTGCCCGGTCCGCGGCTGTCCGAAGCGCGCTTCAAGCACGCCGCGGTCGCGCTGGCCGACGGATCGGTCCTCGTCGTCGGCGGCACGACCGATGACGAAGTGTTGCTGACCAGCGTCGAGCGCTATGACGGCTCGAGTTTCCGCACCGCGGCGCCACTGGGGGAGGCCCGCTACAAGTTCAGCGATGCAGTCGCAGTGCTCCCGGACGGTCGCCTTGCAGTCGCCGGCGGTGGTGGTGGTGGTGGTGCAGGCGAGTACTACGACCCGCTCATTGGCCAGACCGCCCCGCTTGCCGGACCGAGCGGAGAGCGGTCATCCTTCGCGACTGCGACGTTGCTCCAGGACGATTCTTTGCTTGTGGTCGGCGGCTACAACGGGCGGATTGATCTCGTCAGGTCTGCCTTCCTCGTCCCACCGCCCTGAGGAACGGTTCAATGCGTGGTGTGTCCCTTCTCCTCGCGATGTCTGTAAAGGGCTGCGTCAGCCCGTGCGACGACATCCTCGGCTGAGTCACGGGGCCGCAGTTCGGCGAGCCCGAACGTCACCGACCCCGGAACCGCTCCCTTGGCGAGGTGGGCGTTGACGCGACCCAGCCGCTGAGCCGCACCGGCGCTGTTGAGCCCGGGGAGTGCACAGATG
This sequence comes from uncultured Actinomycetota bacterium, assembly GCA_963766765.1. Taxonomy (GTDB): domain Bacteria; phylum Actinomycetota; class Actinomycetes; order Mycobacteriales; family Geodermatophilaceae; genus JACCQS01. Next base: position 15,697 of record CAVYBR010000014.1, read on the forward strand.
AATTCGTCACCCCCGTAGCGAATGATCAGGTCGTAGGAGCGCATATGCGCCGCTAGGGCGCGGGCGACCTGGACGAGCATGTGGTCACCTGCGGCGTGCCCGTACAGATCGTTGATCGCCTTCAGGTGGTTGACGTCCACGAACGCAACCACGAATGGCTGTCCTGCTCGGCGCGCCCGCGCTATGTCGCGCCTGAGTTCGGCGAAACCCGCACCGCGCAGGTAGCTGCCGGTGAGATCGTCGTGGGAGGCCTGCCCCCGGTCTTTGGCCGCCAGCTGGCGATCGGCCAGCGCGGTCTCGCGGTCGTGTTCGGCTTGGGTGCGTTCGGCGGCGGCCGCCCGGCGGTCGGCCAGCGCGGTCTCGCGGTCGTGCTCGGCCTCGGTGCGCTCATCTGCTCCCGCGCGACGATCACGCATCGCGCCATTCCGGTCCGCCGACGCTGCTTGCCGCGCTAGTGCCGAAGCGCTGCAGGTTTGCCGGTCCACGTCGTCGTCGACGGCCCGCTCGGCCTCCGCTGCGGCATCGTCGCGTAGATCGGCGGCCTGGTCTCTCAGGTCCGCGGCGTGGTCTCGGCGGTCGCTGACCTGATCGCGTACGTCGGCGGCCCGGTCGCGCCGCTCGGCGTCGACGTCGCGTTGCTCCGCACCGATGTCTCGCTGCTCGGCGGCGTGGTCCCGGACATCGCCGGCATGGTCGCGCTCTTCGGCCGCCGAGAGGCCGCTGTCGGCGACGTCAGGGTGATTCGAAGGGTTTCCCATGCGGGGAACACCTGACTCTCTGGCTGCGACTCCCCGCGGGCACGAGGATACGCGCGGATACGGGCGCTCCTCTAGGCGCGACGAGTGATCAATCGGCCGCGGTCAGTCGCCTGCCACACTCATGGGGAGGGTCGAGCGGTGCGACACCGGAGGCCGATCCTGCGTGCCCGTCTGGACGATCATCGACTCCCGTACTGGCATTGCCGAGTCGATCACAGCCGACCAGATCGAGGACGATGGCAACGGCTGGTCCTGGTGGAGCGTCGTCGTGATTGTGAACAGTCCGCGCTGGTCATGCGTGCGTCGCGTGCCGGCCAGCGAGTTGGCCGGGGCGCCGTACGAAGAAGCCGAGATCAGTGCGGCCGAGCGCGCCCGGAGGGGGTCGAACCCTCGACCAAGTGCTTAGAAGGCACCTGCTCTATCCACTGAGCTACGGGCGCTGACAGACCTGAGGAGCCTACCGATCCGAGGTCAGCCGGCCCCGCGCAAACGCCCGAGGAAGCCCTCCCGGTCGACGAGGACGCGAGAGACCACACCGCGGCCGATGGTGACGTGATCGTCCTGCCAGGCGTGTACGTCGAAGCGCAGGTTGCGTCCATCGACGGCCGCCAAGCGCACATCGACGGAGACGTCTGTGCCCACGGCTGACGCGGCCAGGTGGTCGAGCTCCACCCGGGTACCGACCGTTGTCGCCTCGGCGGCGATGTGGCCGCCGAGCGCTCGCACGGTGACCGCCTCCGCCCATGCGATCAATCGCGGGGTCGCGAGTGCGGGTACGTCCCCGCTGCCCAGCGCTGCGGCGGTGTCCCCCTTGCCCACGGTGAAGGCCCCCGATGCCGTCAGTCCGACTTCGATCGTCATCCGTGGCAGCCTAGGTGTTCTACCGCGCCGACCAGCCGGCTCGGCGGTTCGTGACAAAATCGAGCGATTGATCCGCTGGATCAGACGCAGCGCAGCTACGAGCAGGGGGATCAACCGTGATCGAGGCACGCGACGGACGCCGGGTCGTCATTACCGGGGTCGGGGTTGTGGCCCCCTGCGGGATCGGCGCGGACGCCTTCTGGGCGGGCCTGTCCAAGCCCGCCGAGCCGGAGACGAACCGGCGGATCGCCGATTTCGACCCCGCCGAGTGGGGCCTCAAGCACGTCGAGGTACGCCGGATCGAGCGCTTCGCCCAACTTGCCATCGCCGCCGCCACGCTCGCCCGCCGCGACGCCGGGCTCGAAGCAGACTCGCCGTATGACCCATACCGCTCCGGCGTGATGATGGGCACCGGAATCGGCGGGGCCTACGCGTGGGAGCACAACGCCGAGGTGCTCATGGAAAAAGGCGCCAAGTACGTCTCGCCACTGGTGGTCCCGATGGTGATGCCGAACGCCGCCTCAGCCAACGTCTCCATCCGCAGCGGCTTCAAGGGGCCGGTCGAGACCATCACGACCGCCTGTGCGGCGGGAACGCATGCTGTCGGTCACGGAGCTCGGCTCATCGCATCCGGACGCGCCGATGTGGTGCTCGCCGGTGGCAGTGAGTCCTGCCAGACGCCCGTGATGAGCAACGGCTTTCAGAACATGAAGGCGCTCTCGCCCACCGGGATCTCCCGTCCCTTCGACATCGCGAGAGACGGGTTCTGTTCAGCCGAGGCCGGCGCGGTGTTGGTGCTCGAGGAGTACGAGGCAGCCAAGGCGCGCGGGGCGACCATCTACGCCGAGATCGCCGGTACCGGTTCCACCGCCGACGCCCACCACATCACCGCGCCAGCACCGACCGGAGCCGGTGCGATCGCCTGCATCATTGCGGCTCTCGAAGACGCCGGGGTCAGCGCCGCGGAAGTCACGCATGTGAACGCGCACGGCACCTCGACGCAGCTCAACGACGCAGCCGAAGCCATCGCGGTCAAGGAAGTCTTCGGAGCCGGCCGCCCGGCCGTCACCTCGATCAAGGGCGTCACGGGCCACTCACTCGGCGCAGCCGGCGCCGTCGAGGCCGTGGCGATGGCGCTGACCTACCGCAACCGGGAGATCCCGCCGACGATGCATGTCAGCGAACTCGATCCGGACCTCGACATCGACGTGGTGCTCGAACCGCGATCCTGGGAGCCGGCCCCGGCCGTGTCGAACTCGTTCGCCTTCGGCGGGCACAACGGCACATTGGTCTTCCGCCCCATGTGATTGACGGGCGCAGGCTCGATGCACTCACCGACGTGGCCATCGACGCGCCCGCGCGGTTGGCCGTGAACGTAGAACGGCTGCATTTCTTCGATGTGGAGTCCACTGAAGCGATCCGCGACTGACCTCGATCAGCGAGAATTCTCGAATGAGTCTGTTCTCTCGCGGCTTCTCCGGGAAACGTCGGGAAACGTCAGCAAACCTCCCACCGGGCCAACACCTGGTGAGGGATTTCCCGGTTCTGACTGCCGGCCCGACGCCACGGGTTTCCATGGACGAATGGCAGCTCACGTTGACCACCGAGCTGGGTGTCACAAAATCCTGGGACTGGCAGTCGTTTCGGGCGTTACCCACCGAGGACATCACCGTCGACCTGCATTGCGTGACGAGTTGGTCGAAGTTAGGGACCCACTGGCAGGGAGTGTTGCTTGACGCGCTGCTCGCCGATTGCGAGTCGACCGCCGAGTTCGTCTCGGTGCGTTCGTACGGCGGATACACGACGAACCTTCCGCTGGCCGACCTCAGAGGCGGGAAGGCGTGGATCGCTTTCGGCTACGAAGGGGAGGACCTGGATCCAGAGCACGGCGGGCCGGCGCGGCTGCTCGTACCGCACCTCTACCTCTGGAAAAGCGCGAAGTGGGTCCGGGACATCACGCTCACCAGAGAGAACCGGCCGGGCTTCTGGGAGACCAACGGCTATCACAACTACGGAGACCCATGGCGCGAGCAGCGGTACTGGGACGAGTGACCTGGCGCTGGGCAACCGTCGCCGCAGTTCGCGTGGAGAACGCGTTCGCCCGGACAGTGACCGTGGCCGTACCAGATTGGCCGGGCCACGTCGCCGGGCAGCACGTCGACGTACGGCTCACCGCACCGGACGGTTACACCGCAACTCGCGCGTACTCGATCGCAGCGCCGACAAACGGAGACCTCGTTGAACTGACCGTCGAACAGGTCCCGGACGGTGAGGTGTCGCCGTACCTCGTGCACGAAGCTTCCGTCGGTGATCGGCTGGAAGTCCGCGGACCACTCGGCGGATGGTTCGTCTGGCGACCCACGCAGCCCGAGCCGGTCCAGTTGATCGCCGGTGGGTCCGGCCTCGTGCCGTTGATGTCCATGATCCGCGAGCACATTCGATCTGACTCAGCTGCGCCGATGCGGCTGCTCTACTCCGTCCGCGATCCCGAGGCGGTCCTGTATCGCGCGGAGATCGAGGGAGACGTGCTGCCGGCCGGAGGAATCGACGTCACAATTGCCTACACCCGGCGAGCACCGGCCGAGCTCGCTCGGGTGGGACGAGTCAACGCCGAGTTACTGGCGGCGGCAACGGTGGAGTCAAACCAGGTGCCCACGACGTACATCTGCGGCCCAACCGGTTTCGTGGAAGCCGTCGCGGAGCTCCTGCTGAATGCAGGGCACTCACCAAAGCGGATCAGAACAGAACGTTTCGGACCGAGTGGAGGGCCGCGATGACTCCGGAAGATGCCGTGCATCTCGACGGTAACGCGGCGGCGGGCGAGTTGCGTCAGGTGTTCGCCGTCGATCTCACCGCCGCTGTTGGTGAGTGCACCGGGTGTGGACGAACCGGCGAGCTCGCCACTGCCCTGCTCTATCTGCGGGCGCCGGGCCTAGTGCTGCGCTGTCCGGGTTGCGACGGCGTGCTCCTGCGGCTGGTCACGGCGCCGGGGCGGATGTGGCTCGACATGGGGGGACTGCGCTGTCTGCAATTGACAACATCACCCTGACGGGACATGCGATGAGCGGGTCAGCAGAGGCCGATGCGGTCGAAAGCATCGTTGTGGTGCGCTCCGACGACGGCGCGATGATCGCTCTCGAACGAGTGAGCAGTGGCGGGCCACCGCTGTTGATGGTGGCCGGGGCGACCAACGATCGTCGGGCATGGGCTGCGGTGGCCGACCAGCTCGCCGACCAATTCTCCTGCTGGTTGATGGACCGCCGTGGCAAGGGCGCCTCATCCGACGCCGAGTCGTACGGATTGGATCGGGAGTACGAGGACATCGGCGCCGCGCTGTCGTGCTTCGACGAGCCGGCCCTGCTTGCCGGTCACTCGTCGGGTGCGATCTGTGCGCTGGGCGCCGCCGTACGTCGTCCCGTCACTGCGTGGCCTGGTTCTCTACGAGCCGCCGTGGCCGGTCGAGGGACCCAACCCCGGAGTGGACAAGCTGGACGAGATAGAACAGCTTGTCGCCCATGGCGATCGGGAGGCCGCACTGGACTTGGCGCTGCGAGTCCTGGTCGAAGTCGGTCCGCAGGCCATCGACGACCTGCGCGCAACACCGTTGTGGCAGATCCGTGCCTCGCTCGTGCACACATGGCCGCGCGAGGTGCGCGACATCGAACGGCTGCCCCGACAGCTCGATGCCTTGGGCGCCATCGACGTGCCGACCCTGCTGCTCCGCGGCGACGTGACGGCGCCCTGGTTGGCGCGGACCACGACTGCCGTCGCCGCCGCGATCCGCGACTCCGTGGTGGTCGACCTCCCCGGTCAGGGCCATGGCGCCCTTGCACTTGCCCCTCAGCTGGTGGCTGACGCGATCCGAGCCTGGGCAATGCCAGCCGGCTGACAGTCGAAGCTCGCCGGGTTATCCACACGCGCCCAGGCCGTCCACAGACCCCACTTTCATCATCCGGGCGGGTCCGAGGAATCAGATCCTTGGTCCTCCATCGACCAAAGGAGCGATTCATGTTCGGGAACAAGATCACCGTCGCGGGCAACCTGACCGCGGACCCGGTCCTCAAGTACCTCCCCACGGGCAAGGCCGTCGTCAACTTCACGGTCGCCTGCAACCACGGCCGCTACGACCGGGAGAGTCAGTCATGGGTCGATTCCGAGGCAACCTTCTTCAAGGTCGAAGGCTGGGAGACGCTTGCCGAGAACATCTCGGAGAGCCTGCGCAAGGGAGATCCGGTCGTCGTGGTGGGCCGGATGCTCTGCCGCACCTATCAGCAGGAGGGGAAGTCCAGGGAGTCGTGGGAGATCAGGGCCGACACCGTTGCCGCTGACCTGCGCAGGCGAGCCGCGTCCCTACGGCGGGTGCTGCGCAGCAGCCCACTGTCGGCGGAGGAGTCCGGCTCTGCGATGACGGGCCAGGACGAGCCGGCGGACCTGCAGGATGCCAACCTGGACGACATCCGGGATCCCGAGTCGGTGCAGGCAGGACCGAGTCTGATGGTCGCGAGCTGACTGGCCCGGCCTGTGGGGCACGCTGGGCAGTTCGGAGCCCCACCGGCGAGAATCGCGATCGGCTGAGAGAATGGAGGTGAATCTCCGCACAGACCTCAACTCGAAGGACAGCTTCCCTCCGTGGCTCAGTACATCTACTCCATGAACCGTGCCCGCAAAGCGCACGGCGACAAGGTCATTCTCGACGAGGTGACCTTGGCGTTCCTACCCGGCGCCAAGATCGGCGTCGTCGGTCCGAATGGTGCGGGCAAGTCCACCGTGCTCAAAGTCATGGCCGGTCTGGAGCAGGTCTCCAACGGGGAAGCCAGGCTCACGCCGGGCTACTCCGTCGGCATCCTGCTGCAGGAGCCCCCGCTCAACGAGGAACTCGACGTGCGCGGAAACGTCGAGGAGGCCGTGGCCGACCTCCGGCAGACCCTTGCCCGGTTCGAGGAGATCAGCGAAGCGATGGCCGAGCCGGACGCGGACTTCGATGTCCTGCTGCCCGAGCAGGGCGAGCTGATGGACAAGATCGAGCACGCGGATGGCTGGGAGCTCGACAACCGGATCGAAATGGCGATGGACGCGCTGCGCTGCCCGCCGGGGGATGCCGATGTCTCGGTGCTCTCCGGTGGCGAGCGCCGGCGGGTCGCACTGTGCAAGCTGCTCCTGCAGAAGCCCGACCTCCTCCTGCTCGACGAACCCACCAACCATCTCGACGCCGAGAGCGTGCAGTGGCTCGAACAGCACCTCGAGAAGTACGAAGGCACGGTCGTCGCGGTGACGCACGACAGGTACTTCTTGGACAACGTCGCTCAGTGGATCCTCGAGCTCGACCGCGGGCGGGCATACCCGTACGAGGGCAACTACTCGACCTACCTCGAGATGAAGGCCGCCCGGTTGAAGGTCGAGGGCCAGAAGGACGTCAAGCGGCAGAAGCGCCTGGCCGATGAGCTGTCGTGGGTGCGGTCCAACGCCAAGGCTCGCCAGACGAAGAGCAAGTCTCGACTCGCCCGTTACGAGGAGATGGCCGCCGAGGCTGAGAAGACCCGCAAGCTGGACTTCGAAGAGATCCAGATCCCACCGGGTCCGCGGCTGGGCAACCTGGTCATCGAGACCGAAGATCTGACCAAGGGCTTCGGTGAGCGCATCCTGATCGACGACTTGTCGTTCACCTTGCCGCGCAATGGCATTGTCGGTGTGATCGGCCCCAACGGAGCCGGCAAGACCACGTTGTTCAAGATGCTGATCGGTGACGAGAAGCCCGATGACGGCGAGATTCGGATCGGCGACTCGGTGAAGATCTCCTATGTCGAGCAGAATCGCGCGGGGATCGATCCAAAGAAGAACGTCTGGCAGGTCGTCAGCGACGGACTGGACTTCATCAAGGTCGGTCAGGTCGAGATGCCGTCTCGTGCGTACGTGGGAGCGTTCGGCTTCAAGGGCCCCGACCAGCAGAAGCCGGCTGGCGTGCTTTCCGGCGGTGAGCGCAATCGGCTCAATCTTGCCCTGACCCTCAAGCAGGGTGGAAACCTACTTCTGCTCGATGAGCCGACCAACGACCTGGATGTGGAGACACTCAGCAGCTTGGAGAACGCGTTGCTGGAGTTTCCCGGGTGCGCTGTGGTCGTGAGTCACGATCGCTGGTTCCTCGACCGGGTCGCCACGCACATCCTCGCCTACGAGGGCGACTCGACATGGTTCTGGTTCGAGGGCAACTTCGCGAGTTACGAGGACAACAAGATCGAGCGCCTGGGTCCGGAGGCCGCGCGGCCGCACCGGGCCACCTATCGCAAGCTGACCCGCGACTAGGCCAGACTCCAATCCCATGACCCGTCGGCGCGTACCGGTGCCCATGCGCTGGGCGGATCAGGATCCTTTTCAGCACGTCAACAACGCGGCGTTCCTCACCTATCTCGAGCAGGCCCGCGTCGAGATCTTCTTCTCCGACGCTGGTGGCGAGGGCATCACCACCCTGTCCGAGGGAGTGGTGGTCGTACGGCATGAGATCCATTACAAGCGACCCGTGGTCTATTCGAATCGTCCGCTGATCATCGAGTGCTGGATCTCCGAACTACGCGCTGCGTCCTACCGGGTCGACTACCTCGTCCACGACGGGGACACGCTCGCCGTCACCGCGAACTCGCTGCTGGCCACGTATGACATCGAGGCCCAACGGCCGCGCCGGATCCTTCCGGACGAGCGCGCCTACCTCGAGCGGTTCCTCGACGCGGACGGCTGACCGCGTAGCGAGACGTCGGTCGGTTTGGCCAAAACCGCCGCAGCCCTGGACCGGTCAGTTCGAATTGAGCCAGGCCGCGGTGTCCGGCGGCAGCGTGAGGTCGTCGGGACGGCCATCCTCGGCCGGCAGCGCGGCGAGCGGCCCGCTGGTCAGCAGCAGATCTCCCGCGGGCAGCGCAATTGACTCGCCGCCAGCATTGACAACGCAGATCAGGCCGTCCTCCCGGGCGAATCCGAGAGCGCCCTCGGGGAGGTCCAGCCAGCGCACGCCCGCACCCGGTGAGACCGCAGGACGGTCTCGCCACGTGCGTCGGATTCGCAAGGCGCGTCGGTACAGATTGAGGGTCGAACCGGGATCCTCGCGCTGTGCCTGCACGGTCAGGCCGCCCCAGCCGGCGGGCAACGGCAGCCAAGGTGACGTGTCGGCGGAGAAGTCGTACGGGGGCTCCGTCCCGGCCCAAGGCAGCGGGACGCGGCTTCCGTCGCGGCCGCGCTCACGATGGCCCGATCGTTCCCAGATCGGGTCCTGCAACGCCTCATCCGGAAGGGCCACGTCCGGCAGGCCGAGCTCGTCGCCGTTGTAGAGATAGACCACACCCGGCAGCGCCAATTGCAGGAGCGCGGCGGCGCGGGCGCGGCGCAGTCCAACCGCACCGCCGCCGTAGCGGGACACGTGGCGCGGCCGGTCGTGGTTGGACAGCACCCAACAGGCCGGCGTGCTCGTCCCGGCGACGCTGCGTAGGGATTGTTGGATGGCCGTCTGCATTTCCGTTGCGTCCCAATCGGATTCAAGCAAACGGAAATTGAAGGCCAAATGCAACTCGTCCGGCCGGGTGTACAGCGCCAGCCGTTGTGGATCATTGACCCAGATCTCACCAACTGCCATGACATCGGGGTAGTCGTTCAGCGTGCGCCGTACGCCACGGTGCAGCTCATGGACGCCGTCGTCGTCATAGCGCGGGTCGTGCGCGTCGGCCAACCCGACAATCCCGCGGAGGACTTCGGGACTGAGGTCGGGCAGACCCTCTGGCTTGGCCATGGCGTGCGCGACATCGATGCGAAATCCGTCCACACCCCGGTCGAGCCAGAACCGCATGGTCTTGTCCAGGTCAGCAGCGACATCCGGGTTGTTCCAGTTCAGGTCGGGCTGTTCGGCAGCGAAAAGGTGCAAGTACCACTGACCATCGGGCAGCCTCGTCCACGCCGGACCGCCAAAGGCCGATGTCCAGTTGTTGGGCGGTTCGCTGCCGTCTTCACCACGGCCGTCCCGGAAGATGTAGCGCGATCGTGCCGGATCGCCCGGGGGAGCGGCCCGCGCAGCGCAGAACCACGGGTGTTGGTCGGACGTGTGATTCGGGACCACGTCGATCGTCACTTTCAGCCCGAGAGCGTGTGCTCGTGCGAGCAAGGTGTCGAAGGCTGCGAGGTCCCCGAAGAGCGGGTCGACATCGCGCGGATCCGCCACGTCGTACCCGTGGTCGGCCATCGGCGACCGATAGAACGGAGTCAGCCAAAGCGCATCCACACCGAGTTCGGCGAGATGGCCCAGCCGCTCGGTGATGCCCGGAAGGTCGCCGACGCCGTCGCCATTCGCATCGGCGAAACTACGGACGTAGATCTGATAGAAAGCTGCGCCCGTCCACCACATCAGGTAACAGCCGGAAACTGATTGATCATGCTCTGCGCGGCCATGGTGAAGTAGTTCCAGAGAGTCGCGTCCTGCTCCGGGGTGAATTCAAGACTGTCCATGGCCGCCCGCATCCGGGCGAGCCAGGCATCCCGTTCGACTTCGCCGATGACGAAGGGCGCATGCCGCATCCGTAGCCTCGGGTGCCCACGTTGCTCGGAATAGGTAGTCGGTCCGCCCCAGTACTGCTCCAGAAACATCCGGAACCGTACTTCGGCCGGGCCGAGATCCTCTTCGGGATAGATCTTGCGCAGGATCGGATCGACGGCCACGCCGGCGTAGAAGTGCGCGATGAGGCGTCGGAACGTGTCGTGGCCGCCCACCTCGTCGTAGAAGGTGCGGGCGCGCCGCTCTGTGGCTGCCATCTACTCGATGGTGCCTGACGCGCCCGATCCGCTCGCGAGGGGGGCCACCCCGGGCGGCGGCACCGGCTGGTCGGGCTGATCGGTGGACACGCGTGCCGCGCCATCCCGGGACCTGGTCAGGCCGAACAGCAACAAGGCGAAGAGTCCCAGCGCGCCGGACCAGGTAACCACGGTCGCCGCTGCTACCCGCTCCGCGGCAGCTCCGGCGCCGAGAATCGCCAGGCCCTGGCAGGCCGAGAGCCCACTGACCGCCGCTCCGAATGCGCGACCTCTGAACGCCGGCGGTACGGCGCGGACGAACTGCACGTTGAGCGGAATCAGATAGCTGGCCCCGAAACCGGACACCACGAAGAGCGCCAGGACGATGACAAAGTTGTCGATCAATCCGGCAAGGATCAGCGGCAGCATGGACATCAGGGCAAGCGGGTAGGTCAGCCGATCCCGCAGATCCGGCGGGCACATGCGTCCGATCACGACGGCGCCGATGACCAGTCCGACTGGATTGGCGGCAAGGAAGAATCCGACGGCGACCGGGCCGAGACCGAATTCGGCGACGTACGGCACGGCGATTCCCTCGGGTGCAGTCACGAAGAGCTGCCCGACCCAGAGGAGCCCGACGATGTGCAGGAGCGCCCGGTTCTTGGTCAGGACCCGAAGGCCGGCGACCGTGTCCCGCCACAAGGAGACAGGTACCCCGGGTTCCCCGGCTGGGGCGGGCCGGTCGGCCACGCCCCAGCGGACGAGGGCAGCGGAGATGAAGAACGTCGCGGCGTCCACCAAGAGTGCTCCGCGTGGAGTGATGGCCACGACGAGGAACCCGCCGATGACGAACCCCACAACCTGAGCGACCTGGATGCTGATGTTGGTCACTGAGGTCCCTACTGCGTATCGGTCACCTTCCAGCACATCGGGCATCAGCGCGGAACGGGCAGACTCGAATGGCGGCGCCAGGAGGGACGCAGCGAAGAGCATCAGCAGGATCAGCCACAGCGGCAGACCGGGAATTGCCATGCACGCCACCACGACACCGCGCGCGAGGTCGGTGCCCACCAGAACGGAGCGGCGCCTGAGCCGGTCGGCGAGAGTTGCCAGGAAGGGACCGCCGAGGACCCATGGTGCATAGCTGATCCCGAACGTGGCGGCGGCAAGAAGCGGGGATTGGGTCGCGGTGAAAACCAGGACCGCCATGGCCACCCGGATGAGCTCGTCGCCGACCAGCGAGAACAAGTGTCCGACAAAGAGAAAGCGGAATTCCCGTACGCCGAAGACCTCGCGATAGGTAGCCGGACGTTCACCCCGCGCCCCACGGCGCCCAGCCAAAATTTCTCCCTCTACAGCCCCCGTGTCAGCCCACCAGCGTCCTGGTGAGCTGTGGAACAAGATTACGTGGTCGTGCCGGCGTCGCCGCCACCGGCTTCGCCCATTCCCATACCCATGATCGGCAGTGGGCTGGCGATGTCAAGCTCGGCGAATCGCTGGGCTATCCGCTGCCGCAGTTCGCGGGCCACCCGCCATTGATCGGCGGTAGTCGTCCGTACTTGAAGGCGAAGAATGATGGCGCTCGCGGTGATCTGTTCCACGCCGAGGGACTCGGCGTCGCCGAGCACCGTGTCAGCCCAATTCTCGTCCTGCACGAGCTGGTCGCCGACCTCCTGCAGTGCCCTCCGGGCGAGGACGAGGTCGGTGTCATGCGCAACTGGCACGTCGATGACCACCGTCGCATAGCCCTGACTCTTGTTGCCGACCCGGATGATCTCGCCGTTGCGCACGTACCAGACCACACCGGTGTTTGCCCGAAGCCGGGTCGTCCGCAAGCCCACCGCCTCGACAGTGCCGCTGGCCTCACCCAGGTCGACGACGTCGCCGACCCCGTACTGGTCCTCGAGGATCAGACCGATTCCGGACAGGAAGTCCTTGACGAGATTCTGGGCTCCGAAGCCCAGCGCCACGCCGACCACGCCGGCACTGGCCACGATGGGCGTGAGGTTGATCCCCAGTTCGCCGAGCAGCAGCACGACGGTGATCGACAGGACCACGATCGAGACGAAGCTGCGCATGACCGAGCCCATGGCCGCCGCCCGCTGCTCGCGGCGTTCGCTCGGGATGACCGAGTCCCGAAGGCTGTTGCGGGCCCGGTTTCCCAGCGGCCGAAGGATGACCGGAGTTTCACCTCGGGCCGTGCGATCGGTCAGTCGATTGATCGCCCGATGCAGCAGATACCGGGTCAACCAGGCAACGACCAAGATCACCAGAACCTTGGCGGAGGTCACTCCGATCACCTCGGCGCGGTCGGAGACCCAGTTGGGCAGTTCGTTGACCGGGGGCATTCCGCGGCGCTCAGAAATCACCTCACCAGGGTGCCAGGCCCGTCATTCGGCTCTCGTCGGAGTGCCGTTCGGGGTGTCGCGGGTAATCCGGTGGGCAATCTCATGGATCGGCGAGGCATGATATGGCCACATGGTCGCCCAGTCCGGGCTCGCAGCCGGCGGTTCGCACCGGGCGCTCGAAGGGTGACGCATGGCGCGAGACTCGGTGACCTTGCTTCTGAACGCGACGTACGAGCCACTGTGCGTCGTGTCTGCGCGTCGGGCCGTCGTGCTCGTCCTGTCCGCCAAGGCAGAGAGTGTGCAGGACAGCGGCCGGGCAATGCACAGTGCCACCATGGCCGTGCCAGTGCCTGCGGTCATTCGTCTGACGAGGTACATCCGCGTGCCCTATCTCGGCCGCACGCCGTTGTCCCGGCGCGCTGTCTTCGCGCGCGATGCCGGCAAGTGTGTCTATTGCGGAATCACTGCGACCAGCATTGACCACGTCGTGCCGCGCAGCCGCGGCGGAACGCACACATGGGACAACGTGGTGGCCGCCTGCCGACGCTGCAATCACGCCAAGGCCGACCGCACGCTCGCCGAGTTGGGTTGGCGGTTGCGGACCATTCCGCAGGCGCCGCGCGGTGCGTCGTGGCACCTGCTGAGTCAAGGGATCACGAACACGACCTGGCAGGAGTGGCTCGACCCCGCCGAGGCCGTCAGCGCCTGAACAACCTTCGTGCTGTGCTCCGCTGACCCCGCGCTCTGCGGGTCCCCCCGATCGTCGTAACCTGCGCGGCTGTGACCCAACCCCACGAGCTCAGCGCGCTGGATCAGGCTTCAGCAATTCGAGAACGGGCGTTGAGTCCCGTCGAATTGGTCGAGCACTATCTCGATCGCGTCCAGGCTCTCGACCGGCCGGATGATCCGTACGCCGGACTCGGGGCGTTTTTCACCGTCACCGCGGATCAGGCCCGTGAGCAGGCAATCGAGGCAGAACGCGCGGTCCTGGCCGGTGAGGACGTCGGTCCACTCCATGGTGTGCCCACCGCATTGAAGGACCTGAATCTCACCGCCGGAGTCACGACCACATTCGGCTCGGTGACGATGCGCAGCTTCGTACCTGACGTCAGCGACGTCTCAGTCGAACGACTGCGTGCCGCGGGCACCGTCAGCCTGGGCAAGACCTCCACTCCCGAGTTCGGTTTTCCGTGTTACACCGAGCCTGCCTTCGCCGGGCCGGCGCGCAATCCATGGGACACAGAGCGCCTTTCCGGTGGTTCCAGCGGCGGCTCCGCGACCGCAGTCGCCGCCGGATTGGTGCCGATCGCCTTGGGCTCGGATGGTGGTGGGTCGATCCGGATCCCAGCCAATGTGTGCGGCATCTTCGGGATCAAGCCCACCCGGGGACGGATCAGCAGTGGGCCGATGGGCGCGGACACGACGGGCCTGTCGGTCCAGGGCCCGCTGGCGAGGACGGTGCGCGACGCCGCAGCAATGCTCGATGTGATGGCGGGCATGGCGCCGGGGGATCCGTACTGGGCACCTCCGCTGCCCGACGGCGAGACGTTCCTCTCCTACGCCGACCGGGAACTTGGCCGCCTGCGGATCGGGCGATACCTGGATTCCGGCATGCCCGGTGCACAGGTTGAGCCGGACGTCGAAGCGGCCTGGCAGGCGACCTCAGCCCTGTTGGAGTCGCTCGGCCACGAGGTCGAGGACCTCGTGGGACCGCCGCTCACGACCAAGACGGTTGAGGACTTCGAAACGGTGTGGTCGCTGGGTGCCACAACCCTGCCGATCTCGGCCGAGCAGGCAACCGACCTCCAACCGCTCACGGCCTACCTTCGCGATCGTGGCCTGGCGCTGAGCGCCCGACAGGCGATGGCCGCCTTGTGGTCGTGCCGCATGTTCTCCCGACATTGGGTGGAGGCGACCGCCGAGTTTGATGTGCTGCTCGCCCCGGTGTGCGCAATGACACCGCGCCCGATCGGGTGGTTCGGCGAGGACGGGTTGGGTGCAGCGGACTTCGAACGGCAGAAGCTGTACGCCCCCTACACGGCGGTCTACAACATGACGGGTCAGCCGGCGGTCAGCGTGCCGCTGTACTGGACCGAGGCCGGCCTCCCGATCGGCTCGATGCTCGTCGGCCGGCCGGGCGACGAAGCCGCGTTGATCGCCCTGTCGGCACAGCTCGAGCAGGCCCAGCCGTGGGCATCCCGGCGACCGCCGGTCTGGTGAGCCGCACTGAGTCCGGCAACAAGCCGGGCATTCGCTAGGTTGTCGTCGTGAGCGTGGTGGAAACGATCCTCGTGTTCGTGGTGATCCCCCTGGTCATCACTGGTGTCCTGGCGCTTCTCATCTGGGGTCCGGGAGCCGCCAAGGCTCCGCGCTACCGCCCCGGACGGGACTGGCCGTTCGAGCCGGTCTGGTACTCCCCGCACCCGCTGGCCGTACTGGAACCCGCCGACGAGCACGCGCCGCCCCGGCCGCAACTGTCGGCCGATCTCTCGGAGACCCAACCGGCGTCCGGTAACGCGCACACAGCCGCCGGTGGCGCGAGAGGGACCTGGTGACGGCATGAGCATCCAATCAGGGGAACCGGCTATGACGTTCGGCGCGGCGCCCGTGACGCCGGACGACACGACCCCCGCGACCGCCCGTCGACTCGGCGACGCGGCCAACGCGCCGTTCACCTCCAAGAGCCTCGAACGGATCGACGAGGCACTGACCATGGCCAGCCGCGAGACGGGGATCTACTTCAGCCTCTACGTCGGCCGGCTCGGCGGAGACACCCGCCAGATGGCTGAGTCCCTGCATCCCGGGATGGGCGAAAAGGCGCCCAACGGTGTCCTCGTGGCGGTCGACCCGGGACAGCGGGTGCTCGAGATCGTCACTGGGCGCCATTCGGTCAAGCGGTTGCCCGATCGCGCGTGCGCGCTGGCGGCGCTGTCGATGACGGCAGCCTTCGGATCTGGTGATCTCGTCGGGGGCATCGTGAACGGACTACGCATGCTCTCCGATCAGGCAGGGCACCCGCACCGCTTCCGCTGAGCCGAGTCAGCCTTCCTGAGCGTCGCGCGCCTGGCAACGCAGGGCGCGGGCGATGCCGTCGCGAGACTCGCTGATCAGTCGGCGTAGCGCCGAAGGGTGCGAGTCGTCTGCCAGCCACGCGTCGGCAACATCGAGCGTTGACTGTTCGACGATGGTCGGGAAGAGATAGGCCGCGACATTCTTCGCGATCTCGCCGGGCCGGCGCTCCCAGATTTCGCCGACCTCGGCGAAGAACCGTGGCACGTACGGCCGGGTGACCTCGGTCTGCGCCGGATGCCAGAACCCTTGCAGCGTGGCCTCCTGCACGGCGTTCGGAACATCGTCGGACATCCCCAGCGTCCAGGCGTCCTCTTTCGCCTCCGATGTCGGGCGCAGGGCTTTGGCTGTGGCGGCCCGACGCTGACCGGTGGAGGTCGGGTCGCGCTGCAACTCGGCCTCGATCTCGTCATCCCCGGCGGCACTCATGGCAACGAGACCGTTGAGCAACGCCCAACGAGCGTCGGTGTCGACGGTCAGGCCCTCGATCTTCAGCGACCCGTCGAGCAAGCCGCGCAGCCGTTGCGCGTGCTCCTTGGTGCGGCTCGCGGCTGCGAAGGTGCGCGACCATGACAGCTGGATGTCGCTGCCGCCCGGTGCTGCCTGCAACCCCTCCCAGGCCTTGTCGGCCAGCTGTGCCCAACCGATCGGCGCCCACGTGGGATCGACGAAGCTGCTCAGCGCGGCCTGCACCTGGCGCAGGAGTGCTTGCACGACGCTGATCTCGTCTTCCGCGTCGATGCCGGCCAGCACCAGCCGGACGTACTCGCGGCCGGGCCATTCAGCGTCCCGCGTCATGTCCCAGGCGGCCGACCAGCACAGCGTTCTGGCGAGTGAATCGGTGAGGTCGCCGATCCGTTCCGACAACGTTGCGAGTGACCGCTCGTCGAGCCGGAGTTTGGCGTAGGTGAGGTCGTCGTCATTGACCAGCACGAGGTCTGCGGCAGGCTGGCCGATCAGCTCGCTCACCTCCGTACGCTCGCCCTCCACGTCCAGTTCCACGCGGTTGGTGCGGACCAGACCGTCCGGTGTGGCCGTGTACAGACCGACGGCGAGTCGGTGCCGACGCAGGATCGGGTGCTCAGGTACGGCGCTCTGCAGGACCGCGAAGGATGCGTAGTTGCCGTCAGCGTCGAGCTCGTACGAGGGTCGCAGGGTGTTGACCTGACTATTGGCCAGCCACATCTCAGACCAGTCCGACAGGTCGCGGCCCGAGACTTCGGAAAGCACTTCCAGAAGATCGGCGAACGTCGTGTTCTCGTAGGCGTGCCGTTTGAAATACACCTTCATGGCGTCGAAGAACTGACCCTGGCCGACGTAGGCGGCGAGCTGCTTCAGGACCGAGGCCCCCTTGGCGTACGTGATCCCGTCGAAGTTGACCTCGACCGCTTCCACGTCTGGGATGTCGGCGGCAACCGGGTGGGTGGAGGGCAACTGGTCCTGGCGATAGGCCCAGGTCTTCTCGATATTGGCGAACGTCGTCCACGCCGTGCGGTATTTCGTCGCCTCGGACTGGCACACGACACTTGCATAGGTAGCGAACGACTCGTTGAGCCAGAGGTCGTCCCACCAGCGCATGGTCACGAGGTCGCCGAACCACATATGGGCAAGCTCGTGCAGCACGGTCTCGGCGCGGCGTTCGTACGCGCTCTGCGTGGTCCGGGACCGGAAGACGTAGTCCTCGAGGATCGTCACCGCTCCGGCGTTCTCCATCGCTCCCGCATTGAATTCGGGGACGAACAGCTGGTCGTACTTGTCGAACGGATACCGGAAGTCGAAGACCCGGTGGAAGAAGTCGAAGCCCTGCTTCGTGACCTCGAAGAGCTCATCCGGATCGAGGAATTCAGCCAGCGACGCACGGCAGTAGAGACCCAGCGGGATGCCATCGTGTTCATCGGTGACCTTGTAGTACGGCCCGGCGATCAAGGCGGTGATGTACGGCGAGATCCGCGGGGTGGTCCGGAAGTGCACGAGCTTGGCACCACCGGGGCCGTCCTCAGTGGTGTCCACTTGCGAATTCGACACCACCTCCCAGTCCTGCGGCGCGATGATGTGGAAGGTGAACTCGGCCTTGAGGTCGGGCTGGTCGAAGCAGGTGTACATCCGCTTGGCGTCGGCGGTCTCGAACTGGGTGTAGAGGTAGACCGAACCATCGACCGGGTCCACGAATCGGTGCAGGCCCTCGCCGGTGTTGGTGTAGCGGCAGGTGGCATCGATCACGAGGACGTTGTCGGCAGCGAGGCCGGTCAGTGGCAGCCCGGTCCCTTGACGGTATGCGGTGGAGTCGACGGCCTCGCCGTTGAGTGTCACCTCTGCGAATTCGTCGGCGATGACATCGATGAACGTGTCAGCGCCGGGTTCGCTGCACGCGAAGGTGACCACGGTGCGGGAGCGGAAGGTCGTATCGCCTGGCTTTCCCCCGCCGTCGGTCAGGTCGAGTGTCACGTCGTAACCGCGCACATCGAGCAGTTCCGCTCGGCGCTGCGCATCGGTCCGGGTCAGGTTCGCAATAGCCACGGCTAGTCAGTCTGTCACTGCTCGATTTCGGCGTCGAAATGTCACCCGGCGGGGAATAGGAGTCGACGCGGGGCGGCTTGTCCCAACATGACTGCCGCCACCGATCCAGCTCCTGATCACACGCCTCGAGTCGACTTCTGGTTCGATCCCGCCTGCCCGTGGTGTTGGTTGACCTCCCGATGGATTCTCGAGGTCGAGAAGGAGCGCGACATCGAGCTGCACTGGCACGTGATGTCGCTGACGGTGCTCAACGAGGGGCGCGACCTCAGCGAGAAGTACAAGGAAGGCTTGAAGAAGGCGCTGGGCCCGGTGCGAGTACTCATCGCAGCCGAGCAGCAGCACGGGCCTGAGGTCCTCGGCCCGCTCTACACAGCAATGGGCAGTCGGATCCACAAGACGCTGCCACTGAATGACGATGGAACGACGGACTACAGCGCGCTGCCCGACCACAGGGATGTCGTCGTGGAGTCGCTCGCCGAAGTCGGACTGCCTGCGGATCTCGTCGAGGCCATGGACTCCGAGGACTTCGACAAGGCGCTGCGCGCTTCCCACAGCGAGGGAATGGACCCGGTCGGTGAGGATGTCGGAACGCCGGTCATGCACATCGACGGGACCGCGTTCTTCGGTCCCGTGATCTCTCGGGTTCCGACCGGTGACGAGGCGGTGAAGGCTTTCGACGGTGCGGTGGCGCTGGCGAACTTTCCGTACTTCTACGAGCTCAAGCGCACACGTACCGAAAAGCCGCAGTTCGACACCGTTCCGGCTAGCTGAGTCACGGCTGCGCGGGGTCCCACGGATCGCCCCACGCGGCCTTGCGGGCGGCGCGGTACTCCTGGCCATGACGCTTGCTGATGGTGACCTCCCTCGTGCCCGGTTCCACCTCGCACAGGATCATCCGGACATGTCCGGTGCGGATCTGCGGGTGGCGAAGGATGCGAGCGGAGCGGTGGTCCGGCGGTTGGCCTGAGGCCACGACATAGGCGTACTTCTCGTCCTCGTAGCCCCGCTCGGCCCCCTTGGCCTGTCGATGGCGAATCGAACGGGTCAGACGCACTGCGAAGTGGCACCAGTCCTGGGTCGCTTCCAGGGGACACGACTGCTCGTGCGGGCACGGTGCTAGTACGAAGCGCTGTTTGGCGACGAGTGCCGAGCGCGCCCCGAGTATCCGGCGATAGCCGGCCGGCGTACCGGCTTCGATGACGGCGACGACCGGTGCGGCGCGGGACATCTGGTCGATGACGGTTTCCCGCGTCGGAGGTTCGAGTTCGCCGAGCAGGAAGCCGCAGACGGCCAGATCGAAGCCTGAGCTCTTGGTCCATCCGGTCGGCTGATCCACTCGCGCGGCGATCGTTGCGACGTCGATGTGGCTGCCGGAGAGCATCCTTGCCGCCGCAGCCAGCGCATGGATGGAGGTGTCCACGAGTTGACTCGACTCCAGCGAGGGAAAGGCGTCGAGCGCTGCCCAGGTGCAGGTGCCGGTGCCGGCGCCGAGGTCGAGCATGGTCCGCGGCTGGAAGTCGGGCCGGGCCATCGCGAGCCGGTCGAAGACCTGGCGGGCCGCGGCGTAGGTGGCCGGCATCCGCGTCGTGAGGTAGCCGGCCGAGTCCAAAGGCGAGGTCAGGATCGGTTGCGCAGCCGGTTCATCCGCGCGATAGCGCTGGCTCAATCGGTCGGCGGCCTGTGCGAGTTTACGGGTGGAGAAGCCGTCAAGTTCGGCTTCCAGCGCCTCTCGGAGTTGGTCGGGAAGCTCAACCACGGGCTTGCAGCCACCCTCGTTGTACGGCGAGCCGCGTGGTCTCCTCGTCGTACGGGCTCCCGGCCGGGAGCGGGCCGGTGAAGTCCGACTTCCCGTCCGGAGAGCGGGGGAGTGTCTCGCGGATGATGCGCTCGAGGGCGAGCATCTCCTCGCGCTGGGTGCTGACGAAGTCGGCATCGACGACGGCTCCGTGGCCGGGTACCACCGGCCCTCGGGCCAGCGCGTGGAGACGGCCGAGGGTCGCCGCCCAATCGAAGGGGAAGGAGTCGTCGAAGCCGGGAGGATTGCCTTCCTCGACCAGGTCACCCGCGAAGAGGACTGACCCGTCCGATCCGACGTCGACCTCGACGACCAGATCGCCGTCGGTGTGGCCACGGCCGAGAAAGCGGAGCTCGACGGTACGGTCGCCCAGGATCAGCTCGGCCTGCTCGTCGACGAGGCAGTCCGGCGGGTCGATCGGTGCGGCGCGGATCTTGTCGGCGATGTTTTCCCGTCCGAGGCCGCGGGCCAGCTGTTCGGCCGACTCGCGTTGCAGCTCGCCGGTTGTCTCCAGGGCGTGAGCCGCCGCCGTGTGCCCCCAGATCTCAGCCGGGCGGAAGGCGGCGTTGCCGAAGCAGTGGTCCCAGTGTGCGTGGGTATTCACGACCGTCCACGGGTGCGGAGTCATCAAGCGAATGGTCTCGATCAGATCGGCCGCCTCGCCCAGGTGCAAGCGGGTGTCGATGACCAAGCAGGCATCGCTCCCGACGATGAGCCCACAGTTGAGATCCAGCGAGGCGTGTCGGCGTACGAAGGCCCGGTCGCCGATCTCCTGCCATGCCTCGCCGCCCGCCACGAACAGATCCTCGCCCACTCGGTCGGGCTCCGCACCGGTGGCCTCCGAGGTCAGGCAGCGGTTGGCCGAGTGCGTCGGGTGGCCATCTGTTCCTCGGCAAGCCCTCGTGATCTTGACCTTATCGCGGTTTCCGGAGCGCTTACCCGGCGTGTCGCCACCACAAGGTCAAGATCACGAAGATCGGTGATCTTGACGAGCGACCGGCCGCGGGCCAGCGCGCCGACCCAGCCACCTGGGCAGCCGTCAACGCCCAGGACCGGCTTGTCGTCGTCATTCATCTCCGCAGACCCTAGATATCCAGCGGAGCCTCCGAGGCACAGCGCGACCCACCCCTCAATCCAGAGCGGTTACCGAGGTCAGACGCGCTCTACCTCACAATCGATCAGCGCTGTCCCAACAGCGCACCTACATCCACTCCGCACTCGGGTGGCTGCCGTACGTTCAGAGCCCAAGAACGACCGAGGGAGATTCGTGCTCGTCGTCTGCGGTGAAGCACTCGTCGACCTGATCAGCGACGGTTCACCGTCGGGCTACCTCGCCAGACCCGGTGGGAGCCCGCTCAACGTCGCCGTCGGCGCAGCACGACTCGGCGTCCCCACGGCACTGTTGACCCGATTCGGCAGCGGCCATTTCGGCAGCGTCCTCCGCGAGCACGCATCGGAGTCCGAAGTCGACCTCTCACTCAGCATCAACGCAAGAGAACCGGCCACGCTCGCCGTGGTCAGCCTGACCGATGCCGGCACGGCCGAGTACGACTTCTACATCGACGGTACGGCCGACTCTGGTTGGCGCACCACGGAACTGCCTGATGGTTTACCGCACGACACACAGATACTGCATGTCGGATCGATTGCCGCATGGCGCGCGCCGGCCACGCAGGCGATCACCGAACTGGTCATCCGCGAGCGAGAACGAGGGGCCGCGCTGATCAGCTTCGACCCGAATCTGCGGCCGGCGCTGGTCCAAGACGCTCAGGGCACGCGCGCGCGGGTCGAACAACTCGTCACGCTGGCCACTGTCGTCAAAGTCAGCGCCGAGGACGTCGGCTGGCTCTATCCGGACCAACAAACCCATCTAGCCGCGATGCGATGGTCGCAGGCCGGTCCTGATCTGGTGGTGCTCACCGACGGCCCAAGGGACGTACGCGCCTATCGACGCGGCCAGCTAGCCGCATCCGTGCCGGTCCCAACCATCTCCGTCGTCGATTCGGTCGGCGCCGGCGACGCCTTCACGGCGGGCCTCTTGGCCGAGCTCACCGAACGGAATCTGCTGACGCCCAAGGCACTTGGCCCCACGGAAACCGCAACACTTGCGGAAATCCTGCACAGCGCCGCAGTGGTCGCGGCGCTGACCTGCGCTCGATCCGGTGCTGACCCACCAACCCGAGCAGAGCGCGACAGGGCGCTGCACGGCCGAAGCGCCGAACAGGGTGCACCGAGTGCACCGCCCGGGACAACCCGTCGGTCTCCGGACTCCGCCTGAGACGCTGGATCCATGCCGCTGCATCCCCAGGCCCGCGCCTATCTCGACGTCCAGCCACCGCCCTCGGCCAGTAATCCCACCGTCGAGCAGATGCGGGCGGGCTCGGAGGACATCACCCGGTTCGCCGGACCAGGACCCGAACTCGCGCACGTCGAAGATCGAGACCTCGGCGGAGTGCCGTGCCGGATCTACCTGCCCGTGGCAGGGACGCCGCTGCCGGCGGTTATCCACATCCACGGCGGCGGCTGGGTCGGTGGGGATCTCGACACCCACGACACGGCGTGCCGAGTGATCGCATCGAAGTCGGGCTGGGCGGTCGTCGCGGTCCATTACCGCCGTTCTCCTGAGGCCCCGTTCCCCGCACCGATCGACGACGTCGAGGCGGTGGCTGCCGCTCTCCGCGAGGGCGCGGTGCCCGGGGCTGACGGCAGCCGGCTGGCGATCATGGGTGACAGCGCCGGAGGCCATCTGGCGGCTGTGGTCGTCCGCCGGGCAAGGGACAAAGGACTCGCGCCGTACCTGTTCCAGGCCTTGATCTATCCGGTGATCGACGCCGCGATGGACACCGCGTCGTACGTCGAGAACGCCGAAGGGTATGGACTGCTCGCCCGGAGCATGGAGTTCTACTGGGACTGCTTCGCTCCCGCGGGTGTCGACCGGGCCAACCCGGACGTCTCACCCGCGCGCGCTCAGGACCTGTCCGGGCTTGCGCCGGCGTTCGTCCTGACCTGTGAGTACGACCCGTTGCGCGACGAAGGGGAGTCCTATGCAGCCGCTCTGGCCGAGGCAGGTGTGCCGACCGTCGCGGTCCGTGTCGTGGGAATGATCCACTCGTTCTTCCGGCTGCCGGCCGGCTTCGATGCCAGCCGGGTAGCCCTCAGTCAGGTGGCTGGAATGCTCGCCGACATCGGTAGCACGACAGGCATCGATGCGGTCAGCGGAGAACGGCCCGACGGGGGCGCCAGCGAGTCAGCGCAACGCCGATGAGGCACAGGGCCCCGCCGGCGAACGACAACGCCGGAGGCACCTCGTCCAACAGAACCCAGGACATCCCCGCCGCGACCACCGGTACCAGGTACGTCGTGGCCCCCATCTGGCCGGCCGACGTACGAGACAGCGCGTAAGCCCAAGTGGTGAACGCGATCGCCGTCGGGAACACCCCGAGGTAGACCAAACCGAGGATCGAACCCGTGCTCGCCTGCCCCACTTCGGTCCACAACGTCGGAGTGAACGGAAGGCACGCAAGGACGCCCACCATGCATCCGAGCCAGGTGGCTTGCAGCGCGGGCGTGGTGCGCAGCACCGGTTTCTGGGCGACCATCCCTGCGGCGTAGAGGACACCAGCCAGCAGGCAGATCAGTACGCCGCTCAATTCGATTCGGCGCTCGGAACCACTTCCCGCTGCAATGATCACCGCACCGAGCAGCGCCACGACGCTGCCGAACAGCAATCTCGGCGGAAAGCCCTCCTTGAGGAAGACGCCGGCGAGGATGGCCACGATGACCGGGGCGATCTGCACCAGCATCGCCGCAGTCCCGGCATCGAGCGTGCGCTCTGCTGCGTTCAGCGCGACGTTGTAACCGGCGAACCACAGCAACCCGTAGAGCACGACGAGCAGCGCGTCCCGGCCGCGCGGAAGGACGAAACCGCGGGCCAGGACGAAGCCACCCAGGACGAGGGCGCCGACCGCGAGCCGACCGAGGGTCAGGGCACCTGGGGTGAAGTCCTCGCCCACCGCCCGAATCCCGACGAAGGCCGAAGCCCAGAGGACCACAGTGATCCCAGCGGCCAGGAATGCCAGCGTGGCCGCGGAGAGCCTGGGCGCCGGCGTGGACGTGGTCGGCGAAGCTTCAGTGGCCATGGCTCGACGCTAGGCCGGAAACGTTTCGCTGTACGCCGAAATGTTGCCGTTCTACGCTGCTCGTGTGCCAAGTGAGAGCGCCCTCGCCGTACCGGCAGCCCTGATGGGTGAGCCCGCGCGCGCAGCGATGCTGCTGGCCCTCATGGACGGACGCTCCCGACCGGCCGGCGAGCTCGCCCGGCTGGCCGGCATCAGCCCATCAACTGCAAGCGCGCATCTTCAACGGCTCACCGACGGTGGCCTCATCCGGGTCAGCACCTCCGGCCGGCACCGCAACTACTCGCTGGCTGGACCCGAGGTCGCCCGAGCGGTCGAAGCGCTCCAGCTCCTAGCGCCGCAGCAGCCCATCACCTCGCTACGAGCCGCACGAACCGGTACGGCGTTGGCATTCGCGCGCACCTGTTACGACCACTTGGCCGGGGAGTTGGCAATCGAGCTGGCGAACTGTCTGGTCACCCGAGGTGTGATCGCGCCGTTGATGGCCGGGGCGATCGGCACCGTTGCGCAACCCGGGCATGAGGTGTTGGCCTTCCTCGGCGTCCCAAGCGCGTATCCCCGATGCCGGCGACCAGCTGTGCGCGGATGCCTGGACTGGACGCAGCGCCTGCCCCACCTGGCCGGCGCGCTCGGCGCGCAGATTCTGGACGGGATGACCGCGCAAGGCTGGATCGTGCCGCTGGCCGACAGCCGGGCAGTGCGGCTGACCGATGCCGGCCGACGGTCCTTGACGGAGGCCGAATTGTTCTCCAGTGACTTGCGGGTTGCCTGACGTGGGTACGGTCGGGATATGACGACTGCGCCGGCCCGTACCACCGCGGGAATCCACGCGGTGGAGGTCGTACTTCCGTGCATCGAACTCGATCCCACAGTGGACTTCTTCGTCGACCGCATCGGATTCCGGCTCGACGTGATCATGCCGGCCGATGATCCCTCCGTAGCACTGCTCTCCGGTCACGGGATGAAGATTCGCCTGGAGCGCGGCCGAACTGGCGACCCCGGGGAGCTGCGGCTGGCCTGCGACCGGCCGGATGCGTGGGACACCGATCTGCTCGTTGCGCCGAATGGCACGCGGATCCACATCGTGGACGCCGATCCGCCTCTGGTCATTCCGGACTCGCCGGCACTGTTCGAACTCACCAAGGATGACGGCGACATCGGCGTAGTCGGACGAGCCGGCATGCGCTACCGGGACCTGTTGCCCAAGCGCCAAGGTGGCCGATTCATCGCCTCGCACATCCTGATTCCGGAGGGCGGGCCGGTCCCGGACTACGTGCACCACCACCGGGTGCGCTTCCAGATGATCTATTGCGCAGCAGGCTGGGTTCGCGTCGTCTACGAGGATCAGGGTCCGGCTTTCGTCCTGCAGGAAGGTGACTGTGTCTTGCAGCCGCCGGGGATCCGGCATCGAGTCCTGGAGAGTTCGCCGGGCATGGAAGTGATCGAAATCGGATCACCCGCCGAGCACGAAACCACTGCTGAGCATGTGATCACGCTCCCGACCTCGCAAGTCCGCCCGGATCGGCTCTTCAACGGTCAGCGTTTCGTGCGTCATACCGCTGCCGATGCGACATGGGGGCCGGGGCGGTTGACGGGGGTCGAATACCGCGATCTCGGGATCGGCGAGGCGACCGACGGGCTCGCCGGGGCGCGAGTGATGCGCCTGGCCCAGGGGCCCGGTGCGGCAGGCGGCAAACCTGCAGCGGCCGATCTCATCCATGACGGCGAGTTGCTCTTCTGGTACGTGCTCTCGGGCACTGCAAACCTGCAGTCCGAGGGACGGCCGGACGAGCCGCTCGGACGGGGAGCAGCGGTCGCTGTCCCGGGCGGCAGCTACCACCGGCTGACGCCCACCTCTCTCGACATTCAACTGCTCGAGGTCACGCTTCCAGCCGCGTTGCCCATCAAGACAGTCGCGCGATAACTCCGCAGCGCCTGCAACACTGCTGGCCATGCGGGTCTATCTGGGCAGCGATCACGCCGGCTTTGAGCTCAAGGGCCATCTGATCGCCGAATTGACGGCAGCCGAGCATGACGTCGTCGACATCGGCCCACCCACGTACGACGAAGAGGACGACTACCCGGCCTACTGCCTCGCAACCGGCGCTCGTGTCGTCGATGATCCCGGCAGCCTCGGGGTTGTCATCGGCGGCTCGGGAAACGGCGAGCAGATCGCGGCAAACAAGGTGCCCGGGGTACGCGCGGCGCTCGCCTGGTCGCATGAGACCGCAGCCTTGGCCCGGGAGCACAACGACGCGAACATCGTCGCTATCGGCGCGCGCATGCACTCAGCGGAGGAGGCAACGGCCTTCGTGACCGCCTTTCTGACCACCCAGTTCTCCGGTTACCCGCGCCACGCCCGCCGGATCAAACAGGTCAGCGAATACGAACGGACACACCAGGTTCCGGACCTGCCGCACTCCTCCTAGCGGCCTAGAACGTCTCTGGGCTGTAGGTCGCCACCGGCCAGCCGAAGGCAGTAGTCGCAGCAGCCAACGCACCTGGCGTGCGCTCGCGAACGCGCCCGGCAGCGGCGAGCGTCGCGAGCGAGGTATCGCCGAGGAAGACTGCCCCCAACGTCTCGGCTGACAGCGCCAGGTCCGGCTCCCCGTCAGTCGACGTGCACCGCGCGTACGAGGGGCCGCCGGTCAGCCGCCACCGGCCGGCATTCCAGGGGCAGAAGGTGTCCTCGACCTCGAGGATCAAGTCGATGGTGGTCGGGTACCGACGCGCGGCCAGCGCCGCATCGATATCGACGAGACGGACGTAGAGTGCATCGCCCTGAGCCATGGCGACCGAGCGCGGGTCGGTCAGCATGTGCCGGAGCGGATCATCGCGGCCGGCTCCCGGCGCGGCTATGTACCGGTTCAGGTCCATCGACATGAAGTAGCGCCACAGCGCCGCCCGTGCAGCTGGGTGGGCCGCGAGCAGCTCGATGACGAAAACCGTGCCCTCAGGACCCGTCTCCGCCCAATCGGCCTTGCGGCGGTAGAGGGCGTACCCCGACGTGGTGCCGTCAGCGTCGGAGTGCAGCACGTAACGACGTGCGGTCTTGCCGTCGCGGAGTTTCTCGGGGTCCATGAGCAAGGCGTCCCACCAACGACCGTCACGAGACAGGAGCCCCGGCGTGTCCCCGCGCAGCGAGTCGTAGAGAGGGATGACCGCGGATCGAAAGTCCTTCTCCTCCACCGGATATACCCGTCCGTCGCCGGTGTCAACGTCTCCCCGTAGCCGCATCCTGTGGGTCTCACCCTTCAGCCGGGCGCGATAGCTGGACAGCCCGTACCCGAACCGCCCATAGATACCGGCTTCCGATGCGTAGAGCGCGGCGATCGGCTCCTTGCCTGCCTCATGCACCTCGCGCAGCTGGCGGCGCATCATCGCTGTCAGCACGCCCTGCCGCCGATGCGTCGTGGCGACCGAGACCCAGCTGACCGCGGCGAACGGGACCACCGCTCCAGGAATCGTCAATTCGCGCGTGTAGGCGCCAGAGGTCGCGACAACCCGGTCGCCGTCCCACAGGCCCAACGTCCGCTCCGGCTCGAAGACCAAGCGGTCGCCGTCCATCTCGATGAGGTCCTCGCCAAACCCCTCTCCCAGGCTCTGGGCGGCGGCGTCGAATTCCTCAGCGGTGAACGGACGCAGTTGGCTCTCGATGTCGTCGGGCACGTGGGCCTGTCTACTCCCGATCACTGAGCTGGTCAGCCGATTTTCGGGTGCTTGACATCATCTGGCCTGCGAGCCCACCCACCAGACAGGAGTCCAGCATGCTGATCGGCGCCCACTCGATCCTGTTCACGGCCGATGCCGAGGCCGACCGAAACTTCTTCCGCGACGTCCTGAAGTTTCCTTCCGTGGATTCCGGCGGCGGTTGGCTGATCTTCAAGCTCCCGCCCGGCGAGCTCGCCTGTCACCCCACCGACGGCGCTCCGACCTACGAGCTGTACCTGATGACCGACGACGTGCACGCGGAGGTCGAGCGGCTCAAGGCCGCCGGTGTAGAGATCACCAAAGACATCAGCAACGAAGGCTGGGGTTTGCTCACGGCGATCAAGACGCCCAGCGGTAGCGAGCTCGGCCTCTATCAGCCGACCCATCCCGTGGCCATGGAACTTCCCTGACGACCTGGAGCAGATCGCACTTTTTCCGGAGAATGTCGCGTCTGGCCCGGCCTAGACCGTACTTTTTCCGGAGAAAGTCCGATCAGAGCGATGCAGAGTGGCCGAGATCGCCGCCGCGCTGGCCTGGACCCGTTCGGCGAGTGCGGGCAAGGCCCGACGGGGGAGCCGAAGGCTCGGCGCGGCAATGACGACGGCTGCGACGGCCCGACCGGTCCCGTCCCGGATGGCGGCGCCGATCGCGTTCACACCCTGCTCACTTTCCTCGGCGTTGAGGGCATATCCATGGCGGCGTACGGAGCTGAGCTCCCGAATCAAGGCGTTCAGGTCCGGGCCGGCCGCACGTGGAGTCAAGGCCAGTCCGCGCGGATAGAGCTCGCCGAGCTGTTGGCGGGTGAGTTCGGCCAGCAGGACCTTGCCGCCGGACGTGACGTGCGCCGGCAGCGTCAAACCGACTCTCGAGGCCACCCGAAGGGCGTGCCGTCCCTCGACTCCGTCGATGAACCGTGCCCCGGCCCCCTCGAGCACCATCAGATGCACCGACTCACCGGTGGCCCGAGCCAACTCGTCAAGATGCCGGTGCGCACGGGTTCGCAGCTGCGCATCGCTGCTGGGAGTCGCCGCAACGATCGTCATCGCCGCGCCCGGCCGATAGGTGCGGGTGCTGTCCTGTGCAGCGAACTCGTACGCCCGCAGCATCGAGAGCAATCGATGCGCCGTCGACGGCGCCACCCCCAGCTCCTCTGCGGCTTCCACGACTCGCAAGGACCCGCGGCGCTGCAGCAGGAGCAGCAGCCGCAGGACACGATCCACCGAACCCAGCGGGTACGCGGGCAGATTCTGCATTGTGGAATTCTAGGTGCGCCGCATGTTCCGCTGCGTCACCCGCTCCTAGCGTGGACGTAGTCGAGGAGCGGAGATGGTGGCGTGACCCAGACCCAGACCCAGACCCAGGAAGTCCAGGATCAAGCGGCTCTGGACAGCCTCTACGCCGACTTCGCTGCTGCGGACCTGACTCCGCTGTGGACCCAGCGCGACGATCTGATGCCCATGACGCCCCAGCCACGAGCCGTTCCGGCGGTCTGGCGCTGGTCGACGCTCTATCCCCTGGCCGAACGATCCGGGCGAACTGGTGCCGATCGGGCGCGGCGGCGAGCGCCGGGCGATCGCGCTCGCGAATCCGGGAATTCCTGGCGAGCCGTATACGACTGCCACACTGTGGACGGCGATCCAGTACCTCGGCCCGCGCGAGACCGCGCCCGCGCACCGGCACATGCAGACCGCCTTCCGGTTCGTCGTCGAGGGGGAGGGGGTCTGGACCAACGTCGAAGGTGACGCGGTGTCGATGACCCGAGGCGACCTGCTCCTCACGCCTCGATGGCACTTTCACGAGCACCACAACACCACTGATCACCCGATGGCCTGGATCGACGGGCTCGACATCCCACTCGTCGATCAACTCGACGCCGGCTTCTTCGAGTTCGGCCCTGATGAGCTCGGGACCACCGCAACCCCGGACCGCTCGCAGAGTGAACGCCTGTGGGGGCACCCCGGCCTGCGGCCGGTCATCGAACCGCAACGCCCCGCCTCGCCGCTGATGGCCTACCGCTGGAAGCACACCGACACGGCGCTCAGGGAACAGCTCGCGCTCGAGGAGGAAGGCATCCGGGCCACACCCGAACGAGGACATGCGGCCGTTCGGTTCACCAACCCCGTGGACGGACGGGACGCCCTCACCACGATCCGCACCGAGATGCACCGCATCCGCGCCGATACGAGCACCGCGACGGTACGTACGGTCGGCTCGGCGGTCTGGCAGGTCTTCGAGGGAGCCGGCACCGTTCGGGTGGGCGAGCACGCGTGGGACGTCGGCACCGGTGACCTGTTCGCGGTGCCGTCCTGGGCACCGGTCAGCATCTCCGCCGGACCCGGACCCGAGCATCTGGACCTGTTCCGATTCAGTGACGAGCCGGTCTATCGCGCGCTGGGTCTCGATCGTCGCTCTGTCGACACGCCAGGGGTCGAGAAGTAGCGTCGGGAGATGATCCGCAAGATCGCCTGCATCGGCGGTGGCCCTGGCGGACTGTTCTTCGCGCTGTTGGCCAAACGCGCCGATCCCTCCCGCCAGATCGTGGTGTTCGAGCGCAACCGCGCCAAGGACACGTTTGGCTTCGGGGTGGTCTTCTCCGACGCCACGCTGGCCCGCATCGACGAAGCCGATCCCGTTCTCCGTACCGCCCTGGAACAGCATGGCGTGCATTGGGATCCGATCGAGGTCCGGCTGAAGGGCGAGCGCCTGCTCTGTGGCGGGATGGGAATGGCCGCGGTCGAACGGAAAACGTTGCTCGGTCTGCTACAGCAGCGGGCCTTGGACGCCGGTGTTGACATCCGCTTCGAGACCGAAGCGGACCCAGCTGAACTGCTGGCCAGCGACGTGGATCTCGTCGTTGCCGCCGACGGCGCCAATTCGCGGGTGCGAACCATGTTCGCCGACCAGCTTGCGCCCAGCGTGGAGGTGGCGACCGCCAAGTTCATCTGGTTCGGCACCACGTACCCGTTCGAGGGGCTCACATTCGTGCATGAACGCGGGCCGCATGGCGTCTTCGCCGTCCACGGCTATCCGATCGGAAACGGGGTCAGCACGTTCATCGTCGAGACAGACGAAACATCCTGGCGCGCAGCCGGCTTGGATGCCTTTGATGGCAACCAGCCGCCTGGCCCGAGCGACGAGCTGTCCAAGAGCTACCTCGAGAAGCTGTTCGCCGACCAGATCGACGGGGCCGCCCTGCTGACGAACAACTCACGATGGGGAAACTTCCGCACCTGGCGGACCCGGTCCTGGTCACATGACCGGGTCGCGCTGATCGGGGATGCCGCGCACACAGCACATTTCTCGGTCGGCTCCGGGACCAAGATGGCGATGGAGGACGCGGTCTCCCTCTCCGCTGCGTTGGACAGCCATCCATCCGACATATCTGCGCTGCTGTCCGCCTATGAGCAGGACCGCCAGCCGCAGGTCGCGAAGATCCAGGACTCGGCCCGACCGAGCCTGTCGTGGTGGGAACACTTCGGTCGCTACCACGACTCCTTCGAGCCGTGGCAGTTCGCCTACCACTTCTTGACCAGGAGCATCACAGACAGCCAGTTAGCCCGTCGCGACCCCACATTCGTGCGAACCAGCCATGACCATTGGCAGGAGTTGCACCAAGCAGGCCCACTGCAGACCCCGATCTCGATCGGCGCCGCGACGCATAGTGGGCGCACCGTGACAGTGCACCGCAACGGCTCAGCATGGGCCGACATGGAGTGTGGCCGGCTGGCCTTGCACGATGCTCGTCCCGACCGCTCAGGGCCGTGGGCGCTCTGGCTCGACGCGCCCGGCACCGAGGCTGAGCTACCGCAGGCACTGGATCGGCTTGCGGTCGCGGTCGCGGACGGCGCCGCACTCGTTGCGGTAGGCGGCGGGGTGTCCTTGACCCGCCGGTTGCTGACCGAGCAGGCGCGGTTGGTGCACGGGGTGGTGAGCGTGCTGGTCGCCGCCGACGTCGATGCGACCGACACAGACGCCCTCACGGACTGGGCCCAAACGATGGTGCTTTCCGGCCGTACGGACATGGTTGGTCTAGCCGAGCAGCGGCCCGGGGCGGGGAGGTAGTCCGTTGCTGGCGCCGATCAGCGCGGGAACCGTCCCGTGGCCAGCCGAGTTCGTCGAGGCTTATGTCGCCAAGGGGTATTGGCTCGGTCGGTCCCTCGGGTCACTGCTGTACGACGTCGCCGATCAGCGACCGACGGACCTAGCCCTCGTGGACGGCCGCGTTCGGCTGAGCTATCGCGACCTGGTCGAACGTGCCGATGCCACCGCCACGCGGCTGGCTGGACTCGGGCTCGTCCACGGTGACCGGATCGTCGTGCAGCTGCCCAATTGCGCCGAGTTCGTGATTGTCACGCTTGCTTGCTTGCGGATGGGCGTCGTGCCGGTGATGGCCCTGCCTGCCCATCGCCAGCACGAGTTGGCCTACCTCTGCGAGCACTCTGAAGCTGTCGCCCTTGCCGTCCCGGATGTCTTGCGGGACTTCGACCATCAGCAGATGGCGCATGACTTGGTGCATGAGGTTGCTGGGCTCCGCCACGTCCTGGTCGCCGGTGACGATGTTTGGGACGACAGCGTCAGCCTGCGCACGGTTTGTGCGCCCGGAACGGATCCGGTCGCCGACCGCACGCGCTGGGACGCCGCGCCGCCCGACAGCCGCGATGTTGCGGTGTTCCTGCTGTCCGGAGGTACGACCGGTCTACCCAAGCTGATCGCCCGGACCCACGACGACTACGCATACAACGCACTGGGCAGCGGTGCGGTGTCTGGCTTCGGTCCGGACACCGTCTATCTCGTCAGCTTGCCGGCAAGTCACAACTTTCCCCTTGCCTGCCCCGGACTGCTCGGCACCCTGCTGGCCGGCGGCCGGGTCGTCATGCTCGCCTCACCCGAGCCCGAGCGTGCCTTTGCGACCATTGCCACGGAGGGGGTCACGCACACGGCCGTCGTGCCGGCAGTCGCGCAGCGCTGGATCGCTCATCAGCGGGACCGCGCAACGAACGATCTGCGCACCCTCGAGGTACTTCAGGTGGGCGGCGCGCGGATGCCCGATGAAATTGCCGCCCAAGTGCGTCCAGTCCTCGGAGCGACCCTGCAACAGGTCTTCGGGATGGCCGAAGGACTGTTGAACTACACCCGACTCGACGATTCAGACGAAGTCATCTGCTCAACGCAGGGCCGCCCGATGTCGCCCGATGACGAGGTCCGTGTGGTGGACGAGAGCGATCAGCCGCTTCCGGACGGGACGCCGGGCGCCCTGCTGACCAGAGGGCCGTACACACCGCGCGGCTATTACCGAGCTGCTGAACAGAACTCCCGCGCGTTCACCGCGGACGGGTGGTATCGCAGCGGCGACATCGTCCGGCGTCGACCTGACGGCAATCTGATCGTCGAAGGGCGAGACAAGGACATGATCAATCGCGGCGGGGAGAAGATCTCCGCCGAGGAGGTCGAGAACCTCGTCTACCAGTTGGACTCGGTCGCCCAGGTCGCTGCGGTTGCGATGCCGGACCCGGACCTCGGCGAGCGGGTGTGTCTGTACGTCGTCCCTGCCCCCGGGGCCGAGCCGAGCCTGGAAGCGATACAAGCAACGATGCAGGCTCGCGGCGTGGCGAAGTACAAATGGCCGGAGCGAGTCGAGGTGGTGGGTCAGCTGTTGACGACCAAGGTCGGGAAGATCGACAAGAAGGCGCTGCGCGAAGATCTCGCGCTTCGCCTCGCGCGGGAAGGTAATCGATGACGGTGACCGAACCTTCGGCTCAGGTCCTGTCCTGGATGCGGGAAGGCGAGGCACGCTTCTTCGAGCAGGTCGATGCGCTCCCTGACGCGGAGCTCCGGACCGGTTCGGCACTCCCGGACTGGACCCGGGCGCACGTCGTGGCGCATGTCGCACGCAACGCAGAAGCTATGTGTCGCTTGCTGTCCTGGGCACGCACCGGCACGAAGCAATACATGTATCCAGATACGGATGCGCGCAACCGAGACATCGAATCGTCGGCTGGCCAGGACGCTGAGGCACTGCGCTCCGATCTCAAACGGGCCTCCGCACAGTTCGTCGAGGACGTCGAAACGCTGCCGGACGGGAAGTGGAGCGCGCAGGTGCGCACCTTCCATGGTCGCGATATACCGGCGAGCTTCGTGGTGTTCATGCGGGTGCGCGAGGTGTGGCTGCACCTGGTCGACCTGGGGACCGGCGCGTCGGTCGAGACATGGCCGGGTGAGCTGGTGGACGCCCTGCTCGACGACGTGACGGCAACGATGACCGCACGACCCGACGCGCCATCCATCCACCTGCATCCAACCGACCGTGACCGGGACTGGCTGATCGGGACAGATCCCGATGCGGCGCAGAACATCACCGGCACGGCCGCCGACATCTTGGCTTGGCTGACCGGGAGGTCGACGGGCGACGGGTTGTCGACGGAGGGCACAGTGCCCGTACCCCCGCATTGGATGTGACCACCTCAGCGGGCGAGGGCCTCCACCGCGGCTCCGAAAACTCTGGGTAGTCGGTCGGCCGTGGGAACGAGCAGGCGTCGGACCACCGGAATGCGGGTGGCGGTGACGAGCCCGGTGGTCAGCCACCGGTATTCGCGGGTCAACCTGCGCCACCGCCGCGGATAGTCCTGTGGCCGCGCCGAGGCAATCGCCGCTACCGCGGCGTCGGCGCAGGCGAGCCCGATCCGCAGCCCCTCACCGGTCAGCGCGTCGACGTAGCCCGCCGCATCGCCGACGAGGAGAACCCGCCCGCGGCCCTGGGCGGACACGTTCTGACGCAGGGGTCCGGCGCCCCGCGCCGAGCTGGTCCACGTGGCTCCGGCCAACCGGTCGGCCAAGGCAGGAAACGTTGCCAGCGCTTCGGCGAAAGCCCAATGGCGCGGTCCGAGGATCGCGATCCCGACCTCCTGCTCGGAGATCGGCGTGACATATGCCTCGCCTACCGGTGACCAGTGGACCTCGACGACATCTGACCATGGGGCTCGAGCTGCATGGCGCCGAACTCCGTAGCGCCGCCCGTCGCTGCCCAGCCCGAGACCGGACTCCCGGCGAACGACCGAGTGCAGGCCGTCGCAGCCGAGCAACCAGCGCGCCGAGAGCAGTGCGCCGTCGTCGAGTTCCACTCCGACGTCGGTTCCGCCTGCGCCTTCGGAATTACGCAGTCTCACAACCCGGCCCGGATGTCGGCTGACGCCGACGTCGGCAGCACGCTCGGCGAGGGCCGCATGGAGGGCGGTCCGGCGGACGCCGAGCCCGGCTCCCCGCTTGAACAGATGTGTCGCGCTCGTGTGCCCGTTCGGCGCCACGTATCGGATTCCGACGAACCTCGCACCCTGGACCGAAACCCCCAGTCGGTCCAGCGCGGCGACGGTCCCTGGCATCAGGCCTTCTCCGCAGGCCTTGTCCACCGGTCCCACGCGCGGTTCGACGAGCAGCACCGACATTCCGGCGCGCCGCCCCTCGATGGCCGCGGCGAGCCCCACGGGTCCACCGCCGACGACGAGCAGGTCCGGGTGACCGGACGTCATGGCGTTGCCGACTCCAGCGCGCGCTCTTCAGCAGGGATCCGGAAGCACACCAGGAGAACCGCGTTCAGCACGGTGAACGCGAGCGCCGTGACCCATGCGGTGTGCACCAGCGGCAGCGCGATGCCTTCGACGACGACGGCGAGATAGTTTGGGTGCCGCAGCCAACGGTAGGGACCATTCGCCACCAGCGGCACTCCTGGGATGACGATGACACGCGTGTTCCAACGCCGGCCGAGCGTCGCGATGCACCACCAGCGCAATGCCTGCGCACTCAGGACGAGCACAAGCATCGGCCAGCCGAGCGCGGGTATGAACGGTCGGTCGGCAACAAGGACTTCCACGAGACAGGCGGCGAGCAATCCGCTGTGCAGAACAACCATGGGCGGATAGTGCGCGCGCCCCGTCTCGGTCCCGCCCTGGCTTCGGGCCCAGTTCGCATTGCGTTGCGACACAGCAAGTTCTGCGACGCGCTCCAGGATGACGGCCGCAATGAGCAGCGCGTACCAGAGTTCGGAGTCCACCCCACTCAGTCCTCTGGCCAACGGAGCAGGACAAGCTCAGCGCAGAACCCCGGCCCCATCGCCAGCAGCACGCCGTACGAACCCGGAACCGGCGCGGGTTCGGCGAGCGTCATGGCCAGGACGTGCAACACAGAGGCTGACGAGAGAT
Organism: uncultured Actinomycetota bacterium; assembly: GCA_963766765.1. GTDB lineage: Bacteria > Actinomycetota > Actinomycetes > Mycobacteriales > Geodermatophilaceae > JACCQS01. The sequence continues at coordinate 51,844 of CAVYBR010000014.1, forward strand.
TTCCCACGGTGGCCAGGGATGTCCACGCATGGCGCAGAGCATCCTCCGGAAGCGCGAGCGCTTGCTGGACCGCGGAGAGCACCTTTGGGCCACCAGGGTGGGAGATCCAGCGACTGATGTCGGAGATGTCGAGCTCTCGGGCGGCGAGAAAGCCCTTCATGTCGTCCGCGAGATGCTCACCGACGACATCGGCCACGCTCGCGTCAAGCACGATCCGGAACCCAGTGCCACCGATGTCCCAGCCCATGACTCGTTCGGTCCCGGGATAGAAGCGGGAGCGGGTCTCGATGACCTCCGGGCGGCTGGCGGGCCGGGCCGCCGCCCGGTTGGCACCAGTCATGACCACCGCCGCTGCGCCGTCTCCGAAGAGCCCACTGGCCACCAGGTTGGCCGTCGAGGCATCGTCGCGCTGGACAGTCAGCGAGCACAGTTCCACCGAGAGGAGCACCGCGACGTCGTCCGGATGACCCATCAAGTAGTCGTGGACGCGGGCAATTCCCGCCGCCCCGGCCACGCAACCGAGGCCGAAGATCGGAATCCGCTTCACATCCGACCGAAGACCCAGGCGGGGCACCAGCAGCGCGTCCAATGACGGTGCGGCGACCCCGGTGACTGACGTCGCCATGATCAGATCCACATCGAGTGGGCTCAGGCCGGCTTGGTCCAGCGCGTCGGTGATCGCCTGCGCGCCGAGGTCAACCCCCGCCCGGATGAACACATCGTTGGCCGCACCAAAACCGGCTAATCCGGCGTAGGCCTCCAGCGGTAGGACCAGGTGGCGCTGGTGCACCCCGGCATTGCCGTGCAGCCGGTTCAGGAGAGCAGGCGAGACCCCATGCGGCAGGACGAGGCCGCGGACCATTGCCGTGATCTCTGCCTGGTCGTAGCGGTACTCGGGTAACGCCACGGCGACGGTCGCGACAGTGCTGGAGCCCACGCGACCATCCTCGTCCACCCCTCGGTTGTACCCGACGATCGCCTATCCGTGACCGCGCCGAACCAGGGCTGGGTGCAAATTCCCATGCGTGCGCATTGCGCAGGTGCGTAGGCCGAGTGGTCTCAACGGGCCCGCAGTGAAAGACTGGCGAGTACAGCTGAGATGCAGGAGGGGGTGAGGTATGACCGTCAACACCGATCCCGAGGGAATCGAGGCCGTTGAACGGCGGCTTCCACTCAGCCGCGAACTCATCATCTCTGCGGCCGTCCTTTTCGTGGACGACAACGGCTTGCCGGCCCTGACCATGCGGGGGCTTGGCAAGGAACTCGGCGTCGAGGCGATGTCGCTGTATCGGTACGTCAACGGCCGCGAGGATCTCCTCGAGGGCATCGTCGAGAGCATGGTCTCCGAGCTGCACTTGGACCCCGCCACCATGGAGCCGCTGAACGGCTGGCAGGGCTACCTGCAGTGGCTGGCCCATGGGGTACGGCGGATCGCGCACGAGCACCCCGCAGTCTTCCCGCTGATCGCGACTCGGCACCCGGCCGCGCCCTGGCTGCGGCCGCCGCTGCGCAGTCTGAAGGTCGTCGAGGACTTTCTCAGCGAGTTGATCTCGCGGGGCTTCACCGACGAGAGCGCAATCGCCGCCTACCGCGCGTTTTCCAGTTTCCTGCTGGGCCACCTTCTGCTGGAAGCGGCCGCCCGCACCAAGCACGATGTGATGGCCGAAGCCGTCAACCAGGCGGCACTCTCTCAGGACAGTTTCGAGTCCTCGATCCAGCAGTTCCCGCAGGTCTCGCGCCTGGGCGAAAGACTCGCCGAGGACCACAGTGACAGCGAGTTCGAGGCGGCGCTGGAGAACATGCTGGACCGGCTGGATCGCACCCTCGCGCACTGATCGTCAGGCGCGAGCGAGTTCAGGTGCAGGAAACGACGACGGTGATCGCAGGGATCGTCCGCGCCGTCAGGACAGGCAACGTCTGGCTGGCCGCGTCGCCCCGAACTCAGGAGCGTCGTGAGTCCTAGTCCGCACGCCGGTGTGCCAGACGCGGGTTCCGGGCTCTTCAGCCGTGGGACGTGGGCGGAAGCTCGTCGAATCGCCGGCGTGCTGCGCAGGGAGACCGTCGGCGGTGTGCTGCTCCTGCTGGCGACGCTGGCCGCCCTGGTGTGGGCGAACTCGCCGTGGAGCGACACGTATTTCGCACTACGCGACGCGCAGTTCGGTCCGAGCGCGTTGCACTTGAACCTGACGGCGGGGCAGTGGGCGTCGGATGGCCTCCTCGCCGTCTTCTTTTTCGTGGCCGGACTGGAGCTCAAGCGCGAATTCGTCGCGGGCGACCTACGGGACCCCCGCCGTGCGGCGTTGCCGGTCGCCGCCGCCCTAGGGGGAATGGCGGTGCCAGCACTGCTGTTCGTCCTGGTCAATCGCAGCGCTGGCGGGGGTGCACTGCAGGGTTGGGCGATTCCGACCGCTACCGACATTGCATTCGCCCTAGCGGTATTGGCCGTGATCAGCACTCATCTGCCCTCGGCGCTACGCACTTTCTTGCTGACCCTTGCCGTGGTGGACGACCTATTCGCCATCAGCATCATCGCGATCTTCTTCACACGCGATCTGGCAGTTACCCCGCTGCTCTTGGCTCTGCTGCCCCTGGCCGGCTTTGCGGTTCTGGTTCAGCGGAGGGTCCGGTCCTGGTGGCTGTTGCTGCCGCTGGCTGCAGCGGCCTGGGCACTGGTACACGCCTCGGGGGTGCACGCCACCGTTGCGGGGGTCCTGCTGGGTTTCGCCGTACCGGTGCTGCGCCGGGACCGGCCCGATCATGGCGAGGCCGGGCCTGGATTGGCCGAGCATTTCGAGCACCGCTTTCGCCCCGTCTCTGCGGGGGTCGCCGTTCCCATCTTTGCGTTCTTCTCCGCGGGCGTGGCCATAGGCGGCCTGGCAGGGCTGGGTGCGGCGCTCACGGATCCGATTGCGATCGGCGTCATAGCGGGGCTCGTGCTCGGCAAGGTGGTCGGCATCTTCGGTGCAACATTCCTCGTCGCTCGGTTCAGTCACGCCGAGCTCGACGGCGATCTCGGCTGGATTGATGTGCTGGGCTTGGCGCTTCTAGCCGGGGTCGGCTTTACGGTCTCCCTGCTCATCGGTGAGTTGGCCTATGGCGCCGGCAGTGAACGCGACGAGGTGGTCAAGGTCGCCGTGCTGGTCGGCAGCCTGGTCAGCGCCCTCTTGGCTGCCGGGGTATTGGGCGTACGCAACCGCATCTACCGACAGATTCACGAGGCAGAAAGCGTCGACAGCGACCATGACGGCGTTCCAGATGTCTACCGAAGTGGCGAGGGCCGATAGGCGTAGTCGTCGGTCGCTGTCATAAGCTCATCCCCGGTGCGCCGGGAAGTCTGGTCGGCAACGTCCCTTGCGACCCTGGAGCGCCCCCGATGCAAGCTCGCGATCTTGCCGAAGAAGTCCCTACCGTTAGCCGTGAGGCGACCGCCCTGGACGCGGCGGCGGTGATCGCGCAGCATCGGCTGGCGGGACTGATCGTCGCCGATGAAGCCGGCGTGCCCATCGCCGTTGTGCCCGGCACCCAAGTGCTGAAACTCGTCGTACCTCGATACGTCCGGGAGGATCCTTCCCTCGCCCACGTGTACGACGAGGCCGGCGCTGAAGAGCTATGCGCGGTCCTGCGCGACAAGTCGGTCGCCGAGTTGTTGGATTCGGAAGACATCGAAAGCCGGTCGCTTCCGGGTGTCCTGCCTGAGGACACCCTGATAGAGATTGCGGCCGTCATGGTGGAGACCCACTCCCCACTGGTGGTGGTCCGCGATCATGCCGGTCGGTACTCCGGTGCCATCACGCTCGCAAGGGCGATGGCGGCGATCGTCGCCGCGGCGAACCGTGCGGAACCGACGGCCGGGTCCTGACGCATGACACTTCAAGCGATCCTTGCGGTCGCGGTATTCGTTGTCGCCTACATCTTCATCGCGACCGAGCGGATTCCCCGCGTAGCTGCGGCCCTCGGCGGCGCGGCGCTGATGTTGGTCATCGGCGCCACAGGAGCAGACGAAGCGTTCTTCGCCGAAGAGACCGGCATCGACTGGAACGTCATCTTCCTACTGCTCGGAATGATGATCATCGTGGGTGTGCTCCGCCAGACGGGCGTGTTCGAGTTCATGGCGATTTGGGCAGCCAAGCGCGCCAAAGCAAAGCCGTACCGCGTCATGGTCATGCTGGTGCTGATCACGGCTGTCGCCTCGGCCGCCTTGGACAACGTCACGACGGTGCTGCTCGTTGCGCCCGTCACGCTGCTCATCTGTGAGCGGCTCGGAACAAACCCAGTTCCGTACCTGCTCGCGGAGGTGATGGCCTCAAACATCGGGGGCACCGCAACGTTGATCGGCGATCCGCCGAACATCATCATCGCCAGCCGCGCCGACCTGTCGTTCAACGACTTTCTGATCAACCTGGCACCGATCGTCCTGATCCTGTTAGCCGTCTTCGTGCTCATGTGCCGGTTCTTGTTCAGAAAGGCCTTCGTCTACCACGCCGACCGGGCCGAGCGGGTGATGGCCTTGCAGGAGCGTGAGGCGATCACCGACCGCACGCTGCTCTGGCGGTCTCTCGGCGTCCTTGCCCTCGTGCTGGTGGGATTCGTTGCGCACTCCGCCCTGCATGTCGAGCCGAGCATTGTTGCGATGCTCGGCGCGGGACTCCTCGTCGCGGTATCCGGCGTCACGTCGAGCAAGTATCTGGGCGACGTCGAATGGGAGACCTTGGTCTTCTTCGCAGGGCTGTTCATCATGGTGGGCTCGTTGGTCAACGTTGGTGTGATCGAGCAGATCGGCGAGGTGGCGACCGAGGCAGTAGGCGACAACTACTTCGCCGCCGCGACCGGATTGCTCTTCGGATCCGCAATCCTGTCCGGAATCGTGGACAACATCCCCTACGTGGCGACAATGGCGCCGCTCGTGGCGGGACTGGTGGCCGGCAGCGGCGGTAGTCCGGAGGGCAGCGCACTGTGGTGGGCACTTGCGCTGGGGGCCGATCTCGGTGGCAACGCGACGGCAGTGGGAGCGAGCGCGAACGTGGTCGTCACGGGCATCGCTGCCCGCAACGGTCATCCGATCTCTTTCTGGACCTTCACGAAGTACGGCAGCGTCGTCACAGTCGTCACGGTTCTGCTGTCGTGGCCATATCTCTGGCTGCGGTACTACTGATGCTCAACAACCGACTCGCTGCCGAGGTGGCCCAGGCAGCGGTGTTGGCGGGCGGCACGGCAGCCGTGCCGGCGGCTCCGCATGGTTGAGGCCGGCTTGGCTGCGGTCGGCCTCTCCCGCCGGTTCCGGGGTGGCGCGGGTGTGCACGGCGTGGACCTCCGGGTCGAGCCGGGCGATATTCATGCCCTCGTCGGTCTCAATGGTGCCGGCAAGTCGACACTTATGAAGTTGATTCTCGGCATGCTCACGCCTGACGCGGGCAGCGTTGCGATCAACGGGGTGGACGTTCGCTGCGCCCCGGCGATGACCTGGGCCGGAGTCGGGCACCTCGTCGAGCACCCTCTGGCCTACCCGGAACTCACGGCCCGCGCGAATCTCGGGCTCGGGGCTCGCCTGCACGGGGTTGAACCACGGCACATCGCAAGGCTTGTCGATGTCGTTCTCGACGAGTTGGCGCTCACGCCGTACGCGAACGTACGAGCCAGGGTTCTCTCCAGCGGCAACCGACAGCGGCTCGGCCTCGCTTCCGCTTTACAACACAACGCCGCGCTGATTGTGCTGGACGAGCCGACCAACACGTTGGACCCCTCCGGGGTGATCCTTCTGCGCGAAGCGCTGTTGCGACGTGCTCAAGGGGCGGGCGCCGCTGTACTCGTGTCCAGCCACCACTTGGACGAGGTCGCCCGCATTGCAAACCGCATTTCCGTGCTCAACGAGGGGAGGATCATCGGCAGTCTGGATCCTGGCGGCATTGACATCGAGCGGTCCTTCTTCGGCCTGATTCACGCAGACAAGATCCATCCCGAACGCCCGGGTTCGACATGACCCGTTCGCGCCTGCTCGGCGCGGCGCTCTCGACCGAGGCTCGCAAGCTCCGCAGTGGACGCGTGGGGGTGGCTATCCTGATCATCCTGGATGTCGGCATCCCTCTCGTGTGCATGGCTGCCCTGCTGGGCGCGCGAAGCGACGACCCTGTGCTCGCCGCCAAGCTCGGTCCGCTCGTCGCGGAGGGGGGCTGGGAGGGCTTTCTGTCAGCAAGCGCACAGGTCACAGCTGTGGGCGGTCTGTTGGCGTTCGGGGTGGTCCTCGCTTGGCAGTTCGGCCGTGAGTTCAGCGAGGGGACCATCACCGGGTTGTTCGCGATCCCGGTGCCACGCCGAAGCGTGGCCGCCGCCAAGCTCCTCGTCTACCTGGGTTGGGTGCTCGCGGTCACCACCGGCTTGATCCTTGTCCTGCTGATTGCCGGGGCCAGTCTCGGACTCGGCGTGCCGCGAAGCGAGGTGTGGCTGCTCCTTGCCCAGCAGTACGGTCTGGTGCTCTTGACCGCGGGGCTCGCCATCCCCGCGGCCTGGGCGGCCACGCTGGGTCGCGGCCTGCTGAGCGGGATCGCCGCCATCATTGGCGTGATCGTGCTCGCCCAGATCGCTGTCTTCACTGGTCTGGGCGCATGGTTCCCGTTCTCTGCCCCAGGGCTCTGGGCCGCGACGGGCGGCGCAGAGCCCCAGACGTCGGTCTCAGTTGGACAATTGGCCCTCGTCGGGCCCGTCACCGCGGCGTTTGCTGGGCTGACCCTGCGAGCTTGGCATTGTCTCGAGCTGGATTGATGACGTCATCGGTCTCTCTGTTCGGGCTGAGGATCTAGTCGAACAGTGTGGACTCCGCGCTGACCTCAGCCTGACTTGGCATGAGGATCCAGAGCACTGGGTAGATCAGGAGTTGGCTGCCAGGCAGCAGCATGAGGGCGCCGACAAACAACAGTCGCGCGGGCCACGGGTCGATCCCGAACCGCTGCCCGAGACCGGCGCAGACGCCGCCGAGGATTCGACCGTTGCGTGGTCGCACGAGGCCACCGCGGCGCATCGAGTCGTGGATCTTGTCCATGGGTTGTTCATTCCTTTGGTGGTAGGTCGATCTGACCTGTCCAGCCTGCGTCGCCGTCCTGCTATCGGCATCGGGGAACACCCCGGTCGACACCCTGAACCACTCCCGATCCGGTTCTGGGCGCGGCTAGAACCGACCGCCGCCGCCGCGCCGGCCACGGCTTCCTGAGCCGCCGAAGCTGCCCGCCGATCGGCGACCACCACCGCCACCAAAGCCCCCGCCGAAGCCGCCGCCGCCGAAGCCCCCGCCTCGCCCGCCACCGAACAGGATCCCGCCAAGGATCAGGCTGCCCAGATCTGGACCGCCGCGACCCCGGTATCCCCGCCCACTGAATCCGCCAGCACCGCCCCCGCCACCGATGGTCGCGCCGACATCGTTGTGCGCGTATTGCAAGGCCTGTTGGCCCAGCGTGTCGGCGTAGTGAGCCTCACGCAGTGCGCCGGCCGGATCTGTGGACGCCGCTTCCATGGCCTGATCGAGATGTCGTTGCCCTTCGGCAAGCCGGGTCCGTGCGTCGCTGCCGACCGCACCACGTCTGGTTGTGATGAAGTCGCCCGCCGCGGCAAGTGAGGACTGCGCGGTCAGCATCGCCTGCTCGAGGGTCCGGGCAAGGTGCCGCGCCTGCGCGGACGCCTCCCGCGCCGAGGCCAGCGCCTCGTCCAGCGCGAGATCTGCCTCGGTCAATCGCCGAAGGGCAAGGAGGGGATCCGGGAGACTCGCGGGCGTCGGCGTCAGCGCGGCATCAGCCGCGGCCACGGCGGCCTCCGCACGGGCGACGATCGGGCCGAGGCCGTCGGCCGAGCCCGTGGCAAGCAGGGAGCGGGCCTCGGCAAGGTCTTGCTCAGTCTCGCTTCGGGCCGCGGCGATGTGCGTGCCGGCCTCCTCGAGTTCGGTTTCGAGCCGCCACAACCCGTCCAGGAGTTGGTCGGCTTGTGCCGTGGCATCTTCGGCGGTTCGCAGGGACACCACACTGGCGCTCGGGGTGGCTGATACGAGCGCCGTACGAGCCTCGCCGAGCTCAGTTCGGGCGTTGTCCAACAGGATCTGGGCCTGTTCGACATCGTCGGCGATGGAGCTCAATGCCGTGGCGGCATAGCGCTCCTGTAGTGCGGCGAGGCGTGCCTTCTCCTTCGGGAGCCGACCGCTGACCAGGTCGACCTTGGGGCCAAGTTCCGCCAGCACCTGGGGGGCGGTGCGGTCGAGGTCGCGCAGCCGGTCGAAGGCCTCGGACTGGGCGTCGAGTCGCTCATCGGCGGACTGACACAGCCGCAGGATCTCGGCGAGCATGCTGCGCTTCTGCGCATCGTTCTCGGGCACTTCGTCGTCCAGCTGCTGACGCAGGGTGAAGCCCTGGCTGAGTTCGGCGCGCGAGGCGTCCAGCGCCTCCTGAAATCCGGCCACAGCCTCGTCGCCGAACTGGCCCCGGGCGAACGTCAGCTCCTGCTCCGACGTCTGGACCGCGTCGTCGAGGTCGATCAGCGCCGTGCTGGCGCTGAAGGTCATCTGCTCAGTGGCAACCTTCGCGTACGGGTCCGGCGGTGCTGGTGGGCCCGTCGGTCCTCGCGGTGCGGTGGCGGTCCCTCCGGTCTCCTCGCGCTCCGTGCGGGCGCGGCGACGCTTTCGAACCAGGATGTAGCCGCCGACGAGCAGGACCGCGGCCCCGAGCAGCAGTGCAATGGGAATCCCGCCACCGCTGTCTGAAGACTGCGAACTGCCGTCATCGCCCGATCCGGCCGTAAGCAGGCCCTCCGCCAAGGCGATCACCGCGCCGGCCCAATCCTGGGCGGACAGCAGCGGCTCGACCTCGCTGGCCGTCAGGTCGGCAAGCTCGTCGTCGGAGAGTGGAAAGTCAGGGTCGACCGACAAGCCGTAGGCACGGTCGTCGACGGCCACCGCAAAGAGAACGTCGCGGCTACCCAGCTGGGACTCCGTCGCCGTCTGGTTGGCCCAGCTCTCCCCGTCCAGCCCGTCGAAGCTGCTCACGAAGACGACGAACAACTGGGTTCCGTCCACCGCCCGCAGCCGATCGAGTGCCCCTCCGACCGTTGCCTCGTCGCCGGCCAGCGCGTCGACGCGGTCAGTGATCTGATCCTGTGCTCGAAACGGCGGCTCGGCGGTCGCCACACCGATGCTCAGGAACGCGGACACCGCAACGGCGGCCAGGCATGCGGCCAGCGCCAGTCCTGCAGCTCGCCCCGCACTGTGCATGGTTCTCCTCAGCCTCAGATGTCTCCGTCCCGATCATTGCAGCCAGCCGGGTCGTGGCTAGGGGAAGATAGGGCTGATGAACCTGCCCAAGGCTGAGCTGCACCTGCACGTCGAAGGCACGATGGAGCCAGAGTTGGTGTTCGAGTTAGCCGCTCGCAACCGGGTCGAGCTGCCCTTCGCCGACATCGAGGACCTGCGGGCGCGATATGTGTTCGAGGATCTGCAGAGCTTCCTCAACCTCTACTACGCGGCTATGGACGTCCTGCGCACTGCCGAGGACTTCACCGATCTGGCCCGCGCCTACCTCGCCCGGGCGCATGGCCAAGGAGTCCGGCACGTCGAGATGTTCTTCGACCCGCAGCCCCATCTCGACCGCGGCCTGGCTTTGGAAGCCGTGGTCGATGGGCTGTGCGCTGCCCTCGAGGAGGCTGAGCACGCCGGACGCATGACCGGGGGCCTGATCATGTGCTTCCTGCGCGACCGCGGGCCGGCGGAGGCGGCAGCGGTGTTGCATGCCGCAAAGTCGCGAGTCGATGCCCTGATCGGCGTGGGGCTCGACTCGGCGGAGGTCGGTCATCCGCCGGGAGCCTTCCGGGACGTGTACGAGACCGCGCGCGATCTCGGCTTGCACACTGTCGCCCATGCCGGCGAGGAAGGGCCACCGAGCTACGTCTGGGAGGCCCTGGACATCCTCGGAGTCGAGCGCATCGACCACGGGATCCGGTCGATGGAGGACCCCGAGCTCGTCCGCCGGCTTCGCCGGGACCGGACGCCACTGACGGTCTGCCCGTTGTCGAACGTTCGGCTCGGCGCCGTCGAGCGGCTGGCGCTGCACCCACTCCCGCAGATGCTGGCCGAGAACCTCATGGTGACGGTCAACTCCGATGACCCCGCCTATTTCGGCGGCTACGTCGGCGACAATTTCGACGCGTGCGAGGAGGAGCTCGGACTCGATCGCGCCCAGCTCATCCTGCTGGCGCAGAACTCCGTCAACGCCTCCTTCGCCTCAGATGAGCGAAAGTCCGCGCTGCTCACCGAGATCGACGCCTGGACCCGTTCATGACGGAAGGCCAACGACAGGCGCCCATCCGGCTGTTGCTGATCGGTCCGCCCGGGTCCGGGAAGACCAGCCAGGCCGAGAATGTGGCCCAGAAGTACAACGTGGAACACATCTCCGCCGGCGACCTCTTGCGCCACGAGGTCGAAGCGGGCACAGACATCGGAAAGCGGGCCGCGGATGTGATGCAGCGTGGAGAACTGGTGCCTGACGAGCTGGTCTACGAACTGGTGATGCCGAAGGTCATCGCCGCCGGCAAGTCGAACGGATATGTGCTCGATGGCTTTCCGCGGACGGTCGCGCAGGCGCAGGAGGCTCGGCCGGTCTTCGAGGCGGAGGACGTCGCGGTCAACAAGGCGGTTCTCCTGGCTGCAGACCCGGACGAATTCGTGCCCCGGCTCCTGGATCGAGCACGGAGCCAAGGCCGCCTGGACGACACGCCCGACGTCATTCGGGCTCGGCTCGAGGGCTTCAACGACGAGGCCGGCCCACTGGTCGGCTTCTACCGTGACCTGGGATTGCTGCATACCGTCGATGCCTGTGGTTCGCCGCAGGAGGTCTGGGCCGAGGTCGACGCGATTCTGTCCAACCGCGACGTGCGCAGGGTTTGACCTACGGATCGGCCAGGCTTGGGGGGTCGGGTTCGTTGCGTAACCAGCGGGCGACCGTCTCTCCTGCCACTCGGTCCGCCCCGCGGTGGCCGGTGACGGCCGCGACGAAGGTCGGCCCGTCCACGCAGAACAACCGAGACGGTCGCAGCGAGGTCACGGTCGCAGTTCGGGGTACGGCGTCCAGCAAAGCGACTTCCCCGAATGCCTGACCCTGTTGCATCGTGCGCAACTCCCGCCCGTCCTGGGTGACCACCACAGCGCCCTCGGCGATCACATAGAACGAGTCCCCGAGCTCACCCTGACGCAGGACAACTTCACCGGCTTCGAACCTGCGTTGTTCGGCTCCCGCCGCGAGCCGCTCCAGTCCGATTGCCGACATCGGCCCCAGTAGCGGTACTCCGGCCAGCAATGCGACGTCGTCGAGGACGCTCCCCGCCCGGTCGTCGATCCTGCGCAGAGCGGGCCAGAACACGGCTGGGAGGAGCGCCAGGACCACACCGCTCAGCCGCATCGCCCAGTCCAGCCCGAGGGCGGAGATCAGGATCGGCGCCAATGCGGAGCCGGCCGCGAGGGCCGCCGCCGCCGTGCTCCAGAAGGCGCCGAACGCGCGACCGGACACGTGATCGGGCAGCAATCGATGCAGCACGGTAAAGCCGAAGACATCCAGCACCGCATTGCCGAACCCGAGGACGACAAGGGCGAGCAGGGCCACCGGCTGCACGGGCCAGAGTCCGATGATCAGGACCGGCAGGCCCCACATCGCCACGCCGAAGGCCAGCCATCTTGCGCTGTGGACGGTCGACCCGATGCTTAGCGCGAACAGGGCACCGACAACGCCACCGACGCCCATGGCCGCGAAGAGAGCACTGGTCAAGCCCTCGCCACCCCCACCGGTCAGCGCCAGCACGACGAGGTAGACGTTGAGCAGGCCGCGCATCACGCACTGCGCCATGAACAGTGCGAACGCCGTCGGCGTTCCCGCCCCGGTGACCAGAGCGGCGAAGCCGAGCAGCGGTTCGGCGAGCCGGCGCAGCCCGCTGGTAGCCACCGAACGGGCGGGCTGAAACTCGGTCCGGATCGCCAACGAGACCGCTGCGGCGACGGCGGAGAGCAGGGCGATGGCGAGAAACGTCACGGCCGGCTCGAAGGCGGCCAGCAACACCCCGGCCAACGCAGGTCCGGCCACGGTGCCGGTCGCCTCGACCAGGCTCCCTGCCGCGTTGGCCGCGACCAGTTCACTCGGGCCGTTCACCAACTGCGGCAGGAGCGAGCTGACCCCCGGCTTGAAGATCCCGGACACGACCGAGCCGATGGCAACGATCAGCAGCACCGCGGGCAGCGGCAGTGCAGCACTTGCCGACCAGGCAAGGGCCAGCGCCAACAACACCCAAATGCCGTGCACACCTGCGAGGACGTGGCCGCGGCCGCCGGTCGGCCACGAGAGAGACAAGGGGGCCGAGGACCGCTGTAGGAAGCACCCGCACGACACCGATCAGACCCACCGCCGCGGCTCCGCTCGCCTGGAAAGCGACGACCGACAGCGCGATCAGGGCGGCCCAGTCGGCGACGAACCAAATGCCGGCACTCAGCTGCAGCCTGACCAGTTCCGGATTGTGCAGAGTGGTCAATGCCGCCCTGAGCCGATCCCGAAGTCCCGCTCTCTGCGGCGTTGCCGTCACCTGCGATACCCCCGCGGCCGAGGAATGCGAACGTCTCGAGAAGCATCCTGGCTCTCTCGGTGGGTACGCGCTAGCTCGCTGCGCAGGCTGCTGCGTGCCGCGCCTGCCGATGTCGGGACACCGCCGGGCGGCTCACGGTGGAGCGGGTGACGAGAATCGAACTCGCGTAGCCAGTTTGGAAGACTGGGGCTCTACCATTGAGCTACACCCGCGGACCGGTCAATCCGGAGGATCCACCGTACGAGCGACGAGGTTACCCGGCCGGCTTCGCTGCCGCCCGGCTGCACACCGGCGTCGCCCATGAGGGTTCACTAGACTCGGGACTTCGCCGCGGGGTGTGGCGCAGCTTGGTAGCGCACTCGCTTTGGGAGCGAGGGGCCGCAGGTTCAAATCCTGTCACCCCGACATGACGAGCAGCGTTGGACGACCCGGAGACCCGCAGCTCAGGGACATCCTCGCCAGCACCCAGTTCGGTGTTCTGGCGACCATCAAGCGCGACGGCCGCCCGCAGCTTTCTGACGTGTCGTTCCACTTCGACGCGGAGCGCGACACGATCCGCGCGTCGATCACCGAGGGCCTGGCCAAGACCGCGAACCTGCGCCGAGACCCGCGAGCGAGCCTGCATGCCCGGCGGAAGTCGGGCTGGGGTTATGCCGTCGCCGAAGGCGTCGCCCAACTGTCGCAGACCGCCGCGGATCCGATGGACGCAGCTGTGGAGGAGTTGGTCGACCTCTATCGCACGATCGGCGGCGAGCACCCGGACTGGGATGAGTACCGCACCGCAATGGTGGCCGAGCGCCGGATCGTGTTGACCATCCTCGTGGACAAGATCTACGGCTACGCGCCCTAGCCGGCGCCCAGGCTCACGTCGCGACGATCAAGCAGCGGCGACCTACGTCGGCTACCTCAGCGGCCGGCCCGCGGACGTGGCGGCGTCCCAGTCAATTCCCATGGCCGCGGCGATCCGCCGGAAGTCAGTCTCCCCGATCTCGAACAGGCCGCGGCGGAACGGGTAACCCCAGCGTTTCGGATCGGCAATGAAGTCCAGGTCGCCGACCAACGGGCGGGCGGACGTGGCCGTGCCCTGGTAGAAGTCCATCCGCCGCCGCCAAGGATGGAAGTCAGGATTCAGCTCGACTTGATATGGCTCCGTGTCGCTGATCCGGCCGACTGCGGTGAACTCCTGCAGGGGCTCGCCGCCGCGCATCGCGGTCTTGGGCGAGTAGAAAACCAGGCCGTCGCCGCGGCGCAGGCGCGTGAGCCTGGTCGAGCGCCCGTGATCGGCTTGGGTGAAGCCGCCCTCGACGCCCAACCGCACGTGCTCCAAAGAGACCGTGTTCACCCAGAACGCCGGTCGGTCTGGCTCGTGCACGGGTCTGCTCACCCGTGCAGTGTGCAGCCCGCCGCTGACAATCCTGGGCTCAGGCGAGGATTGCGGTGGCCTTGTCGGCCAACAGCACGAACTCATTGTGCGTGAAGAGCCGGCCGGCCAGCCGCGGGAGCGGAAAGGAGTACTGCCTCCGTACGAGCAACCCAGCCCGGCGACACATCTGCGCGATCTCACCGAATCCCATGAAGCGAACGTGGGTGGAGTCACTGCCGTACCCGCGCTCCTGCGGGCAGATGACGACCAACCGCCCGCCGGGACGGAGGAAGGGCAGGTACGCAGCGAGCAACTGTTCGCCGTCGGAAGCGGACATGTGCTCGAGTACATGCGCCAGCAACAGGGTGTCGTAGCCGGCGGTCTCGGCGTCCGGCGAGTCGACGAACTCGGCCGAGTCGTAGGCACGGAGCCCGCGCGAACGAGCGACGGCCACAGCCGTGCTGTTGTGGTCCACCCCGACCGCTCGATCGCCAATGTGGGCGAGGTTGCGTCCGATACCGCAGCCGACGTCAAGGACTCGGCCAGTACAGATCCGCCGGATATGGGCCCGGTAGGGCACCTGAACCGGCAGCAGCCGCTTGCCCCGCGCCTTCGACAGCCGGACCATCCGCTGCGCGTACTCAGGCGCGGCGGTGGGTTCTTGATCCGAACATGGCTGGCTCGACTCTAGGTGGATCGATGCGATTGTGCGGCCGGCATTTCACCCCGGCCACGTGGTACGTCGGCTCCGCCAGACCTCCCATCGGATGGCCTCGTTAGGCTCGGCTCTCGTGAGGATGCGGTGAAGCTGCTCGTAACCGGAGGCGCCGGTTTCATCGGCTCACACTTCGTCCGGATGCTGCTGGCCGGCGAACTCGACGGCCCGGGACCGCCGGAATCCCACCAGGTGACCGTCCTGGACGCGCTGGCATATTCCGGTGTCCGCGCAAACCTCGATGCGGTGGCCAGGGATCCTCGGCTGTCCTTCGTGGTCGGGGACATCACGAACCGAAAGCTCGTCGACCAACTCGTGCACGATGTCGACGCCGTGGTGAACATCGCCGCTGAGTCGCACGTGGACCGGTCGATCGTCGACGCCACACCGTTCATCCACACGAACGTGCTCGGCACCCAGACCCTGCTGGATGCCGCTCGCGAGCACGGGGTGGCCCGGTTTCTGCAGGTGTCCACGGACGAGGTGTACGGACAGGTCGACGAGGGTCAGGCCGACGAGCTGTGGCCGCTTGCTCCCAGTTCGCCGTACGCCGCGAGCAAGGCCGCGGCAGATCTGCTTGCCCTGGCATACCAGCGGACCCACGGGCTCGACGTGGTCATCACCCGCTCGACGAACAACTACGGCACCCACCAGTTCCCGGAAAAGGTCATCCCGCTGTTCGTCAGCAACCTGGTGGACGGCCTCGTCGTACCCGTTCATGGCGATGGCGGTCATGTCCGGGACTGGTTGCACGTACGCGATCACTGCCGGGCGCTGGCCCTGGTGCTCCGCACCGGCGCGCCCGGGCAGGTCTACAACATTGCCGGCGGAACCCTCCTGAGCACTCTGGAACTGACGAAGTACCTCACCGAGGCGGTCGGCGCGGAGACCGCAGACATCCGGTTTGTCCCGGATCGACTGTCCAATGACCTGCGCTATGCCCTGGACGCCACCAAGATCGAGCGGGAACTGGGGTTCGTCCCGGCGGAGCGGTTCGAGGCGGGCATCGCCGAGGCAGTCGGCTGGTACGTCGAGAACCGGGCCTGGTGGCAGCCACTCAAAGTGTTGTGCGGGCTGGACTCGGGCTACCCGGTCCCGGACGGCTCCGCGTCCGGTTCCGGCATCTGATCCGCACTGTGCCCAGGCAGGTGCCGGGAATCGACGTGGTCGTCCTCACCTTCGGGGACGAGCCGTACGTCGAGGCTGCCCTGGACTCGGTGTTGGCCTCCGAGGGCGTCGATGCCCACATCTGGCTGCTGGACAACGGCAACACGACGGATGCGATCGCCAAGCTTGGGGCCAACGACCGCATCACGGTGCTCCGACCGGGACGAAATCTCGGTTTCGCGGGCGGCGTCAACTTCACTGCGGCGCACGGCTCCCGCGAGACCTTGGCCGTACTCAATGCCGATGCCCGAGCAGATCCGCACGCCCTCGCGACCTTGGCGAGCGCGGTTCGTGATCCCGCAGTCGCGATCGCGGCAGCCAGCCTTCGCCTGGCCGGAGCGCCCGCGGTGCTCAACTCGGCGGGGAATCCGCTGCACATCTCCGGGCTGTCCTGGGCCGGCGGCAACGGTCGGCCGGCCGAAGAACACGACACCCAGCGACCGGCGCCCATCGCCAGTGGCGCCGCGTTCGCGATCCGGCGCGACCGCTGGGCGGACCTCGGTGGCTTCTGGGCTCCGTATTTCACCTATCACGAGGACACCGATCTCTCCCTGCGCTGCTGGCAGCGGGGCTGGCGCGTCGATTACGTACCGGACGCGGTGGTCGAGCACACGTATGAGTTCGGCCGTAACCCCCGCAAGCTCGCTCACGTCGAACGGAACCGGCTGTTGCTGCTCCTGACATTGTTCGAGCTGCGAACGCTGCTGCTCCTCGCACCGGTTCTGCTGGCCACCGAGGCGGCGATCTGGCTCTGGGCGCTGACCGGTGGATGGCTTGATGCCAAGGCTTCAGGCTGGGCGTGGATCTGGCGGCACCGGCGAGAGGTCGCCGCTCGCCGCGCGAGCGTGCAGGGACAGCGCACACGTACCGACCGGCAGTTGAGTTGGTTGCTGAGCGCGCGCCTGGACAACGCGGTCGTTGCGGTTCCGGACGGCGTGCTCAGGGTGGTCAATCCGGTCCTCGCCGCCTATTGGTCGCTGGTCCGTCGCTGGCTGTGAACTCAGCCGCGGACCGGCGCACTAGACTCGTTTCCAGGTCCCAGTTTCTGCTTCGGCGACCGATCCCACGCATACGCCAGAGGAGTCACGCTTGTGAAGACCACGGTCGAGCCGTTGAGCCCGACCCGGGTGAAGTTGGCCGTCGAGATGACTTTCGACGAGCTCAAGCCCGCGTTCGATGCTGCGTACAAGAAGATCGGTGCCGAAGTGCGGATCCCGGGTTTCCGTCCGGGCAAGGTCCCGGCTCGCATTCTCGAGCAGCGCATCGGCCGCCCGGCGATCCTGGACGAGGTGGTCAGCAACGCCGTACCGGCTGCCTATGGCGAGGCGCTGCAGGAGAACGACGTACGACCGCTCGGCCAGCCAGACATCGAGGTGACCAGGCTCGATGACGGTGACACGATCGCGTTCACCGCCGAGGTCGACATCCGGCCCACGATCGAGTTGCCGGATCTCGATGCACTCGCCGTCACCGTCGATCCGGTCGAGGTGACCGAGGACGACATGGACAACCAGATCTCAGCGCTGCGCGATCGATTCGCCATGCTCACCAAGGTCGACCGCTCCGCCGCGGCCGGGGACTACGTCAGCATCGACCTGTCCGCCACGGTCGACGGGGAGCCGGTCGAGGGCGGCTCGACCACGGGACTCTCCTACGAAGTCGGCGCCGGCGACCTCATGGACGGGCTGGACGACGCCCTTGTCGGCATGGACGAGAACGACACCCGCACGTTCCAGACGAAGCTCATCGCCGGCGACCAGGCTGGAAAGACCGCGGATGTCGAGGTGACCGTCCGCTCGGTCAAGGAAAAGCAGCTGCCTCCGCTCGATGACGACTTCGCTTCTACCGCAAGCGAGTTCGATACTCTCGACGAGCTCCGTGCCGACATCACAGAGCGACTGTCCCGAACCAAGCGCTTACAGCAAGGCGGCACAGCGCGTGACAAGTTGGTCGACCAACTGATCGAGACGACCGATGTCCCCCTTCCCGAGGCGGTCGTCACCGGCGAGTTCGACTGGCGCAAGCAGGCGATGACCGCCGAGCTCGAGCAAGCCGGCATGACCATGGAGTCCTACCTCGCGGGCATGGACATGACCGAGGAGGAGCACGACAAGGAGTTGCGCGACTCCGTCGAGAAGGCAGTACGCACCCAGTTCATCCTCGACTCGATCGCCGACCAGCGCGAGATCGGGATCGAGAATGACGACCTGGTCACCTACATCATGAGCCGCGCTCAGCGGATGGGCGTGAGCCCGGACGACTACGCCAAGCAGATCAGTTCGGCAGGACACTTGCCGGCCGCGGTCGCTGAGATCCGCCGCAACAAGGCGCTCGCCCAGCTGCTGACCGAAACCACCGTCACTGATACGGCCGGTGAGTCCGTCGACCTGTCCACCTATCTCGGCACGGATGTGGTCGGCGGCACCGATCACTCCGGGCACGATCATGGCGACCACGAGGGCCATGACCACAGCGGTCACGACCACGACCACGATGCCGCGGACCATGACGCCGACCCTGCCGACCCTGCGCCGATCGCTGACGAGAGCAAGTCCTGACTGCTGTATTCGCTCGAGCCGGAGTTGGCCCAGCACCGCCGGGCAGCTGCGCAGCGCTCCTGCGCCGACAGCGAACACCGGCGTGAGCGGGAGTCTGCTGTCATCGCTGAGCGTTAGTGTCGGCGTGAGAGCCAAACCAGTCGGCGCACTGCCGACATCACCAGTAGGAGAAGGATCATCGCTGTGAGCACGCCCGATCCCGCCCAGCGCATCCGCGCGTACCAAGCTCTACCAGCCCACCCGGAGATGCGGGGGGCCGGCTCCGGGATGACGTCTGGCCGACTCGGTCTACGAGCGGCTGCTGCGCGATCGCATCGTGTTCCTCGGCTCCCAGGTGGACGACGACATCGCCAACCGGCTCTGCGCGCAGCTGCTGCTGCTCGCCGCCGAGGACCCGACCCGCGACATCAACCTCTACATCAACTCACCGGGCGGCTCGGTGACCGCCGGCATGGCGATCTTCGACACGATGGAGCTCATCGAGTGCGACGTCGCGACCTGGGCGCATGGGGCTGGCCGCGTCGATGGGCCAGTTCCTGCTCTCGGCCGGTGCCAAGCGGCAAGCGCTACGCGCTGCCGCACGCCCGGATCCTGATGCACCAGGGCTCGGCCGGCCTGTACGGCACCGCCTCGGACATCAAGATCCAGGCCGAGCAGTGGAACCTCTCCAAGCAGGAGATGGCCGAGCTCACCGCCCAGCACACCGGCCAGAGCGTCGAGGAGATCATCCGGACGGTGACCGCGACCGCTGGTTCACCGCCCAGGAAGCGCTCGAGTACGGCTTCGTGGATCACATCGTCACCCGGGCCAGCCAGGTCGCTGCCGGCGTGCCGATCGGCCGACGGCGAAGGGGCCGACCGAGACCGTCCGACGAGAGCGCGGAGCTCGAGCACGCTATAGGAGGTCGACACATGTGAACTCTGAAGCCGCGGGCAGCACCTGCATCCCCCACCGAGCGCCGTTACGTCCTGCCGTCGTTCGTCGAGCGCACCAGCTACGGGATGAAGGAGTCCAACCCGTACAACAAGCTCTTCGAGGAGCGGATCATCTTCCTCGGCGTGCAGATCGACGACGCCTCGGCCAACGACGTGATGGCCCAGCTGATCTGCCTGGAGATCACCGACCCCGACCGCGACATCAGCATGTACATCAACTCACCCGGTGGCTCGTTCACCGCGCTGATGGCGATCTACGACACGATGATGTTCGTCCGGCCCGACATCTTGACCGTCTGCATCGGCCAGGCGGCCTCGGCCGCCGCGGTGCTGCTCGCCGCCGGCACGCCAGGGAAAGCGGATCGGCCCTGCCGAACTCGCGCGATCCTGATCCACCAGCCCTCCGGCGGGACCGAGGGCCCGATGCAGATCAGCGACCTGGACATCCAGGCCAAGGAGATCCTGCGGATGCGGGACGTGATGGAGAAGATCCTGGCGCGGCACACCGGCCAGACCGAGGAGCAGGTGCACAACGACATCGAACGGGACAAGATCCTGACCGCGAGCGAGGCCAAGGACTACGGCCTCATCGACAACGTCTTCGCCACCCGCAAGTCGGTGCCGACGAAGGACTCAACGTCGTCGAAGCGACCTGAGAGCTGATCGGATCGGTCCGGCGCCGACGCCGCGAACGTGCCAGATACATAGGGCACGATCGGGCGTCGGCCGCGTCCGTCGGCGACCGGCCGGATCCGAACCGGCGTCCCCGCGAAAAGGCGGCAGACGACGCCGCGAGGGCACCGGCAGCGGATCGGTGAGCAGGAGAGAGGTCGCAGTGGCACGTATCGGTGATGGCGGTGACCTGCTGAAGTGCTCCTTCTGCGGCAAGTCGCAGAAGCAGGTCAAGAGGCTGATCGCGGGCCCGGGCGTCTACATCTGCGACGAGTGCATCGATCTGTGCAACGAGATCATCGAGGAGGAGCTCTCCGAGTCGGCGGAGCTCAAGTTCGACGAGCTGCCGCAGCCGACCGAGATCTTCGACTTCCTCGGGCAGTACGTCATCGGCCAGGAAGCTGCCAAGAAGGCGCTCGCCGTTGCGGTCTACAACCATTACAAGCGGGTCCGGGCCGGCAGTGACAAGCTCGGCCGCGAGGGCGACGTCGAGCTGGCCAAGTCCAACATCCTGCTGATCGGGCCCGACCGGCTGGGGCAAGACCCACCTCGCCCAGACCTCGCCCGGATGCTCAACGTGCCGTTCGCGATCGCCGACGCCACCGCGCTGACCGAGGCCGGTTACGTCGGTGAGGACGTCGAGAACATCCTGCTCAAGCTCATCCAGGCCGCCGACTACGACGTCAAGCGGGCCGAGACCGGCATCATCTACATCGACGAGGTCGACAAGATCGCCCGCAAGAGCGAGAACCCCTCGATCACCCGGGACGTCTCCGGTGAGGGCGTGCAGCAGGCGCTGCTGAAGATCCTCGAGGGGACCACGGCCTCGGTGCCGCCGCAGGGCGGCCGCAAGCATCCGCACCAGGAGTTCATCCAGATCGACACCACCAACGTGCTGTTCATCGTCGGCGGCGCCTTCGCCGGGCTGGAGAAGATCGATCGAGGCGCGGATCGGCAAGCCAAGGCATCGGCTTCGGCGCCGAGATCCGCAGCAAGGCCGAGATCGACTCCCGCAACGTCTTCGCCGAGGTCATGCCCGAGGACCTACTGAAGTTCGGCATGATCCCGGAGTTCATCGGCCGCCTGCCGGTCATCACGAGCGTGCAGCAGCCTCGACCGGGAGGCGCTGATCCGCATCCTCACCGAGCCGCGCAACGCCTTGGTCAAGCAGTACGTCAAGCTGTTCGAACTCGACGGCGTCGAACTGGAGTTCACCGACGACGCGCTGGAAGCGATCGCCGATCAAGCGATCTTGCGCGGCACCGGCGCCCGCGGCCTGCGGGCAATCATGGAAGAGGTTCTGCTCTCCGTGATGTACGAAGTGCCCTCGCGCGACGACGTCGCGACGGTGCGTGATCACCCGCGAGGTCGTCCTGGACCACGTCAACCCGACGATCGTGCCGCGCACCGCCCCGAAGCGCGAGCGTCGCGAAAAGTCCGCCTAGTTTCGCCCCCCGGCACGCGACGCCCAAAGCAATGTGCGGAAACCCGCAGTTCCACTCCACATTTCTGCAGGAATGCGCACATCACCTAGCTGAGACGTCGACCATAGGCCGCGGCGATGTCCCTTCGGCAACCGTGCGGGTCGGCGATGAGCCGGCGGTAGCTGAACCGCAGGATCTGCCAGCCCGACGCAGCCAGTGCCGCATCGCGAGCAATGTCCCGCTCGCGGGCCGCCCGGTCACCATGAAAGGCCGCCCCATCAAGCTCAATTCCGAGTTTCACGTCCGGAAACGCCGCATCCAGGTAGACCGTGCCGGTGGGCAGCTCGACCCGATACTGCTGACGTGGGCGCGGAAGCCCCTCGAGATGCAGCACCCGACGGACGCCCCAGATCTCGAGCTCGCTCTGACATCCACCGGCGATCAAGTCGAGTAACTCGCGCAGTTCCGATCGTCGTGCCACGTTCGGTCCCGACGAGAGCATGTCAGTGAGCCGACGAGCAGACGTGCGTCCAGATCGCACAGCGTTGATGACAGCGCTTCGGGCGAGTTCGACCGAACCGGGTGGTGCAACGCGCCGGTTGAGGAATGCCCAACTGTCGATCAGCGCGCAGTCGATACCAGTCACCGGCAACCCGCCGATGTCGAAGGGTCGCTGATCAGTCGTCCTCCGGTGAATGACGAGTTCGGGTCGGCCACGGAGTCCGCGGCCAACTGGCACGGTCACGTGCAGCTGAGTCGGCCGTTCGCCAATTGCGCCCCAAAGGACGAGCGCGGTGGTGTAACTGAGCATGCCGTTCGTGTAGAGCACGGCTGCGTGAGCGCGGACCGGCCAGTCGTCGCGACGGTCTCGCAGCGCGACAACACCGGGATGCAACCGAACCAGGCGCCCTTGCTTCAGCCAGCTCCACACGCTGCGTTCGCTTGCCCAGAGAGTGAGATCGCGGACTCGCGCAGCGCCCGCGTGAGCCAACAGCTTCTCGAGGTCGTGCGTCACTCGATCGAGCCTCGCCGAACGTCGCTCTTTGGGGGCTGAGGATCTCCCGATTGTGGACAGCGGACTTACTTCGGAGAACGGACTGCGAGCGGTCCCGCGACGCCACAGCACAGATGAACCGGCACAACCGAGTCAGTTGGCGGGTGAGGGAGCGACTGGTTCGGCCAGCACGACGTCAACAGCCACCGGTCCATCGGCCTCGACCAGCTCCAGGTGCTGGATCCGTCCGGCGTTGCAGAGGTCCTGGCGGCCGGCCTCGACAAAGGCAAGTTGCCCGGGACTCCCGCTCACGGTGACCGAGGCAACCTCCGCTCGCATCGACTGCTTGGCCTCGGACTTGGCCTTGCGCACCGACGAAAGCACGTCTCCGACAACGGTCAACGTGGCTGGAGCGGCGCTCCCTGCCGCGGCCCGCAACGGCTCGACGGTCGGCCAGCTCGCCCGGTGGATGGAACCCTCCTGCCACCAGGACCAGACCTCCTCGGTGACGAACGGGAGGATCGGGGCGAACAGGCGTTGGAGCACCGACAGCGCAATCCCGAGTGCCGCATGTGCCGACGCGGCTGCCGGATCGTCCGGGGTCACGTCGCCGTAGGCGCGCGCCTTCACCAGCTCGAGATAGTCGTCGCAGAACGTCCAGAAGAATGCCTCGGTGACCTCCAGTGCTCGCTGGTGCTCGTACCCATCCATTGCCGATGTCGCTTGCGCTACAACGTCTCCCAATGCGGCCAGCATCGCCTGGTCGACAGTTTCCGTCACCGCCTCCGGGCCCGCGTGGCTGCGGATGTCGTGTCCGAGGGCGAACTTGCTCGCGTTCAGGAGTTTGATCGCGAGCCGTCGACCCACCTTCATCTGGCCCGGGTCCAGGGCCGTGTCGATGCCGAGCCGGCCGCTGGCTGCCCAGTAGCGCACCGAGTCCGACCCGTGCTCGACCAGCAGGTCCATCGGCGTCGTCACATTGCCCTTGGACTTGCTCATCTTCTTGCGGTCCGGGTCGAGGATGAAGCCGGAGATCGCGGCGTGGTCCCAGGGCACTCTGTCGTGCTCGAAGTGGGAGCGGACCACGGTGGAGAACAACCAGGTCCGGATGATGTCGTGGGCCTGAGGCCGCAGATCCATCGGGAAGGTGTTGGCGAACAGCTTTTCGTCGCGCTCCCAGCCGCAGGCGATCTGGGGGGTCAGCGACGAGGTGGCCCAGGTGTCCATGACGTCGGGATCCCCGATGAAGCCGCCCGGCCGGCCGCGCTGGTCTTCGGTGTAGCCGGGTGGGGTGTCCGAACTCGGGTCCACCGGCAATGTGGACTCATCGGCCAGGATCATCCGCTCGTAGTCCGGCTCCCCATCGGCGTTCAGTTGGTACCAGAGCGGAAAGGCGACCCCGAAGAAGCGCTGCCGGCTGATCAGCCAGTCTCCGTTCAGCCCGCCGACCCAGTTCTCGTAGCGATGCCGCATGAATGCGGGATGGAAGTCGATTTCCTTGCCCCGGGCGACGAGCGCGGCCCGCAGATCCTCGTCGCGCCCGCCGTTGCGGATGTACCACTGCCGGGTGGTGACGATCTCGAGTGGACGGTCACCCTTCTCGTAGAACTTCACCGGGTGGGTGATTGCCTTGGGCTCGCCGTCGAGGTCACCGGACTCCCGAAGCTTCGCGACGACTCGCTCCCGCGCGGCGAACATCGTTGCGCCGACCAGTTCCTCGTACGCAGCCAGACCATGCGGGCTGTCCAGGCCAGGCGGCGGATCGGCGACAACTCGACCGTCCCAACCCACGATCGGCCGGGTCGGCAAGGACAACTCCCGCCACCAGGTCACGTCGTTGAGATCGCCGAACGTGCAGATCATCGCAATGCCTGAACCCTTGTCCGGTTCGGCGAGATGGTGCGCCAACACCGGGACCTCGACGTCGAAGACAGGGGTACGGACCCTCGTCCCGACCAGCGCTGCGTACCGCTCGTCTCCAGGGTGTGTCACCAGTGCGACACACGCTGGGATGAGCTCCGGACGAGTTGTCTCGATGTAAACCGGGTCGCCGGAGTCGCTGCGCCGAAAGGCAATTCGGTGATAGGCGCCGGGCCGTTCGCGGTCTTCCAGCTCCGCCTGGGCCACCGCCGTCCGGAATGTCACGTCCCACAGGGTCGGGGCTTCGGCCTGGTACGCCTCGCCACGGGAGAGGTTGCGCAGGAAGGCCCGCTGCGAGATGCCGCGGCAGTTGTCGTCGATCGTTCGGTACGTCGTGGACCAATCCACGGACAGTCCGATCCGGCGCCAGACCGCCTCGTAGGACCTTCTCGTCCTCGAGGGTCAGGTCGTGGCAGAGCTCGATGAAGTTCGGCCGGGAGATCGGGATCTGCTCCTTGCGCGGCTTTCTCCGGCGGCACGAAGTTCGGCGTCGTACGGCAGCGAGGGGTCGCAACGTACGCCGTAGAAGTTCTGCACCCGGCGCTCGGTGGGCAGCCCGTTGTCGTCCCAGCCCATGGGATAGAAGACGTTCTTGCCCCGCATGCGCTGGTAGCGGGCGACCAAGTCAGTGTGGGTGAACGAGAACGCATGGCCGATGTGCATCGCGCCGCTTGCGGTCAGCGGGGGAGTGTCGATCGAGAAGACCTCGTCGCGCGTGGTGTTCGGGTCGAAGTCGTAGGTACCCTGTTCGGCCCAGACCTGCGCCCAGCGCTCCTCCAGACCCTCGATGGTGGGCTTGTCGGGAACGGTGGACGTACCTGACTGGCCGTGGGCGGCGCTGGGCTGTGCGGACATGGCTGGCATCCTAGGAAGTGTGCAACGGGCCGCCCCGGACGGGGAATCGAAAATGGGTCTGGCCCGAGTCGAGGCCGAGCTCCGAACCCGCTGGCCCGAGTCGCGCCTTTCACCCACGTTAGTACGCATGTCGGCTCTGGCCGACGCCCTGGGGTCGCCACAGCGCGCCTTCCCCGTCATCCAGGTCACGGGCACGAACGGCAAGACCTCGACCGCCCGCATGATCGACTCGCTGCTGCGCTCGTTCGGGCTGCGCGTCGGGCGCTTCACCAGCCCGCATCTGACGTCGGTCACCGAGCGGATCGTGCTGGACGGGGAGCCGATCTCCGAGGAGCGATTCGTCGAGGTCTACGACGAGATCGCTCCGTTCGTGGGCCTCGTCGACGCGGATCAGGAGATCCCGCTGTCCTACTTCGAGGTCCTGACCGGGATCGGCCTGGCCGCCTTTGCCGACGCCCCGGTGGACGTCGCGGTGCTCGAGGTGGGGATGGGCGGAGCCTGGGACACGACCAACGTGGCCGATGCGCAGGTTGCCGTGATCACCACCGTCGCCCTGGATCACACGAACTACCTCGGCCCAGATGTCGCAACGATCGCGGGGGAGAAGGCCGGCATCATCAAGGCCGGTGCCACCGCCGTACTCGCCGGCCAGGACCCGGACGCCGCGGATGTCCTCGTCCGCCGAGTCGTCGAGGTCGATGCCACCGTCGCTCGAGAGGGTGCTGAGTTCGGCATCGTCGACCGGGCGATCGCCGTTGGTGGTCAGGTGCTGACGTTGCAGGGGCTCGGCGGGACGTACGAGGACATCTACCTGCCCCTACACGGTGAGCATCAGGCACACAACGCGGTGCTGTCACTTGCCGCTGTGGAGGCGTTCTTCGGTGCTGGTGCCTCGACCGGGCCGCTGGACATCGATGTCGTACGGGCCGGCTTCGCTGCGGCGAGCTCGCCCGGGCGCTTGGAATCTGTCCGGTCCGCACCGAGCGTGCTCATCGATGCCGCGCACAACCCGGCTGGAATGGCCGCTGCGGTGGCGGCGATCGAGGAGGCCTTCGACTTCACCAGGCTGATCGGTGTGTTCGCCGTCCTGACGGACAAGGACGTCCGCGGAATGCTGGAGATCGCGGAAACCGTGCTGCACGAGGTCGTGGTCACCGAGAACAGCTCGCCGCGGGGGATGTCCGCCGACGATCTCGCCGACCTCGCGACCCAGGTGTTCGGGCCGGAGCGGGTCGTGGTCGTCCGGGACCTCGAGAGCGCGATAGAGACCGCCGTGGAGTTGGCCGAGGCCGATGCAGCCGTGCTCTCCGGCGTCGGCGTGCTGATCACCGGCAGCGTCGTGACCGCCGGGGACGCCCGGGCCCTCCTCGCCGGGACATGACCTCCAGAGCGGCAGCAGACGAGCCGAATGAGGGTGGCCCTGAGTCGAACGGGCCGAATGAGGGTGGCCCTGAGTCGAAAGATTCGACTGAGGGCGGCCCTGAGTCGGAACAGGTCGTGCCACAGTCGGCCAGGGACGCCACCGCGAAGCGGCTGAATGGCGCCGCCGCCGCGGTCCTCATCCTCGAAGCGATCGTCGTGCTCTTCGTTCCGCGGGCGATCGCGCAGACCGGGCCGGGTCTGACGCCGTGGCGCCTGACCGCTGTTCTCGGCGTGGTCGGGTTACTTATCGTCGTGGCCGGGCTCCAGCGCCGATCGTGGGGGCCACAGGCCGGGCTCGCAGTTCAGCTACCGGTCTTGGCGACCGGCTTGTTGACCGGTGTGATGTGGTTCCTCGGCGGCCTGTTCGTACTCGTCTGGATCTATCTCCTGCGCATCAGGGCCGAACAGCTCGGTTCACTGCCAGCGAGTCCACCGAGCGAGGGTGGGTAGGCTCCGCGCCCGTGTCTGAAACCGAACGCAGCCTTGTCCTCGTCAAGCCCGACGGTGTACGCCGGTTCCTGATCGGCGAGGTGATCAGCCGGATCGAAGCGAAGGGCCTCAGGGTCGTCGCGCTCGAGTTGCGCACCTTGGAGTGGGAGACCGCGGAGCGGCACTATGCCGAGCACGAGGGCAAGCCGTTCTTCGAAGACCTGCTCGAGTTCATCACAGGCGGTCCGCTGGTGGCCATGGTCATCGAGGGACCGCGGGCGATCGCCGCCTTCCGCGGGCTGGCCGGCGCGACCGACCCGGTCGCAGCCACGCCCGGCACCATCCGTGGGGACTTCGCACTCGAGGTGCAGCACAACATCGTGCACGGCTCGGACTCACCCGAGTCCGCAGCGCGCGAGGTCGCCCTCTTCTTTCCCGAACTCGCCTGAGGCCGGGTGCCGCGGGCTACGCTCGACCGCGGCATTAGTGAGGGGCGCTGGACGAGTACGCGGAACTGATGTCGACGCGCAGGCAGGTGACTCTTGTGTCCAGAGTGGTGACGATCGGCGTCTATGGCTTCGACGGCGACTCGTTCCTGCAACGCCTGCGGCACGCCGACGTCCGCCTGCTGCTCGATGTGCGGCAACGCCGTGGTGTCCGCGGATCCGAGTACGCCTGGGCGAACTCACGCCGGTTACAGGCGGCTCTCGCCCATGCCCAGATCGCCTACGAGCACCACCCCGAGCTCGCGCCAACCACCGAGCTGCGCCAACTCCAGTACGCCGAGGATGACCGCCGAGGGGTCGGCAAGCGCTCGCGCCGCGAACTCGCTGCCGAGTACACCCGCCGATACATCACCGAGATCCTCGACCGCGCCGACCTCACGTCGATCGCGGCGGCGCTGCCGAGCAGCGGCAGCGCGGCACTGTTCTGCGTCGAGCGCGACCCGGAGGCCTGCCACCGCTCATTGATCGCCCGGCGGCTGGCCGAGGAACACAACGTCACGATCGAGCACCTGCGCCCGTCGTGACGCTGGAATCCTAATCCGCGAGGTCCCCACCTACACCTGGAGATCGATGTCGAGCACAACGGGCGCGTGGTCGGAGGGACCCTTGCCTTTCCGCATCTCGCGGTCCACGTAGGCATCAAGCACGGGGATCGACGGTGTCAGGAGCACGAGGTCGATCCGCATGCCGAGGTCCTTGTGGAACATCCCGGCGCGGTAGTCCCAATAGGTGAACGGATGGGTCGCCCTTGCCGGGGCGGGCCCGAACATCGGTCAATCCCCAACGAGGAGCGCCTGAACGCCGGCGCGCTCGGGCCGCGGTGACGTGCGTCGATCCGGCGAAGGCAGCGATGTTGAACACGTCGTCGTCGGTCGGGGCCACATTGAAGTCGCCCATGATCACCCGCGGCTGCGCGGGATCGACGCCGTCCAGCCCAGCACGCAGCGTGGCCAACCAGTCGAGTTTGTACAGATAGTGCGGGTCGTCGAGGGTCCGGCCGTTGGGGACGTACACGCTCGTCACGTGCAGCGGTCCGCACTGGGGCGGCCGCGAGCCGCGCCTCGGGGTGCCCCGGCAGGATCGAGACTCGGCTTCGGGCAATTCCTACTTTGGAAAGGATCGCCACGCCGTTCCAGCGTCCCTCGCCGGCGGGCAAGCTACCTCGTACCCCAGAGCCCTGCACCGGAAGGTTCGGGGAACGCACCGGCGGCGCATTTCGTCTCCTGGAGGGCGACGACGTCCGGGGCGGTCTCCTCGAGCCAGGGGGAGCAGCCGTGGCAGTCGCGCAGTGACCGAGTTCACGTTCCAGGTAGCGATGCGCATCGGTCCACCATGTCAGGAATTGGATCGCGGTCTGTCCGTGGCCTCGTCTAGCGTCGACCGCATGTCCGAGCCGTCCGCCCTCACTGAAGCGGAGATCACGCGAGGCGAGGACCGGCCGGGCGTCGATGACCTCGTCTGGGCGCGCGGGCTACGCAAGACCTTCGGTGACTTCACTGCCGTCGACGGCATCGATCTTTCGGTACGCCGAGGCGAGGCGTTCGGATTCCTCGGCCCCAACGGCGCCGGCAAGTCCTCCACCATGCGAATGATCGGGGCGGTCTCCCCAGCCAACGCCGGCGAGCTCTACATCCTCGGCCGGGATCCACTCATCGACGGGCCGGCGATCCGGGCGCGGCTCGGCGTCGTACCCCAGACCGACAACCTCGATCAGGAATTGACCGTCCGGGAAAACCTGCTGATCTACGGCCGATACTTCGGGTTGCCGCGAGCGCAGATCCGCGCACGGGCCGACGAACTCCTGGACTTCGTGCAGCTGACCGATCGGGCCAACGACTTGGTGGAGCCGCTGTCCGGCGGAATGAAACGCCGTCTGACCATCGCCAGGTCGCTGATCAACGAGCCGGAACTGTTGCTCCTCGACGAGCCGACCACGGGGCTGGACCCCCAGGCGCGGCATGCGTTGTGGGACAGGCTCTTCCGCCTCAAACAGCGGGGCGTCACGCTCGTGTTGACGACGCATTACATGGACGAGGCAGAGCAACTGTGTGACCGGCTGGTCGTGATGGACAAGGGGCGGATCGCCGCTGAGGGCTCGCCCGCCGAGCTCATCGGCACCTACTCCACCCGAGAGGTGCTCGAGCTGCGCTTCGCGACGGGGGAGAACGAGGCGCATGCCGAAGACCTTGCCGACCTCGCCGAGCGCATCGAAGTTCTCCCGGACCGACTGCTGCTCTATACCGACGACGGCGACGCCGCGGCCACCGCGGTGGTCGAACGTGGGCTGCGGCCGGCTTCGGTTCTGGTCCGGCGCAGCTCGCTGGAGGACGTCTTCCTGCGGTTGACCGGCCGCTCCCTGGTGGATTGATGGCTGCCACGAGCGCGAGCACTGGCGGCCCCGTGACCCGCGGGCTGCGGCCGGCCGGCGACCGGCCGCTGCCTCGGGGTGCGCGGGCGGTCTTCGCGGGCAAGATGGTCAACTACCGCAGCAACTGGAAGGGCTCGATCGTCTCCTCGATCCTGGAGCCGGTGCTCTTCCTCGCCGCGATGGGAATCTCGCTGGGCACTCTGGTCGACCAAGCCGGACGCCTCGATCAGGGTGTGGACTACCTCGTCTTTCTCGCTCCGGGCCTCCTGGCCGCGACTGCCATGCAGACCGCGACGTTCGAGTCGAGCTACCCCGTCATGGGTGGCTTGAAGTGGCACAAGACGTTCGAGGGAATTTTGTCCACGCCGGTTCAGGTGCGCGATCTGGTGACCGGGCATCTGCTGTTCATCGTCTTCCGACTCCTCACGTCACTCGCCGTCTTCCTCGCGGTTATGGCTGCCTTCGGAGCCCTCGTCCTACCGATCGGAGTGCTGGCGCTGCCTGCGGCTGTGTTGACCGGCCTGGCCTTCGCTGCCCCCGTGACAGCCTTCGCGGGCTGGATCAAGAACGACGCCGGGTTCGCCGCCCTGATGCGGTTTGGGATCGTGCCGATGTTCCTGTTCTCCGGCACGTTCTTCCCGGTGGATCAGCTGCCCGGGGTGCTCCAGCCGATCGCCTACGCCACCCCGCTCTGGCACGGGGTTTCGCTGACCCGCGGGCTTGCGCTCGGCGACCTCGATCTCTCGCCGGCGCTGGTCAACGTCACCTATCTGTGTGGGTTGCTCGCCGTCGGCGTCTGGCTCGCCGGGCGGCAGTTTTCCAAGCGGTTGGTGATCTGACATGACCGTGACCGCCAGCCAGCCCAGCCGCCCTTCGCTGCCGCCGGGGCCGACCCGAGCCGGGTCCTCGTCGACGTTGCTCGCCCGCGTGCTGCCCATGCCGCTTCCCTCGGCCAGGCGTGCCAGCCTGCTCGTCGAGCGCAACCTGCTGGTCTATCGCCGAGGCTGGCTGCTGATCCTGTCCGGATTCTTCGAGCCGCTGTTCTACCTGCTCTCGATCGGAGTGGGCATCGGCGCTCTGGTCGGCACGGTCATCACCGACGGCGGGATCGCCCTGGACTACACCGTGTTCGTTGCTCCGGCGCTGATGGCGTCCTCGGCAATGAACGGCGCGGTCTACGACTCGACGTTCAACATCTTCTTCAAGCTCAAGTACGCCAAGCTCTATGACGCGGTCCTGGCTACTCCCTTGTCAGCCTCAGACGTGGCGGCCGGCGAGACGACCTGGGCGCTCATGCGCGGCGCCCTGTATTCGACGACTTTTCTCGGCGTGATGCTTGTGCTTGGCTTGGTGCAGTCCTGGTGGGCGCTGTTGGCCGTACCCGCCTGCGTGTTGATCGGGTTCGCCTTTGCTGCAGTGGGCTTGGCCGCCACGTCGTTCATGAAGAGCTGGCAGAACTTCGAATTCGTCCAGCTCGCGATCCTGCCGATGTTCCTCTTCTCGACCACGTTCTACCCGTTGTCGGTCTACCCGGGTCCGCTCCAGGTCCTCGTGCAGTGCACGCCTCTCTATCACGGCATCGAACTCGTCCGCGCGCTCGTGACCGGTGCCGTTGACCTCTCGATCCTCGGCCATGTCCTCTACCTGGTTGCGATGGGCGCACTCGGCCTGATCATCGGGAGCAAGCGGCTGGCGACCCTGCTGCTGAAGTAACCGTGCACGCGGTCTTGACGAGCTTTCAGTCGCCGGTTCGGGTCAGTGCGATCGAGTAGGAGATCTCGAGGCCACCCGAACCGCACCCCGGGGCCGGCGTGGAGAGCGTCTCCGTACCCGTGACCGACGCAAGGGTCCCGCCGTCGGCGGACAGATCGCCGGCCGGCGCGGTCAGTGTTCGGCTGCCCGCGACGTTGACCGTGCTACCGGTCGGCACTCCGGTGACGGTGTCCACGCATTCGGCGACGAACGAGGTGTCTTGCGTCCAGCCGCCGCCACTGAACGTGAGCGTGAAGTCGCCATCCGCGCCGGATGACACGCTGGCATCGCACAGCCCCACCGAACATGTTCCGGTCACGACCCAGGTGTCGGTCTCGGCCGTGCCGACCTCGGGCCAGCCCGCGACGTCGCCGGTCTTGGCCGTCAAGGTTGTCGTCACGGTGTAGGTGCCGCTGAACGCTGCAACCGGCTCCGGCTCCGGCTCGGCAGGCTCCGAGCCGGTTCCAGGCTCGCCGCCCGCGACCTCCTGTGCGGCGGATCGAGCATTGTCGGCAGCGGCGGCCAGGGGATCGGCCAGCGTCGGTCTGAACAGGAGTACGGCGGCTACCGCCATCGCAATGATTGCGGCCGCGGCCCCGATCAAGAGGGCCGGCTGGGGCAGCCCGAGCAGCCGCGCGCCAGTTCGGGCAGCGGTCGCGGGGAGCTGCGCGGGGAGAGAGGTCGGCGCTGAGGTGGCCCCGTAGGTGACGGCTTGGGCAGTTGTGGCAGCCGTTGTGGCGGGTACGGCGCTGCTGGTAGCGCCGGTGGAGAGGACCGCTGCGCCAGCGCCGGCTGCCGTGGTGCCGGCCCCGACCAGGCCGGCGACAGAAGCGCGGTTGAGCCAGCCGGCGCCGTAGCGCTGGGTGGCGGCTTGTTCGAGTTCGGCCAGAAACGCGGCAGCGTCCGCGGGGCGCTGATCGGGATCCTTCGCCATGCCGCGGACCAACAGGTTGGCCAGATCGGGGCCGTGACTGTCCAGGTGGGGGACTGGGGCGCTGGTGTGTCCTTGGAGAACGTGGCCGACATCGCCGGGGTAGGGAAGCCGTCCGCTGAGGAGCAGGAAGAGCACGGCTGCGGCCGAGTAGACGTCGCTCCGGGTGGTCATCGGCGCGCCGGTGATCGCCTCCGGGCTGGCGAAG
The DNA here is from genome assembly GCA_963766765.1 of uncultured Actinomycetota bacterium. GTDB lineage: Bacteria > Actinomycetota > Actinomycetes > Mycobacteriales > Geodermatophilaceae > JACCQS01. The sequence continues at coordinate 84,651 of CAVYBR010000014.1, forward strand.
GCCGGGGTTCCCACGGAGGTTGCCGCACCGGGTGCGATGCCCTGATCCGTCCGCGCCGCAAGGCCGAAGTCGACCAGTCTCGAGGTCCCGCCCCGGTCGAGCAGGATGTTGGCCGGGCTGATGTCCCGGTGCACTAGGCCTCGGTTGTGGGCGTGCGCCAGGCCGATCAGTCCGCCGCGCAGCACACCAAGTGACTGCTCGGGAGTCAGTGCTCCGTGCTGCTGCAAGACCGCTGCCAAGGGTGCACCGTCGACCCATTCCTGGACCAGGTAGGCCCGGGCGGGTTCTTCGACGTAGTCGTAGATCCGCACCACGTGGGGGTCATCGAGGACGGCGAGCGTCTGCGCCTCAGCCCGGAATCGCTGCAGGAAACCCGGTGCGCTCAACAACACAGGGCTGAGTTCCTTGATCGCGACGACTCGGTCCAACTCGACCTGCCGGGCCTGCCACACAACACCCGTGGACCCCGCCGCGACCCGGCCTAGCACCTCATACCCGGCAAAGGTCACGACTCCGCTCCCTTCGCCCGCACGTGACGTGCGCGCGGAACCTACTCCGCGAGGAAGGCTCCGGTAAGAGAAAGCGACGGAGTCCGGACCGGGCACTGCGCGATCAGTCGCCGGTGCGAACCGCCTCGATGGTGAAGTCGTAGCGCCCGGCCTCGCCGCACTCGACGCCGAACGTGTCCGAGCCGGTGCCCGACAAGGCGGCCACCGGCGTGGGACTGCTCGGGTCGTACGGCGTTGTGGGCGTCAGCGTGACGGCCCGGGTGAAGGGTGTCGTCTGACCGGTGGGTTCGCCGGCGTCAGTGAAGCATTCTCCCTGGAGCGGCGTCGGGCCTGCGTAGATCCAGCTGCCGCCGGAATAGGCGTACGTGAACTGCAGGCCCGACGACGAGGCGATCGTGATGTCGCAAGGGCCGGCAGTGCAGTTGGACGTGACCGTCCACGTGACCGTATCCACGTCGCCGACACCGAATGCGACGCCACCCTCCGTAGCTGTGATCGTGCGAGTCACCGTGTACGTCCCGGAGAAGGCGGGCACCTCTGGTGTGACGGTGGTCGGTGCCGTCTCGGTGGTGTCCGCTGGCGCGTCCTCAGAGGAGTCGACAGCGCCCTGGCCAGCGGCTTGCGGCGGCGCATCATCCCCGCTGGTGACGATGACAACCGTGGCGACGATGGCAGCGATCACGAGGACCAGGGCGGTGATGGCGGCGGCCATGGGCATGCCGAGGAGGCGGGCGCCGGTCCGCGTGGCTGTTCCGGCCAGCTGTGCGGCCCCGGGGGTTCCGGCGGCGGTATTGCCCGTAACAGTGCTGGCGACGGTCGCCGTGGTCGCTGGGGCGGCGGCTGCGGCGGCGCCTGAGGTGGCCGCCGCCGTAGCGCCCGCGGCGGTAGTGGCCGCGGATACCAGGCCGGCAACGGAGGCGCGATTGAGCCAACCGGGCCCGTAGCGCTTCGTTGCGGCGTCCTCGAGTTCTGCTAGAAAGGCTGCTGCGTCGGCTGGGCGCTGGGCGGGATCCTTGGCCATCCCGCGGGCCAGCAAGTCGCCCAGCTCGGGTCCGTGCTCGTTCAGGCGCGGGACCGGGGCGCTGATGTGGGCTTGCAGCATGGCCGCGGCATCGCCGGAGTACGGCAGCCGTCCGCTGAGCAGGAAATAGAGCACCACCGCAGCGGAGTAGACGTCGCTGCGGGTCGTCATCGGCTGGCCCAGCACCGCCTCCGGGCTGGTGAAGGCGGGTGTGCCGACCGACGTCGCCGCACCAGGCGTCAGGCCCTGGCTCGTCGGTGCGGCAAGTCCGAAGTCGACAAGCTTCGAAACACCCTCGCGATCGAGGAGGATGTTCGCCGGACTGACATCACGGTGCACCAGCTCGCGTTGATGTGCGTGCGCCAGGCCCATCAGCCCGCCCCGAAGCACACCCAGGGACTGCTCAGGACTCAGCCGACCGTGCTCGTGGAGTACGCCTGCCAGCGGCGCCCCGTCAACCCATTCCTCGACAAGGTAGGCACGCGCCGGCTCCTCCACGTAGTCGTAGATCCGCACGACGTGCGGATCATCCAGTCCGGCGAGGGTCTGCGCCTCGGTGCGGAACCGGTCCAGGAAGCCGGGCGCGTTGAGCAGCACCGGACTGAGTTCCTTGATCGCCACGATGCGGTCCAGCTCGATCTGCCTGGCCCGCCAGACGACCCCCGTCGACCCCTCCGCGATCCGGCCCAACACCTCGTACCCAGCGAACGTCACCCGAGACCCCCTTCTGGTGACAGCGGTTGGCACCGTGCGCCGGAACGTACCTGCGCCGCACTAGCCCGGATAGCCTCTTTGCCGACGTCGAGTGGGGAGCCCGGGATGGAAAACGCTGCCACCGACGATCCGGCACTGCCCGACTACGAGGTGATCCGGGTACTCGGAGCCGGTGGATTCGGCGAGGTACTGCTGGCCCGCCACCGCGTGCTCGGCCGACTGGTGGCCGTCAAGAAGATTCACACGGCCTTGCTGTCCGACGAGGATTCGCTGGCAAGGTTCCGGCGGGAGGCCCTCGCGTTGGCACGGCTCGCGCACCCGGCCATCGTCACCGTGTACGACCTCAGATTCACTGAGACCAGCGCGGTCATGCTCATGGAGTACGTGCCCGGCGAGTCGTTGCACGAGGCATTGGCGCAGCGCGTCATCCCGGCGCCGGTGGCAATCGCGATCCTGTCCGATGTCGCAGAGGCGCTGGCCGCCGCCGCCGCGGTAGGCATCGTGCACCGGGATGTCAAGCCGGCCAACGTCTTTCTGCTCCCCGGCGGCCGCGCCAAGCTGGGCGACTTCGGCATCTCACGCATCGCGGACGCGGGGGTGTTCAAGACCCGCGACGGTCAGGTCACGGGTACGCCGGCATACATGGCGCCGGAATCCGTTACCGGCGAACGGGATCCCGACAGCCACGCCGACGACTACGCGTTTGCGGTGATGGCCTACGAAGTTCTCGTCGGCCAGCGACCCTTCCAAGGTGAAGGGCTCGCGGTTCTCGGCCAACACGGCTTTGTCACCCCACCGTCGCCGATGGAGGTTCTCGGGGCGTTCCCGCCCGCGGCCGCCGATGCGCTGTTGGGCGGCCTGGAGAAAGACCCTGCCCGGCGCCTGCCGGCGCGTGAACTCGCCGGACGACTGCGATCAGTCCCGATCGACGAGTGGCCTCCTCCGCCCGAACCGTCCGGCGAGGGGCGGCCGGCGAATGCCACCGTTCTGGGCCAGACCCTCCCGCGGACCGCGGTTTCAGTTCCGCTCCCGGCCCCGCAACGCTCCCGCCGACGGCGAAAGCCGCTGATCCTGGCCGCGATCGCCGTACTCGTCGCGGCTCTCGCCGCGGTGACGGTCGTGGCATTGGTCCGCACAGACCAGCCGCCGCTGTCCGTAGCGAGCGCGAACGCGAGCGTGGACCCGGCGGACGGGCACTGTCCGGACGCCCGCTACGTGTTCACCGGGACCATCGACACCAACGGGTCGGCTGGAACCCTGCAGCTGCGGTGGCTCCAACCGGACGGCGAGCGCACCGCAACCGAGACCATCGAGGTTGCGCAGGGCCAGAGTCCGGTCACCGCGGTGCTGCAGTTCGACGTCTCGGGAGGGAGGCCGCTCGAGGGGTTCGCGCAATTGGAGGTGCTCGCCCCGCAGGAGGTGACCGCCGAACCGGTCGACATCACGTACAGCTGTCCCTAGGCGTCGGCCTTGACGCACGTCCGTGCGGCCTGCGGCAGCCCTCGCCCGTACCCTGGGAGCCGCCATGCCTGTGACCTCACTCTTTCCCCAGCTGGAAGCGCTGCTGCCGCGGATCAACAAACCGATCCAGTACGTCGGCGGCGAACTGAACGCACAGCTCAAGGACTGGGACTCAGTCGAAGTGCACTGGGCCCTGATGTATCCCGACGCGTACGAGGTCGGCCTGCCCAACCAGGGCATCATGATCTTGTACGAGGTCCTGAACGAGCGCACCGATGCCCTGGCCGAGCGCACCTACGCCGTGTGGCCGGATCTCGCCGAACTGATGCGCGAAAACCGCGTCCCACAGTTCACCGTGGATGGCCACCGCCCGGTCATCGAGTTCGACGTGCTGGGCGTCAGCTTCTCGACCGAACTCGGCTACACGAACATGATCGAGGCGCTCGATCTCGCTGGCATCCCGCTGCACGCGAAGGACCGCACCGACGAGCCGCTGGTGATCGCCGGCGGGCACGCCGCCTTCAACCCGGAGCCGATCGCCGACTTCCTCGACGCCGCCGTACTGGGGGATGGGGAGCAGGTCGTCGGCGACATCACCGAAGTCGTCAAGGCATGGAAGAGCGACGGATCGCCGGACGGTCGGTTGGGACTGTTGTCCCGGATCGCCCGGGTCGAGGGGGTCTACGTTCCCCGCTTCTACGACGTGGACTACCTGCCGGACGGCCGGATCAGGCGCGTGACGACGAACCAGACGGCAGTGCCGTTCCGCGTCGGCAAGCGAACGACGATGGACCTCGACGACTGGCCGTACCCCAAGCAACCGCTCGTCCCATTGGCCGAGACGGTGCACGAGCGGATGAGCGTGGAGATCTTCCGCGGCTGCACTCGAGGGTGCCGGTTCTGTCAGGCCGGGATGATCACCCGCCCGGTCCGTGAGCGTTCGATCACCGGTATCGGCGAGATGGTCGATGCGGGCCTCAAGGCAAGTGGGTACGAGGAGGTCGGGCTGCTCAGCCTGTCCAGCGCGGATCACTCGGAGATCGGCGAGATCGCCAAGGGATTGGCCGACCGGTACGAGGGGACCAACACCAGCCTGTCGTTGCCCAGCACCCGGGTCGATGCGTTCAACGTCACCCTGGCCAATGAGCTGTCGCGCAACGGCCGCCGCTCCGGGCTGACGTTCGCGCCCGAGGGCGGCAGCGAGCGGCTGCGCAAGGTCATCAACAAGATGGTGTCCAAAGAGGATCTGATTCGTACCGTCTCCACCGCGTACGCCAACGGCTGGCGCCAGGTGAAGCTCTATTTCATGTGCGGTCTGCCGACCGAGACCGACGAGGACGTTCTCGAGATCGCCGACATGGCCCGTGAGGTGATCAAGGCCGGCCGAGCCGCCAGCGGGCACAAGGACATCCGCTGCACGGTGTCGATCGGCGGATTCGTCCCCAAGCCGCACACCCCGTTCCAGTGGGCGGCCCAGGCCGATCACGAGACGATCGACCGGCGGCTGAAGCTTCTCCGGACCGCGATCAACTCCGACCGCAGCGTCGGTCGCGCGATCGGCGTCCGCTACCACGACGGGAAGCCCGGCATCGTGGAAGGACTGCTCTCCCGCGGCGACCGCCGGATCGGGGCGGTCATCGAAGAGGTGTGGCGCAGCGGCGGTCGATTCGACGGGTGGAACGAGCACTTCAGCTTCGACCGCTGGATGGCCGCGTGCGCGCAGGTTCTGCCGTCGTACGGCCTCGACGTCGACTGGTACACCACCCGCGAGCGCACTGAGCATGAGGTCTTGCCCTGGGATCACCTGGACTCGGGGCTGGACAAGGAATGGCTCTGGGCGGACTGGCAGGACGCGCTCTCCGAGCACGAACAGGACGACTGTCGCTGGACCCCATGTTTCGACTGCGGTGTCTGCCCGGGGATGGGCACCGACATCCAGATCGGGCCGACCGGGGTCAAGCTCCTCCCGCTGACCCCTGTCGCAACCGGTTCGTGAGCTCCGACGGATGGATCGGCACTCCTGATGGGTACTCGGCAGCCGGACGGGCCCGCTCCGCCACCGACGGTGCAGCGGCTGCGGATCCGCTACGCCAAGCGCGGCCGGCTGCGCTTCGTCTCCCATCGGGACTTCGCCCGGGCCTTCGAGCGGGCGCTGCGGCGATCCGGCGTCCCGATGGCGTTCTCGGCGGGGTTCAGCCCGCACCCGAAGATCTCCTACGTCGGGGCGGCGCCGACCGGGTCGGCGAGCGAGGCTGAGTACCTCGAGATCGGGCTGCAGACCGAAACCGATCCGGAACAGGTACGGGCAGCCCTCGACGAGGCGTTGCCGGACGGATTGGACATCCTCGAGGTCCTGCCAGCTGCCACCGGCGGGCTGCCCGAACAGATCGAGGCCTCGCGTTGGCGGATCCAACTGCCTGGTCTGGCGCCCCAAGCGCTCGATGCGGCCCTCGGCGAGTTCAACAGCCGGGACAGCGTGATCGTGGAGCGGGTCACGAAGAAGGGACTCCGGCTGCTCGACGCGCGGGCGGCCGTGGTCAGCGCTGAAACCGCCTTTGTCGACGGTTGTGCGATACTTGATGTGGTCGTGCGACAGGTCAGTCCTGCAGTGCGACCCGACGATGTGCTCACCGCTCTCGGTGCCGTCGCCGGACTGGCTGGGCCGCTCACCTCGCGTTCGACGCGGCTCGCCCAGGGTCGGCTCGACGACACCACCGGAGTGCTGACCGATCCGCTCGGTCCCGACCGTGCCGCCGCTGCCAGAGACGGTGCACCAGGCGGGACCTGATCGCGGGCCGGTTGACGGGCCCTCGCCGGCACCAATCGAGTGCTTCTCGGCACCCGATACGAGACTTCTGCGAGACCGGGATCCCGCCGCTGCCCACCACGGGCGCGACACGCGAACTCCGGGATCGCCTGACCCGCCGTACCTGAGCGGCGGCCGAACACCGAACCTGGTGGGCGGCGCCCGGGTACGGGAAACGGAGTACCAGTGCTCGACAACGAGCCAACCAGCACCACCACCGAAACAGAACAAGACAGCGCTGCAGGCCAGGACACCGGCACGAGCCAGACCAGTCAGAACGGCGCAGCCGAATCCGACGCCAGCCCGGTCAAGACCACGCGCCGACGTGCCGCTCCGCCGCCGGTGATGTCCTTCATGGCCCCGCCAGATCCCGAGCCCGTTCTGCCGAGGCATTCCTCGGACGACGCCGTGCCCGGCCCCGACGAGCCATCAGACGAGATCGACGATCGTCCGGCGAAAGCGACTCGGTCAGCGAGAGGCACTGCGGCCAAGAGAGGCCGCGGCCGCCAACCCGCGAAGACGACCAAGGCAACGAAGGCAACCAAGGCAACCAAGGCAACCAAGGCCGCTCAGGCAGCCGCAGAGAATGCCGACTTCAATGCCGGCGACGACGGCGCAGCTGCCGATGCCACCGGCGCCCAGGACGCATGGCCGGACGGCGATGGCGAGTCCGACACCGACGGTGAGGGCGGGAACCGCCGCCGGCGCGGTCGTCGGGGCCGAGGCCGGGGCAAGACCGGGGACGACTCGGAGACCGACGGCTCGGACAGCAGTTCCGGAGCAGCGGAGCCGGCCGGGTCCACCGACGGCGCGAACGGCGACTCCGATGACGACGAGGACACCGACGGCGGATCCTCCACACGCCGTCGACGCCGCCGCCGGCGTCGCTCGGAGGACGACGACTCCGGTTCGAGCCGAGGCGATGGGGCTGGTGGCGGCGGCCGCGGCGAGGCTGGCGGCGGCAATGAAGAGGTACGTGGGATATCCGGATCCACCCGGCTGGAGGCCAAGCGTCAGCGTCGCCGGGACGGCCGGGAAACCGGCCGTCGGCGGGCACCGATCCTGTCCGAAGCGGAGTTCCTCACCAGGCGTGAGGCCGTCAACCGCGCCATGGTCATTCGACAGAGCGGTGAGCGGACCCAGATCGCCGTGCTCGAGGACGACATCCTGGTCGAGCACTACATCACGCAGGCGAGCAGCAATTCCTTCGCCGGCAACGTCTACCTCGGCAAGGTGCAGAACGTGTTGCCCAGCATGGAGGCGGCCTTCGTCGACATCGGCAAGGGCCGCAATGCCGTGCTGTATGCCGGCGAAGTCAACTGGGACGCCGCGGGCCTGGAGGGCAAGTCCCGCAACATCGAGACTGCGATGAAGTCCGGGGACAGCGTGGTCGTCCAGGTGACCAAGGACCCCATGGGTCACAAGGGTGCGCGGTTGACTTCGCAGGTCAGCCTGCCCGGCCGATACCTGGTCTTCGTGCCCAACGGCTCGATGACCGGGATCAGTCGGAAGCTGCCCGATGTCGAGCGCAGCCGGCTGAAGGCGATCTTAAAAATGATCGTTCCCGAGGACGCAGGCGTGATCATCCGTACTGCCGCCGAGGGGGCCAGCGAGGAAGAACTCACTCGTGACGTCAACCGGCTGACCGCGCAGTGGGAGGTCATCCAGAAGAAGGCGACCTCGTCCTCGACCAGCTCGCCGAGCCTGCTCTACCAGGAGCCGGATCTGGCCATCCGGGTCATCCGCGACGTCTTCAACGAGGACTTCACGAAGATGATCGTGTCCGGCGACGAGGCCTGGGACACCGTCGAGGCCTACGTGGCTCACGTGGCGCCCGACCTCGTGGACCGGGTCAGCCGGCACACGGGCGAGAGTGATGTGTTCGCTGATCTGCGGATCGACGAGCAGCTGGCCAAGGCTTTGGACCGCAAGGTGTGGTTGCCGTCGGGCGGGTCGTTGGTGATCGACCGGACCGAGGCGATGACCGTCGTCGACGTCAACACCGGCAAGTACATCGGCAGTGGCGGAAATCTGGAACAGACCGTCACCCGGAACAACCTCGAGGCCGCCGAGGAGATCGTCCGCCAGCTCCGCCTGCGCGACATCGGCGGCATCATCGTCATCGACTTCATCGACATGGTGCTCGAGAGCAATCGAGATCTGGTGTTGCGTCGGCTCACCGAGTGCCTGGGCCGGGACCGGACCCGCCACCAGGTCGCCGAGGTGACGTCTCTCGGTCTTGTGCAGATGACTCGCAAGCGGGTCGGCCAGGGTCTCCTGGAGGTCTACTCCGAGCCCTGCGAGCACTGCAACGGCCGCGGCATCATCGTCCACGTTGACCCGGTCGACGAGAAGCGCCGTCGCCCCAACAGCGATGCCCACGGCGAGCACAGTCGCGGAGACCGCGGCGACCGTGGGGAGCGCAGCAATGGCCGCGGGAGCGACCGCAGCGATTCCCGCGGTGGTGGTCGTAATCGGGCCCGCGGCGGTGGGTCCCGGTCAGACAACGGCGCCGCTGAAGTCATTGCGCTCGATGTCCCTGCCGTCGATGTCCCTGCCGTCGATGTCGAGCCGAGCTCGGGGCAGGCGGAACCGCCTGCGCCGCCCGTCGAGTCGTCCCCTACTGGTGCTCGTGCACCCGCATCGACGGTGGACGGTGCGTCGCCGCTGGAGGGTGCCTCGAGCCGACCGGCCGAGTCAGTCGTTGTGCCTTCAAGACGGCTCGCAGCGGCGAAGGACAAGCCGGAATCTGCCGATGTCCAGGCGTGGATCCAGTCGGAATCGGCTGGGTCGGCGACGGTGACAGCCACGCCCCGGCGACGCGGCCGCCGCGCAGCGTCGCGCCCTGCTGGCCCGCCGGTCGCCGACGTCTGAGCCAGGATCGAGCGCTGATCGGGCTGGTTGGCCGCCTGGAGCGGGACTCCGGTACCCTGGGAACTCGCGTGCCACCGCGGTCGGTTCCTACTTGTTCACAAGTATTCAGCTCCTGACCGGCTGACAGCGCGCTCGCATGAGTCCTCCGCTCACTGGAACGTCATCGGTGTGCGGCGAAAAAGTTCTAAGGAGATCTCGGTGTACGCAGTTGTCAAGGCCGGCGGCAAGCAACACAAGGTTGCTGTCGGAGACGTCCTCGAGGTCAATCGGCTCGAGGGCGATGCTGGCGACGCCGTGAGCCTGCCCGCTCTGCTCGTCGTGGATGGTCGCACCGTGATCAGCGAGGCGGCCGCGCTGGCGAAGATCGCCGTGACCGGTGAGATTGTCGGCCACCACAAAGGCCCCAAGATCAAGATCCTCAAGTACAAGAACAAGACGGGCTATCGCAAGCGGATCGGGCACCGTCAGCTCCTGACCGAGTTGCTCGTGACCGACATCGATGATGGCAAGCCGAAGCAGAAGGCCAAGGCCGACGAGAAGCCGGCGAAGGCGGCGAAGGCCGAGTCAGCCAAGCCGACCAAGGCAGAGTCAACCAAGGCAGAGTCAACCAAGGCAGACTCGACGAAGGCAGCAACCGCGACCAAGGCAGACACCGACGACAAGCCGACCAAGACCGCCAAGACGTCGGCTAAGGCGGCGGCAAAGGCAGCCACCGACGACAAGCCGGCGAAGGCCGCGAAAGCGACAACTGCCAAGGCGAGCACCGCGAAAGCGAGCACCGCCAAAGCGGCCACCGCCAAGGCGGCGCCAGCGAAGGCGACCAAGACTGCTGCCAAGACAGGCAAAGCGACGAAGTCCGTGAAGGCGACCAAGGCCTCGGCCAAGGCTTCGGACACCGACGAGAAGAAGAAGGACTAGCGAGATGGCACACAAGAAGGGCGCCTCGTCCTCGCGCAACGGTCGCGACTCCAACAGCCAGCGTCTGGGCGTCAAGCGCTTTGGCGGGGAGATCGTGAAGTCCGGCGAGATCATCGTCCGGCAGCGCGGGACCCACTTCCACCCGGGCACCGGTGTCGGCCGCGGCGGGGACGACACGCTGTTCGCCGTACAACCGGGAGCGGTCACATTCGGAAAGCGCCGCGGACGGGCCCAGGTCAGCGTCACGCCTGTCGAATGACATGACGCGCATCGCGCGTCATGCCCGATGCCGGCGCTGATTCATGGCTGTCTCTTTCATCGACCGCACGGTCCTGCACCTGTCTGCCGGGAACGGGGGACATGGGTGCGCATCCGTGCATCGCGAGAAGTACAAGCCGATGGGCGGGCCGGACGGCGGTAACGGTGGCCGCGGCGGCGACGTGATCCTCGAGGTCGATCCCGGGGTGCACACCCTGCTCGACTTCCACCACCACCCGCACCATCGGGCCGGCAACGGAAAGCCGGGTCAAGGCGACCATCGCAATGGCGCTCAGGGTGCCGACCGGGTGCTTGCGGTTCCCGAAGGCACCGTGGTCAGCACGGTGGACGGCGAGGTCCTGATCGACCTGATCGGTCAGGGAACCCGATACGTGGTAGCGCAGGGCGGGCACGGCGGGCTGGGAAATGCTGCCCTGGCATCAGCGCGGCGCAAAGCACCCGGCTTCGCGTTGCTGGGCGAGGAGGGGGAGTCCCTCGACGTCATCTTGGAACTCAAGAGCGTTGCGGACGTCGGTCTGGTCGGGTTCCCCTCCGCTGGAAAGTCCTCGCTGATCGCGGCTGTGTCCGCGGCAAAGCCAAAAATCGCTGACTACCCGTTCACCACGTTGACGCCCAATCTGGGCGTGGTTGCCGCAGGTGACCACACGTTCACCATGGCCGATGTCCCCGGCCTGATCCCAGGTGCTGCACAGGGCAAGGGCCTTGGCCTGGAATTCCTCCGTCACGTCGAACGGTGCGCAGTCCTCGTCCACGTCGTCGATGCGGCGACGCTCGAGGGTGGCCGCGACCCGCTCAGCGACATCGACGCCATCGAGACCGAACTCAGCGCGTACGGCGGCTCAGGCGAGAGTCTGATCGACCGGCTCAAGGCAGTCGCGATCAACAAGATCGACGTCCCGGAGGCCCGGGATCTCGCCGACCTGGTGGCTGCCGATCTCGAGGACCGGGGATATCGCGTGTTCCCGATCAGCGCGGTCAGCGGTGAGGGGGTCCGCGCGCTCACCTACTACCTGGGCGAGGAAGTCGCGCGAGATCGCGCGTCTCGTCCGGCTGCTGCGCCGACCCGCCTGATCATTCGTCCGACTCCCGTTGACGACACCTTCGAGGTGACGCCGGATCGGGATACGCCCGGCGGATTCGTCGTCACCGGCGTACGCCCCGAGCGGTGGATCCGACAGACGGACTTCAGCAACGACGAGGCAGTCGGCTATCTCGGTGACCGACTGGCTCGGCTGGGCGTTGAGGATGCGCTCGTCAAGGCAGGCGCGGTGCCGGGCTGCCCGGTCACGATCGGTGACGTGAGCTTCGACTGGGTGCCGAGCACCCCGGACGCGAGTTCGGCGGTGATCGGCCGACGCGGTGCGGATCCGCGCCTGGACATCTCAGACCGGGTCCCGGCCGAACAGCGACTGGCGATGAAGAAGGCCCGCCGCCGTCGTCCAGAGGATGAACTGACCGCGGCATCCGACAAGGTCGACGCGGGGAACTCGACCGTCGACGCCGGCGCAGAGGCATGACGTCGGCGACCGACCCGATCGCCAGTGCAGGTCGAGTCGTCGTCAAGATCGGGTCCTCATCGTTGACCTCGATCGCCGGGGGCATCGATGCTGCCCGGCTGACCGAGTTCGTCGAAAGTCTGCTGAGCCATCGGCGGGAGGGCCGGCAGATCGTCGTCGTGTCCTCCGGGGCGATCGCCGCGGGGCTGGCACCGTTGGGGCTGGCGCGACGGCCACGTGATCTTGCTACCGCACAAGCTGCGGCCAGCGTCGGCCAGTTGTTGCTGGTCCAGGCTTACGCCGCCGCCTTCGCTGTGCACGGACTCACCGTGGGTCAGGTCTTGCTGACCGCGGACGATCTGCATCGCCGTGCGCACTACCGCAACGCCTCTCGTACGATCGCGCGCTTGCTCTCGCTCGGCGTCGTTCCGTTGGTCAATGAGAACGACACAGTGGCTACCGACGAGATCCGGTTCGGTGACAACGACCGACTCGCGGCCCTGGTCGCGCACGTCGCTGAGGCGTCGGGGCTGGTCCTGCTGTCGGACGTCGACGGTCTGCACGATGGCGACCCGCGGCGCTCCAACAGCACGCGGATACCGGTCGTGCATCGTGCTGCGGACCTGCAGGCCCTCAGCATTGGCCCATCCCGTGGTGACGGGATCGGTAGCGGTGGGATGAGCAGCAAGGTCGAAGCCGCGCTGATCGCGTCGAGCTCGGGCGTTTCGGTCCGGATTGCCAAGGCACAGGACGTACGCGCTGCCCTTGCCGGTAGCGACGTGGGGACCCTGTTCCCCGCGTCCGGGCGGCGGCCGACCGCACGCTTGTTCTGGCTGCGCTATGCCAGCCGCCCGCGCGGATCGATCCGGCTGGACGCCGGCGCGGTCCGGGCACTACGAGCGCGACGGGCTTCACTGTTGGCTGCCGGGATCACTGGTGTTGCAGGCGACTTCCAGGCCGATGATCCGGTGGAACTGCTCGGGCCGGACGGTGCTGCGGTCGGCCGCGGACTGGTCGCCTACGACGCGCGGGAACTTCCGGCGATGCTCGGAAAATCCACGAGCGAGCTCGCGCCGGACCTGCGCCGCGAAGTGATCCACCGCGACGAGATGATCCTGCACGAGCTCGCTCGGGACTAGCGGCGGCCTGCGATCAGCCGAGTGGCTGGTCGGTCCACACCGTTAGATCGCTCGCCGCGCCGGTGAGCACCACGATCGACTCAGCGATACTCAGCAGCGTTGCCTCGTCCAGGGAGTCATCGACGCCGACCGCGATGAAGAATCCCTCCACGTCGAACATCATGAGTAGCCGTCCCGGCGCGGAGTCTTCGTAGCTGAACAACTGAGCCTGGTACGGACCGATTGTCGTGTTCGGCACGCTGCCTGGTGGCACACCGGACCTCACGCCGGCGGTGATGGTGATCGCAGATCCGTTCCGGCCGGGTGCTCCAACGTCAAAGCTCACGTAGGCCTGCGGACTGTCCGCGTCGCTGTAGCCCGAGGAGCTGACCTCGAGGCCGCCAGGCACATAGCCAACCTGGAAGGGAAAGGTCAGCGAATCCGCGCCGTACTGCACCTGCGCCGCTGCCGCCAACACCTGCTGCCGAGCCAAGTCCCCAGGAGCGTTGCTGTCCACGGTGAACCATGAGCCGTCATCGGTCTGCCACGCCACCCCGAAAAACGCATACAGCCCGCGCTCAGCAGAATCGACGTCAATGACCTGCACGCTCATCGGGCCCACGCTGGCGGAGGTGATCGCGATGGACTCTCCCGTCGGTGCAGGAGCGGGAATGCCTGACAGTTCAGGCGAATACTGCGTGACAGTCAGCGTCTGGCCCTCCAGCTCGCTGGCCGACTTGAAGGCGTACGTACGGACTTGGTTGCCCACAGACGTGTCGGCGCGTTCCGCGATCAGGTCCGCCGGCTCTCCGTCCCAGGTGTAGCCCTGAGGTACATCCGCGAGCCTGAAATCCAACGCCGTTGGCGACCACGCCGGCCCGGCTGGAGGCGACTCCTCGGGAGCGCGTGTTGCTTCGATGGTCCGCTTGGCTGGAGACGGTTGTTCAAGCGTTGGGGTGGTGGCCACCTGACCGTTGTCATTTTGGTCGTTGCCGAGGGCAGGAACGACAATTGCCCCGATCGCCACAAGGGCAGCTGCCGCGGAGACGGACAACACCGCGGCTCGGCGCCGTCGTGCGTTCTGCAGCGCCGCGCTTCCGGCGTGCACCCGACCCAGCATGTCGTCCGGGTCGACTGTCTCTGTCCCGATGGAGTCGAACGCCCTCACAAGGTCCTCGTGAGTTCGCATCAGTGAGCCTCAATGCCCTCCCGTCGTTCGTGGCTCTCTAACGCCGGAATTGCGGGATCTGTTGTCCGGTTGGTCCATCGATCAAGGACTGGCTCGGAGTGGGCTCAGCCCAATGGCTGGTCGGTCCAGACGCTGCCGTCGGTCGCTGCGCCGGGGATCACCAGGATCCGTACGCCGATCTGCCGCAACAGCTCCTCATCGATGCGATCGACGAAGTCCGGGCGTACAGAGATGTCGATCAGGAAGCCGTCCACGTTGTAGATCGAGAGATACCCATCTTCAGTGATGGTGGCCTGGTAGTTGCCGACCGTCGTGTTGACGACAGCGTCTTCGGGTACCTCCGCCTGGTTGGTGATCCGGATGGTCAGCGCCGAGTCGGATCCGATGAACAACGGTGAAAGATCGTGGAAGCTCAGGGACGTCGACCCTCCGGGCATCGGCGCCCCAGAGGAACCACCGACGAGATCAAAGCCTTCGGGCACGTAGCCGACTTGGAAGGGGAACGTCAGCGGGTAGTGCCGGCCGAGATCGACCTGGGCAGCGACATCGAGCACGTCTTGCCGGGCAATCTCGGAGTCGCTGTCGCTGGTGACGGTCAACCACAAACCGTTGTCGGTCAGCCAGCCGACCCCACCTGTCGACTGCCCCTCCTGGCTCAGGCTGATGACCTGAGCGGTGAATGGACCCGCGCTCGGCGAGTCGATCTGCCGGGTCTCGCCGGTCGGCTCTGGCGCACCTAGGCCAGCCAGCACCGGATCGAAGAGGTGCACGTCCAGAGTGCGCTGCGGTTGCACGCTGTCCGGGACGAAGAGCCGAAGGAGTTGCCAGCCGGGGCCGGTGCTCGCGTACTCCATCGTGTAGTCCGCCGGCCGTTCGGCAACGGTGAACGCGAACTCGGTCGATCCCAGCTCTTCGCGGTCGAGTTGCTCGTCCTGCGGCGGCGCGGACGCCGTTGTCGTGGGAGCCGGCTGGCTCGACCCGCCCGCCGGGCTCGACGGCTGGTCCGGGATGGACGACACCACGATGGGAATCGCCGCGGCTATGGCGGTGACCATCCCCACAGCGACGATTCCGACCGTACGTCGGCGTTTGCGGCGGTGCTCGATGCGTTGCCTGACACCGGACAGGAGTCCGGCAACATCTACCTCTGGGCCTTCGTGTTCGCGGAAAACGCCGTGCAGCTCATGCGGATCGCGCGGCGGACCCGATCGTGTCATCGGTCCTCCTCCGCGGTCTTTCGCCAGTCGGCGAGTTCGATCCGTAACGCGGCGAGGGCCCGGGAGCCATAGCCCCGAACTGTGCCGGGACGGCAATTGAGCACAGTCGCGATCTCGTTGTCGGTGAGACCTTCGTAGAAGCGCAGGACCAGGACCGCACGACCCTGCCGGGGTAGGCGCGCCAACTCGGCCCACAGCGCCTCTCGGTCGGCGCTGGTCTCCTCGTGCGAGGGCGGACTGTCTGACCGAGCGACCTCGGTGAAGTCAGGCTCCAGCGGAACCGTGCTGAGCGTGCGCCGGCGACGCAGGCTCATGAACTCGTTCGTGACGATCCGCTTCACGTAGAGATCGGGCTGGTCCAGGGCCGAGATCCGCTTCCATTTCGCGTGCGTCTTGACCAGCGCATCTTGTACGACGTCCTCCGCCACCTGGCGGGACCCGGTAAGCATCGTCGCGTAGCGCGTCAACGAGGGCAGCCGGGCGGCGGCGAACTCCTCGAAGTCCACCGGCCTCCATTCCTGGACCGGCGATGGTGCGCTGTGCTGACGCTCCATCACCGCCTGCATGACCCTGCCTTCCAACGGTAACGACAATGCACAGCCGCACACCAGGATGCTGGCCCTGCGCTGCCGCTCGTACTCAAGACGCAGAGGAGGCCGGACCTGTTGTGCTAGGCAGGTGATGGACTCCTGTGCGTGGCGGTCGCGCAAGCCTCGGTAAGAATGACCGCGTGAGCGTGCGAGCTATCCGGCTGGTCGGCGATCCCGTACTGCGTACGCCTGCCGATCCGGTCCGAGACTTCGACGAGAGGCTGCGCGCAGTCGTCAAGGATCTCGAAGACACTGTGGATGCTCCCGGCCATGCCGGTCTGGCGGCTCCGCAGATCGGGGTGAGCCTGCGGGTCTTCGCCTACCACATCGACGGAAAGATCGGCCATCTGGTCAACCCGCGCTTGATCGAACGCTCCGCCGAGACCGAGACCGAGGATGAGGGTTGTCTGTCGATCCCTGGGCTCTGGTTTCCCACCATGCGGGCGGTCTATGCCGTGGCCGAAGGCTTTGACCAGGACGGCGCGCCCCTGACGTTGTCCGGCGACGGCTTGATGGCTCGGTGCCTGCAGCACGAGATCGATCACCTGGATGGGCGGCTCTACATCGACCGGCTGACCGGTGAGACAAAGCGCGCCGCCTACAGAGCTTTGGCGTGAACGCCCCCCTGAACCCTCCGCTGCGGAGGCGACGTGGGTTGCTTGCCGCACTGGGTCGACCAGCGCGGGTAGTCGCAAGCGGCTTCGCCGTTGCCATCTCGCTCGGAACCGTGTTGCTGTCCTTGCCGATAGCCACCGAGGACGGCGCGCCATCGGCTGACTTGGTTACAGCATTCTTCACGTCCAGCTCTGCGGTGTCAGTCACAGGGCTGTCCATTGTGGACACGGCGAGCTACTGGTCCACCTTCGGTGAGGTCACGATCTTGGTCTTGATGCAGATCGGTGGCTTCGGCGTCATGACGATGGCCTCGATCCTGGCCGTACTCGTGTCACCGAAGTTGCGACTGAGGTTCAACCTGACCGTCCAGGCCGAGACGTCAGCGTTGACGCTCGGCGAGGTAGGTCGGGTCGTTATCGGCGTCATCAAATTGAGCCTGTTCTTCGAAGCGGTAGCGGCCGTGGCCATCGCGCTGCGTCTGGTCTTTGGCTACGACCGACCTCTGGGTTCGGCGACCTACGAGTCGGTATTTCACTCGGTGTCGGCCTTCAACAATGGTGGCTTCGCGCTCTTTTCCGACAGCCTGACTCGCTACGTCAGCGATGCCTGGATCTGTCTGCCGATCGCACTAGTCGTGGTGATCGGCAGCCTGGGCTTTCCGGTCCTTCTCGAGTTGCGACGCGAGCTGTTCAAACCACGTCTGTGGTCCCTGCACACCAGACTGACTCTGGGTGTGTCGGGAATCTTGCTCGTCGTCGGTCCGGTGCTGATCACAGCGATGGAGTGGAACAACTCCCGCACCCTGGGGACCCTGAGCATCCCTGACCGGCTGCTGGCCGGAGTATTTCATGGGGTGATGCCGCGTAGTGGCGGGTTCAACTCCATTGATATCGGCGCGATGAACGCCGAGAGTCTCGTAGTCATGGACGCACTGATGTTCATCGGTGGGGGTAGCGCGAGCACTGCCGGCGGGATCAAGGTGACGACTTTCGCGATCCTTGCACTCGTCATCGTGGCGGAGATCCGCGGCGAGCCGGACGTCAAGGCACTAAACCGTCGGATCCCGACCGCGGTGCAGCGGCAGGCACTCACCGTGGCACTCGTCAGCGTTGGCGTCATCGTCGTCTCCACGCTGGTCTTGCTGTCCTTGACCGATCTCTCGTTGGACCTGGTGTTGTTCGAGACGATCTCTGCGTTCGCGACGTGTGGCCTCTCAACTGGAGCCTTGACCGACATGCCGGCCGCGGCACATGTCATCCTGGCGGTCTTGATGTTCGCCGGGCGGCTCGGGCCGATCACCCTGGCGACCGCTTTGGCTACCAGGGAGCGCACCAGGCGTTACCGACTTCCAGAGGAGCGACCGATCGTTGGTTAGACCACATGGGTAAGACGTCAGATCCCAGCACCGTAGTTCTCGGGCTCGGTCGATTCGGCAGGTCTCTTGCCCTGGAGTTGGTCCGTCGCGATGTCCAAGTCCTCGGCATCGATCGGGACGCCAAGATCGTTCAGGATCTCTCCGATGAACTGACGCATGTGGTCAGCGCGGACACTACCGATCCCGACGTACTGCGCCAATTGGGTGTTCCCGACTTCGGACATGCAGTGGTTGCAATCGGCACAGCGACCGAGGCCTCCATCCTCACCGTCGCGGCACTGTCCGATCTCGGCATGAAGAGCATTTGGGCAAAGGCGACGAGTCGAATGCAAGCCCGGATCCTCGAGCGGGTCGGTGCGCACCATGTCGTATTGCCCGAGCATGAGATGGGGGAGCGGGTGGCACATCTTGTGACCGGCCGGATGTTGGACTTCATCGCGTTCGAGGACGACTACGCCCTGGTCAAGACCCGCGCTCCTCGCGAGGCCACCGGCAAGTCGCTGGGTGAGGCGCGGCTTCGCTCGAAGTACGGGGTTACCGTTGTCGGCATCAAACGCACTGGGCAGGATTTCACGTACGCCACGCAAGAAACCGTCGTGGAGCCGGACGACGTGCTCATCGTGGCCGGTCGGACCAAGGCCGTAGAGGACTTCGCCGAGTTGACCTGACCGGAGAACACCCCGAAATGCGTAGGCTCCGGTCGTGACCCAGCCCGCCTTCTCAGCTCGCCCCGATGGCGTACGCGAGCAGGCACATCTGGCCCGTACGGCCGCCCGGGCGTTGGCCACTGCCTCCCGGAAGCGCAAGGACGATGCGCTCGCCGCGATGGCCGAGGCTCTCGAAGCTCACGCCTCCGAGATCCTCTCGGCGAACGCGGCGGATCTCGTCAACGCCGAGGGTGACGACATGTCGGCGGCGATGCTGGATCGCCTGCGTCTGACCGAACAGCGGGTCATCGAGATGGCCGAGGCCGTACGTGCATTGATCCGCTTGCCGGACCCGGTGGGTGAGGTGGTGCGCGGTTCGACGTTGCCGAACGGACTCAGGGTGCGGCAGGTCCGCGTACCGATCGGGGTGATCGGGATCGTCTACGAGGCACGCCCGAACGTGACCGCAGATGCCGCGGCGCTGTGCCTGAAGAGTGGCAACGCGGCTCTGCTGCGTGGCTCGGCATCGGCCTACCGGACCAATCGAGTGCTTGTGGCAGTCCTCTCAGCGGCCGTCGCATCCACCGGCTTACCCGCGGAGTCGATCCAACTGCTCGATGCCCATCGGTCCACCGTCGGTCAGCTCCTCACTGCCCGAGGCCTTGTTGATGTGGTCATTCCGCGCGGCGGGGCAGGTTTGATCGAGCACGTGGTCAGTACGGCGTCGGTTCCGGTCATCGAGACCGGCGTGGGCAACTGCCACGTGTACATCGACGAGGCCGCGGATCTCACCATGGCTGAGGCCATCGTGCTCAATGCCAAGACGAGCCGGCCGTCGGTGTGCAACGCGGCAGAGACCCTGCTCGTACACCGGGGAATCGCTGACCGCTTCGTTCCGCAGATCGTGGCCTCGCTGCGCGCGGCTGGAGTCACGGTGCACGGGGATGCTCAGGTGGCGGGACTGGCTGAGGTGGTGCCGGCAACTGAAGCGGACTGGTCGACGGAGTACCTCAGCCTCGACCTGGCGGTCCGAGTCGTGGACTCGCTGACCGATGCAGTCGAGCACATCGCACGGTGGGGGACCGGCCACACCGAGGCGATTGTCAGCGACTCTGCCACTGCCATCGCTGCGTTCGTCGCCGGCGTCGATGCCGCGGCTGTGATGATCAACGCCTCAACGCGCTTCACCGACGGAGGCCAGTTCGGCTTTGGCGCCGAAATCGGAATCTCGACCCAGAAGCTGCATGCGCGAGGGCCGCTCGGTCTGCCCGAGCTGACCACAACCACCTACATCGTGACCGGCAATGGCCACGTGCGCTGACCCGAGGAGCAGACCGGATCCCCGGCGGCCTAGCTGAGCCCGCGGCTTCGTGGGGAGCGCGGTCAAGCGCCGACATAGCTCGCAAGGTGCTCGCCGGTGAGGGTCGAGCGGTCGGCGACCAGGTCGGCAGGTGTGCCCTCGAAAACGACGCGCCCGCCATCGTGGCCGGCGCCGGGGCCGAGATCGATGATCCAGTCCGCGTGCGCCATCACTGCCTGGTGGTGCTCGATGACGATGACCGACTTGCCGGAGTCAACGAGCCGGTCGAGGAGGCCCAGCAAGTTCTCGACGTCGGCGAGGTGCAGGCCGGTGGTCGGTTCGTCGAGGACGTAGATATCCCCCTTCTCGGCCATCTGGGTGGCCAGCTTGACGCGCTGCCGCTCACCGCCGGACAGCGTAGTGAGCGGCTGGCCGAGCGTGAGGTACCCGAGTCCGACGTCGACCAACCGATCGAGGATCTTGTGGGCGGCCGGCGTACGTGCCTCGCCTGCTCCGAAGAACACCTCCGCCTCCGTCATCGACATCGCCATCACCTCGACGATGTTGCGACCGCCCAGCGTGTATTCCAGGACCGATGCCTGGAACCGCCGGCCCTCGCACTCCTCGCACATGGACTCGACAGTGGCCATGACGCCCAGCTCGGTGAAGATGACGCCCGCGCCGTTGCAGGTGGGGCAGCCGCCCTCGGAGTTGGAGCTGAACAGCGCCGGCTTGACCCCGTTCTCCTTCGCAAACGCCTTGCGGATCGGGTCGAGGAGTCCGGTGTAGGTCGCGGGGTTGCTGCGCCGCGAGCCCTTGATCGCAGCCTGGTCGATGACGACGACACCGTCTCGGTCGGCGACCGAGCCATGGATCAGCGAGCTCTTGCCCGAACCTGCGACACCAGTGATGACGCAGAGCATGCCGAGTGGAATGTCGACGTCGACGTTGCGCAGATTGTGCGTCGAAGCGCCGCGCACGTCGAGCTTGCCGGACGAGGTACGCACCGTTTCCTTGACGGTGGTCCGGTCGTCGATGTGGTGCCCAGTGATGGTGTCGCTCTTCCGCAGTCCCTCCACGGTTCCCTCGAAGCAGACGCTGCCGCCCTCCGTACCGGCGCCGGGGCCGAGGTCGACGACATGGTCGGCGATGGCGATGGTCTCGGGCTTGTGCTCGACAACGAGCACGGTGTTGCCCTTGTCGCGCAACTGCAGCAGCAACTCGTTCATCCGCTCGATGTCGTGCGGGTGCAGGCCGATCGTGGGCTCGTCGAACACGTACGTGACATCGGTGAGAGACGACCCGAGATGGCGGATCATCTTGGTGCGCTGGGCCTCGCCTCCAGACAGGGTCCCGGCCGGCCGGTCCAGTGAGAGGTAGCCCAAGCCGATCTCGGCGAAGGAGTCCAGCAGGTGCTGCAGGCCCTTGAGTAGGGGCGCGACTGACGGCTCGTCGAGCGCGCGGACCCACTCGGCCAGGTCGCTGATCTGCACCTCGCAGAGGTCGGCGATGTTCTTGCCTTTGATCTTCGCGGACCTGGCTTCCGGGCTGAGCCGAGTGCCGTCGCACTCGGGGCACTTCTGGAACGTGATCGCGCGCTCGACGAAGGCGCGGATGTGCGGCTGCATGGCTTCGACGTCCTTGGAGAGCATCGACTTCTGGATCTTCGGGATGACGCCCTCGTACGTGAGGTTGACGCCCTCGACCTTGATCTTGGTCGGCTCCTTGTAGAGGAGGTCGTTCAGCTGCTTCTTCGTGTAGGTCCCGATGGGCTTGTCCAGGTCGAGGCCGATGCCCTGGAAGAGGCGGCCGTACCACCCCTGCATGCTGTAGCCGGGCACTGTCAGGCCGCCCTCGTTCAAGGACTTCGACTCGTCATACAGGGCGGTGAGGTCGAAGTCGGAGACCGAGCCCATACCCTCGCAGCGGGGACACATGCCGCCCATGTAGACGACGTCGCGGACCACTGCCTTCTCGACCCGGCCGCCCGCTTTCTCGGTGCTCATCACCCCGCTCGCCTTCCGGGTCGGGACGTTGAACGAGAACGCCGTGGGTGGCCCGACGTAGGGCTTGCCCAGCCGGCTGAACAGGATCCGGAGCATGGCGTTGGCGTCGGTGGCGGTGCCGACCGTGGAGCGCGGGTTGGCGCCCATCCGCTCCTGGTCGACGATGATCGCCGTCGTCAGCCCCTCGAGCAGGTCGACCTCCGGCCGAGTCAGCGAGGGCATGAAGCCCTGCACGAAGGCGCTGTAGGTCTCGTTGATCATCCGCTGCGACTCTGCCGCGATCGTGGCGAACACCAGGGAACTCTTGCCCGATCCGGAGATGCCGGTGAACACCGTCAGCCGGCGCTTCGGGATCTCGACGCTGACGTCCTTGAGGTTGTTCACTCGCGCGCCCTGCACGCGGATCAGATCGTGGCTGTCTGCAGCGTGCGCGGCAGACGACTGCGTCTCCGTCCTCGTGGCCATGCTCATCGTGCCTCCATCCAGTGGGCCGGGGGCAGCCTTCGTGTCCGCGCCGGCAAGACCGGGGTCGATCCAACCAGCTTCGGACCGTACGGCGGTTCGCACCGGCGCGCGACGAACCGGCGGCTATCGCCCGGCCCAGTGGGGGCAGCACGCAAGAGAACCACGTCGGCCACGCTAGGGGCGGCAGACGATGCGCGCTTCTCGATTCCTGATCGGTCTGGTCAGGAGTGCAGGACTTGCCTAACTCGTCGAGACCTGGTCCTCGGCCACTTCACAGATGTCGGTGTTGAGCAGGGGATGCGGACCGACCACGTTGACGATCTCGTCAACGAGCCCGACTCCACCCGGCTGAGAATCCCCGAGTGTGTCGAAGAGGTTCTTGAAGGTGACCACGCCGGCCGTCAGGTACAGGATGTTGCCGTCGCCATCGCGAACGGTGTCCGATCCGCTTTCGGTGCGGGTGAACAGATAGACGGGACCGACCAAGCCTTCTTCGGGGATCACGGCGGGAGGCACCGCGGCGTTGGGCACGCGCTTCGCGTCGACTTCCTCGACGACATATGCGCCACGGGTTCGCAGGATGACCTCACCCGTTGCGTTATCCGTCCACACTTCAGTGAAGGTGAAGGAGTCCTTGAACACGAACGCCTGGCCATCGGACCCGGGAACGTTGCGATCCGAGTAGACACCGTGATTGTGGTACTCGACAGTCAGATCAAGACCCGCGCACTCCGGATCGAATTCACCTGAGTCGGAATAGGGCGCCGGGGGTGTGTGAAATCCACCCCCTGGCACGGCCTGCGCGGGCAGGGCCGAGAAGATCAATGTTGTCGCCGCGGCGGCGGCGAGGATCAGCGAACGCTTCACAGAGTGCATCACAAGGCCCTCCAACGCGGGCCCGACGCCCGTTGACGCGGCAACGTACTCGCCCGCAGGGACTGTCGGTACCGGTTTTCACCAAGTCAGCGTTGCGCCCAAGATTGTTCGAGCACCCTCCTAGACACCCGTGAGCAGCCGCTCGAGGGCAAGACGTGCCTCGCGAGCGGCACCCGCGCCGTCGCTCGCGTGCGCCGCGCTCAGATCCAGCCATGTCGCTGGGCGATCTGCACTGCCTCGTGCCGGTTGCTTGCGCCCAATTTGCCGACCGCCGAGGACAGGTAGTTGCGAACGGTGCCGGGGGACAGCGCGGCCCGGTTGGCGATCTCCTCAGCGGGCGCGCCCGTCGCCGCCAGCTCGAGAACGTCGGATTCTCGCGGAGTGAGGGGACTGTCACCGGCGGAGATAGCGTCGGCGGCCAACTCCGGGTCGATGTAGCGACCTCCGTTGTGGACGGTCCGGACCACCTCGGCGAGCACGGCCGCCGAGACCGTCTTGGGCAGGAATCCTCGTACGCCGGCGGCCAGCGCCCGTTTGAGGTAGCCCGGTCGGCCGTAGCTGGTGACGATCATGGTGGCGGTCTCGGGAACCTGCACGCGCAGCGCCTGCGCCGTCTCGATCCCATCCAGTCCCGGCATCTGCAGGTCGAGCACGGCGACGTCGGGACGGTGCATCCGGGCCATCGCCAACGCCTCTGTCCCCGAGGCCGCTTCGGCGACCACGTCGATGTCGGGCTCCAGCGCCAGCAAGCTCTTGAACGCACCGCGGATCAGGTTCTCGTCATCGGCCAGTAACACGCGGATGTTGCCTGCGGCTCCGGTCACTCCGACACGCTGCCGACGTTGACCGGGGCGACAGGGGTCTTCTCCCTCTGGTCCAGCGGAATCGAGGCAGTCAGCCGAAAGCCATGTGCGCCATCGGCGCCTGCCTCGAGGGTCCCGCCGAGAGCAACAAGGCGCTCGCGGAGGCCGGACAGCCCGCTGCCAGGATGAGCGAGGTCCTCGTTCTTCGGCTCGGAATTCAGTCCTGCGCTGTCCAGTACGCCGTCGTTGTCCACTGTGAGCACCGCCTGGCCACGGCTGGCAGTCACGTCGATCGTGCACGTGCGTGCCCGGCTATGCCGCAGGACATTGGTCGTGGCCTCGCGGACCACCCACGCCAGGGTCTGCTGGACGTCGGGGGACAGCCCGCTCGGGTCGCCGTTGACCCGGCAGTCGATGCCGGCCGCGGCGAGGATTCCTCGAGCACCGGCCAGTTCGGTGGCGAAGTCGGCTTCCCGATAGCCACGGACAACGGCCCGTACCTCACGCAGCGACTCCTGGGCGATCCGATTGACCTCGGCGATCTCGTTCGCGGCCTCAGGTCTGGACCGCCGAACGAGCTCTGCGGCGAGCTCACTCTTGACTGCGATGACGGACAGGTTGCGACCCAGAACGTCATGCAGGTCGCGGGAGAAGCGCAACCGCTCCTCGGCCACAGCCAGAGCCGCCTCGACCGTGCGGCTGTGTTCGATCTCCCAGACAACTTTGAGCATGCGGACCGAGATCCGGACGGCCAGGATTACCGACACTGACGAGATGCCGATGCTCACCCCGGCAGCGATTGCTTGATCGGGCCGGCCGGCCTGGAGCAAGCCCACTCCCATGACCAGGACGGCCAAGCCCGCCGACGTCGACAGGAGCAGTGGATTGGTGAGGATCGGGCTCACCGCAACGATGCCGACGATGGCGAAGAGGAAGGGGAGCCAGATGCCGCTGTCCCCGGCCACGGAAACACCGGGGACGGTGAGGGAAAGACCCACACCCCCAACGCTCACGACTGCTAGAGCGACCAGCAGGATCGGCGTCGGCGGAGGACCTCCGAGGTAGTGCGTGATCGCTTGGCTGAGCACCGCAATGCTGACCACTACCTGCACAACCGAGAGGGCGACGAGCGCGTACATGGTGCCGCTGCTGGCAGCGCTGTTGGAGCCCAAGCCGATTGTGCCGAGCGGCACGACGACGAAGATCAGGTAGAGGCTCCACCGCGTGTAGAGGTCGAACCGCTCCGGGTCGGAGCGGCTCGACCACCATTTGGTCATCGGCACAGCGCTCAGGATGCCATCTCTGACCGGCGGCACCCCGCGCAGCGCGGATTCACCTCCGCGGTTCCCAGCGGAAGAACCGGGCTGCGAGAACGGCGGCGAGGACCAACCACGCCACGAGGATGCCGAGCGGGACCAGGCCTTCGATGAAGGAGTCCATGACCCCGACGCTCGAGCCGTCATGGGTGGTCCCGTTCAGTCCCAGATTGAACAATTCGACCACCGGAGTTGCCGGGAGGAAACGCGCAACGGTTGCCAGCGTGTCGGGGAGCAGGGAGAGCGGAAAGAACATCCCGGACAACGCCGTACCGATCATGACCACCGGCAGGGTGGTGATCTGCGCGGTCTCGCTGTTGCGGGTGAAGGCGGTGCTGGCTGCGGCCAGCAGTGCAAAGACGACCGTGCCGAGTACAAAGGCCACGGCAGGCAAGAGAACGTTGATCGGCGTCTTGACGTCGGCAACGAACGGTACAGCGATCGAGACGACCGCAAGCTGAAGCACGCTCACCAGCACCGTCGGTACGGCCGAGCCGGCCAAGATGGTGAGGTCGCCGATCTCGCCGGTTCGCATTCGCTTGAGGACCAGCTCCTCACGCCGGGCGACGTACGTGGCGACCAGGTTGTAGTACGTCACGAACAGCAGGCTGGCGATTGCCATGGTGGTGATCAGCAACGCACCGGTGTTGACCCTGGGCTGCTCGAGTCCGCCGAGCTGATAGACGAAGAGCACCAGGAGGATCGGCAGCAGCAACGAGTTGAACAGGGCGCTGCGATTGCGAAACAGCAAGGCGGTCTCGGCGCGGGTGAGCGCCACGATCGCTGCGGCCCTGCCCCGACGTTGTGTTTTCGGCGGTTCGTGGGTTGAGAGCTGTCCGGTTGCGGTGGCGGTAGTCATGAGCACTCCTCTAGTGGGTCGTCGGATCGTGGCTGACAGCGGGTGATCAGGCAGCCGCCGCCGATTCGCGGGAATCTCGTCCGTCCTGGCCATCGGCAACCGCGAGGAACGCCTCCTCCAAAGACGCGGTACGGGCCTGCAGTCCGACCAGCGTGCAGCCCCGGAAGTTCGCCCAGGCCAACAATTCCGACAGGGCTGCCTGAAGTTGATCGGTGTGCAGGACGACCTTGGGCTGGCCTTGGTCGAGCCGGCATCCAGCGATGACCGGAAGGTCGCGAGCGCTCAGACCATCGGGCAGCGTGAACGAGATCGTCGACGGATAGTTCGCTGCGATGTCGACTGGCCTACCCGCAGTGACGATCCGGCCGTCATGCATGATCGACAGATGGTCGGCCAGTTCCTCGGCCTCCTCGAGATAGTGCGTGGTCAGGACGACTGCGGCGCCCTCGGCCACGATGTCGCGAATCAGCCGCCATGTGTTGCGGCGGCTCTCGGGGTCCAGCCCAGTCGTCGGTTCGTCGAGGAAGAGCACGTCAGGGACGGTTGATCAGGGCGAGAGCAAGGTCGAGCCTGCGTCGCTCGCCACCGGACAGGCTCTTGACCGCGACCTTCGCCCGTTGAGACGAGATCGACCATGGTCAGCGCCTCAGCAACCGGGCGTGGCCGGGAGAGCGTTCCTGCCCACATCTTCGCCGCTCTCGGTGACGGTGAGATCGGACGGGAAGCCGCCCTGTTGCAGCATGATCCCGATGCGCGGGCGAACTGCGCGGCGATCGGCAATCGGGTCGAGCCCGAGGATGCGAACTCGGCCATCCGTCGGCTTAGAGAGCCCCTCGACGACCTCGAGCGTGGACGTCTTGCCCGCGCCGTTCGTGCCCAGCAGAGCGAAGACCTCACCTCGATCCACCGAGAAGGAGACGCCACGCACGGCTTCGTACCCGCTGGGTCCGCCGTACCTGCGGTGCACACCCTCGACGACGACGGCGCTGCCTTTCGCGGGCGCGGCGGCTGCGGGTTCGGGCTGGCGACTGAGGTCTTCCTGCGTGATCTGCATAGCTCCATGCTCGGGCGCACGAGGGTCGGAATCAGGTGTCGCTCGTCATCACTGCAGGTGCGGACCGCACGGCTTGCCCATGACAGATGTCACCCGCGCTCGCGACGATCGGCTGAGGGGTCTCTGCGTAGGGTGCTGAGAATGGGAGAGCACAACCCACAGTTCGGGTCCGTCGCCGACGTCGCGAAACGCTTGGCCGAGGCCGGTTACCTCGCTGATGACGCCATCGCGACCACGGTGTTCCTGGCCGACCAGTTGGCCAAACCGTTGCTGGTCGAAGGTCCTGCTGGAGTAGGCAAGACCGAGCTCGCCAAGGCCCTTGCCACGGCGACCGACGCCGAGTTGATCCGGCTGCAGTGCTACGAGGGCCTCGATGAAGCCCGCGCGCTCTACGAGTGGAACTACAAGAAGCAGTTGCTACGGATTCAAGTGAGCGCCGGCAGCGGTTCGAAGGAGTCCTGGGACGACGTCCACGACGACATCTTCACCGACGAGTTCCTGCTCGCCCGACCGTTGCTCACGGCGATCCGACGTACCGGCCCCACGGTCCTGCTCATCGACGAGACGGACAAGGCCGACGTCGAGGTGGAGGGCCTCCTGCTCGAGGTGCTCAGCGACTTCCAGGTGACCGTTCCGGAGCTCGGCACGATCGTGGCCACCAGGCGACCACTTGTCGTCCTGACGTCCAACGCGACCCGAGAGTTGTCCGAGGCGCTCAAGCGGCGCTGTCTCTACCTCGCGTTGGACTACCCGTCCGCGCAGCGTGAGCGGGAAATAGTGCAAGCCAAGGTTCCCGACCTCGCCCCCAAGCTCGCTGAGCAGCTCGTACGCACGATCAGGACGCTACGGGCGCTCGAACTGAAGAAGCCGCCTTCGATCGCCGAAACGCTCGACTGGGCGCGCACCCTTCTGGCTCTGGGCCTGACCACACTGGACGAGGCTGCAGTGAAGTCCACGCTGGGGGTGGTTCTGAAGCACGCGAGTGACCAGGAACGGGCGGCCGCGGAACTCCGCCTCAACTGAGATGGCTTTCACCGCAATGGACCTCAGCGTCGAGGACACCCGGCGAATCGCGGTCAACGCGCAGGGCTTCGACCGGTCCCGCCCCAAACGGCCCAACCTGGGTCACCTGCGTCGCGTCCTGGCGCGAGTCGGCGCGTTCCAGATCGATGCGGTCAACGTGTTGGCCCGCGCGCACTACCTGGCCGCGTTCTCGAGGCTGGGTCCCTACCCGATGGACTTGTTGGATCGCCTCGTCTACCGCGAGCGCGGTGCCTACGAGTACTGGGGACATGCGGCCTCCATCGTCGACATGTCGCTGTACCCGGCGCTTCGCTGGCGGATGAGTCGACAGGAGGTTCATCCACAGTGGTCGAAGTTCTTGACCAGGGTCAACGCCGAGCGGCCCGGCTTCGCCGAACAGATCTACGCCGAGGTCGCCGAGCGAGGTCCGCTCACCTTCACCGAACTCCTCGACCAGGCCCGCCGACCGAAGGATCCGCGCTATTCAGCCGCAACCACACTCTGGGACCGGGGATCCGACGGAAAGTCGATGCTGGGATACCTCTACGCGGCAGGGAGACTCGCGGTTGCAGGGCGTGATGGCTTCAGCCCCGCGTACGACCTGGCCGAGCGGGTCATCCCGGCTGAGGTCCTCGCCGCCCCGATCCCCAGCGCGGAGGACGGTCAGCGGGAACTGGTCCGCCTCGCCACGGCGGCCCTCGGGGTGGCGACCGTGAAGGACGTGCGGGACTACTTCCGGATGTCGTTGGCCGACACGAAGGCTCGGTTGCAGGAACTCGTGTCCGCGGGGGAGCTCAGCGAATGCCGACCCGAAGGTTGGAGCTCCGCCGGCTACCTGCATCCCAGCGCGAACGCCAAGCCGGTGCACGCCGCCGCGCTGCTCTCGCCATTCGACTCGCTGCTGTGGGAGCGGTCCCGCGTCCGGCAGGTCTTCGGCTTCCGGCACAGCTTCGAGATCTACATCCCCGAGGCAAAGCGGGAGTACGGCTACTTCGTCCTGCCGTTCCTGCTCGGCGATCGGCTACAGGGCAGGGTTGATCTCAAGGCGGACCGTGCGGGCCGTCGACTGCTCGTCCAAGCGAGTTATGCCGAGCCGGATACCGATCCAGCCGACGTCGCATCCGCGCTGTCGGCCGAACTCCGATCGCTGGCGACCTGGTTGGGCCTCGACGACATCTCCGTCGCCGCTCGGGGCAACCTCGCTCCCGCCCTGGCGTCCGTGACCCGGACGAGAGCGCTGGCATGACGGTCGTCGGCGACAACGGCGTGGAGACGCCGAGCGGCTTGGTGGCCCATTTGGACGACTTCGTCCGTGCCGTGCGGCAGGCAGGAGTCCCGATCGGCATCAGTGCTGCGATCGATGCCGCGCGTGCGATGGTCACCGTCGATCTGCTCGACCGCGAGCAGCTGCGGCACGGACTCGCGGCGGTCTTGCTCAAGCGGTCCACCCATCGGCCGGCATTCGACGCGCTGTTCGACCTGTGGTGGCCGACGTCGATCACCGGTGCCGGCGGCAGCGACGAGGCAGTCGACGGGCAAGAATGGGATCTGCCGGACCATGCCGATCCCGACGGCGAAAATCCCGGCTTGTCCGCAGCCGAACTCAATGCCGCGATGCGCGCTCAGCTCGCCCAATTGCTGCTCGACGGCGACGACGCGGACCTGCGCCGGTTTGCAGACTTCGCGGTGGGCCGACTCGGTCGAGGTGGCCAATCACCCGGCGGGCAGTCGTATTTCAGCTATCGGGTGCTTCGGGCGTTGTCCCCGGACACGCTCGTTGCCGGGCTGTTGGAGGGCCTCCTCGGCGGACAGGAGCGCGGTGGACTTGCCGAACAGGTGGCCCGCCAGACGATCCGCGAGCGGCTGGCCGCTTTTCGGTCCTACATCGAGACCGAGGTCCGGCGCCGGGCGGCCGAGACGCGAGGCAAGGAGAATGTGGCACGTACGGCAGTCACGCCGCTCGCCGATCAGGTCGACTTCCTGCGGGCGCAACAGAGGGACCTCGCCGAGCTGCGCCGCACCGTCACTCCGCTCGCCCGGCGACTGGCGACCAGGCTGGCCGCGCGCCGGCGACACGGTCGCCGTGGCCGGCTCGACTTCCGCCGGACCGTCCGGGCATCGCTGGCCACCGGCGGTGTCCCCCTGCTCACCGCACATCGGCCCCGCCGAGTGCACAAGCCCGAACTCGTCGTGCTCTGCGACGTCAGCGGGTCGGTGGCCGGCTTCTCGCACTTCACCCTGCTGTTGACCGCAGCCCTGCGCGAGCAGTTCTCCGGCGTCCGGGCCTTTGCCTTCGTCGACAGCTGCGACGAAGTGACCCGGTTCTTCGCGCCGGGCTCCGACGTTGCCGATGCCGTACGACGCATCGGGCGGGAGGCGCGGGTCGTCTGGTTCGACGGGCACAGCGACTACGGGCACTCGCTGGAGACCTTCGCCGAGACCTGGCCCACCGTTGTCGGGCCCAAGACGTCGTTGCTGATCCTCGGCGACGGAAGGACCAACTACCGCAACCCGGGGCTCCCGACGCTGGCGGCACTGGTGAAGCGGGCGCGGCACGCGTACTGGCTCAATCCTGAGCCGCGGCGCCAGTGGGGCAGCGGTGACTCAGCCGCCGACGACTATGCCGAGCTCATCGAGATGGTGGAGTGCCGGACCGCGGAGCAGCTGACCGAATTCATCACCCGACTCTGATCGCGAGAGACCGGGACTACTCCTGAGAAATGACCACAAGCGTGCGAGAACGCCGTCGTACGACATCGAGCACCCGTCGTGCGGTCTGCGGATCCAGGGCGCCCAGCGGCTCGTCCAGGATCAGCACGTCGTGATCTGCGAGCAGAGCCCGAGCAACGCACAGTCTGGCGCGCTCACCCTGGGACAGTCGCCACCCGGTTTCGCCCACGGTCTGGCCCAGTCCGGCCGGCATCCGCCGGAGCAGCGGGCCGAGTCCGAGGTCCTCGCATACCGCGGCCGCTTGCTGGAGGTCGTCCTCGGTGGGGGGCCACGATCTCCCCATAAGCAGATTGAAGGCGACCGGCGCGAGCAGGATGTGGTTGTCACCATGCTGGGGGACCAGCCCTACGTGGTCGCGCCAATGTGGGTGCGCCGGACCTTTTCCACCAAGTGCGATCTGGCCGCCAGAGGCAGGCAGGATCCCCGTAAGTGCCGCCGCAAGGCTCGACTTGCCGGAACCGGAAGGACCGGACAGGATCGCGAACTCCCGCGAACCGAGTTCTATGTTCAATTCTTCGAGGACACGGCGTCGGCCGCGATCCACCGATAGCCCGACGACACGCAGCCCGCCGGAGCTGTCAGGGCCATCAGGCGCATCCTGCACTGAGTCCGCCGGCACTCTTCCGGCTTTGAGGATGGGTTCGAGCGCACGGCGGCCGAGCGCGGCGTTCGTGAGGGTCTCAACGGCGAAAGCGAGGCGGCGAAGTGCAGCCGAGATGAGAAGCACGCCGCCGAGGGCAAGGGCCACTGCCGAGGGGTCGGTGCGATCTCCGGTCAAGGCGATGCCGGCAAGGCCGGCGGCCAAGGCCGCGCGTGGGATGGCCCCGGCCAGTAGCGCGAATGGTCTGTCGCAAGAAGCGCCCAGTGCTTCGTAGTCGTCAAGCCGACTGCTGCGTGCATCGACATCGTCATCACCTTGGATCAGCCTGGTGCGCTGACCCGCGATGGCCTCCAGCAATTCGTCTGTCTGGGCCAACCGCGCCGACGTCCAGGCACGCCGACGTCGGACGGCGAGGACGGTCAGAAGACCCGCGATGAGGAGGACGACCAGAACAGGCACCGCTGCCGCCCGTCCCGCCTGAGTGGCCGCCAATGCCACTGCGCCCACGCACAGTTCGATCACCAGGGTCACTGCGCCGAGCCCCCCGCTGGCCGCGAGGCCAGCGATTGCATCGACTTCCATGGACCGCCCGAGGATCCGGCCCGGCCCCTCCCGGCGAACCCAACTCGGATCCAGCGCCAGCGCGCCGCGCAGTGATGCGCCGCGCAGTCGCGCACCCAGCGCGATCGCGGTGCGCCCTTCAGCTGCCTGCGCGAGTGCCGCGAGGGGCACGGTGACGGCCAGGAGCAGAGCCCACAGAGTGACTCCGGAACCGTCACCACTGAGGATCGCGGCGCCGATGACTGCCCACGATGCCGCGAACGCCCCGTATCTCAGAATCGTGGCGGTAGCGAAGACGGTGAATGCGAGCAGGGGTCGCGCCGTGGGGGGCTGCGGCACTGTGTCGGGTCGCTGCGGGCGGGATGATGGCGCTGCCGGTTCTCTGGTGGGGGAACCGGCGTTCGCCTTCGGCTCTCGGGAGGTCGCTGATCCGGGCGGGCGGTCCTCGCTGAGTTTGCCCGCCGACATGCGCAGCCGCCGCCAGTTGCCGCCGCTGTCCAGATCGTCGCGAAGAGCCCGTTCGGCCTCGAGCATGTCGTGCAGGGGAGCGTCCGCGTCAGCGAGCAACTCGTCGGGACTGCCGTCAGCAACGATCCTGCCGTCGACGAGCACGAGAATGCGGTCGAAGCCCAGGGCCTCGCCGACATCATGGGTCGCGCAGAGCAGCGTCGCAGCACGCCAACGCTCGCGCGCCAGTCCCAGCAGGCGGTGGCGTTGATCGCGGTCCAGGCCACGGAGGGGTTCGTCCAAGATCGCCAGTCGTACGCCGTCGCGGCCGAGAGCCCGCGCGAGACGTACCCGCTGTGCCTCGCCGCCAGAGAGCAGGCCACCGTCGGCACCAAGAGGTTCATCGATGACTCTCGCGGCGACGTCGTCGAGTTCTGCAACGCTGACGAGGGCGCGAACACGCGCCGCATCCGCCTGTGGCGCGAGGTTGGCGGCAAGGTCGCGATTCCACACCCGCACCTGTGGGTCGACCCACGCAACGGTCGGCCAGAACCCTTGCGCAGCACCATCCTTGATCCTGCGACCGTCGATTGCGACGTCACCGTCAGATGGCTCGGTGATCCCTAGGGCCAGCGCGAGGAGGGTCGACTTGCCGGCCCCGGACTGACCGACGAGCGCAACGTGCTCGCCTGGGGCGATCCGCAGATTGGTCTCGGTCAGCACGTCCTGGCCGGTGGCCCGCACGGTCACCGCCGTCAGGATTATCTCGACCCCGTCCTTGCGGGATGCCGCAGAGTCAGTTGCGAAAGTCTCCGTGCGCACGGTTTCGTCGGGGGTCTGGCGGGACTCCGCTGAGTCCGGTGCATCCAATGGCTCGGCCAGGCGCAGCGCCAGCGTACGAAGCTGCGGCCATTGCAACGCGACCTGGCCGACTCTTTCGGCGGCGATCGGGATGGTGACCGCCCAGAGTACGAGGAGGAGCCTCTCCGGCGCAGCGGAGAGGTGACTCAAGCCGAGAATGACGACGGGGATAGCCAGTCCGATCCCGCAGACGGTCTGCAGGAGCGTGGCGAGAGTGCGAGCCCGTACTGCGGCCCGTGCTGCGCCATTCCACCCGTTGAGCCGCGCGGCGTTCTCGGCAGACAGCGCGGCTTCTGCACCGTGGGCCCGGATAGCTAGGACGCCAAGGACCGCGTCTAGCGTGATCTGCCCCAGAGCCGAAGCGTGTTCACGAGCCCGCAACTCGCGTTCGCGCAGCGGCAGTTGAACCGCTGCCGCCGCTCCTAGGGCGCCGATTGTGGCCAGCACGACGAACCCAGTGATCGGCGGCGCCAGAACGCACAGTGCTACCGCAACCAAGACGGTCTCCAGACTGGCGGCGAGCAACTGAGTGGCCAGCAACGGTAGCGCGCGCAGCTCGTGCAGGACATGTGCGCGCCCGGCGAGATCGGACGGCGGACGTGACCGCAGGTAGCGGTCCGGCAGGCGCGGCAGTTTCAACGCCAGCGCTCTGCGCAAGCCAATCTCCAGCCGTCGTCCGATTCCGAGACCCGCTGCGGCCGTCACTGACTCGAGAAGACCCAGGAGCACGACGAGCCCGGCCACCAGGAGGAGCACCGGGCGTATGTCGCTGTCGTTGAGCGAGGTTTGCAAGAAGAAGGCTTCGGCAACCGTGCCCGCCGCGAGCAATGAAATGGCGACGATCAGCGGGGTGATGGCCACCCGGCCGGCTGCCCGCGCTGCTGCCAACAGACTGCGGGCCGGTTGGGTCGGCGGTTCGCCCAGGGCCGCGGCCAAATCGGGACTCAACGTCGCTGGATCTGGTGGCTCTGCGGAGACGCCACGCGCGCGTACGAGCACAGCACCGCGCAACATGACGTCGGCGCCACCGTCCAACGGCCGGGCGAACCATGCCTCGGAAGGAAGGGTCGCGAGCGCGCGGATCGGGTCATCGACGGCACCGGTCAACAAGGAGATTGTTGACATGCGGGAGGTTCGGTCACCGGCGGCCACCGTGCGGACTTGCGCATCGAGGGCAGCCATCCCGTGCCCGCCGGCACTCGCGGCGCGGTCGATGAGCGCCGTGATGTCGTCTGAGCGCAGGCCGAGCAGTCGCAGCCGCTCCCTCATTGCATCCCGAAAGGTCGGCGCGTGCGAGAAGTCCTCCCAGGCTTGCATCGGGACGGCTTGCTCGTGGATGTAGAGCAGCTTCACGAGGCCGCGCGAGCCGAGAAGCCGTCGACCGGTCGCCGGATCCATCAACTGCACCCATCGGCCGTGCTTGCGCCAGGCGACGACGAAGTGCGGCATGCCGCTGGGCAGCACCGCCACTGCTATTGCGGGCAATGCGGTCGCAGCGCGCAGGCCCACATGGTCGGCCGGCAGCATCAGTTGCGCGACGTCAAGCCCGAGCGCACGCGCCGAGATCTCCAACGCGTTGATAGATGTCCCATCGACGTCGGTCTGGCATGCCTCACGCAGCCGGCCGTAGCTGACCTGGACTCCGAATCCGGACAACAGCGAGTGCAGCGCGGCCGGTCCGCAGTCCATGCCTGAGGTCTGGATCGTCTCCGGGACCAACAGCCGTGCCGCTGAAGTCAGCGAGCTCACCTGATCCGGCTGCTCAGTTCGGCGAGCCGCTCTCGTGTCGCAATGATGACGGGATGGCCATCAATCACCGCGCCCTCCAGATTCCTCGCGGCGCGTAGAGCCAGCAGTTCGGCCTGCCGTTGATCACCCAGCTGCTCGCACAGCCGGGAGAGGTTGAGCAACGTGGGCACCAGTTCTGGGTGCTCCCTGCCCTGGATAGCTTTCGCGAGCTGCGAGGCCATCTCGGTATGCGGCCCGGGCCTCAGTGAGGCGTCCGGCACGGTGCAAGGCAGCCCCGAGGGAAGTCTGCGCGATAGCTACCTCTAGGTGGTTGGGCCCATGGGCTGCGCTCATGTCTGCAGCGGCGCGCCGCAGCTCGCGCTCTGCCTCATCGTGGCGACCCAGCTCGGACAGGATTCCGCCCAGCTGTCCGCGGTCTGCCGCCGTACCGGGGTCCGACGGCCCATCAGCTCCCGCGTGTAGCTCCAGGGCACGCCGTGTCTGGCGTTCTGCGCTCATCAAGTCTCCGCGGCTGTGTGCCAGGCCACCGAGATTGTGGTGCAACGCGCCAAGAATGCTGTCCGAGGCACCTTCGGCGCGAAAGATCTCAGCTGCACGGGAGTAGTGCTCGGCAGCCTGATCGAAGTTCCCGGTAAACTTGGCCACCACGCCGAGCAGATTGTGCAGCGCAGCCGCATCCGGGTCATCAGGCCCTGAGGTTGCCTCGCAGAGTTCGAGTGCGCTCATCAGTGCCGTCCGGGCACCCGGCCGATCGCCGGCTGCGAGCCGGACCTCACCGCGTTGCCGGGTGAGATGTACGCGGAGCCGGTCAAAGGGTTCCCCCGGCGGCAGTGTCTCTGCCAGCTTCTCGGCACGATCAAGGGTCGCGCCCGCGGCGATGTGATCACCCACGTTTAGAAGCGCCTGGCCTCGCAGCCTGAGCATGTTCGGAGCGTCGAAGTTCGGCTCGCCCTGTTCTCGAAGGAACGCGGCTGCGGCCTCGGCGGCCAGCCCGGCCGCTCCAACGTTGTCCCCGCGGTTCACCGCCGCTGTGGCCAAGTCGGACAGCGACAGACCGCTGGCCGATGGCTCCTGACTGGTCACGGCAGGCAACGTATCGCGTCTCGTGGACCGCGACTGCTCAGCGCTGTTGCGCGACAGGGGACCCGAAGCATCCCGACGTGATCGCCGGTGTGGCGACGATGCCCTCGGCGTGGTTGAGGTTGAATCCGCCAGCAGTGATCGGAGTGCTGACGACGATGCCTTCGGCGTGGTTGAGCCAGACGCCGCCGCCGCCGCCGGGGCCAGCCTTGATGGGGGTTGAGACGACGATGCCTTCGGCGTGGTTGAGCCAGACGCCGCCGCCGCCGCCGGGGCCAGCCTTGATGGGGGTTGAGACGACGATGCCCTCGGCGTGGTTGAGGCTGCCGCGCCGCCTGCGGTTGATGGGGGTGCTGACGACGATGCCCTCGGCGTGGTTGAGGCTCCACCCTCCTGCGGTGATGGGGGTGCTGACGACGATGCCTTCGGCGTGGTTGAGCCAGACGCCGCCGCCACCACCGGGGCCGGCCTTGATCGAAGTGGAGACGAAGATGCCGGTCTTGGGGGCGGTGATGGTGTTGCTCATGATGAGCTCCTTTGAGTGGGTTGGTTTCTCCTGTGCGGCAATCATCGAGCCGCACAGCCCCCACCGCATGAGGGATCGATCCCTCATCTTTTTGGCGGCCACCCCCACCCAAACGGCCTCAACCCAGAGCGTCCGCGAGCTGGCGCCGTCCGGTGATGCCGAGCTTGATGTAGGCCCGACCCAGTTGGTTCTCCACGGTCTTGGGCGTGACGAAGAGCTCTTGGGCAATGTCGCGGTTCGTACGCCCGGCAACAGCGAGTTGCGCGACCCGGCGTTCACTGGCAGTCAGTGATTCCTGGCCCGAGAACATCAGCTGGCGGGGCCGTTCGCCCAAGGCGGCGAGTCCGTCCATGGCCCGCTGACGAAGGATTCGAGACCCGCACTCCGCAGCGAGCTCGGCTCCGCGGCGGAGCGGATCATGTGCCTGCTTTCGCCGTCCGGCCACGCGCAGGGCTTCGCCAAGATCAACCGTCGCTCGGGCCAGCTCTAGTCGTCCGGGAGAGCGCTCGATGACTGTGAGGGCCTCCTCGAGCAGTTCTGTCCGGCGCTCGGACTCCACGTGTGCCAAGAGCCGTAGGGCTGCACCAATATCGGTACGGGCACCCCAACGCTGGGCAAGTTCGAGTTGGGCCTCCGCGAGTGTTCGGGCGTCGCCGGACTGGCCCAGGCGCAGCGCCGCCCGTGCGGCGATCGAGCGCCAGGCCACCGTCGGTGTGTCGTGGCCCGCGGCGTTCATCTCGATGCCGAGGGCTATCGCCTCCGCATACGCGCGCGCCGGTTCATCGCTAGCCAGGCTCAGCAATGCCCGGGCATCGCCTAACTGCGTCACCGGAATCACTTGCGGCGAATTCCCGAAACGGGCGTCGAAGTCTGCCAGCGCGGTGGCGGCAGCGGCCCGCTCCCCCCGTTCCAGCGCCGCCAGGACTCCTAGATGGGTCGCTGTGGCACACACGGCCAGCAGCGCGGGCGTCTCGTTCTCGTGGGCTACCGCAGCCAGCGCTGCTGCGGTCTCGATATCGGCCGAGGTGATGTCGCCGATTCGCAGGCTCAGCCAGCCAGCGACCATGCTGACCATCGCGAACTCCAATGGTGAGCCGTTCTTGCGCACCCGCGCTTTCGCCAAGGCGATCTCCGTCGTGGCCGTCGCAGTGGCATCCGCGGCCACGAGGGCCATCGTGGCCACTACCCAGCCCACGAGGCCTTCCGCACCGTCGGCCACATCCTGGAGGTAGGAGCCTTCGCCCAGAGCCCGTTCGGCAAGCGCGGCGACTTCGTGGGAAGGCGCCACGTCATAACGCGCTCGTTGCGCGACCAGAGCCAGCAAGGTGCGCTCTTCGGACGTTTGCCCGGGCAGACCGGCGAAGGTCTGCAGTCGTTGCGCCGAGCGTTTCCCCTCGTCGGGCAGGAGCGAGCACATGGTGGCCAGCCGTGCTTCGAGCACGAGCGCCTCTTCGCTGTTCGAGGCCGGCCACTGGTCCAATGTGGCGCGCAGTTCCTCGATGGCCGCTCGCGGCCCGTCCACCACTGCCGTTGCCGAGGCGACTTCGGCCAGTCGCTGGGCTCGCTGCCGCAGGTCAGCGGCCGCCTGCGCTGCCGTGCGCAGATGCTCTCGAGCCTGTCCGGCGTCACCCGTACGCAGAAGTGCATGGCCGAGCTCGCCCCTCAGCTCGGCATCGTCTGGCGCTTCAGCGAGCGCACGGCTCAAATGGGTGGCCGCTGTCGCCGCGTCGCCGTCGGCGAGCAGGCCGGCCGCCGCCTCTCGCAGCAGTTTCGCCGCGTCCGGAAGGGTTGCCGTGGGTGAGAGAGCCAGATGTGCGGCGATCCGATTGGTCGGCGCCGCAGACGCGTACAGGGTTCGCGCCGCGGCGGCGTGAAGACTCGTCCGCTCGCCTGGCCGAAGTTGTCCGAGGACGGCCTCGCGAATCACTGGATGTACGAAGGCCAGTTTCCGATCAACTGTCTTGAGTACATGTCCGACCACAAGGGCGTCTATCGCCGCGGTCAGGCGAGCTTGATCAAATCCAGCTACGGCGCCAGCCACGCCCGGCTCACTGTGGGCACCCAGCACGGCTGCAGCGCTGGCCACGGCGATGGCATCCTGCGGCAGACGGCCCAGCAGCGCACCGAAGATCGCGCTTGGCCCGAGGTCGGTCACGACGGCCACCGTGCCCGCGTCGGTCAAAGGAATCCCACGGGCCTCCAGTTCCTCCACCAACAGGCCGGCAAGGAAGGGATTTCCACCGCTGGCGGCATGGATCGCCGCAGCGACCTCGACGACGGGGGTGACTCCCTGGCGAGCGCACAGCGTCGCCACAGCTGCCTGGGATAGAGGACGCGGCAGTATCCGCCGCCCGCCGCGTCCGGCGCTGAGCTCGGCAAGTGGCCCGGAGCCGTCGTAGGCCGGCCGCATGGAGATCACCAGGGCGAGGGGCAGGTCGGCGATGCGGCGGGAGAGGTAGACCAAGAAGTGCAAGGACGCCAGATCCGCCCACTGCGCGTCGTCGACGGTGATCAGGAGTGGGCGTAGAGAGGAGAGATCAGCAGCCACCCACCACAGCGCGTGCAGCGTCCGAGCGAGCGCGGCATCGCCCGCCGGAGCTTCAACAGGAGCGTCTCCCAGTGCCGTCAGGGCTGCGCCAGAAGGCCCGGCCAGGCGCTGAGCGCGTACCTCGGGCCCATAGCGGGAGTTCGATCGGTCAATCAACTGCCGCACGACCGACCAAGCCATCGCGCTCTCGAGCTCGTCACCGGTGGCCTGGATCCGACCGAACCCGCGAGCCTTGGCCATGGCACGGGTGTCCTGGACCAGCCGCGTTTTCCCGATTCCGGCCGGGCCTTCGATGACGACCGCGCTGCCTCTTCCGTCTGCGGCGGCGTCCAACGCCGAAACTATGTGCGCCAGCTCCAACTCACGCTCAAGCGCCCCCGTGATCGGATTCATCGGACGGCGCGGGCCAGACGATCGGGATCGCGTAGCGGTGCGCCATGTCCGAACAACACCAACGCCGGTCGGAGGTCGGCCAGCCGGCGCATCGACGCGCGATTGAGTTCCGGATCAACGGTCAACAGTTTCGGCGGTGGGCCGGTGCGGCGCAGGTTGAAGAAGACATCACCACATAGCAACACCCCGTCGGACTCTCGAAAGAGGGCGATGTGACCCGGTGAATGACCCGGAACATCAAGCACGGTGAAGCCGGCCACCTCATCGCCCTCGCGTAGCCGGCGACTGACCTGATGTGCCGGCGGCATCTTCATCCGTGTCATCAATTGCGGTACGAACCCTTTGGCCGCGACCGGACTGGCAGTCTCGATCGCGGGCGCGTCCTTCTCCCCGGTCCACAGCGGCAGATCCAGGGCCTCGCACACCGCGTGGCTGGATCCGAAGTGGTCGGGATGCCCGTGGGTCACGACGTGGGCCTCGACTTCGTGTCCCTTGAGTTGGCGCAGGATGCGCCGGCGGGCCATTGGCGTACCCGCGTCGACGAGGACACCGTCGACCAGGTAGCTGTTGATTGCGTGTGGTGCGAATCCGCGCAGTTGGAAAACGTCCGGGGCAAGGTTCTCCACGAGGCGACAGTAGCGGTCGAGAGTCGTCGGGCCGCGGCAGTGACCTGCGCAATGTTGAGTCATTCCAAAGAAACCCAACTTTGCAACATGCCGTATCCGCGCTGGGTCCAGCGCGTTGATCTATCTGTTGGCCGGCCGCACGGGGGGCCGGTCGACCATGGCCGTCCTTGCCATGTGGATCAACGACGGGGTGCACCAGCCGCCGAATGACTTCGGCGATAGATAGGCTCGACTCGACATGGGTGAGGGTCGGCGGCTGGGCATCATGGGTGGCACGTTCGACCCCATCCATCACGGTCACCTCGTTGCGGCCAGCGAAGTGGCCGTCCTGTTCGGACTCGACGAGGTGCTCTTCGTACCGACCGGACAGCCCTGGCAAAAAGCCGAGGACGATGTCAGTCCCGCTGAAGAC
This sequence comes from uncultured Actinomycetota bacterium, assembly GCA_963766765.1. Lineage (GTDB taxonomy): Bacteria > Actinomycetota > Actinomycetes > Mycobacteriales > Geodermatophilaceae > JACCQS01. The sequence goes on from CAVYBR010000014.1 coordinate 125,716, forward strand.
CGCTATCTCATGACGGTGATCGCGACGGCGTCCAACCCCCGCTTCTCGGTGAGCCGGGTGGACGTGGACCGAACCGGACCGACCTACACTGTGGACACGCTGCGCGACCTGCGGCAGTTGCAACCTGACACGGAGCTGTTCTTCATCACCGGAGCGGACGCACTCGAGAAGATTCTCGAGTGGCGACATGCCGAGGAGTTGTTCGCACTGGCGCATCTGGTGGGGGTCACCCGACCGGGGTACCGGCTCGAGGACAGCCATCTGCCCAAGGGCAGTGTCACCCTCGTTGACGTGCCGGCAATGGCGATCTCCTCGAGTGACTGTCGCGACCGGGTCAGCCGGGGCATGCCGATCTGGTACCTCGTGCCGGACGGCGTTGTGCAATACATCGAGAAGCGACACCTCTACAGCGACAACAGGAGAGTCCCCGGATGACCGCCTCGGACGTGGCCCGCTCGGTCGCGCTGCTGGCCGCCCAGGCTGCCGCGGACAAGCAGGCCCAGGACCTGGTCGTCGTGGACGTGAGCGACCGACTGGTGATCACAGACGTCTTCGTCATCGCCTCGGCCAGCAACGAACGGCAGGTGCAGGCCATAGTCGACGAGATCGAGGATCGGCTGCGCACCGACGCCGGGGTCAAGCCGGTACGCCGGGAGGGCGCCCGCGAGGGGCGCTGGGTTCTGCTCGACTACGGGGACGTGGTCGTCCACGTCCAACATGCGGAGGAGCGGGTCTACTACGCCCTCGAGCGGTTGTGGACCGATTGCCCGCTCATCCCGTTCACCGACGCAGCAGCACCCTCTGCCGGATGAGGCGCGGTTGCTGAGCGCCAGCTCGTTGACCACAACGTTGTTGTCGTGTCAGACCCGGTGATCGGCGGGCCGGAGCAGCTCGGCGTCAAGCGAGTCGTGGTCTGGCGACACGGTCGAACGACGTGGAACGCCGACGGTCGCTATCAGGGTCAGGCCGACCCGCCGCTGGATGAGATCGGCCGGGACCAGTGCCGACGGGCGGCCAGAGTGCTTGCCGCTGATCCTCCGGATCTGATCCTCGCCAGTGATCTGCTCCGGGCGACCGCCACCGCCGACGCACTTGCCGACATCACCGGCACACCGGTCAAGGTCGATCCGCGTCTGCGCGAGATCGACGTGGGCAGTTGGCAGGGATTGACTCGGACCGAGGTGGCGGCGAGACACCCGGAGCAGCACGCCGCCTGGTTGGCCGGCCAGCCGCTGCTCGATCGCGGCGGCGAGTCCAAGGCTCAACTCGACGCCCGCGTCCTTGCCGCTTTGCGTGAGATCGACGTCGGCTACGTCTTACTCGTCACGCACGGTGGTACGTCGAGGTCGATCATCGACGCCCTGCTCCACCTGCCGGAGTCCTCGAGGCGATGGCTGGCGCCCTTGGGCAACGGTCACTGGACCGATCTGCGCAGAGATCAACGCGGCTGGCGCTTGTTCGCACATAACCTCGGGGCGGGTGCCGACATCGCGCCGCCAGGCTCCGCGGGCCGCGTCGAGGACAGCGGCGATGCCGATGCAGTCGACGACGGTGGCCGGCACGGCGGTGGCGCGAACGATGACACCGGTGCTCGAGCCTGACAGCGCAGGATCGGCACGACCCCGCATCCTGTTTCTCGCTGACTCCCTGGCCTATCACGGACCGACCCGGCCCGAGTTGCTGAGCGAACCACGGCTGTTCCCCAACGTCACCGCCCGCGCTCTCGGTGCCGAGGCAGATGTCGTGGCCCAAGTGGGCTGGACCGCTCGACATGCCTGGCGGGCGCTCACCCGTGACCCGCGGGTCTACTCGTTGCTGGTCCCAACGGCGGACGCTGTGGTGCTCGCCGTCGGCGGCATGGACTATCTCCCCACCGCCTTGCCCACCCACCTCCGAGAGGGCATCGGTTATCTGCGCCCGCGGCTGGTTCGGCGGGGGATTCGTCGCGCCTATCTCGGCGTACAGCCTCGGCTGGCCCGCTGGACGCAGGGTCGAATCAGGGCCATGCCGCAGGCGCTCACCGACCGCTATCTGACCAACTGCGTCACCGCATTGCGCACGGTACGACCGGGGGTGCCCATCGTCGGGATCCTCCCGCCGCCGCACCGCGCGGCGGCGTTTGGCCACGAAACCCGGGGCCACGCACGAGCCTGCGCCGCCGCGCAGGCGTGGGGGAGAGCACTCGACGTACCGATGGCTGACGTTGCCGCAGTCGTCGCGCCGCATGTCACCGCAGGTCGCACGAACCCCGACGGCATGCACTTCGGGTGGGAGTCCCATCGCGACGTCGGACGTGAACTGGCCCGGGTACTGGCATCCTGCCCCGGGTGGCCGCCACAGCGGGACGCCTAGTCGAGCCGGAGCGCGAGCAGCCGGCCGCGGAGAGCGACCCGCGGAGCCTGATCCTTGCCTGACGGCGCACTAGATTGCTGGCGTGGGCGCGGCGGGTGGCATTTCGGTTGTCACGGACTCGACCGCCTACCTCCCGGAGGGTCTCGCCGACGAGTTGGGCATCAGCGTCGTCCCGCTGTACGTGATCATGGGCGGCGACTCAGGCGAAGAGGGCATCGACGTCACCTCCGATCAGCTCGCAGAAGCCCTGAGCGACAGCCATCAACAGGTGTCCACGTCTCGGCCGACACCGAGTTCGTTCGCCGCGACCTACCGGCAATGCCTGGACGCTGGAGCTGCTGGTGTGGTCTCCATCCACCTGTCCCGGGAACTGTCCGGAACCTGGGATGCCGCGCGGCTGGCTGCCGAAGACGTGGGACCGGACGTGGTCAAGGTCATCGACTCGCGGTCCACGGGCATGGGGCTGGGCTTCGCCGTGCTCGCCGCCGCAGAGCGGGCAAGAGCCGGGGCCACCCTCGACGAGGTCTTCCAGACCGGCGTGGACACCGCGGCGCAGACGCACACCCTCTTCTATGTCGATACGTTGGAATTCCTGCGTCGCGGCGGTCGGATCGGGGCTGCGGCCGCGCTCCTGGGGACCGCCCTCGCGGTCAAGCCGCTGTTGCACGTCATCGACGGCAAGATCGTCGCCCTCGAGCGGGTTCGGACCGCCAGCAAGGCGATCGCCCGACTGGCTGATGTCGCCGTGGAACGGGCCGGCAAAGGACTCGTCGACGTCGCTGTGCAGCACCTGGCCGCCGCGGAACGCGCCGAGCGAGTTGCCGCAGCCCTTCGCGATCGGATTCCCCGGCTGCGCCGGATGTATATCAACCAGGTCGGCGCGGTCGTCGGCGCCCACGTCGGTCCCGGTCTGATCGGGGTGGTGATCGCTCCGGCGCCGGAGTCGTGACCGGCCTTGTCCGCGCACGCCGTCCACAGGGCCCGGCGGCCGTCCACAGACTCGTCCGCGGGTGCTCGAGAGCCAAAGCGGCTGCCTACCGTGGCGCGCATGCTTGGTCTGGTACGAACGTCCGGGGGCAGCGACACCGAGGACCTCGTCGGTGCGCGCCTCCGGTCGATCCTCGCGGCGGCAAATCCGCGCCCGGGTTGGGTTCCGGAACGGCTCGCCGATCCCAGCGGAAGGACCGATGACCTGCGGCCGGAGGAGCCGGCGCTCGGATCGGCCGACGAGCCCGCCGCCGTGCCGGTGCCGGAGTCCGACCGTGCGGGACGGCGAGTGCGGTGGGAGCCGAACCGGCCGGGAGCCCTGGCGATGTGCCTTGTGGCAGTCCTTGCTGCTGCGCTCGCCGCCGCGGTGACCTGGTGGTCTCGGCCAACGCCGTTGGTCCCCGATCAGCAACTGTCCAGCGCATCTGCCGCCGCTGGGGCCGACTCGGTCGGCGCCAACTCAGCCGAACCGCTGCCGACCCAGTCCGATCCCTCAGCTGAGGCGGCGGACCAGCTGGTGATCTCAGTGATCGGTCAGGTGCGCCAGCCCGGGCTCGTCACAGTCGCCGACGGCGCGCGGGTCGCCGACGCGATCAATGCCGCAGGTGGGGCGCTACCGGAGGCAGATCTCAGCACAGTCAATCTGGCTCGGCTCGTGGTGGACGGTGAACAGATTGCGGTGGGAGTTCCCGGGTCATCGCAGCCCGGTGGCGGTGACCCGACGTCATCCGACGGGTTGGTGAATCTCAATACCGCGTCGGCAGCTGAGCTGGAGGCTCTGCCCGGAATCGGGCCGGTGCTCGCTCAGCGGATCATCGACTTCCGCGAGGACAACGGCGGATTCTCCGCCGTGGAGCAGTTGCGCGAAGTCAGCGGGATCGGGCCGGCGGTGTACGACGAGATCGTCGAGTTGGTGACCGTCTGAAGACGGCTCCGCCGGCATCGGTTCGCCCGACAGTTGCACCGCGCTGGGACGTTCGACTCGTCCCGGCTGCGGCAGTCGGCTGGCTGATCGCCTGGGCCGCACCGCTGCTGTTGGCCGGCATGCTTGCCGGGCTGGCGGCTTTCGCGCTGCTGCTCGGGATCGCCGCACTGACGTTTGGTCGACGAGAGAGCTTGGGCGCCCGGCGTCGGGGGGCGAGCGCCATAACCATGGCCTGTGCCGGGTTGGCTCTCGTCGCCGGCACGTCCGCGGCGCACATCTATGCGCGGGATGAGTCACCGCTGCGCACCCTGGCGGCCACGGCACAGGATGTCCGACTTCACCTGCAGGTGACCGAGCCGGTCCGCCTCCTTTCTCCCGGCGCTGGAGGTTCTCGGATTCTCGTGGCCGCCGGTGTTCTGGCGGCAGAGTGCGACCGGCCGTGTGGCGAATCAACGGTCAACGCCTGGGCACTGAGCGCCGACATCCTGGTCTTCGCCCCGGCGCAGGGTTGGATCGACCTCGTCCCCGGGTCGACCGTGACGGCCACGGTGGAACTCGCTCCGGCGGGGCCGGGGGAGATGCTCGTTGCGACTGCCTTTGCGCGCGGCCCACCGCGGGACCCGCAGCGCCCGGTCGGGATCTTGGACTCCACGGCAGCTGGGGTTCGCGACGGTCTGCGGGTGCGAGCGGGCCGGGTCTTGCCTCCCGACGAAGCCGGCCTGCTCCGTGGCATCGTGCTCGGTGACACCGCGGGCATGGACCCAATCCTGTTGGAACAGTTCAGGGTCAGCGGGCTGGCTCACCTCACCGCGGTTTCGGGTACGAACTGCGCGATCGTCATCGGTGCGGTCCTGTGGCCGCTTCGCGGAAGCCGTCTGCGTGGACGCACGCGCGCCGGCATCGCAGGAGTGGGGCTGGCCGGGTTCGTCGTCCTCGTCGGACCGCAACCCAGCGTGCTGCGCGCCGCAGTGATGGGGGCGGTCACGCTGCTGGCGCTCGCTGCCGGGCGGACGAGGCAGGCCGCACCGGCGCTCGCCGCGACAGTGCTATTCCTCCTCGCTATTGACCCAGGACTCGCGCGAGATCTCGGCTTTGCGCTATCCGTTGCCGCCACGACCGGCATCGTCGTCGTCGGCGGTCGCTGGTCCGAGCAGCTGAGGGCACGTGGCTGGCCGGAGCCGGTCGCATCGGCGGCGGCGGTCTGCGCTGCTGCGGGGTTGTTCACAGCGCCGCTGCTCGTGTTGATCGTGGCCCGGGTCAGTCTCATCTCGTTGCCGGCCAACCTCGTGGTCGCGCCAGTCGTCGCGATCGTGACTGTGCTCGGCTTGGCGGCTGCACTGCTAGCCCCGGTGTGCTCGTGGCCGAGTGAGGTTCTGCTTCGCCTCGTCGACTGGCCGCTGCGCTGGATGGTCTGGATCAGTGAGCGCGCCGCGCGGACGCCGGGCGCTGTGCTGCCGTGGCTCAGCGGGATTCTCGGCGCGCTGGCCCTGGCGGCTGCGATCGTCGTGCTGGCACTACTGCTGCGTCGCAGGCAGCTTCGCTGGCTGCTGGCCGCCGCGTGCGTCGGCCTTCTGGTCAGTGGCATCTCGGTGCGGGCGATCGCCCCGAGCTGGCCGCCGCCCGGCTGGTTGTTCGTGGCCTGCGACGTGGGGCAAGGCGATGCGCTCGTCGTCACTCTCGGGGCCGGTCGCGCGCTCGTGGTCGATGCCGGGCCGGATCCCGTGCTCGTCGACGCGTGCCTTCGCCGCCTCGACATCCACGACGTGCCGATGCTGGTGCTCTCGCACCTTCACGCTGATCACATCGAGGGCATGGCCGGCGTGTTGCACGGACGAACCGTGGGATCGATTGCTACGGCCGCGGACCCACCACCATCAGATGTCTACGACCGGCTGCGCGCGACCGCCAGAGATGCCGGTGTGGCAGTCGTCTCCCTCGCCGCGGGAGAGACCCGGCTCATCGGGCCGGCGATGATCGAGGTGCTCGCGCCGGTGGCCCGCTACGTGGGGACCCGTTCTGATCCCAACAACTCCTCGCTCGTCGCGCGGATCACCGTGGATCAGGTCTCCCTGCTGGCCACGGGCGACGTCGAGGTCGAGGCGCAAGGTGACCTGGAGCGTCGCCGCGCTGACGTCAGCGCGGACATTCTGAAGGTCCCGCACCATGGCAGCGCCTATCAGGAGCCCGCCTTCCTGACCGCGACGCATGCCCGGGTTGCGGTGATCTCTGTCGGTGCGGGCAACGACTACGGGCATCCCGACGGGGTGTTGGTTGACCGACTGTCTGCGGCCGGCATGAGCGTGCACCGCACCGATCAGGACGGTGACATCTCCATCGCCCATGTTGCGGGCTCGGTGACGGTGCTCGGTCGCGGAGACCCAGTCCGGGCGCGGATCGACGCCTTGCCGGGACTCGCTGTTGCGGGTCTGCCCGGAGTTGGCCAGCGCCGACGTGGTCGGATCGACCGGCTCACCTGTCGCCCAGACTTCGGACGCGGGCAGTGGCAGACGCAAGGGCGTCGACGAGATCCCGCCGCAAGGCGGCGATCAGGTCAGCAGCCGAGAGCTCGCCGGCGAGTTGATAGGTCTGCCCGGCCCAGAGGTTCACGACGTCCCCATCCTCGACGGCCCGGCCGGCAGCGCGCAGCGGCGCGGTCGCGTAATGGATCTCCGGGTACGCGATCGGCGCGGTCGCGGAATGCTCCAGCAGGAACCGATTCTCGATCCCGCGAGCCGATCGTCCGGTGAAGGCCCGCGTGAGGCGGGTGTGCCCGGGCCTGATCAGGGCTGCACGGTGTACGGCAGACGTACCGGCTTCCGAACACCGCAAGAAGGCCGTCCCCAGCTGTGCGGCGCTGGCACCTGCGGACAGGACCGCGGCGACACCTGCACCGGTGGAGATCCCACCGGTTGCAACAAGGGGCAGGTCGACGCGTTCGCGCAGCAGTTGCAGCAGGGCCAGCAACCCGTAGTCCTCGCGGTCCTCGCCATCGACGAAGGAGCCACGATGCCCTCCGGCTTCAATGCCTTGCGCAACCAACACGTCCGCACCAGCGGCACGGGCAAGGTCGGCCTCGTCCGGATCGGTCACGGTCACCCAGACCTCGCACCCCGAATCCTGCAGACGGCGGATGCTGTCCTCGTCGGGGCACCCGAAGGTGAACGAGACGACGGGCACTCCTTCGGCCGCGACGAGAGCGATCTTCTGGTCGAAGGAGTCGTCGTCGTACCGGGCCTCGCCGAGGGCAACCCCGTACCGTTCCACCTCGTCGGCGAGTTCGGTCAGGTAGGGGGTGAAGGCCGAGGCTTCGACCTTCACGTCGGGAACGAAGAGATTGACGCCGAAGGGCTTGTCGGTCAGGTTTCGCAGCCTTGCGATGTCGTCAGCCACCGCCGCCGGCGTCTTGTAGCCCGCCGCGAGGAATCCAAATGCGCCTGCGTCGAGCACGGCGGCGGTGAGCTCGGCCGTCGACGGACCACCGGCCAGCGGCGCCTGCACGATCGGAACGGCCACCGTGTCGAGATGCATGTCCCCAGGCTAGAACTCCCCCTGCGCGGGGCGTCAGATCCCGGTGCAACGATCTGAGCATGGTCGCCGACGAATCCGTACGCGCGCATCTGGCGCTCGGGGACGATGAGTTCCTGCGCGCTCGCAGTTGCGCGGACCTCGTGGCTGCCGCACGGAAAGCGGATCCGTCGATCGACGTGCAGGAGATCGCGGCAGCCGGTTCCGACCCAGGGCAGCTGGCCGAGCTGCTGGGCCTGTCACTCTTCGCTGAGCGCCGGCTGATCGTCGTCGAGGGCACGCATGAGGCGAGCAAGGACTTCGCGGAGGCGCTTGCCCAAGCCGTGGAGGCGCGCGACAACGACCTGCTGCTGGTCCTCACCCATATGGGCGGCCCGCGCAACAAAGCCCTGGTCGATCGGCTGAAGAAGGCCGGGGTCACTGTCCATGACTGCGCGAAGTTGAGATGGCCAGAAGATCGACTTCGTTTCATCCGGCGCGAGGCCGAGCGAGCCGGCGGGTCCATCAGCAAGGCAGCCGCCGAGGCGATGCTGGATACGGTCGGCAACGACCTGCGGGAGCTGTCCGCGGCGACAGGTCAACTGGTCTTCGACGCCGGTGGCGAGATCGACGTGGATGACGTCGCGCGCTATCACCGTGGCCGGCCTGAGATGACCGGGTTCTCGGTTGCCGATCGCACTTTGGCCGGCAATCTGCCGGAGGCGCTCGAGTCGCTGCGTTGGGCGCTGGATCAGGGAGTGGCCGCCGTGCTGATCGCCGATGCCCTCGCCAGCGGGGTTCGTACGCTGGCGCGCGTCCTGTCCGTCGGGCGCGGAGATCCCTATGACCTCGCAAAGACGTTGGGGCTGTCTCCGGGAATCGTGAAACGGGCTCAGGCGCAGGCTCGCGGATGGCGGACAACCGGCATCCACGAGGCACTACAGATCGTGGCGGCGGTCAACGCGGACGTGAAGGGCGTGGCTGCCAGTGCTGACTACGCGCTGGAGAGTGCCGTTCGCCAGCTTGTTGCTGCCCGGCAGGGGAGCGTGGTGGCCTGAGCGCCAGACGCCGGGCATGAGGAAGCCCGCCACGTGTCGTGGCGGGCTTCGGGTGGTGCGCTGCGCCGGGAGCTGACCGGGGAGCCCTAGAGCGAGGCAGCCTTAGAGCGAGGCAGCCTTAGAGCGAGGCCGCCTTCTTGGCCATAGCCGACTTGCGGTTGGCTGCCTGATTCTTGTGGATGACCCCTTTGCTGGCGGCCTTGTCGAGCTGCCGCGAAGCCTTGAGCAGCTCGGCCTGCGCGGCCTCAGCGTCGCCGGCATCGGCGGCGGTACGGAACTTGCGGACCGACGTCTTGAGCGCGGACTTGACCGCCGCGTTGCGCTGACGCGCCTTCTCATTGGTCTTGATCCGCTTGATCTGCGATTTGATGTTCGCCACGCGTGAAAGCCTTCGCTGCTGGAATCGGGAGTCTGGAATCGTGCCGTGCTGCGCTGTGCTCACAAACCGCAGGCGCGGTGTCGGCACCGACAGATCAGGTTACCAGCCGCCGCTCGCGAGCCAACCAACGCGGTGCCCGACTTCCCCTGGAAGCGCAGCACGGGAGCAGTCGCGTCGAGGCAAGATCCGGTCTCCGTGGGACCATGGGTTGGCGTGCCCGAACTGCGCGTCCCCACCCCCACCCCCGTACGAGACGGATTTGAGTGACCCAGCCCGCAACACCCGCTCATGCGCTGACCGATCCTGCGAGGATCCGGAACTTCTGCATCATCGCCCACATCGATCACGGGAAGTCGACGCTGGCCGATCGGATGCTCGAAGTCACCGGGGTGATCGAGTCACGCAACATGCGCGCGCAATACCTCGACCGAATGGATATCGAGCGGGAGCGCGGGATCACCATCAAGTCTCAGGCGGTCCGGCTCCCGTGGGCCGGTGCGGACGGCGACGGCTACGTGCTCAACATGATCGACACCCCGGGGCACGTCGACTTCACCTATGAGGTGTCGAGGTCGCTTGCCGCCTGTGAGGGCGCCGTGCTGCTGGTCGACGCGGCCCAGGGAATCGAAGCGCAGACACTGGCCAACCTCTACCTGGCCCTCGAGAACGACCTCCACGTGATCCCCGTCCTGAACAAGATCGACCTACCCGCTGCCCAGCCCGACCGCGTTGCGGCCGAGATCGCGCACGTCATCGGCTGCGCGCCGGAGGATGTCCTGCGAGTCAGCGGCAAGACGGGTGAGGGCGTCGCCGAGCTCCTCGATGCCGTCGTCCGCGAGATTCCACCGCCGGTCGGCGACCCGGACGCCCCGAGCCGGGCGATGATCTTCGACTCGGTCTATGACACCTACCGCGGCGTGATCACCTACATCCGCGTGATCGACGGCGAGATTCATGCGCGGGAGAAGATCAGGATGATGTCGACCCGCGCCACCCACGAGCTGCTCGAGGTCGGCGTGATTTCGCCCGAGCCCAAGCCGGTCGCCTCGCTCGGAGTCGGCGAGGTCGGCTACCTGATCACCGGCGTGAAGGACGTCCGGCAGTCCAGGGTCGGCGACACGATCACGAATCTGGCCAAGCCGGCAACGGAGGCGCTCAGCGGATATCGCGACCCGCGCCCGATGGTCTACTCCGGCCTGTATCCCATCGACGGATCTGACTACCCGATCCTGCGTGATGCGCTGGACCGCCTGCAGCTCAATGACGCGGCCCTGGTGTACGAGCCGGAGACCTCGACCGCACTCGGCTTCGGCTTCCGCTGCGGGTTCCTCGGACTGCTGCACCTGGAGATCGTCAGGGAGCGGCTGGAACGCGAGTTCGACCTTGCTCTGATCTCGACGATGCCCAACGTCGTCTACCGGATGGTCACCGAAGACGGCGAGGAGTTGGTCATCACCAACCCGAGTGATTGGCCGGCCGGCAAAAACGGTGAGGTGTACGAACCGGTTGTGAAGGCGATGATCATCTCGCCGACCGACTACACCGGCACGATCATGGAGCTCTGCCAATCCCGGCGCGGCCAGCTCACTGGCATGGACTATCTGTCCGAGACCCGAGTCGAGTTGCGCTACACCCTGCCGATGGGCGAGATCATCTTTGATTTCTTCGACGTGCTGAAGTCCCGTACGCGTGGGTATGCGTCACTGGACTACGAGGAGTCGGGCGAGCAGCTGGCCGACCTGGTCAAAGTGGACATCCTCCTGCAGGGCGAGCCGGTCGACGCGTTCAGCGCGATCGTGCACAAGGACAAGGCCTACGCGTACGGGGTGATGATGACCAGCAAACTGCGGGAGCTGATCCCACGCCAGCAGTTCGAGGTGCCGATCCAGGCAGCAATCGGCGCCCGCGTCATCGCCCGCGAGACCATCCGGGCGATGCGCAAGGACGTGCTGGCAAAGTGCTACGGCGGCGACATCACCCGCAAGCGAAAGCTGTTGGAGAAGCAGAAGGAGGGCAAGCGCCGGATGAAGATGGTCGGCCGCGTCGAGGTCCCGCAGGAGGCCTTCATCGCCGCGCTCTCTCAAGGGGAGCCGACCACCGCCGGAAAGAAATGACGTCCTCGCCGGAAATCCTGGCCGTGTGCGTCGTGCACGCGATCATCCCCGATGTCGGGGGCAAACAGGACACGACGGCCATCGACAAGCGGCCGGTCGCCGGGCCGGTTGACGTGCATCGGCTCGGGGTCAGCGGGGACACGCAATGCGATGTCGCCCACCACGGCAAAGAGGGCAAGGCCGTCTACGCCTACGCGCAGGAGGATGCCGATTGGTGGTCTGCGGACCTGGACCGGGATCTGCCGGCCGGCAGCTTCGGCGAGAACCTGCGCACGCATGGCCTGGACGTCACCAACTCGCTGCTGGGCGAGCGCTGGCGAATCGGCTCGACGTTGCTCGAGGTCACCTGCCCGCGCACTCCATGCCTGAGCTTCCAGGGCTTCTGGGGTGTGCCGGGGCTGATCAAACGGTTCATCGCCTACGGTGCGCCTGGCGCGTACCTCCGGGTACTCGAGGAAGGCCAGATCCGCGCCGGTGACGGCATCGAGGTGGAGCACCGGCCAGACCACGACGTCACCCTCGGCCTCGCCCTGCGGGCGCTGACCGTGGAGCGAGCACTGATCGGGCGACTGGCTCCTGCGCTCTACGCCCTCCCCGACCGCGACCGACCCAAAGTAGCCAGACTGATCGAGGGCGCGGTCACGGCCGGCGAAACGGCACAACTCGTCTGACTCTGGTGGAGCCAGCCTCGGCTAGCTGTGGTGGACCGACTGCACGGTGTAGAGGTTCGGTGCGGCGCTCGCGAGGGCATTGACGGCGGCGAAGTGCTCGCGAGCCGCCGGGTCGCCCAGCATCGCCTGGAAGTCCGCGTCGCTGCGCCACTGGGCGTAGTTCACGACCCGCGTTCCGTCGAGACTCGCATGGATATTGGCCGAGACGAACCCAACCCGGTCCCGCATCACTTCTGCGGTGGCCGAGTCGAGCAGGTCGACCAGCGCCTGTTGGTCCTGCGGCGCGACGGTGAAGACGTTGACCAGGGTGATCACCTGCTGATCAGTACGGATGGTGGTCGTACTCATGTGTCCTCCTCTTGTCAGGCTCCTTACAAGTATGTCAGGGTCCTGACATGAGTCAAGTTGTGGTGGAGATCGACAGCCGGATCGGGTACGCGGCCAAGCGGCTGCAGCAGGCGCTGCGCGCGGCCGCAGACGAGGTGCTGCGCCCGATCGGGTTGACGATGCCGCAGTACGCGGCGCTGGCGGCGCTGGCCGATCAGCCGGGGCTGAGCAACTCCGAACTGGCCCGGAGATGCTTCGTCACGCGCCAGTCCATGAACGAGCTGCTCGCCGGCCTGCAACTGGCCGGACTTGTCACTCGCGCCCGGCATCCGCGAGATGGCCGGGTGCAGCCGACCCAGCTGACGACTGCCGGCCGGCGGCTGGCGAAGCAGGCCGACTCGGCAATGCTTGCCATCGAGGAGAAGATGACCGCGGGCCTGAGCGCTGCACAGCGCCGACTACTCCTCGACCTGCTGGGTGCCTGTACGGCGAACCTGGAGAGTCGGCCCGCCGATCTCAACTGACGGCAGCGCGTTCGACCTCTGCGGAAAGACCATCGGTGAAGTCGTCGTCCTTGGTCTCCTTGAGCAAGGACGTTGCGCCCAGGCAGACGAGTGCGATGACGATCAGGTAGATCGAGACTGGCGCGGATGAGCCCGTGTCGGCCAGCAGGGCTGTCGCCACGAGCGGGCTCACCCCTCCGCCGACTACCCCGGCAGCGCTGTAGGCGAACGATGCCCCGGAGTAGCGGTAGCGCACCCGGAACAGCTCCGGAAGGAAAGCACCCATCGGTCCGTAGAGCACCGCAAAGCACAACAGTCCGCCAATGAGGCCCAGCGTGATGAGCACCGGCTGCTCGGTGTTGAGCAAGGCGAAGAGTGGGAAGGCCCACACGATCGCCATGACCGCCGCGACCAACGACAGTCGACGACGTCCCCAACGGTCCGACGACTTGGCGAAGTACAGCGTGGCTACGCCCATCACGGCGGCGGCGACCATGGTGCCGACGAGCATGGTGGTGCGGCTGATCCCGAGAGTTCCGGTTCCGTAGGCGAGACAGAACGTGGTCACTGTGTAAAACAGGGTGTGCGCCAAGATGAATGAGAGGGTCGCGAGCAGCAGCACTCTCGGCTGGCTGCGGATGAGCTCGAAGAAGGGCACGCGTGCCTGCTCCCGCTTGTCCAAGGCAGCCTGAAAGACCGGTGTCTCGGCGATCCGGGTACGGATGTAGTAACCGATGACCAGCAACACGATCGAGGCAAGGAACGGAATCCGCCAGCCGTAGGTCTCGAAGGCCTCGTCCGACATCGTGGCGCTCAAGGTCAAGAACAACCCGTTGGCCAGGATGAATCCAACGGCTGGCCCCAACTGTGGGAATGCGGAATAGAGACCGCGTTGACCTTTGGGCGCGTACTCGGTGGCCAGAAGAACCGCGCCGCCCCACTCGCCACCGAGCCCAATGCCCTGCAAGAACCGGAAGACGACCAGCAGCAACGGCGCCGCGACACCGATCGAGCCGTAGGAAGGGATGAGACCCACCGCGATCGTCGCAATGCCCATCACGAGCAACGATGCGATGAGCATCGTGCTTGCGGCCGAGCCGATCACCGAAGTGGCCGAAGACCACCGCCCCGACGGGGCGGGCGACGAATCCGACGCCGAACGTCGCGAATGAGGCGAGTGTGCCTGCGGTAGCTGAGAACTCGGGAAAGAAGACTTTGCCGAAGACGAGGGCCGCCGCTGTCCCGTAGATGTAGAAGTCGTAGAACTCGATGGCAGTGCCGATGAAGCTCGCGATCGCGATCCTCCGCCGGGAGGGCGCGATGGTCTGTCCGGTCATGGGCCCTCCCCGAAGGCGATTGCTCCGCCTGCAACAGCTCTGTCGGCGTGATCACTGGCGGTCCCAGATGTAAGCAGAACCCGCTGGCCGCCGCGACTACGCGCAAATGCGGATCAAGAACCGACGTGAGCGTCGTGTCCCGAACAGAGGCCCGCGCCACGGTTCGCTCTCCGCCGCCGAGTCAGCGGAAGCGTTGCCCCTGGTCTCCAGGAACAGGTAGCGGTAGTGCAGCAGGGTCAGTCGTATTGCGCTGACGGGTTGTCCGGCTGGGGCGGCCAGCAGCGCTGAAGGACGGGTGACGGTGTCGCTGGCGCTCATGCAGCTTGCTCCTGGTGAGTAAGGGCGACGAACGCCTCTTCCAGTGATGCGGATACGACTTCGAGGTCGGAGAAGGCGGCCCCAGACGACACGAGCTCGCGTATGACGGCATCGCTGTCCGCCGTGAACAGCTCGTGCCGGTCACCGTCGCTGGTGAGCCGTTCGACGCCGGGCAGATCGGGAAGAACATTGGCGCGCAACGTGACCCGTCGGGTCGCTACGCGGGTGCGGATGGTCGCCACATCGTCGTCGGCAACGATCCGCCCGCGGTCGATGACCACGACGCGTTGTGCCAGCGCCTCTACCTCGGCCATGTTGTGACTGCTGAGCACGACTGTTCCGCCGCCGACGTGATAGTCGCGGATTGCATCCCAGACGTCGCGACGGGCCTCGACATCGAGGCCCGTGGTCGGCTCGTCCAGCAGCACCAGGTCGGGCCGCCCGACCAGTGCCAGCGCAAGGGCAAGTCGACGCTTCTGTCCGCCGGACAATCCGCCGGTCTGGCTGTCCGCCTTGCCGGACAAGCCGAATCGCTCGAGAAGGGGACCGATCGCCATGGGGTCGGGATAGTGCGCTGCGACAAACCTCAGCACCTCATTGACCTTCAGAGTCGGGGGCAGTCCGGTCTCCTGTGGGGTCATGCCCAGCCGGACCCGGTTCGCAGCGTTGCGCGGATCACCGCCGAAGATCTCCACCCGGCCGGAGCTCGGCCTGCGCTGGCCACACCAGAGACTGATCAGGGTGGACTTCCCGGCCCCGTTGGGCCCGAGCAGTCCGACCAGCTCACCGCGGGCAAGGTCGATCGAGACATCGTCGAGGGCGACAACGTCGCCAAACGTGCGGCGCACACCGGCGACGCGAGCCAAGGGTTGGACCGCGTCCGGATGCGTCTGTGGCGTGCTCACTGGGTGGTCCTTTCGGTGGTGGCTGGGTCGAGCAGGGAACGAAGCGTCGTCGTGTAGTTCTCGAATGCCAGTCGTCCGGCGCGAGTCAGTGCGACGTACGTGGCCGGTGTCCGGCCCTCGTGCGTCTTGGTGACCGCGACGTAACCGGCGTCCTCGAGGCGGCGCAGGTGTGTCGAGAGGTTGCCGCCGGTCATGGCGAGCAACTTCTGCAACCGCGGAAAGGACATGGTGTCGCCGTCCCCAAGTGCCGACAGGGTGGCCACCAGGCGGAGCCTGGCCGGAGCGTGGATCACCGGATCCAGCTCGGACATGGATGTCATGGCCGATGCCGCCGCATGCGCACGGCGATCAGAGCGGCAACGAACAGCAGCCCGCCGCCGCCGGCGATGGACAGGATCAGGTACAGCCAGGGCAGACCTGCGATCGCGCCGACACCGGACACCACGGCGAACCAGGCGCCGAGCGCGAACTGGGTCCGGTCCAGCCACATTGCGCCGCCGGCCATGTAGAGCAGCCCGATGACCAGTCCCGAGCCGGCCGCCCACAGCAGCGAGATGGTCTCGTCGTCAACCCCGGTTCGGCTCACCCCGCTGATGATGGCGCCGAGACAGAGGAACCCCACGGTCCAGGCCCAGCCGTAGAACTTGCCTTGGCGGGCCGAGTCGCCGCGCACGCCGGCGACCCTGCGGCCGATGTGCACGGCCATGGTGACCATCGCTGTGACCAGCAAGACGAACAGCGTGATGCCGGCGACCGGGATGGGGAGTTGGATGGGCGAGTTGTCCCAGGTGGCGAAGAAGAACGCGGCATCGCCGATGAGCAACGCGAGCCCCCACACGCCGTACATCAGCCGGATGTCGGGCTCGATCTGGGCGGTGGTGATGCGCCGCTGTGCCTCGATGAGCGCGAGGGAGTCGGCCGGAGCCAGGTCCCCTTCGACGCTTTGGCTTTCGGTGGCGCCGGTTGCTGGAAGCGGCTCAGAAGTACTCACAAACAAGTTTGTACCGCAAACTAGCCCCGGGATGCAAACTCAATCGAGCCGAGTCAGTCGAGGGTGAAGACAATCTTGCCGGCGGTGTCCCCAGCGATCATCCGGGCGAAGCCCTCGCGAGCATCGGCCAGTGGAAGCTGCACGTCGATGCGAGGTCGCAGACCACTGGTCTGGCAGAACTGAATCAAGTTCACCAACTCATCGCGGGTCCCCATCGTCGAGCCGATGATCGAGAGCTGAAGGAAGAACACGCGCTGCAGGTCGGCCGGCGGCGCCGCACCACTGGTGGATCCCGACA
The DNA here is from genome assembly GCA_963766765.1 of uncultured Actinomycetota bacterium. Taxonomy (GTDB): domain Bacteria; phylum Actinomycetota; class Actinomycetes; order Mycobacteriales; family Geodermatophilaceae; genus JACCQS01. Next base: position 142,385 of record CAVYBR010000014.1, read on the forward strand.
CCACGATGCGGCCACCCGGCTTGAGGGACTTCAGACTGTGCGCCCAGGTTGCCTCGCCGACGGTTTCGAAGACCGCGTCCACCCGCTCCGGCAGCCGGGCGCCGGATTCGAAGCTTGCGTGCGCGCCGAGTTCGGTCGCCAAGGCGCGCTTCTCTTCAGTACGGCCGGTCGCCCACACCCGCATTCCGCCAGCACTGGCCAAAGCGATGAGCGCGGTGGCCACCCCGCCGCTGGCGCCCTGGACGAGCACGGTGTCGCCCGGACGTACGCCAGACTTCGTGAATAGCATGCGATAGGCAGTCAGCCAAGCAGTCGACAAGCAGGCGGCCTCAGGGAAGGAGAGCTCTGCCGGCTTGGGGACCACGTTGCGGGTCGGGACGATGACCTTCTCGGCCAGCGTCCCCTGATAACGCTCCGACAGCAGCGACCGTTTCGGATCGAGCGTCTCATCCCCACGCCATGACGGTTCGCTGATCACGGCGTGCACGACGACCTCGTCGCCGTTCTCGTCCGTACCGGTCGCATCACAACCGAGGATCATCGGCATCCGGTCCTCAGACAGCCCGATGCCGCGCAGCGAGAAGACGTCGTGATGGTTGAGCGAGGCTGCCTTGACCGTGACAGTGGTCCAGCCATCGCGCGGCTCGGGTTCGGGTCGATCACCCACCTCGAGTGCGGACAGCGGGTCGTCGGGCGCGGGCTTGGTGACGTAGGCGGCAAGCATGCCTGTCACCGTAATCCCGGCTCAGCGCACGATGATGGTGTGCTCCGCGGCGAGGACGATCTCGCCGATCACAGTGGCCCCCGGAATCTCGCCGACCAGGAGCAGCCCGCCCGAGGTCTGCGCGTCAGCCAGTAGCAACGCGGTCTCCTCGTCCACAGCCGACACGTCAGCCGCGGCGCCGACCCACTCGAGGTTGCGTCGGGTTCCGCCAGAGACATACCCCTCTCGTACGGCCGCGCGGGCGCCATCGAGCAGGGGAATCGCCGCTGAGTCGAGAATCGCGCTGACCCCGCTGGCCCGGGCGAGCTTGAACAGATGACCGAGCAGCCCGAATCCCGTCACATCGGTACCCGAGCGGATCCCCGCCGCCAGCGCCGCGACGGATGCGTCACGGTTGAGCTCGGTCATCGTCGCGATCGCGTTCTGAAAGACCTCGCCGGTCACCTTGTGCCGGTTGTTCAGAACGCCGAGGCCCAACGGCTTGGTGAGCGAGAGCGGGAGTCCGACCTCGGCCGTGTCGTTGCGGATGAGGCGCTGCGGATCGCCGATGCCGGTGACCGCCATCCCGTACTTGGGTTCGGGGTCGTCCACGCTGTGCCCCCCGCCGACGTGACAGCCGGCACTGCGGGCGATGTCCAGGCCGCCGCGCAAGACCTCTGCGGCGAGTTCCATCGGCAGCACGTCACGGGGCCAGCCGAGGAGGTTCACCGCGACGATCGGCGTTCCGCCCATCGCATAGATGTCAGAGAGCGCATTGGCCGCCGCGATGCGGCCCCAGTCGTAGGCGTCGTCGACGACGGGTGTGAAGAAGTCAGCTGTCGCGATGATGGCCTGACCGTCAGCGATCCGAACGACTGCTGCGTCGTCGCCGGACTCGAGCCCGACGATCATCTCGCCGATGCCGGGACCTGCCAGCGGCTCGCCGCCGAGGTCGGCAACCATCTTCTCGAGCTCGCCCGGCGGGATCTTGCAGGCGCAGCCACCCCCGTGTGCGTAGCTGGTCAGGCGGTACCCCGCCTGGATCGGGTCGACGGAGCGCGAACTGACGGTTCGGGTCACCGTTCGACTCTAGGTGACCGTCTTCGGCAGGGGGCAGATGGACTGGGCCGACGTAGAGTCCCTGCGATGGCTGGGGACAGCGCCCGTAGGCAGGTGCCGCGCACCGACGACATGCTGGCCGACCCACGCCTGGCGCAGGCCTGCACCCGACTGGGAAGGCCGCTGGTCAAGCAGATCGTCCTGGCTGTACAGGATCGGGTACGAGCCGGAGCGCTGCCCCCGGCGGATGCGATCGAGCAGGCGGTCGCCTGCTTGCCGGCCACGGCTTCCACGCTCCATCCGGTCCTCAATGCCACCGGTGTCTTAGTGCACACAAACCTCGGCCGGGCTCCGTTGTCGGACGCGGCGATCGAGTCCCTGGTCGTGGCATCCGGCACCACTGATGTGGAACTGGATCTCACCACCGGCCGACGCGGACGACGAGGTCAAGGTGCGATTGACGCACTGCGTCAGGCAGTGCCGGCGGCGGATTCCGCCCACATCGTCAACAACGGTGCGGCCGCTGTGGTCCTTGCGGCGACTGCGCTGGCCCAGGGTAAGGAGATCGTCATCGCGCGTGGCGAACTCGTGGAGATCGGCGACGGCTTTCGGATCCCGGATCTCCTGGTTTCTACCGGCGCTCGGCTGCGCGAGGTCGGAACGACGAACCGCGTGACGGTCGAGGACTACGCAGCTGCACTGGGGCCGGACACGGGCTTCGTGCTCAAGGTGCACCCGTCGAACTTCGTCGTTCGGGGATTCACTTCCGCCGTCGAGATCGGTGCCCTGTCCGAGCTGGCGGCCCCGGTCGTTGCCGACCTCGGCTCCGGGCTGCTCGCCCCTCATCCGCGCATCCCTGACGAACCGGACGCACAGTCCGCACTGGCCGCAGGCGCCGACCTGGTCACGGCCAGCGGCGACAAGCTCCTCGGGGGACCACAGGCCGGGATTATCCTGGGGCGCCGCGAGCTCGTAGAAAGGCTTCGTCGGCACCCCCTGGCCCGGGCCCTGCGCGTGGACAAGCTGACCCTCGCGGCACTGGAGGCAACTGTCCGCGGGCCACGACCTCCGGTGCTCCGGGCGCTGGAGGCCGATGTCGCCGACCTGCGCGAGCGCGTCCAGCGACTTGCGGCCCGGCTCCAGGACGCCGGAGTGCCGGCGGAGGCGGTGGACAGTCACGCAACGGTCGGCGGCGGTGGGGCTCCCGAGACCCAGTTGGACAGCGCCGCTGTGAGCCTGCCGGAGGCGTTTGCGGCGGCCCTGCGGACCGGATCAGTGCCGGTGCTTGGCCGAATCGAGCGAGGCCGATGCCTGCTGGATCTGCGGGCATTGGATGCCAGTACCGACGACGCGCTTTTCCAGGCGATCTGCGCGGCCGAGCGGTCTCACGCAGGGGCTCAGTCGTCCCGGCCCACCTTGGGTGGGTCCAGCAATCGGTAGTCGCCGACCGTGACGGCGCCTTCCTCGGAGAACGCAACCGTGCGCATACCGAGCACGGCCTCGGTGTCAGGGTCGTAATAGAACAGCGCCACTGCGCTGTCGGTGGCCAACGGCCCGTACGACGGGGTGTTCTCCCCGGTCCCGCCGGAGTTGTCGACGGTGTACGCGACGGTGTCGCCGGAAACCGTTGGTCCCCCCTCCCGGTGCCGGTGCCCGGACAGGACCACATCCGCGCACTCCTGCTCGATCGCCTCGGCGGCATGGGCCGGGTCGTGGACCAGCAGAATGTCCGGACGGGTGTCGCACGCCGTCTCCGCCATCCGATCGGCGAATTCCGAGACGGTCTCGTCGCCGCGCAGGGTCGTCGCTGTGCCGATCTGGGATCGATTCGGATCGCTGTCGCCCAACAGTGTCAGGCCGGCGACCCGCACCGGCTCCCCGGCAAGGACCACCGCGCCGCCGGCGTCAAGGTCGGCGCCGGTCTGGACGGAGTCGTGGTTCCCCAGGACTACGACGAGTGGGGTGTCGGCAAGCCGGCGCAGGTAGACATCGGTGCACAGCGCTTCGAGTTGGGTGCCGCTCATCGTCATGTCTCCACCGCTGAGGACGAACTCAGCCCCCGCCTGGACTGCCACTTCGTTGATCACCCTTGTCATACCCAGGTTGCAGTGCAGATCGCTCTCGAACACGAACGTGGCCAGTCCCCGTTCGGCGTCCTCGTCACTGATGGCTCCCATGGCCGTGGCCGTGTGGATGCGCAGTTGCTGATAGAAGTCTTCGTTGTCCTCGAGTACCCGCACGGTTTCATCCAGGAGAGTCCCCGCTACCTGTATGTCGGGCAGTAGCTGACCCTCGATCGACAGTCCGACCACCGGTGTCCAGGAGCGGCTCGCCAGACTCACCGATGGACCGATGATGGAGGTTGCGACGGTTCCCAGAGCCAGCCACGCCCCTGCGGTATAGACAAACCGGCGGACACGCTTGCGTGGCGTGTGACCCAGGACGGGTCGGTGAGTTGCAAGGGCAATGAGCAGTCCGAGCAGCGCACCGACTGCGGCGAAATCTCGCAGGTGAGCCAGGGTGTCCCCGAGCAGAGCCGCGCCCACCGCCTCCACGTCGCCGAACGAGGTCAGGGTGTCGGCCAGGTCAGTGGGATTGCTAAAGCGCACGTCGTTCGCGGTGATGCTCAAGCCGACCGGTCCAGGCGTGTCCACGCGGACAGCCGCCACCCCGACGTCGAAGGTCGAGTCGACACCGACCGTGAGCCGGGTCCTGACGTCCAGCGGGCCTAGATCGCTGGACGTGCCGACGGCGTTGCCGATGCCGATCCCGACGAGGGCCCCGAGCAAGCCGACGACCAGTATCCGGGCGGCATCGGCCCGACTCAACCGGTGCTTGACCGCGTCGCTCATGGAAAACGCATCATCTAGGTAGGGCCGGCGGGCGCCCAACGCGGCGCCCTCTTCTCACCGAACGCACGGATTCCTTCCTGGCCCTCGTCGCTGGCGAAGAACTGCGCCGAGGTCTGCGCCAGTTCGGTCAATTGCTCGGCCATTCTCGGGGCCTGCGCCCGCCGCAGCAGCGCCTTCGTGGTGGCGAGGGCGATCGGGCCGCCCTTGACCAGATCGGCCACGTACGCGTCGGTTGCCGGGTCAAGCTGGTCCGGCTCGACCGCAGCGTTGACCAGCCCGATCTCTGCGGCCCGTACCCCGTCGAAGACCGCGCCGGTGAGGAACAGTTCCGTTGCGGCGCGGGGAGCCAGCCGGGGGAGCACCGTGGCCGAGAGCAGGGCGGGAACCAGGCCGAGGCGTACCTCGGTGAACGCGAAGGTGGCATTTCGTTGGCAGACGGCGAGATCACACACCGCGATCAGCCCGATGCCGCCGGCCCGCGCTGCTCCGGCAACCCTGGCGACGACCGGCTTGGGGCTTTCGTACAGGCTCCGCAGAATCGCTGGAAGGGCATGCACGCCCATCTCGGCCGCCCCACCGCCGCTCGATTCGCTGAGGTCCATTCCAGAGCAGAAGACTCGCCCGGTGTGGGTCAGGACAAGCACGCGGACCGACTTGTCTTCCTGGGCCGCGTCGATGTGGGCCGCCAACTCCCGCATGAGCGCCTGGGAAAGCGCGTTGCGCTTAGCCGGAAAGTCCAGAGTGATCGTGGCAACCCCAGCGGTCACGTCGTAGCGGACGAGGTCGGTTGTCGGCTCGGTCACGAAAGATCTACTCCCAACATGGCGCAGTGCGGCTCCGCACATTCGCGGCAGCAGGTTGTCACACTGGAGCACGATGCCAACGATTCTTCCCGACCAGCATGCCCTGCCCGATCAGCGCTGGTTGCCGGATACGGCCAGGGAGGGCCTGCTGCAGACACCGTTCGGGCTCTATATCCATGTTCCGTTCTGTGCCGCCCGCTGCGGGTACTGCGACTTCAACACCTACACAGCGGCCGAACTCGGACCGGGCGCGAGCCAGAACGACTACGTCGACAGCGTGCTTGCCGAACTCCGGCTGGTCCGACACATCCTCGGTGCACAGCTCCCCGTCGTTCGCACGATCTTCTTCGGTGGGGGCACGCCCACGCTGCTGCCCTCCGAACATCTAGCCGCGATCCTGGACGAGGTCAGGGCTGAGTTCCCGGTGGCGCCGGACGTGGAAGTCACCGTCGAGGCCAATCCGGAGTCGGTGACCAGGACTTCCTTCGCCCGGCTGCTGCGAGCTGGCGTGAACCGCGTCTCCATGGGGATGCAGTCGGCCGTACCGCACGTGCTTTCAGTTCTGGACCGCCAGCACACTCCGGGGCAGGCGCTGCACGCCGTAGAGGACGCTCGAGCAGCTGGCTTGACGCGCGTCAGCCTGGACCTGATCTACGGCACGCCGGGAGAGTCAGACGAGGACTGGCAGACCTCGCTCGACGCGGCAGTCTCGGCGGGTGTGGAGCACGTCTCGGCGTATGCGCTGATCGTCGAGCCGGGGACCGCGCTGGCTCGCCAGGTCCGCACTGGACTGATCGATGCGCCGGATGACGACGTCCTGGCCGATCGGTACGAGCAGGCAGATCAGACGTTCGGCGCAGCGGGACTCGACTGGTACGAGGTGTCGAATTGGGCCACGTCGCCGACCGGTCGGTGCCGGCATAACGAGCTCTACTGGACCGGCGGCAACTGGTGGGGCATCGGGCCGGGTGCGCACAGCCACATCGGTGGCGCCCGCTGGTGGAATCGCAAACATCCCGTCGCGTACGCCCGATCGCTGGCCGACGGCGGCAGTCCTGCACACGGCAGCGAACTGCTGAACAAGAATCAGCGCCACATCGAAACGATCATGCTCGGCATCCGGTTGCGCGCCGGCGTCGGTCTAGACGTGCTCTCGGAAAAGGGTCAACAACGCGCCGGCGAGGCCGTGACGTACGGCCTGCTGGACCGGGCCGCTTACGCAGACGGACGCGCGGCCCTGACGATGCGCGGTCGGCTCTTGGCCGACGCGGTTGTCCGCGACCTCACGGACTAGCCGCGAGAGGGCGCGCTCACGAGGTCGGGGCGGTCGCCTGGCTGTTGCTACTACCGCCTGGTCGGAGCTCGTCGAGGTCGAGCACGCGGACGTGCAGGACGTTGCGCTGCTGGAGGGCAGCTCGCAGCGCACGGTGCATGCCGTCCTCGAGATAGAGCGTGCCTTCCCAGGCGACCACGTGCGGGAAGAGATCCCCGTAGAACGTCGAGTCGTCCTCCAGCAGCTTGTCGAGGGCGAGGACTGTCTTGGTGGTGACGAGTTCGTCGAGGCGCACCTGGCGCGGTGGAATTCCGGCCCAGTCCCGGGTCGAAAGCCCGTGGTCGGGATAGGGCCGGGTGTCTCGAACCTCTTTGAAGATCAGGTCATTACCTCGAGTGCTCGACTGGTTGCCTGCCATCGACCTTACCGATACCTATGACCGCTACCACGATGCAGCCGAGCACGTCTGCGATCGTCGTATGCTGGAATCGGGCTGGCACTCCGATGCGCGGACTGCCAGCCGTGCCCGCACGATGTGCGGAACAGCCAGTCGCCAGCAGTGGAAGGGACGTCAGACGATGACCCACGACGAGCGCCGCCTGCAGGTCCTGCGCGCCATTGTCGAGGATTTCGTCTCCACCAACGACCCGGTCGGCAGCAAGGCCCTCGTGGACCGGCACAGCTTGGGCGTCTCGGCGGCCACGATCCGCAATGACATGGCAGTCCTGGAGGACGAGGGCTACATCACGCAGCCACACACGAGCGCTGGCCGGGTGCCGACGGACAAGGGATACCGGCTCTTCGTCGACCGGCTCACCCAGATCAAGCCGATGACCGCGGCTGAACGCAAAGCCATCCAGTCCTTCCTCGACGGGGCGGTCGATCTCGACGACGTGCTCGGTCGCACCGTCCGCCTGCTGGCTCAACTGACCCACCAGGTCGCGGTCGTGCAGTACCCGACCATGGCGCGCAGCGGCATTCGGCACGTCGAGGTATTTCGCCTCAGCACCAGCCGGATCATGCTCGTCGTGATCACTGACACCGGCCGCATCGAACAGCGGGTTATCCCACTCCACGTAGAGGTGAGCGACGAGCAAGTGGCCGATCTTCGCTCGAAGCTCAACGCGGCGATCGGCGGCCTCCAGCTCACCGATGCCAGCACAAAGGTGGCAGCCCTCGCCCGCGGCGTCCCCGACGAACTCCGGCCGCTGACCGCGTCGGTGGCCTCGGTCCTTCTGGAAACCCTCGTCGAGCAGCCTGATGGGCGGATCGTCGTGGGCGGCACGGCAAATCTGACCCGCGATCTGCTGGACTTCCCGATGTCGTTGCGGCCGATCCTGGAAGCGCTGGAAGAACAGGTGGTCATCCTTCGGCTGATCGGTGAGGTGGATCCCAGCACGGTGACGGTCCGGATCGGTGAGGAGAACGAACATGCCGGGCTGGCCGCGGCGGCTGTGGTTTCGGCCGGCTATGGCGACGGCACCCAACAGCTCGGCGGCCTCGGTGTTCTGGGCCCCAAGCGCATGGACTATCCGAGCAACATCTCCGCCGTACGAGCCGTGGCGCGCTACGTCGGCCGCCTCGTGAGCGGGGGCTGATCGGTGGCGACTGACTACTACGCCACGCTGGGATTGACCCGCGGGGCGAGTAACGAGGAGATCAAGCGGGCCTATCGCAAACTGGTCCGCGACCTCCATCCCGACGTCAATCCCGATCCAGTTGCCCAGGATCGGTTCAAGCAGGTGGCCACCGCCTACGAAGTCCTCACCGACCCGCAGAAGCGGCAGATCGTCGACCTCGGCGGCGACCCGCTGGGCAATGGCGGAGGCGGCGCGGGAGCGCAATACGCCGGCTTCGGGGGGTTCGGCGACATCATGGACGCGTTCTTCGGGGGAGCCGGGAGCAGCCGGGGGCCGCGCAGCCGGACCCGTGCCGGTGCCGATGCGCTGATCCGTCTCGACCTCGATCTGGTGGAGACCGCGTTCGGTGCCAATAAGGACCTCATGGTCGAGACGGCCGTCGTGTGCACTAGCTGCACAGGGGCCGGAACCGCGCCGGGCACCCACCCGCAGACGTGTACGACGTGCAACGGAATGGGTGAAGTGCAGAGCGTGCAGCGCTCCTTCCTCGGCCAGGTCGTGACCAAACGCGCCTGCCCGGCATGCGGTGGAGTGGGCCAGGTCATTCCGGACCCGTGCCCGCAGTGCGGCGGCGATGGGCGGGTCCGCTCTCGGCGAAGCCTGTCGGTGAAGGTGCCGGCCGGCGTCGAGGACGGGATGCGGATCCGGCTGTCCGGGCAGGGGGAGGTCGGTCCTGGGGGTGGCCCGGCGGGTGACCTGTACGTCGAGATCCGCGAACGAGACCACGACATCTTCACCCGTGACGGGGCGGACCTGCACTGCCGTGTGAGCCTGCCGATGACCGCGGCGGCGTTGGGGACGACGTTGTCACTGAACACACTGGACGGCGAGCAGGACATCGAGGTGCGCCCCGGGACCCAGTCAGGCTCGGTGCTGACCGTGCGTGCTGCCGGAGTTCCCAAGCTGCGCGCGACCGGCCGCGGCCATCTCTACGTCCATGTCGAGGTCCTCACTCCGACTCGACTCGATCCAGAGCAGGAGGAGATCCTCCGCAAGCTGGCAGCGTTGCGGGACGAGGAGCGCGCGGTATCGACCAAAGCCGGCGGCGGGGGACTGTTCTCGCGGGTCCGCGACGCCTTCAACGGTCGCTGATCTCCTTCCGCCCGGCTGCGGTCTGCCTGGATAGGCTCGGGCGATGCCCGATGTGGACTGTCTTTTCTGCTCGATCGTGGCCGGCGACATTCCCGCGGACGTGGTCCACGAGACCGACACCACGCTGGCGTTCCGGGATCTGCAGCCGCAAGCACCGACCCACGTGCTCGTGATCCCGAAACAACACCAGCCAACGGCGGCAGCGCTGGTCGGGGCCGACCCGAGCGCGCTCACGGATGTCATCGCGGCCGCCCGCGACGTTGCGGCCGCCGAGGGACTCAGCGACCAGGGCTACCGGCTGGTGGTGAACACGGGGCCGGATGCGCAGCAGAGCGTGTTTCACGTCCATGTGCATGTTCTCGGCGGCCGACCGATGGAGTGGCCGCCGGGCTGAACAGGGGTCCGAGACAAATCCGAGCCGCCTGGCGTCGCCGAGGCGGCTAAACTTGCTGGCGTCCGAACTGTCGTTGGAATGGAAAGCAGGGCCGCAGCACCGTTGCCAACCGTCCCGCATAGCCCCGAGGGCGAACCCAGCACGCCCTCGCCGGCCGCAGAACAGTCCGCACCGCTGGCTGCTCCGGCCGCCGCGACAGCCGTCTCCGCCACCACCATCGTCGTTCCGCCTTCGGTGCCGATGGTCAGCCTGCTGGGGTCCGGCGATGAGATCCTCCGATTGGTCGAGCGCGAGCTCAGTGCGCACGTGCTCGTCCGCGGTAACGAGGTGATCATCACCGGGTCGCCGGCCGACAACGCGTTCGCCGTGCGCGTCTTCGACGAATTGATCGCACTCGTCGGCCAGGGCGGCCATCTTCGGCCCGATTCGGTCACCCATGCCCTGCACATGCTGCGCAACGGCTCGACCGAACGCCCGGCCGACGTGCTCAGCCTGAATATCCTCTCCCGGCGCGGCCGGACCATTCGACCGAAGACGTTGAACCAGAAGCGTTATGTCGATGCCATCGATGAGCACACGATCGTGTTCGGGATCGGACCGGCTGGAACGGGCAAGACCTACCTGGCGATGGCCAAGGCCGTCCAGGCACTGCAGGCCAAACAGGTCAACCGGATCATCCTGACCCGCCCGGCGGTCGAAGCGGGCGAGCGCCTCGGATATCTGCCGGGCACGCTCTACGACAAGATCGACCCGTACCTGCGGCCGCTCTATGACGCGTTGCACGACATGATCGATCCGGATTCGATCCCACGGTTGACCGCTGCCGGGACGATCGAAGTAGCACCGCTTGCCTACATGCGTGGCCGGTCACTCAATGACGCGTTCATCGTCCTGGACGAGGCCCAGAACACCTCACCCGAGCAGATGAAGATGTTCCTCACGCGGCTCGGTTTCGGTTCGAAGATGGTCGTGACCGGAGATGTCACCCAGGTCGATCTCCCCGGCGGGCAACGCAGCGGCCTGCGCGTTGTTCAGTCGATTCTGGACGGCGTCGACGACGTCGCATTCACGCATCTGACCAGCGTCGACGTCGTCCGCCACCGGCTGGTAGGTCACATCGTCGACGCGTACGCCCGGTACGACGCTGAGATTGCCGACGGGGAACTGTCCGGGCCGGTCTACTCCAGCCAGGACCATCGTCGGACGTCATCTGTGGAAGGTCGCTCAACGAGTCCGCGCACGGCGCGCCGCGCCGACTCCGATCGGTCCGACAGTTCGGCCCGTCGCGGCGCCGCACCACCTCGGCGATAGGGGACTCGACCCCCACCATGTCAGTGGACATCGCCAACGAGTCCGACATTCCGATCGACGAGCCCGCTCTTGCCGCACTGTGCCGCTACCTCCTGCGTGAACTCGACATCAATCCGCTGGCCGAACTGTCGGTGCTGCTGATCGATGTCGACTACATGGCGAGCCTCAACGAGAAGTGGATGGACTCCTCGGGCCCCACGGACGTCCTGGCCTTTCCGATGGATGAGTTGGAAACCGCCCGTCGGCCCGAGGAATCCGACCCCAGCCCCGCGCTGCTCGGCGACGTCGTGCTGTGCCCGGCGGTCGCGATCAAACAAGCGTCAGCGGCGGGTCACAGCTTCGATGCCGAATTGCATCTCCTCACCACTCATGGGGTGCTCCATCTGCTGGGCTACGACCACGCCGAGCCGGATGAGGAGCGCGAGATGTTCGCCGTCCAGCGCCGGCTCCTCGACGCCTGGCGCGCCCATCGGGCCGACCGGTCGGGCACCCGATGAGCTCGGCGCAGGTCACGCTCCTCGTCCTGGCGGTCCTTCTGGTACCGCTGGCGGGCCTGTTCGCCGCGGTCGACGCAGCGATCGGGCACGTCTCGGCGGCACGAATCTCCGAATTGCGCCGCGATGGCGAACGCCGAGCCGAGGTCCTCGAGAAGGTGCTGCAGGACCGGGCGCGGCACGTGTCCCTCCTACTGCTGCTCCGGGTGACCTGCGAGCTCTTCGCGGCCGTGCTGTTCACGACCGTGCTCGTCCAGCTGTGGGGCGTGGGCTGGGGTTCGGTGCTCGTCTCCGGTTTGGTGATGGCCGTCGTCAGTTTCGTCGTGGTTGGCGTCGGGCCGCGCACCATCGGCCGGCAGCACGCGTACGGAGTTGCCCTCCGTACGGCGAGCCTGACCCGGGCACTGCGCGCCGTCTTCGGTCCGCTCACGAACCTGTTGATCCTGCTCGGGAATGCGCTCACTCCCGGGCGCGGCTTCCGCGAGGGCCCGTTCTCGAGCGAGGTCGAGCTGCGCGAACTGGTCGACCTGGCTGAGGCGCGCGGGGTCGTCGAACACGGCGAGCGCAACATGATCCATTCTGTCTTCGAACTCGGTGACACGATCGCGCGCGAGGTCATGGTGCCGCGCCCGGACATCGTCTGGATCGAGCAGCACAAGTCGGTCGGCCAGGCTCTTGCGCTGGCACTGCGCAGCGGATTCTCCCGAATCCCCGTGCTGGGCAACAACATCGACGATGTCGTCGGCGTCGCCTATCTCAAGGACATGGTCCGGCGCGCGCAATCCGACGATGGAGCCGCCACCACACACGTCTCGGAGATCATGCGAGCACCCTCGTTCGTACCCGAGTCCAAACCAGTTGATGAGCTGCTGCGCGACATGCAGGCCAAGCGGATTCACATGGCCGTCGTCGTGGACGAGTACGGCGGTACGGCCGGCCTGGTGACGATCGAGGACATCCTGGAAGAAATTGTCGGTGAGATCGTCGACGAGTACGACCCGGACGAGCGACCGCAGGTTGAGCGGCTCCCCGACGGCTCGATGCGGATCACATCGCGCCTTCCGGTGGACGACCTCGCCGAGCTCTTTCAGTTGGAACTGCCCGAAGAGGACGACATCGACACCGTCGGGGGACTGCTCGCTCGGGAGTTGGGCCGCGTCCCGATACCGGGGGCCCAGGCCAACTATGCGGGGCTCTCGCTGACCGCCGAAAGTGTGGAGGGTCGACGGAATCGGATCGACACCCTCCTCGTCTCGCGGGTTCCGGAGGCAGAGGCGTCAACCAACGGAGTCCCGGAGGCACCATGACCGACCATGACCGGAGCGCGGGTGCCAGCAAGGATCTGGAGCCCGAGGACGCGAAGCTTGTTGTGCTGGCTCGCGCGGCCCGTGGCCGAACCGGTGCAAGTGAGGGCGCGGCCGTCCGTGATTCCGATGGCCGGACGTATTCAGCGGCGACCGTGACGTTGCCCTCCTTGCGACTGTCCGCGCTCCAAACTGCCGTCGCCCTGGCGGCGGCCAGTGGGGTGACCAGCCTCGAAGCAGCTGCCCTCGTGTCGCCGGCAGAGTCCATGGACTTCGCCGGTGTCCATGCCGTGCGCGACCTGTCGCCGGCAGCAGCGGTGTTCCTCTGCGGGCCGGACGGAAACCTGATCAGCATCGACCGCGGCGACGCCGCCTAGCACTCCGCCTCCGGGTGGCCGGCTTTCGAACCGCTGGCGGCGGAAACCCCGGAGCTGTGACCACCGTCCTACCTCGTGTCTCGCGGGGGGTTGAGGCGGCTCATCGGCGCGCTGTTGGTGGTCCTGGTCGTCGCTGGGTTGGGCGGCGTCGTGTGGCTCGCGGCAACGTCCCCAATCTCGGCCACCCTGGATGCCAACGGGCCTCGGCGGCCGGCGCAGATCCCGGCATCGATCCGGGTTCCGACCAATCGGGTGCGGATGCTGGCCTGGACTCGAATGGGAATCCCCTGACCTTCGCCGGGTCCCCGCGGGCTGCGGCAGCGTTCCTGGACCTGATTGTGGCCGGCGACTACGCCGCTGCGTTTGACTCTCTGACTGACGGGCTGCGTCTGCATTACGGCGATGCGGATGAATTCCTGGCCAATCTGTTCGGCGTGATCGGCAGTCCGGGGTCGATTAGTGAGGTCAGCTCGTGGCAAATCTCTGAAACCCACGCCGGACCCGAGCAAGACGAGATTCATTTCTTTGTCGACACGGACCTGGGCTATACCAACCTCACGGTCGCTGTGACCGGCGAGGGCCGCCAGCTGAAGGTCTGTTTGTTCGAGTCGCCGGATGCAATCCAGGTCACCGGCGCTGCCTCCCGCTTGCCGTAAGACAGCTGCGGACCCGACCGCCTAGTCGGGCAGCTCACGGCCCAGGACGGCAACACCGAAGGCCTCGGGATTGCGCACCCAGACCTGGAAGGCGCGCGGGGAACCGGTCTCATCCAGATGCAGCACGCTGACCCGACGCCGGCCGGGCCACCAGCCACCCTTGAGCTTTGCCGTCGGCCACTCTGCGGGTGCCTTTCCGATCCGCGCCTCACGGACGGCGTAGAGGGGTAGGAATCCGAAGCTGGACACCTGGCGGATCCCAGCGATGTCAAAGCTGATCCCATGATTGCTCACGGCCATCCGGAACGTCGACACCGCCAAGAGCACGGCCGCGAGAGCGATCGAAAATCCGATCGCTGCGCCGACCTCGGACCCCTGCGAAATCTGCAACGCCACGTAGGCCGGCGCGGCCACCAGCACCAACCCGCGTACCAATCGGCTGGCGGGCAGATGTTGGAAGTAGCGCAACGGGGCAGGCAGTTTGGTCGTCGACCGCTTCATCCGTGCCGGCATGAAGAAGCTGTAGGCATGGATCTGGCGGAGGTGCGCATCGCGTTCGCCGTACCACCGCCGGCGGGCCGCGCTGAGGTCGGCTGCTGAACCATTGCTGCGCTGTTGCGCCATGGGGGTGATTCTTACCCGATGCAACAACCGGGACTCCCGTCGAGTGGGAGGCTTGCGGGTATGCGCAGCGGCTTCGGGTGTTTGGTGGGGCGGCCGAATACGGGCAAGACCACCCTGCACCAACGCCGTTGTCGGCTCCAAGATCGGCATCATCAGTGATCGGCCCCAGACGACCCGACACGCGATCCGCGGCATCGTGCACCGACCGGACGCGCAGCTGGTCCTGGTGGACACGCCAGGGCTGCATAAGCCGAGAACCGTTCTGGGCCAACGACTCAACGACGTCGTACGTACGACCTTGGCCGGCGTCGACACGGTTGTCTGGTGCGTCCCGGCCAACGAGAAGTTGGGGCCGGGGGATGGGTTCATTGCCCGTGAGCTGCGCGAGCTCAAGGGCACCAGCCTGATCGTCGCGGTGACCAAGACGGATCTGGTGAAGCCAGATCAAGTCGCCCAGCAACTCGTCGCAACCAGTGAGCAGGTCGACGCCGAGCACTTCGTCCCGCTGAGCGCCAAGACCGGTGCCGGCGTGGACACCCTGCTGGACCTGCTGATTGCTGCCCTGCCGGAAGGCCCGGCGCTCTACCCGGACGGGACGTTGACCGACGAGCCCGAGAAGGTGCTCGTCGCAGAGTTGATCCGCGAGGCAGCCTTGTCCGGACTCTCCAGGAGCTGCCGCACTCGGTCGCCGTCACGGTGGAAGAGATGAGGGCGCGCGAGAACAGCGATCTGGTGGACATCGAGGCGGTGCTCTACGTCGAACGCGCGAGTCAGAAGCCGATCCTGCTGGGTCGTCAGGGGGAGCGGATCAAGTCCATCGGAAGCCGGGCTCGTACCCAGATCGAGGCACTGCTCGGCAACCGGATCTATCTCGACCTGCACGTCAAGGTGCTCGGCGACTGGCAGGACGACCCGAAGAAACTGCAGCGGCTCGGCTTCTGATCAGGCCGGGCTCAGGACTGCCGGCGACCGACGTACAGGGTGCGGGCCGCCAGCGAGAAGAGATCGTCGCGATGCCCCAACCACGCGGAACTGCTCCGATCGAGCAGCTGTTGCCAAGCCGTCCGGTCGCTGTCGTCGAGAAACCCGCCTGAGCCCAACTTTTCCACCCGCTGCGTCAGGTCGTGCAGGACCGCCTCGGCTGCCGCCGGCTGCAAGGGGGTCGACTCTTCGAAGACTGTGCTGGCGGTGGTAACCCCTGTCAATCCGGCATGGCGCGGGCCGCAGGCCATCCGTAGGGCATCCGCACTGACGCCGGGAGCTCAGCGCGCATGCGGGCGAACCAGCGATCCTGGGCCGCCTCCAAGCGAAGCTCGAGTCCCGGCTCGCCCACGCCCACATCCCAGGGCAGATGTCGCTCGGCCAGGCCACCTTCGGCCGGGCCAGCCGACCGTCCACACCCAACAAACCCGCCAGCTCCGTGATCACCTTCTGCTGGTCGCCGACATGATGCAGGGAGGCGCTCGCCCAGATCAGGTCCGCACCGCTGAGCTGCTCCCGGACCGCGTTCACGCCGTCGGTCAGGTCGTGCTCGATCAGCGTCACCCGGCCGGTCAGTCCGGCCTCCTCGATGTTTGTCGCGGCCGCGGCCAGCGCCTCGGGGTCGGTGTCGAGGCCCAGGACCCTAGCGTCCTCGGGAAGGGCACGTGCCAGCTCGATGGCCATCGGGGCGCGCCCGCAGCCGACATCGACCGCCAGGCTGCTGCTCGGCAGGCGGTTGCTCGACCCAGTCAGCTGCTCGGCCGTCCGGGTGTACCAGAGCTGCTCTTGCTCGCCCGGTTGCTGGAAGGGGTGGTGGCTGTGTTCGCATCGATGTCCCACGAGGCCATTCTGGGGCAGCGACCGCCGAGTTCGTTGCCCACCGGCGATTCGACCCGGCGAACCCGGGGATAGGGCTGTGCGGTGGGAGACTGGACACGTGAGCCTCTACCGCGACGAGGCGATCGTGTTGCGCCTGCACAAGCTCGGAGAGGCCGACCGGATCGTCACGCTGCTGACCCGACGTCATGGTCGGGTGCGCGCGGTCGCCAAGGGGGTGCGCCGCACATCATCGAAGTTCGGCGCGCGCCTCGAGCCGTTCACCCACGTCGACGTCCAGCTCTACCAAGGCCGCAACCTCGACATCGTCAGCCAGGTCGAGAGCATCCGTCCGTACGGCGCGGGGATCGTGTCCGACTACCGCCGGTACACCGCAGGTACCGCGGTACTGGAGACCGCGGAGCGACTGACCGCAGAGGAACGCGAACCCTCGCTGCGGCTGTTCCTTCTCGTGATCGGTGCGCTGCGGGCGATGACCAGCGACGGTCGCGCGCCGAGTCTGGTGCTGGATGCGTTCCTCTTGCGGTCGATGTCAGTCGCAGGCTGGGAGCCGGCGCTGCTCGAGTGCGCGGTCTGCGCCCAACCGGGACCGCACCGGTCCATGTCGATCCCCGCCGGCGGCGTTGTCTGTGCCCGCTGCCGCCCGGCCGGCTCGGTCAATCCGAGCGCGGCATCCGTGGAACTGATGGCCGCGTTGTTCAGCGGTGACTGGGCGGCTGCTGAGGCTGCCACACCCGCGACTGCTCGGGAGGCAAGCGGTCTGGTGGCTGCCCTGTTGCAGTGGCATCTCGAGCGCGGTCTGCGGTCGCTGGCGATGGTCGAGCGCGGATGAGTCGGGTGCGCCCGCCCGTACGCCCGCCGTCCCCGCACCCGAGCGGTGCGCAGCCGCCCCAGCTGGCTTCCGACACGGTTCCGCGGCACGTCGCGATCGTCATGGACGGGAACGGACGCTGGGCCGCACAGCGTGGACTGCCCCGGACCGCAGGGCATGAAGCCGGCGAGGCGGCTCTCTTCGATTGCGTGGAGGGGGCGATCGAACTCGGCGTCGGTTGGCTCTCTGCGTACGCGTTCTCGACGGAGAACTGGCGGCGCAGCCCCGAAGAGGTCCGCTTCTTGATGGGGTTCAACCGCGACGTCATCCGACGCCGCCGCGATGAGATGCACGAGCTGGGGGTCCGCGTGCGCTGGGCCGGTCGGCCGCGTCGCTTGTGGCGCAGCGTCATTCGTGAACTCGAGACCGCAGAGAAACTGACTGCTGGGAACGACGTGCTGACCCTGACGATGTGCGTGAACTACGGCGGGCGGGCCGAGATCGCTGATGCCGCAGCGGCAATTGCCTGGGAGGCGGCCGCCGGTCGATTGGATCCGGAGAAGGTCGACGAGAAGACGGTCGCCCGATACCTCGACGAGCCGGACATGCCTGACGTGGACCTGTTCATCCGGTCATCCGGGGAGCAGCGGACGTCCAACTTCCTGCCCTGGCAATCGGTGTATGCCGAGCTGGAGTTCGCCGACACGCTCTGGCCGGACTTCGATCGGCGCCATCTGTGGAAAGCATGTGAGTCCTACGCCGGTCGGCAACGCCGCTTCGGATCTGCCTGAGCGCCGCGTGCGCCACACCCGGTGGCCGGCTCTGCGCCGTCCGATGACACCAGGAGGTTGGCAATGCTCGCTGTGAACCGGTTGCGCACCTACGGCGACTCCGACGAGCAGGTGACCGCCGAACTCCGCGTCCTCATCGATGTCTTGGCCGACTTGCCTGGCTTTCGCTCTGCGCGGGCGGGCCGTTGTATCGACGAGCCCGGTGTGTGGGTGGTGTTAAGCGAGTGGGAAAGCGTTGGAACCTACCGAAGGGCACTGTCGTCCCACGCTGTGAAGACCAATGGTTATCCGGTGTTCACGCGAATGGTGGACGAACCGGGTGCCTACGAAGTCCTCCTCAGCGTCGGCTGAGGACGCGCCGAGGAGGGACCCATGACGTACTCGATGTACGACTCGGGCCAATCCTCGCCGCCACCTCGACCTCCGCAGTGGGCTCCGCCGCTCCCTGCTGCCCGACCTGCGCCACGGCATGGGCGCAAGCGAGCGGTGCAGCTATGGCTGATCGGTGCCCTTGCGTCCCTGCTCGTCACCCTCGGCATCGGTCTGGCCGTAGTCCTGACCAAGGATCCAGCCCAGGTGTTGGCCGAGGAACCGACGCAGAGCGCGCCCGGGGACGACGAGAGCCAGAGCGACGATCGCCCGCTGCCAAGCGTGCCGGCCGACTGTCTGGTCGAATGCACCGCTGCACAACCGGCACCGGATGGCACCGGTGGCGAGGCGAATTACAGCGGATCCGTCGACGCCGCGGTGACATTCGTCCAGGACATTGCCGCTGGCAACGTCGCTGCTGCGCACGAGGTTCTCTGCGGCGAAGGGAAGAACGAATTCCCGACCCCAGCCGATCTCATGGACGACTTCTATACGACGTTGGGCGTCAGTGCGATCACCGGCGTCAAGCTGACTGGTGTCCACGCCGCCGATGACTTCTCAGATGCCGTCGTATTCGAACTACGCACTGATGTGGGAGACATCACAGCTGACGTGTTCATCGTCGAGGAGGCTTATTCACTGACCGTGTGCGGTTATGACGTCGCCCCCTGAACAGACGTACGTGCGTCCCGCCAATCCCTGCAACCGCGTGCCGACATCAACTATTCTGCCCGGACTGTCGGCCTCGAGGCCGATCCCGCCTCGCGGCTCGCGCTCGACGGAAGGACAACGATGAGCCAGCCCCCGTACGGAACCCAGCCGCCCTACGGTGGCCAGCCACCTTCGGGTGGGCAACCACCTTCCGGTGGGCAGCCGCCGTACGGTGCACCGAATCCCGGCGGCTCGGGGCCGGCGTGGAATCAGCCGACGCCACCGACGGCGCCCCTGCCGCCGACGCAACCGGGCTACGGCTCGCCGGCCTCCGCGGGCCCGCCGAGTTACGCCCAACCGACTCAGCAGTTTGCACAGCCGGTTGGCGGTTATGGTCCGCCCGGCGGGCAACCGCCCTACGGTGCCGGCCCAGGCGTCCCCTACGGTGCGCCGCCGCCACCACCCAAGTCGAGCAAATTGCCGTTCATCATCCTGGGCGTTGTGGTCCTGCTCGTCGCCGGCGGCATCGGCCTGGTCCTCTTCCTGAACAAGGACGACCCGACCGAAGTTGCCTCGACGACGTCTGCTTCCAATGAGACCACCGAGGAGTCCACGCAGGAGTCCACCGAGGAGTCAGAGTCTCCTGAGGAAACCGAGATGACGCCTCGGGACACCGACACAGGCGGGGAGGAGCCGAACTTCGCCGGCTCTGAAGATGCGGCCCTGGACTTCATCAACTTCCTCGTCGATGGCAACAACGACGCCGCGTTCGCCGTCCTGTGCGCCGATGGCATGGATGCCAGCGACGGTGACGGGTTCGCTGACCCGCAGGCCCTCGCCGATGACTTCTTCGGACTCCTGGGGACTACGACGATTCTCGGTGGCGGCACCAGCGACATCGTTGCCGAGGATGATGCCCGCGACACTGTGACGTTCGACATCGACACCGACATCGGGCTGGTGGTCCTCGAGGTGCAGGTCATTGAAGAGGGCAGCCTGGTCATCTGCGGCTACGACACGGTCTAGTACCACGGCCGATCACGTCCGCGACGCTAACCCGCTGATTCTCTAACGGGCTCGCGGCAGGCTGGCAGGGCGTTGAGCACGCTCGACGACTGACGGGACGGTGTGGTGGACGGGCAAAGGTTCGGGCCATATCGGATCGAGAAGCTTCTTGGTCGCGGTGGGATGGGCGAGGTCTATCGGGCCTTCGACGAGAGTCAGAAGCGGATCGTCGCGCTGAAACTCCTGTCTCCGCATCTGCCTGCCGACGAGACCTTCCGGGCCCGGTTTCGGCGTGAGTCGGAATTGGCGGCGCGGTTGCGTGCGGGTCACGTCATTCCGATCCACCGCTATAGCGAGATCGATGGCCGGTTGTTCCTGGACATGCGGTTGGTGGAGGGGTCTGATCTCGCTTCGTGGCCTCGGCGGCGCGACGTGCGCTCCGTACGAACACCGACCCGCAGTCGGGCACGATGCCGGCTCTGACCGATCCGGTCCACAGCGCACCCACCGGCAATCTCGGCCCCTACTACAGCGGGTCTGGTTGGCCGACCGGCCCGGATCCCCGAGGGTTCCCGTCCCCCCTGTCACAGCCACCACCGCCGGCTCGGCCTGTACTTCGCTGTGAAGGACGACCCACGCCACTGGCCACGTCCACGACTGTGTCAGCCACACAGGAGTCCAGCGACGAGACCGCGTCATCGACAGCGGACACCGAATCGACGGACGACACCGGGATACCCGGCGGGGGCGACCCGAACTTCCCGGAATCGGAGTCCATCGCCGTCAATTTCATCGACCTGATGGCGGCTGGGCAGTATGAGTCGGCGCGGGAACTCCTCTGTGACGACGGCAAGATCATGTTCCCTGACGGTCAGTCCCTGGCCGACGACTTCTTCAGTTTTCTGGAAGCAGCCACCGTCGCTGACTCCGAAACCGTCGACGTCTACGTCGACCCCGATGACCCGGACCGGGACGTCGTCGAATCGACATCGAGACCGACGCGGGCGGTGTGCGCCTAGCCGTATCGATGTTCGAAGAGGACGGTTCCCTCACCATCTGCGGGTACGACTCGCCCTAGATCGACAGTGCACCCGCGACATCTCATCCAGAGGGCGCGGCGGCAGGTGTGATGCGGTGGTTCGCTCGATCGGGTAACGGCTACCCTCGGGACCACACCCCGCCGACCGCCAGCCGGATGGAGAACCCCGCACGATGGCCGCGTCCCCCGCATCGAAGCTCGACCTGATCGTCAACCTGGCCAAACGTCGGGGGTTCGTGTTCCCGTCGGGGGAGATCTACGGCGGGACCCGTTCTGCGTGGGATTACGGGCCGCTGGGCGTGGAACTCAAGGAGAACATCAAGCGCCAGTGGTGGAAGTCCATGGTGACCGGCCGGGACGACATCGTGGGCCTGGACTCCTCGGTGATCCTGCCCCGCCAGGTGTGGACTGCCTCCGGGCACGTGAACGCGTTCACCGACCCGCTGACCGAATGCCAGAGCTGCCACAAGCGGTACCGCGCCGATCAGATGATCGAGGAGTTCGAGGAACGCAAGGGACGGTCCCCAAACGGTGGGTTGAACGAGATCGCCTGCCCCAATTGCGGAACTCGGGGCGCGTGGACTCCGCCGCGCGAGTTCAACATGATGCTGAAGACCCATCTCGGCGTCATCGAGGACGAGTCGGGCCTGCACTATCTCCGGCCGGAGACAGCGCAGGGCATCTTCGTGAACTTCGCCAACGTGATGTCCGCCGCGCGCAAGAAGCCGCCGTTCGGCATCGGGCAGATCGGCAAGTCTTTCCGCAACGAGATCACACCGGGCAACTTCATCTTCCGTACCCGCGAGTTCGAGCAGATGGAGATGGAGTACTTCGTCGAGCCCGGTACCGACGCGAAGTGGCACCAGTACTGGATCGACGAGCGGACGAACTGGTACGTCGACCTGGGTATTGATCGCGATGATCTGCGGCTCTTCGAACATCCCAAAGAGAAGCTCTCGCACTATTCGACTCGCACGGTGGACATCGAGTACCGGTTCGGCTTCTCCGGCTCAGAGTGGGGAGAACTTGAAGGAATCGCCAACCGGACCGACTTCGACCTCAAGACGCACTCCGAGCACTCCGGCGTGGACCTCTCGTATTTCGATCAAGCTGCTGGCACGCGCTGGACTCCGTACGTCATCGAGCCCGCGGCCGGGCTGACCCGTTCCTTGATGGCATTCCTCGTCGACGCCTACACCGAGGACGAAGCCCCGAATGCCAAGGGCGGCGTGGACAAGCGGACCGTGCTGCGCCTGGACGCTCGCCTGGCCCCGGTGAAGGCCGCGGTCCTTCCGCTGTCGCGCAACGCCGATCTGTCTCCGAAGGCGCGGGATCTGGCCGCGGCGCTGCGGCGACATTGGAACGTCGAGTTTGACGACGCGGGTGCGATCGGGCGGCGCTATCGGCGCCAGGACGAGATCGGCACGCCCTACTCAGTGACTGTCGACTTCGACACCTTGGAAGACCACGCGGTGACCATCCGCGAGCGGGACACGATGGCGCAGGAGCGCATCGGCCTGGACGCAGTCGAGGGCTACCTGGCGACTCGACTGCTGGGGCTCTGACGCTACCTCCCCCGGACTCAGGGTGGCCCTGAGTCGAATGATTCGACTGAGGGGCCCCCTCAGTCGAATGGGCGGCGGTTAGCCGGCGCGCTGCTGAGCGAGGAAGACCGCGGGAGCGGGACGCAAGGCCGCTGCTTCGAGAGTCGCCCGCAGATCCGCGATGAAGGCCACCGGATCTCGTCGAACCGTGCTTGGCGCGACGTGGACGACGAGCAAGCCCGCCGCAGTCATCCGGCGATGCCGGGCTTGAGTTCGCTGGTAGTCAGCCGGCGAGAGGTGCCACTCAAGAGAATCTATTTCCAACACGACACCGAGGCCGATCCACACGGCGTCTGGGCGAGCGATCCAACGGCCGTCGGCATCGAAGATGTCCTGATTCCACAACGGTTCGGCGATCCGCATCGATGAGATGAGCTGCCGCGCCTCCGCCTCTGCCGCCGACCGGATGCCATCGGAGACTTCATGCAGGACCCGTCTCGGCAGGGCGGTGCCGCGGATCTGCGCATCCCGGAGTTCCTCGCCAAGGGTCGCCGCCGCGCACATCCCGCGCTGAACAATTTCCGCGAGCATCGCTCGAACTTGGCCAAGGTCGGTAATCCGCCTGGCGGCGTCAATGGTGGCTCGGGCGACCGGCGCACATGGCAACCCGGCGACCATGTGTGGGTCTGGCATCCGACGCGTGCGCTCGATGATCACAAAGCCCCTGGACGATCGCTGGCGCGAGTGCGGAACAAGCACATGAAGAGCGTGTTCAGGGGGCAGTTTGCTGGCTCCGTAACTGCGGAGTGCCGAAGCCCCCGTGAGCATCGCATTGGCTCCCGCGTAGGCGATCCCCGCCCGCATCCGTTGCATGCGACTCGGCGTTCCGGAATAGACCAACAGGACGCCGGGAAGCAGGCGCTGCCAAGGCCCTTCGGGACGCGCTCGATGGGCGATGGTCGAGGTGGACATTCCTAGTTCAAGCAGCTCGCGTTGCAGGACCACTCCGTCTCGTGAGCGCGCCAACATGTCAAGCGAGAAGGCGTCATAACGGCGAGCACGTGACACTCCCAAAGCGTCTCGACCAGATGTCACCGGCGCGACGCGCGATCGCGAGTTGTGGGCATTGGCTCGACCCTGTGGACAACTCAGGACTCAGTGAGTGAGCCGGGCGCAACTCAGGGCGGCCCTGAGTCGAAACATTCGACTGAGGGTGGCCTTGAGTCAGGGAACCGCATCAAGGTGGCCCTGAGTCGGGGGGGCCGCATCGGGGTGGCCCTGAGTCGAAACATTCGACTGAAGGTGGCCCTGAGTCGGGGGGGCCGCATCAGGGTGGCCCTGAGTCGAAAGTGGTGAGCCGAGCCAGTGAATCAGTCCGGGGGCTCCAGCGGCTCGGGTGCGTCGCCGTCGCCAAGTGAGGCGGGCGGATCCGAGGCGTCCTCGGCGGGGTCGCGAGGGTCCGGCTCTCCGGAATCGCCACCGCCCGCACCGGGGGCGTGCCCGTCCTTGCCTTTGGCGATGTCCTCACCGGGCGCCGTTTCGTCTGGCCTCGTCATGACTGCTCCCTCTCGTCGTCGCCCACGCAGGACACGTTCGCAACCCCACGTTCGTACCAGGGTGCCCCTGAGTGGCTTGCTCATGCGCGGACAAGCGGATAATCGGGGCCATGCCGGTTCTGGATGCGCTCAAGATCGGGCCGTACGCCGTGTGGCCCCCGGTCGAGCTCGCCCCGATGGCCGGCATCACCAACCCCGCCTTCCGGACGTTGTGCCGCGAGCACGGGGCGGGGCTCTATGTCTGCGAGATGATCACAGCGACGGCGTTGGTGGCTCGTAACCCCAAGACCATGCGCATGATTCGATTCGCTGCCGACGAGTACCCACGCAGCATCCAGTTGTACGGCGTGGACCCGGTCACCGTCGGCAGAGCCGTCGAGATGATCGTGAACGAGGATCGCGCGGATCACGTCGACCTGAACTTCGGGTGCCCGGTGCCCAAGGTGACCCGACGCGGCGGCGGGGCGGCGATCCCCTGGCGCCGGGAACTGCTGCGCAGCATTCTGCGAGCGGCCATGACGGCAGCCAGCGGCCGCGTCCCGGTCACCATGAAGATGCGGATCGGCATCGACGCCGACCATGTCACCTACCGCGACGCCGGCCAGATTGCCCAGGACGAGGGCCTGTCCGCAGTCGCGCTGCACGGGCGTACTGCCGCGCAACTGTATGGCGGAGAGGCCGACTGGACCGCTATCGCCGACCTCGTCGAACTGCTGGACATCCCGGTCCTGGGCAATGGCGATATTTGGGAGGCCGACGACGCCCTGCGGATGGTCGAGGAGACCGGGTGCGCGGGAGTCGTGATCGGGCGCGGCTGCCTGGGGCGGCCGTGGTTGTTCGCCGACCTGGCGAATGCCTTCGACGGCAACCCGCACCGCGAACTTCCGCCGTTGTCCACCGTCGCTGCCACCATGCGGCGGCACGCAAGCCTGCTGCTGGACGAATACGGTTCGTCCGTGTCGCCCGACCCCGGCGACCCCAACGCCAGGGATCGGGGCATCCGGGATTTCCGCAAACACGTCGCCTGGTACCTCAAGGGCTTCGCCGTCGGTGGTGCAACCCGGCGGGCTCTCTCGGTGGTCGACTCCCTGGACGAACTGGTGCAGCTTCTCGCCGCAATCCCCGACCAGCCGTTCCCGATCAACATCCTCGGTACGCCCCGTGGTCGATCCACGAGCGCGCGGAAGGTGGCCCTCCCGTACGGCTGGCTCGACGACCGAGACAGCCTCGCCGTACCAGAAGGTGCCGAGCTGGACATTTCGGGCGGCTGAGCCTCCGCCTTGCGGGTCACCCCGGGTGGCGCCGCGCGTCCCCAGCTAGAGACACTGTGCGAAAGGCTCGTATGACGCGGGTGATGTATGGCACAGGAGGCAGTCCGGGTGAGTGAGAAATACGTCTATGACTTCGCTGAGGGCAACAAGGACCTCAAGGACCTGCTCGGCGGCAAGGGAGCCAACCTCGCCGAGATGACGAACCTCGGGCTGCCCGTACCTCCCGGATTCATCATCACCACCGAGGCCTGCAAGGTCTATCTCGACAGCGGTACCGCGCCCAAGGAGCTCTCCGACGAGGTCAGCGAGCACCTGTCCGCCCTCGAGGACACCATGGGCAAGAAGCTCGGCGACCCAGCCGATCCGCTGCTCGTCTCGGTGCGCTCGGGCGCGAAGTTCTCGATGCCCGGGATGATGGAAACCGTCCTGAACGTCGGCCTCAACGACGAGTCGGTGCAGGGATTGGCCAAGCAGTCGGGCTCCGATCGGTTCGCCTGGGACTCCTACCGTCGGCTCATCCAGATGTTCGGCAAGACCGTGCTCGACATCGACGGTGATCACTTCGAGGACGCGATCGACGAGGCCAAGAAGGCGAAGGGCACCGACAACGACCTCGATCTCGACGCAGCAGATCTGCAGACTCTCGTCGAGCACTTCAAGGGTGTCGTACGTGAGCAGACCGGGCGAGATTTCCCCATGGACCCTCGCGAGCAGATGGACCTGGCAGTCGAGGCGGTCTTCAACTCCTGGAACGCCGACCGGGCGATCCTCTACCGCCGGCAGGAACGCATCCCCGCCGATCTGGGTACGGCGGTCAACATCTGCTCGATGGTCTTCGGGAATCTGGGAGCGGACTCCGGGACCGGCGTCGCCTTCACCCGCGACCCGGGCAGCGGTGAGCAGGGCGTCTACGGCGACTATCTGCAGAACGCCCAAGGTGAGGACGTCGTTGCGGGTGTACGGAACACGCTGCCGCTGACTGATCTCGAAAACATCGACAAGCCCGCGTACGACGAGCTGATGGGCATCATGGCCAAGCTCGAGGGTCATTACCGCGACCTGTGCGACATCGAGTTCACCATCGAGCGCAACAAGCTGTGGATGCTGCAGACCCGGGTCGGCAAGCGGACCGCCGGAGCCGCCTTCGTGGTCGCCAATCAGCTCGTCGACGAGGGCGTGATCGATCTCGACGAAGCGCTGCAGCGGGTCACCGGCGCGCAGCTGATGCAGCTGATGTTCCCGAAGTTCGACGAGAACGCTGAGAAGAAGCAGATCGCCAAGGGCATGAACGCCTCGCCCGGGGCCGCCGTCGGCAAGGTCGTCTTCTCGAGCGCGCGCGCCGTGGAGATGGCTGAGCGGGGGGAGGCCGTCATCCTCGTACGGCGGGAGACGAACCCAGATGACCTCTCCGGAATGATTGCCGCACAAGGCATTCTGACTTCCCGTGGCGGAAAGACGTCGCACGCCGCGGTCGTGGCTCGTGGGATGGGCAAGACCTGCGTCTGCGGCGCTGAGGCGCTGACCGTCGACCTCAAGGGCAACAAGTTCACCGCCCCTGGAGACATCGTGGTCAACGAGGGGGACGTCGTCTCCATCGATGGCACATCCGGCGCGGTTTATCTCGGCGAGGTGCCGGTCTCACCATCCGCCGTGGTCCAGTACTTCGAGGGGACCCTCGATCCGGCGGCGCAGGACGCGGGCGATCTCGTGCAGGCCGTCCACCGCTTCCTGACTCACGCCGACGAGGTACGTCGGCTCAAGGTGCGCGCGAACTCCGACACGCCGGAGGATTCGCAGCGGGCGAGGCGATTCGGCGCGCAAGGGATCGGGCTGTGCCGGACCGAGCACATGTTCCTCGGCGACCGACGTCAGCTCGTGGAGGACTTGGTCCTCGCGGACACCGACGACGAACGGCAGGCCGCACTCGATGCCCTGCAGCCGCTCCAGAAGGAGGACTTCGTCGGGATCTTCGAGGCGATGGACGGTCTGCCGGTCACCGTGCGGCTGATCGATCCACCCCTGCACGAGTTCCTGCCGGACCTGACCGACCTGTCAGTGGCAGTCGCGCTGGCCGAGGAGCGCGGCGAACCCGACGAGAAGGCAGCTCGGTTGCTGACCGAGGTGCGAAGGCTGCACGAGTCCAACCCGATGCTCGGGCTGCGTGGAGTGCGGCTGGGACTGGTCATTCCGGGATTGTTCGCCATGCAGGTCCGGGCGATCGCCGAGGCGGCCGCCGACCGCAAGAAGGCCGGCGGGGATCCCCGGCCGGAGATCATGATCCCACTGGTCGGCGCGGTCCAGGAACTGGAAGCCATCCGCGAGGAAGCCGAGGGGGTGCTCGCCGACGTCGCCGAGGCGCAGGGAGTGGACGTACCCGCGCTGATCGGCACGATGATCGAGGTTCCGCGGGCCGCCCTGACCGCCGGCGAGATCGCCGGCGCTGCCGAGTTCTTCTCCTTCGGCACCAACGACCTGACCCAGATGGGCTGGGGCTTTTCGCGCGACGACGTCGAGGCGTCGTTCTTCTCCACCTATCTGGACAAGGGAATCTTCGGGATTTCCCCGTTCGAGTCGCTGGACACCGAAGGCATCGGCAGACTCATCCGGATCGCGGTCGAGGAGGGCCGCGCGGCCAAGCCTGAGCTGCACCTCGGCGTCTGCGGCGAGCACGGAGGCGATCCCGACTCGGTCCACTTCTTCCACGACGTCGGACTGGACTACGTGTCGTGTTCCCCGTTCCGGATCCCGGTCGCCCGCCTGGAGGCCGCCCGCGCCACGCTGTCGTCCTGACGACCCTGTGAACAAGACCGACGCGAGCCGGCGCGCAGTGGTACTCATGGAGTTGTGATCGGCATCGTCAGACGGGTTGCGGCAGCGCTCGCGGTCGCCGTCGTCCTGATCGTGGGTGCGACAGCGGTGAACATCTGGTGGACCGCGCGACAGGACGACCGCCCGGTCTCCGACGCGATCGTCGTTCTCGGGTCTGCGCAGTACGACGGAAAGCCATCGCCGATCTTCGAAGCCAGGCTCGACCACGCCCTTGATCTCTATTCCCAGGGCGTGGCGCCCATGATCATCACCGTCGGTGGGCGACAGGAAGGAGACCGCTACACCGAAGCCGAAGCCGGGTTGCTCTGGCTCGTCGATCAGGGTGTCCCCGAGGAAGCCCTGCGCGCCGTACCGGACGGAGTCGACACGTTGCGGAGCATGCAGCTCATCGCTGACCTGTTCGCCGACGAGGGCCTTTCCACAGCGGTTCTGGTCACCGATCCATGGCACGCGCTGCGGGCGACCCGGATGGCAGAGGATGCTGGCATCGTGACGTCGAGTTCGCCGACCCGGCAGGGTCCGGCCGTGCAGACGCGGTCGACGCAGTTGCGCTACATCGCTCGCGAAACCGCGGCCTATCTTTTCTACCGGCTCACCGGATCGAGTGTCACTGGAGCACCGGGAATCAACTGACTGGGAGAAGATCCATCCTCGAGATCGGCAAGGTCAAGAACAAGCAGGCACCCATCCTTCGTGACCAGGAGGTCGTTGCCGTCCTTTCGGCGTCCAATTGGAAGGAGCGGGCAACGCTGACAAGCGGAGCGAAGCTCTGGAACCTGCGCGCCCGCAAGCGTGGACGGCTCACCGGTGAGCTCAGCACCGATCCAGTCAGTGACGAGGGTGAGCAAGCCCGCTTCCAGGCCCGACAGACGTCGATGTGGCGAAGCACCTGGGAGATGACCCTCGAGGGGATCCAGTACACGATGGCGCCGAAGTCGTTCTGGCGCGGCACACAGCGCGTCGAGCGAGGCGGGCGCGAGGTCGCGGTCAGCGGCAAGACCGGTGGCTGGTCGTCGAGGCCCACGTTGCGGGCCTCTGATGCCGTGCCGCTCGACCATCAGCTGTTCCTGCTCTGGATGGTCTTCCTCCTGCAGCGGCGCTCGTCCAATGCGGCGGCGGCGAGCTAGCCATGCGCAGTAGCGACGCAGCAGCGAGCTGTTCATGAGGATCCGGAACGAGGACATCGCTCTGGTACGGGAGCGGTCGGCCATCGACGAGATCGTGGGTGAGCACCTCCAGCTGCGTCGAGCAGGAGGCGGAAGCCTGAAGGGTCTGTGTCCCTTCCATGAGGAGAAGTCCCCGTCGTTCCAGGTCACCCCGCAGAGGGGGCTCTTTTACTGCTTCGGCTGCGGAGCCGGGGGAGACGTCATCCGGTTCGTGGAGCAGGTCGAGCACCTGTCCTTCACCGAGTCCGTCGAGCGACTCGCAAGTCGCGCCGGGATCACGCTGCGATACGAGGACACCGGATCCGGTCCGGGCCGCCCGAGCGTCCCTGCCGGGCAGCGCGGACGGCTGCTGGAGGCCAACAAACTGGCCGCGGCGTACTACGCCGAGCAGCTCGCCGGCGACGAGGCACTGCAGGCCCGGGAGTGGCTGGCCGTACGAGGGTTCGACCGAGCGGTAGCCGAACAGTTCGGCTGCGGTTTCGCCCCGGGCGGCTGGGATGCGCTGACCCGCGTCCTGCGGGCAAAGGGCTTCACCGAGAGCGAGCTGACCACCGCGGGGTTGGCGCGGCAGTCCTCGCGCGGATCTTTGATCGACCGCTTCCATCGTCGCCTGCTCTGGCCGATCAAGGACATCACCGGTGATGTGATCGGGTTCGGCGCCCGCAAGATCTTCGACGACGATGACGGCCCGAAATACCTGAACACCCCGGACACGCCGCTCTACAAGAAGAGTCACGTGCTGTACGGCATCGAGCGCGCCAAGGGAGACATCGCGAGACGGCATCAAGCCGTGGTCGTCGAGGGCTACACCGACGTGATGGCCTGTCACCTGGCGGGCATCCCCACCGCGATCGCCAGCTGCGGCACCGCGTTCGGGATCGAACACATCGGTGTCCTGCGCCGTCTCCTCATGGACCAGGACGAGTTACGCGGGGAAGTCATCTACACCTTCGACGGCGACGCAGCTGGGCAGGCGGCCGCGCTGAAGATGTTCGGCGAGGACCAGCGCTTCGTTGCCCAGACGTTCGTGGCCATCGAGCCGGATGGCCGCGACCCGTGCCAGTTACGCCAGGACCGCGGTGACGAGGCCGTACGTGACCTCATCGCACGGCGCGTCCCACTCGTGGCGTTCGTGCTCCGCACAACCGTGGCGCGCTATGACCTGGAAACCGCCGAGGGTCGGGTCCAAGCGCTGCAACGCACCGCCCCGATGGTCGCCCACATCAAGGACCGTGGGCTGCGGCCGGAGTACGCGCGAGTGCTCGCTGGACTGCTCGGCATGGACATGGAGTCCGTGATCGCGGAGGTTCGCCGGGCGGGGAAGTCGCCGCAGGACGCGCCGTCGCGACGGCAGGCCGGACGCGGCATTCAGGACCGGCCGGAGGGGAATGGCCCGGGCCCGGGGTCGGGGTATGAAACGCCGGACGCCCAGGGCGCGGACGCGGGTGAACCGGGCGCCGCAGGACGGGCAGACGCGCCACGCCCAAAGGTCGCCAGGCCGGACGACGGACCGGCGTCGCTGATCGAGCGCGAGGCGCTGAAAGCCGCGATGCAGCGCCCCGCCGTCGCCGGACCGGTCTTCGACGCTGTCGGGCCGGCCGCCTACACCCAAGAGGCCTATCGTCGGCTGCGGACCGCGATCGCCGACGCAGGCGGCGCGACTACGGCTCCGGTGAGCGGCCCGGCGTGGGCTGAAGACGTCTCCGCCCGGTTGGACGAACCCATTCTGATGAGTCTCGTCACCCAGCTGAGTGTCGAACCCCTCGCCACGGGAAGCAAAGACGAGACCGACTACATTTCGGCGGTGCTCGCCCGCCTCCAGCATCTCTGCGCAGTCCGAGAGGTGGCGACGCTCAAGGGCCGACTGCAACGGATGAACCCCGAAGAGACGCCGGAGGCCTACCAGCGGATCTTTGGAGAACTGATCTCTCTCGAACAACAGGCCAAACTTCTCGGGGAGCGGGGCATGGGAGTACTTGCATGACCGAGTCAGGTTGCCGGTCGTGAGCATCTGGCCACGCCGCCGCCCGGCGGTGCCCGGTTACGCACGGGACTGGCTGGATATCGGCGAACGCGTGCTTGCTTTCGGATGGACGCCGTACGGCGATCTGGTGATGGCGACCCCGCGTGGGCTCTGGATCCATGATCCCGACAAGCGAGCCCCGACAGCGGGCGATGCAGCCAAGCACGCGCCGGCGACGGACAAGGGCGATGCGCCGCAGGGGCGACGCATTGGCTGGGAGTCCATCGTGACGGCCAAGTGGACTGGGGATGTGCTGACGATCACCCCGGCTGAGGAGGTGGCGCCACAGATCATGAAACGGCTGCCGCCCATCGTCCTTCCGCTCCCTGAGTCCGGGGATCTGCCGCGCGTCGTGCGCCAACGGGTTGATCGAAGCGTGGCGCTCTCGTTCCGCCGCCCACTGGGCTCAGCCACAACTGCCCTGTTGGTGGCTCGGCGGGTCAGCGGACGAGACGGCTTGCTCTGGTACGCAGTCTTCGACCGGGATGCTGATGCGGCGAAAGCGGAAGCTCGGCGTGAAGCCCTCGAACAGCTCGAATTGGCGGCGGCAGCGCAGTCGCCCACGGCCTACCTGGACTAGCGCCCCGGGAGTGAGGCTTACAGGTCGACGTGCACCCCGTCGGGACGGGTGACGGTGCTACTGCCTCGAGCCATTCATCCGATCGGAGTAGCCAACGGAGGCCATCGGATCGGAGGTCTCGCTGCCGATCCGGGACTTGACGGCTCCGACCACGTTCTCGGCGCGAGCCTGCATCAGCCCGGCGGCTTCCTGCACAGCAGGATTGTCGCGGACCTGGCGCCAGGACCGCAGCAGCTGCTCGTAGCGCTGCCGGCCAGCCTTGCTGCCGAGTACATAGCCAATGCCGAAACCGAGTATGAAGGAGAACTTGCGCATGGTTCCAACCTACCCCGCTGAGCTCCTGAGGTCCCGGCTCGGCGGCGAGGAGGGTGGGCGCGTGCGGTAACCTTCCGGACGCGACGCCGACGGCTCGAGCGCCCGGCGCCGTCATTCCCCTGTAGCTCAATTGGCAGAGCACGCGACTGTTAATCGCGGGGTTGTTGGTTCGAGTCCAACCGGGGGAGCTGCGAGGTAGGGTTCTATCCCGGGCAACTGTGATCCGCCGGCCGCCGACGCCCTAAGCTCCCCGGCGGGGCGGTAGCTCAGTCGGTCAGAGCAAAGGACTCATAATCCTTCGGTCCTGGGTTCAAGTCCCAGTCGCCCCACATTGAGCGTGCGAAAGGGCGATGACCGGGTGACTCGCCACCCCGTCGCCGGAATGGGAGGCCGGGAATGCCGGAACAAGACGGACCGAAGGTAGTGCTGCGCGGGCCGGCAGACGGAGACAACATCATCCTGCCGATGGGTGGCCTACAGGCTCACATCACTCGCAAAGCAGCCCGAACCGAGACTGGCGGGCATTGGGCACTCGGGGAGGCATGGCAAGAACCGGGATTCGACAACCCACCCCACACCCACGAGGAAGCGGAAGCCTTCTACGTCCTCGAAGGTACCTACACCTTCTACACGGACTCCGCTCCGGCAGAGGGAGTCGGCCCAGGCACTTTCGTGTTCATTCCGCCGGGCGCCGTTCACGGATTCCGCACCGGTCCAGAAGGTGGGCGACTACTTTGCTTCTGGCCCGCTAGCGTCGAAGCCGCATTCTTCGGTGGGTCTCTTGCCACCGGGCAGCCCACGTGAGAGTGCCGGGAGGGGCAAGCACTAGTGAGTAAAGTTCTGCTCTATCGAGTAGATCAGCGCTAGTCTCTTTCCATGGCCCCGCCGAAGCGTCGATCCACCTACCGGCAGCTGCAGGCGCAGATGACCCGCGAGCGCATCGTCGATGCGGCGCGCGCCCTCATGTCAGAGCGCGGATGGGCTGGCGCAACGATCGACGCCATCGCAGCCCAGGCAGGCGTCGCTACAGCGACTGTGTACTCGGCGTTCGGCAACAAGCTGGAGATCGTCGAAGCCATGCGCCAGGTCATGCTGCGCGATGCCAAAATCGGTGAGCTTACCGCGCAGGCGGAGGCCGAACCCGATGCCGCCAGGCGACTCCAGCTGTGGGCCAAATCCATCCGGCAGCAGATGGAAAGCAGCTACGACATCATCTCGATCCATCGCCAGGCTGCCCGGGCGGATCAGCAGTTCGCGGCCGAGTACCGCAAGGTGCTCGACAATCGTGCGCGCCACTTCGCGAAGTTCATCCATGGCCTGCGCGATGGTCTGGCCGAGCACCTCGACACTCGCACGGCCACTGACCTCCTCTGGGCGTTCTCCACCGAGGAGCTCTGGCGAGAACTCGTCGAGGAGCGGAAGTGGTCGCCCGACCGTTACGAACGGTGGTTGGCCGCGACCCTGGTGGCCCAACTCATCGAGGCGCCCAGCCTTCTCGCCCCATAGGAAAGGCACTCACTCAGCACCCAAGGGCACCGAATGGACAACCAGCCTGCCCGAGTGCGTTTACAGGAGACAGAACGCGGTATTAACTGTCGCGGCACCCACGGGAGTATCACCTCGAATCGACCGCTGCTCGGACTTCGGAGGACCGCATGAGCGAGCCAGGTACCGATCGCGAGCACTTGGCCGGGGAACTGGCTGACACTCACCGCGGCTGCGAATGCGTGAACTGTCTCGGTGAGGCCGAGCGGTTCATCGCTGAGCACATCGATCCGATGACGGAGCAAGGACTTGCCGACGCTTGGGAGGCAGGATGGCAGTCGGGCGCCGACGACACTGCCCGCGATCTCGGCGCCACGCACGTGCTCGTCCACGGGCCAAACCCACACCGCGCCGCCTAGTCGAGGCGCCCGCTTGCCGCCAACGCCTAATCTGAACGGCAACTCACTGCCTGATCTCAGCTGAGCGGCTGGCCGGTGGTTGGAGGCGCGAGGTGAGGTTCGCCAATCGAACCGACGCGGGGCGAAGACTGGCGCTCGCGTCACAACACCTGCGCAGCAGCGATGTCGTCGTCTGTGGGCTACCACGCGGTGGCGTTCCGGTCGCTTACGAGGTCGCCTCAGCCCTCCGGGCCCCCTTGGACGTGATTGTGGTCCGCAAGTTGGGCTTTCCGGGCCAACCCGAGTTGGCCATGGGTGCGGTGGGTGAAGGAGGCGCGCGATTCGTCAATGACAGGCTCGTGGCCAGATCCGGTCTCACCCGGAGTGAACTCTCTGCGGTCGAGGATCGAGCTTCCGCGGAGGTGCTGCGCGCGGCCCAAGCATTTCGGAATGGGCTGGCGCCCGTGCCTCGGGCCGGCCGAATAGTCGTGCTCGTCGACGACGGGATCGCGACCGGATCGACGGCGCGCGCGGCTGCGCAGGTTGCTCGCGCGCAAGGAGCGACCCGGGTCGTACTGGCAGTCCCGGTAGCGCCCTCGGGCTGGACCCTGAGCATGGATCGGGCAGCAGATGAGTACATCTCAGTCGAGACGCCGCGGAGCATGATGGCGGTGGGGCACTGGTACCGCGATTTCTCGCCCACGCCTGATTTCGAGGTCGTGAATTGCCTTACCGCGAGCTTGCAGTGGCGTCAATGACCCTTCGTACGGCAGAATGACACCAAAGTAAGTAACCGTCCCGAGGTCGATGCGTTGGGGAAGACGCCATCGACAGGGGGCACCGGTGCTACAACAGATCAGCGAGCAGGCCAATCCCGCGCGGGGTGCGGTCTTCATTCACGCTTGCCCGCCAGCCTTGTGCCCGCACGTCGAATGGGCCATCAGCGGGGTCGTCGGCGCTCCGATCAGCCTCACCTGGGCGGGTCAACCGGTGGATCCTGGACTCTTCCGGGCCGAATACACCTGGTCGGGCCCGCGGGGTAGCGCGGCTCGAATCGCCAGCGCACTGCGCGCGTGGTCGATGCTGCGCTTCGAGGTCACCGAGGAACCCAACCCCGGCAGCGACGGCGAACGGATCTGCCACGTACCCGGACGCGGAATCTTCCGCGGCATCGTCAGCGCCAACGGGGACTATCTCGTCGGCGAACAGCAGCTACGTCACCTGCTCGCGACCGCTACTACGAAAGAGGACATCGCCCACGGCATCGAGACCATGCTCGGAGCAGCCTGGGACGCCGACCTCGAGCACTATCGCCACGCCGGTGACGGCTCGCCAGGCACGTGGCTGCATCAAGTGAGTTGACCGACGCGTCAGCTGAGGCTCCGGGGGTGTAGAGAAGGTCGGATCCGCTCCGACGTTCCCCATGAAGGCCGCCATGAGAGGCGTGCCTCGTCGGAGCAGAAGGAGAACTTCCGTGAAGTACGTAATCCTGATCCACTCCAATCCCGAGCCCTGGGGACACCCCACCCAGATCTACACCGAAGAAGGGCGAGCGCTGCCCCAGGAGCGGCACGCGGAGATGGACCGGCAGTTCGATGCGCTGATGACGGAGATTTCCGCGTCGGGGGAGCTCGTTACCGCCGAGGCGCTGGCTGACCCGGCCTCGGCGACTCTGTATACGTGGAGCGCCGAGGGTCATCTCGCCACCGAGGGGCCGTACGCGGAGGCGAAGGAACATCTCGCTGGCTTCTTCCTCATCGACTGTGCCTCCCGCGAGCGGGCCGAGGAGATCGCCGCGGTGTTCGCCCAGCCGGGCGGTGTCATCGAACTCCGACCGGCGATGTGGCCGGGCGGCGACGATCAGTGACCGACGCCGGCCTGGAGCAGGTCTGGCGACACTGCGCCCCGGACGTACTGGCCGCGCTCGTGCGCGGTACGGCGACTTCGAAGCTGCCGAGGACGCAGTGCAGGAGGCGCTGCTTGCTGCGGCTCGGCAATGGCCGAGCGAGGGTGTGCCGGACAACCCGAAAGCCTGGCTGATCACGGTGGCCTCGCGCCGCCTGGTGGATCAGTGGCGCAGCGATCAGGCCCGGACCGGCCGGGAGGAGTCGGTCGCCCGGCGCGAGCCCGACCCGAGATGGTGGCGCCGGCGGCCGACATCGCGGGGCCAGGGTGGACGGGACGACTCGCTGACCTTGTTGTTGCTCTGCTGTCACCCTGCGCTTCCGCGGCCCTCGCAGGTGGCGTTGACGTTGCGTGCCGTCGGCGGCTTGAGCACGGCACAGATCGCCCGGGCGTTCCTGGTGCCGGAAGCCACGATGGCGCAACGGATCAGCCGGGCCAAGAATCGGCTCCGCGAGGTGGGCGCGCGGTTCACGGTCCCAGCCAGGGAGCAGATGCCCGACCGGGTCACGGCCGCGGCACATGTGCTGTACCTGGTCTTCACCGAGGGCCACACGAATACGACCATGGCTGGGCTGGTGGACGTGTCGCTGGCTGACGAGGCGATTCGTCTGACTCGCGAACTACATGCGCATCTGCCACAGGTGGGTGAGGTGGCGGGGTTGTTGGCACTGATGCTGCTGACCGATGCCCGACGCGCAGCTCGCTCCACCGCGAGGGCTGGCTCGTGCCACTGGCCGAGCAGGACCGCACCCTGTGGAACCAGGGACTCCTGCGCGAGGGCATCGCTCTGGTCGAGCGCACGCTGCCGACCGGTCCGGTGGGCCCGTTCCAGCTGCAAGCCGCGATTGCGGCGGTCCATGCGGAGGCCACTCGCGCCGAGGACACTGACTGGGCGCAGATCGAGGCGCTCTACCGCATGCTCCGCGATCTCGCGCCGAGTCCGGTCGTGACGCTCAATCACGCAGTGGCGGTCGCCATGGTCGACGGCCCGGCGGCGGGACTGGGCATGCTCGACGCGCTCCTGCAGGACCGCGTCATGCAACGAAACCACCGACTGCACGCCGTGCGCGCCCACCTGCTCGAGATGGACGGCCGGAGGAAGAGGCTCGTGCGGTCTATGCCTGCGCAGCGCGGTCTGGCCACCAGCATTCCCGAGCAGCGCTACCTCAACGCCAAGGCAACGTCCCAGGAACGACGGATGGACATCATGTCTGACTCGATCAAGCTCAGCTCGCCCGCCATCAACTGCCCTGACTCCGCGAAGCTGGCTGCGTTCTATGCGGACATCACCGGCGGGGAGGTCACTGTCTTCGATGACGCGTGGGCCATGGTCACCGGTCCCGGCGGGCGGATCGACTTCCAGAAGGTGCCCGACTTCACTGCACCCACCTGGCCGGAGCCCACGGTCCCGATGCACATGCACCTCGACTTCTACGTCGATGACCTTGCCGCGACCGAGGCGCGGGTTCTGGCGGCCGGGGCGACGAAGTACGAGTTCCAGCCCAACGCCGAGCACTGCATCGTCTTTGCCGACCCGGCCGGCAACCCGTTCTGCCTGTCCACCTGGGACCAACTGCAGCACTGACGGCGCCGAGAGCGGCGGTTGGGTAGCGAACCGGCCAATCGCGGCACGGCAAAGCGGCGGTTGGGTAGCGAACCGGCTCGATCAGAGCGGGATGTTGCCGTGGGCTCCCCGACCCGCAGGGGCGGCAGCGAGCGCCTCGACCAGGCGGCGCCGAGTGTCGGCCGGCTGCACGACGGCGTCGACGACACCGAGTTGCAGTGCCCGGTTGACGCCACCGGCGATCTGCTCGTGCTCCTTGGCCAGGTGATCGTGCAGAGCCTGGCGGTCCTCGAGCGCCGCGGCAGCCAGCTTCTTGCGGTGCAAGATCCCGACGGCCGCCTTCGCGCCCATCACTGCAACCTCGGCGCCCGGCCAGGCGAAGACAGCGGTGGCACCCAGCGACCTGGCGTTCATGGCGATGTAGGCGCCTCCGTAGGACTTGCGGGTCACCAGGGTCACCGTGGGCACGACCGCCTCGGCAAAGGCGTGCAGGAGTTTCGCGCCCCGCCGTACGACGCCGTCCCACTCCTGGCCGACACCAGGCAGGTAACCGGGTACGTCAACGACCACGACGATCGGAAGACCGAAGGCATCACACATGCGCACGAACCGGGCTGCCTTCTCAGCAGACTCGGAATTCAGGCAGCCACCCAGTCGCATGGGGTTGTTGGCGACGACGCCGACACTGCGACCGGCCAACCGGCCCAGTGCCGTGACGACGTTGGGTGCCCAGCGGGTGTGCAACTCCAGGGGCGGCTCGTCCAGCAATGCGGCGATGATCGGCTTGACGTCATAGGCGCGCTGCGGGGAATCGGGCATCAGAGTGCCCAGGTCCACCTCGTTCTCGCGTACGGCTGCGCCGAGGTCGAAACTGCCCTGGATCGCGAACAGTGCCGTAGCCCTGCGGGCCACCTGCAGTGCGCCCGCTTCGGAATCGGCCGTCACGTGAACAACGCCGCTGCGCCTGCCGTGGGTGTCGGGACCACCGAGGCGTTCCATGTCGACGTCCTCGCCGGTCACACTGCGGACGACGTCAGGCCCAGTCACGAAGATCCGGCCGTCCGGCCCCATGATCACCAGGTCGGTCAGCGCCGGGCCGTACGCCGCGCCTCCGGCGGCCGGGCCGAGGACAACCGAGATCTGCGGAACCCGACCTGAGGCGCGCACCATGGCGGCGAACACCAGTCCGACCGCGTCGAGCGCCTCAACGCCTTCGGCCAGCCTTGCACCGCCGGAGTGCCAGATCGCGATGACCGGAACGCGTTGCCGGACAGCGCTGTCGATCGCGTCGACGATGTGCCGGCAACCCTCTGAACCCATGGCGCCGCCCATCTTGGTGGCATCGGTGCAGTAGGCCACGACAGCCGCGCCGTCGATCGTCCCGCGAGCGGCGAACACGCCACTGTCATCGCGTCTGGTCAGCTCGCGGAGGGAGCCGGGATCGAACAGGCTCTCCAGCCGCAATGCCGGGTCACGAGGATCCCGCGAATCCAGTTCAGGTACTTGAGCCAGTGCAGTCACGGCTCGCTCCTTGGTCGTGGTCAACGTCGCTGGTGCGACGGTGTCGGGCGCCGCTCACGCGGCGGTGAAGACGAGGGCAACGTTGTGTCCGCCGAAGCCGAACGAGTCGTTCACAGCGGCCTGCAGCGTGGTCTTTCGCGGAGCTCCCCGGACGATGTCCAACGCCTGTACGCGCGGGTCGTCGTCGAGGTCCTCGGCGTTCTGGGTTCCGGGAACGATCTGGTCGCGCAGGGCGAGCACGGTGAAGATGGCCTCGACCGCCCCGCTTGCGCCGAGCATGTGCCCGGTCATCGACTTGGTGGCGGCAACTGCCGCGCCATCGCCGATCGCGGCCAGGATCGCGCCCGCCTCCGCGACATCGCCGACCGGCGTCGCCGTGGCGTGCGCGTTGACGTGGCCGATCTCCGACGCATCGATGCCCGCGCTCCGCAGCGCCAGCCGAATCGCCAGGGCGGCGAAGTCTCCCTCCGGCTGGGGCTGCACCATGTCGAAGGAGTCACAGCTGACCCCTGCGCCGGCGAGCTGAGCGTAGATCCGAGCTCCCCGGGCCCGGGCGAACTCACCCCGTTCCAACACCATGAGGCCAGCACCCTCGCCCAGGACGAACCCATCTCGGGCCTTGTCGAAGGGCCGCGAGGCGTGCTCCGGGTCATCGTTTCGGGTGGACAGGGCCCGCATCCGGGAGAAGCCCGCCATCGGCAATGGGTGGATGCACGCCTCCGCGCCACCGCAGACCACGACGTCGGCGCGACCGGCGCGGATCAGGTCCAGTCCAAGAGAGATTCCTTCCGAGCCCGCTGCACAGGCACTGACCGGCGTGTGCACTCCTGCTCGGGCGCGCAGTTCGAGACCGACGGTGGCCGCGGATCCGTTGGGCATCAGCATCGGCACCGCCATCGGTGAGACGCGCGAGACTCCGCGCTCCTCGAGCACGTCGTCCTCCCGGAGCATGGTCAGGGCACCGCCCACGCCCGTACC
Organism: uncultured Actinomycetota bacterium; assembly: GCA_963766765.1. Taxonomy (GTDB): domain Bacteria; phylum Actinomycetota; class Actinomycetes; order Mycobacteriales; family Geodermatophilaceae; genus JACCQS01. The sequence goes on from CAVYBR010000014.1 coordinate 182,586, forward strand.
CACCACCACTGCCAGGCGCTCGGGGTCCACTTCCGGGCTGCCCGCGTCGGCCCAGGCCTCACGCGCCGCCAGCAGTGCGATCTGCTGGCAGCGATCCAGCCGGCGAGCTTTGATCCGGTCGATCTGGTCAGCCGGCTCCACGGCCAGGCGGCCGATCACCCGAACGGGCATCTGCTCGGCCCACTCCTCGGAGAGCAGGCCGATTCCAGATCGACCTTCGAGCAGCGCCGCCCAGGTCGACGCGACGTCTCCCCCGAGGGGAGTCGTTGCGCCGAGCCCGGTGACGACGACGTCGGACATGTCAGGTCAGCTCTGGTTCTTCTCGATGAAGGAGACGGCGTCACCGACGGTGCGGATGTTGGCCAACTCGTCATCGGGAATGGCTACGCCGAACTTGTCCTCGACCGCAGTCGCGATCTCGACCATCGAGAGCGAGTCGACGTCGAGGTCCTCGGTGAAGGACTTTTCGGGAGTCGCGTCTTCCGGCGTGACGCCAGCCACCTCTTCGAGAATCTCGGCGAGGCCGGACTGGATTTCCTCTGTTGTCGCCATGCGTGCGGGTCCTTTCGTCGTGTACTCCGTCCCGGGTCCTTCCCGGTGCGGACTTGGGTTCTGGCCGTGGTTACGGGCAGATGACTACTTGTCCGGCGTAGGTGAGCCCGGCTCCGAAACCGATCAGGAGAGCGGTGTCTCCGGTCTTGACCTCGCCGCGCTCGATCATCGCCGTCAGCGCCAGGGGGATGGATGCCGACGAGGTGTTGCCCGACAGGACGATGTCGCGAGCGATGGCCACGTCGGAACCGAGTTTCAGGGTCCGGGCCATCGACTCGACGATGCGCAGGTTGGCCTGGTGGGGCACGAACACATCGATCTCGCCGATGTCCACGCCGGCCAGTTCACATGCGCGAAGGGCCGCGCCGGCAAGCTTGGTGGTCGCCCACCGATAGACCGCTCGTCCGTCCATGTCCATGAATGCGTTGCGGTCGGCTATCGAGATCGCTCGGGACTTCTCGCCATCGCTGCCCCAGACCACTGGGCCGATTCCGACGGAATCGCTGGCAGCCACGACGGCCGCGCCGGCACCGTCACCGAAGATGATGCAGGTGCCGCGGTCGTCCTGATCGGTCCAGTCCGTGAGCTTCTCGGCGCCGATGACCAGGACTTTCTGCGCCGAGCCGCTGCGAATCGCATCGGAGGCGTTGGCCAATCCATAACAGAAGCCGGCGCAGGCTGCGTTGAGGTCGAAAGCGCCCGGTGCCGTCGTCCCGAGGCGGTGCGCGACCTCTGGAGCCAGGCCCGGGATCGGTGCCGGTGGTGAACACGTTGCGAGGATGACCGTGTCAATGTCCTCGGCGAGAATCCCGCTGTTGGCCAATGCCTTTCCGGCCGCAGCAACAGACATGTCCACGACGGACTCGTCATCTGCGGCGAAGCGACGCTCGGAGATTCCTACCCGCGTACGGATCCACTCGTCGCTGGTGTCCACGCGTCGGGAGATCTCCTCGTTGGTCACGATCCGCCGGGGGCGGTAATCACCGAACCCGAGGATCTGGGCGCCAGGTGCGCCGGCCAACAAGCTCAAACTCCGGGTCATTCACGTACTCCTAGCAAACAAGGTGCCATTCCGAGCCTCATCGCAGGCCCGTCGGGTACAGCCGGGCGACGGGATCGCCAGCATCGACGAGATCTCCGGTCACCACGAGCCATTCGGCCAGTACGCCGTCATAGCCGGCAGACAGGTGCACTTCTTCACGGCGACTGGTCACGACTCCGAGCGGAGTACCGGCATCGACGTTGGCACCTTCGGCGACGTCGGCCAACCCCACAGTGCCGCGGACTGGTGCCACGACCATGCGCCAGTCGGGCCGGTGCTCGTCCTCTGTCTTTCCGGACTGACGGGCGAGCATGTCGCGGGCCGCATCCAGATCGTCGGGAGTCTTCAGCGCAACGATGGGGCTCCCCTTGAGTTCCCGCTTCGCCAGTCCACTGAGGACGCCGGCCGGAGGAAGTTCGATGATGCCGCGCACGCCGATGTCGCGCATGGCGGCCAGGCACGAGTCGAAGCGAACGGGCGAGGTCAGCTGGGCAACCAGACGGCGCACCGTGCCTCGGCCGGTCTCCACCGCAGTGCCGTCGGAGTTGGACAGCAGCAGGCGGCTCGGGTCGAGACTTGTGATCCCGTCGGCAAAGGTCGCCAATGCGTCCTGCGCAGGCTGCATGTATGACGTGTGGAACGCCCCTGCCACCGACAGTGGGATGACCCGCGTCTTGTCCGGCGGCTTGTCGGCAAGTGCGGCCAAGCCGTCGAGCGCGCCTGCCGCAACGATCTGCCCGGCCCCGTTGCGGTTGGCGGGGGTGAGCCCCAACTCCTCGATGCGGGCGAGCACCGCGGCTTGATCGCCGCCGACCAGTGCTGACATACCGGTGGGTGTGAGGCGGCAGGCAGCTGCCATCTCGCGCCCGCGGACAGCGGCGAAGGCCACGGCCGCCTCGGGGCTGAGGGCTCCGGCTACAGCCGCAGCGGTGATCTCACCGACACTGTGCCCAGCCGTCAGCGTCGAATCGGCGGGCGCGCCGCCGTCGGCGCGCAACAGGCCGAGCTCGCCGGCAGCGAGCAGGCCCAAGGCGACAACGAGCGGCTGCGTTACTGCCGTGTCCTTGATTTCATCCGCATCAGCGGTCGTGCCGAGGGCGATGAGATCGATGCCGCAGACCGCGGAAAACCAACTCATGCGCTCGCGCGCGCCGTCTAGCTCCAGCCACGGCTCCAGCATTCCCGGGGTCTGCGCACCTTGGCCGGGAGCGAGGATGACGAGCACCGTTACACGATATGCACTATTCGAGCAGAGTTGTGTCTACGGCCCGCACGAATCACCTTGCCTGGTTGTTTAGAGGTTTCCTACAAATGCGGTCGTTTCGTCTGCTCTCCGGCTCGGCGGCCATTCAGGGCGGCCAAGGCGAGTGCGATCTGCAGCGTCCACGCGCCGCGCGGCGTGGTCGGTTGAAGACCGCTGTCCTGAGCGGCCCGCCGAAGCCGATAGCGCACCGTGTTCGGGTGCACGAACATCTCGCGTGCGGTCGCTTCGAGACTCCCGCCCGTACCCAGATAGGCCCGAACGGTGTCGACGACTACCGCACCCGATTCGGCGAGCCGTTCGGTCATCGCAGCCAACTCAGCCAGGGCCAGTCGGTCGCCGGCCAGCGCTCGCTCGGGGAGCAGGTCGGCGGCCGCCACCGGGCGGGGAGCCTGCGGCCACGCTGCCGCGACGACAAGCGCACTCTGCGCCGCGGCCGCCGAGACGCCGACATCGCCGAACGACGTCACGACGGGCCCGCACACCACAGGGCCCGGGCCGAACTGCTCGGCCAGCGCCGCGGCGTGCTCCATCGGGTCGGTCGTCGAGGCCAGGACGACGACGAGGTCGGCCTCGTGTACGCCCGCGAGAACCTTCAGTCCACGTCGATGACCCGCCCTGGTCACCGAGCCGTGCACCAGCTCGCGGTCCTCCTCCGGCGCAGCACCGATCATCACCAACACCATTCCGGCGCCGGACCAGCCAAGCGCGGCAGCCTGGCTGGCAAGGGTCTGGGCCGGTTCGCCGCGGAGCAGGCTGTCGATGGCCAGGGCCTCGAGTCGGGCATCCCAGGCCCCGCGGCTCTCGGCGTAGCTCGCATAGATCTGGGCGGCGGCGAAGGCCACCTCCCTGCTGTAGCGCAGGACCCCTTCCCGGAGTTGGGTCTCCGTACCCGGCTCGGCGATCGACTCGATCCGGGATTCGACGACGCCGACGACCACGCGGATGAGATCCACCGTCTGCTTGAGCGACACGGCCCGGGCAAGTTCACGTGGCGCGGTGCCGAACACTTCGTCGGTCAGGCGTGGGGGCACGTCCGGGTCGCGCATCCACTCGACCAATGCGGAGACGCCAGCCTGGGCCACAAGGGTCACCCACGAGCGTCGATCCGGCGGCATGGAGCGAAACCACGGCAGCAGCTCGTCCATTTTCGAAACGCTCTGGGTGGCCAGCGCGCCGGCTGAACGCTCGAGCCGACGCATCGTCGTCACCATCGGCGAATCTGCTCTGACCCCAGGCACGGGGATGAGCCTCCCATTGCCGCCGGCAGGGAAGTCACCGTCGCGCTTCGGGCACCGGAGACAATGTCACGATGCGACGCCTGATACTCGGTGCGGTGGCCCTTGCCTCCGTGGTTGCAGTGCTCGGCGCACTGGTCAGCCAGAGTTGGCACCCGCTGCTGGATCTGGACCTCTCGGTCGCCTCAGCCCTGCGGTTTGACGGTGGCGGTAGCCACGGTGTCGACGCTCTCCAAGTACTGACCGCACCGGGATCGACGGGGTTCCGCCTCGTGGTGCTCCTGCCGTTGGCGCTCTTGTACGCCGCGCGCCGCCAGTTCCGGGTCACCGGCTTCGTCCTGCTGGCGGCGGGAACGGTTGGCCTGCTGACCTCGCTCCTCAAGATCTTGGTGGGCCGGGAACGCCCGACCACTGACGACCCGCTCGTGTTCGCTCATGGGCTGTCCTACCCGAGCGGGCATTCCTCCGGGGCCGCTGTGCTGGCGGGGGTCCTCATCGTCATCCTCTGGCCACTGGTCAGCCGCCATTGGCGTCCCTTTCTGGTGGCTGGCCTGACGCTCCTGGCACTCACGGTGGCCTGGACCCGGATCGGGCTGGGAGTCCATTACCTGTCTGACACGGTTGGCGGCCTATGCCTCGGCGCGGCGGTCGTCCTCGCCTCGATGGCGCTGTTCGGCATGCACCCCGGCGGCCGAGGATGGCTCCCCGAGGGCGGACGGCCTGATCGAACGCCAGAATCAGCCGGACTCGGGTAGCCGGGCATACTCGAGTCGCATGGATAGCCAACTGGATGTGTTGACCGAGGCCGAGCACCTTCACGACCGGACCGTCGACTTCCGACGACGGCTGCATCGCCGGCCAGAACTCGGCCTGCAGTTGCCCGAGACGCAAGCCGCGATCCTGACCGAACTCGACGACTTCGGGTTGGACGTCCGCACCGGAAAGGCACTGAGTTCGGTTGTTGCCGTACTCGAGGGTGCCCACGACGGGCCGACCTACCTCCTGCGCGGCGACATGGATGCTCTCCCGCTGACCGAGGACACCGGCCTGGACTTCAGCTCCGAGATCAACGGCGCCATGCATGCCTGCGGCCATGACACGCATGTTGCGATGCTGGCGGGTGCGGCGCGGCTGCTGTCCGACCGTCGAGACGACCTTGCCGGCCGAGTGGTGTTCATGTTCCAGCCGGGCGAGGAGGGCTTTCACGGGGCCCGCTTCATGCTCGAAGAAGGACTCCTCACGACGGTTCCGGAGGCGCCGGTCATCGGGGGGTTCGCGATCCACATCTCGTCGACGTACGAGAGCGGGACCGTCCACACCCGCGGCGGGCCGTTCCTGGCCTCGGAGGACCGGATCGAGATCACGGTGTCCGGTCGAGGTGGGCACGCGTCTGCACCACACCACGCGAACGACCCGATCCCGGCTGCCTGCGAGATCGCGCTCGCGCTGCAGACGATGGTCACGCGGCGCGTGGACGTCTTCGATCCCGCTGTGGTCACCATCGCCTCGTTCGCGGCCGGGACGACGCACAACATCATCCCGCCCACCGCGACCCTGCGCGGAACGATGCGGACCCTGTCGGCCGAAACCCGTGCCGAGGTGCGCGAACACGTGCGTCGCATTGCCGAGGGGTCGCCGGCAGCACACGGCCTGAGCGCGGAGGTGGAACTCATTCCCGGATACCCGGTCACAGTGAATGACGACGGCGCCGCCGCAGGTGCGCGCGACGTCGCCACTGCCCTGCTCGGCCCAGAACGCGTGCCGCGCATGGACTTCCCGATCATGGGCGCGGAGGACTGGTCGTACGTGCTCAACGAGGTGCCCGGCTCGATGGCGTTCCTCGGCGCGTGCCCGCCCGGACTCGACCCGGAGCACGCGCCGGGAAATCATTCCAATCTCGTGGTCTTCGACGAGGCGGCGCTGTCGACCGGGATCGCCCTCTACTCGGCAGTGGCGCTGGACGCGCTCAAGCCGTCCGGGCCGTAGCTGGGGCCTACTCGCCGCCGCCTTCCTCGTTGAACACGTTCTTGGCGGCGGCCGGGTCCTCGAGGTGATACTTCTCGATCGCCTGAGCCACGACCTCCGCCGGAAGTTCGCCCCGGGTCACCAACGAGGCGAGCACCCGTACCGTGATCGATTCTGCATCCACCCGGAAGTGGCGGCGTAACGCCGGACGGGTGTCCGACAGGCCGAACCCGTCGGTGCCCAGCGAGGCGTAGCGCCCCTTCTCGCCGGCCAGGTACGGCGCAAGCAGGTCAGGGACCGCGCGCATCCAGTCCGACACCGCCACGATGGGACCTGGTGCATCAGCCAGTCGCCGGACCACGTACGGGGTACGCGGCGGCGCATCGGAGTGCATCAGATTCCAGTCGTCGGTCGCCTGAGGCCTCCCGGCGCAGTTCCGTCCAGGACGTCACCGACCAGACATCTGCGGCCACGTTCCAGTCCTCGGCCAGCAGTTTCTGGGCTCGTATCCCCCAGGGGACGCCGACACCTGAGGCGAGGATCTGTGCCCGCCGGCCCGGTCCCACCCTGTGCCGCCGGGGCGTAGAGATGGATACCGGCAAGGATCCCGTCCACGTCCACGTCCTCGGGCTCAGCGGGCTGGACGTAGGGCTCGTTGTAGACGGTGAGGTAGTAGAAGACGTCGGGCGACCGCTGCGCAGGATCATCCCCGGTCATTCGCAACAGGCCGTCCCGCACGATGTGCCCCAACTCGAAGCCGAAGGCCGGGTCGTAGGTGACCACCGCCGGGTTCGTCGCCGCGAGCAGGATCGAGTGCCCGTCCTCGTGCTGCAGGCCTTCGCCGTTCAGGGTCGTTCGCCCGGCGGTGGCACCGAGGGCGAAGCCGCGGGTCATCTGGTCGGCGGCGGCCCAGAAGCTGTCACCGGTGCGCTGGAAGCCGAACATCGAATAGAAGATGTAGATCGGGATCATCATCTCGCCGTGCGTGGCATATGACGAGCCAGCGGCGGTGAACGAAGCCGTCGAGCCGGCCTCGTTGATCCCCTCGTGCAGGATCTGACCGGTCTCGGACTCCTTGTAGGACAGCATCAGGTCCTTGTCGACCGAGGTGTAGGTCTGGCCATGCGGTGAGTAGATCTTCTGGACCGGGAAGAGCGAATCCATCCCGAAGGTGCGTGCCTCGTCAGGGATGATCGGGACGAAGCGCGGGCCCATCTCCTTGTCCTTGAGCAGGTCGCGGAAGAGCCGGACGAATGCCATGGTGGTGGCAACCTCCTGCTTACCCGAGCCACGCCGGACCGCGTCGTAGGCTTGCGCACCCGGCTGGGCGAGCGGCTTCGCAGTCACGATGCGCTTGGGTACCACGCCGCCCAACCGCCGGCGCCGGTCGGCCATGTAGTGCAGTTCCTCCGAGTCGGCTGCCGGCTTGAAAGTAGGGCGGCAGTTTCTCGTCGAGCGCCTCATCCGGGATGTCCAGATAGAGCCGGTCGCGGAGTCCCTTGAGATCATCCAGGGTCAGCTTCTTCATCTGGTGGGTGGAGTTGCGGCCCTCGAAGTGACTGCCCAGGGTCCAGCCCTTGATCGTCTTGGCGAGAATCACGGTCGGCTGTCCGGTGTGCCGCTCGGCGGCCTGGAAGGCGGCGTAGACCTTTCGGTAGTCGTGGCCACCGCGCTTGAGTGCCCAGATCTCGTCGTCGGTCATCCCGGCGACCATGGCGGCCGTCCGAGGATCGCGACCGAAGAAGTGGTCGCGGACGAACTTGCCGTTGTTGGCCTTGTAGGTCTGGTAGTCCCCGTCCGGTGTCGCGTTCATGACATTGACCAGGGCGCCGTCGAGATCCTTGGCCAGTAAGGCATCCCACTCCCGGCCCCAGATGACTTTGATGACGTTCCAGCCCGCACCGCGGAAGAAGGACTCCAACTCCTGGATGATCTTGCCGTTGCCTCGGACCGGGCCGTCCAGCCGCTGCAGGTTGCAATTGATCACGAAGGTCAGGTTGTCGAGCTCCTCGCGGGCAGCTATCCCGATCGCGCCCAACGACTCCGGCTCGTCCATTTCGCCGTCGCCCAGGAACGCCCAGACATGCTGGTCGGAGGTGTCCTTGATCCCACGGTGGTGCAGATACCGGTCGAAGCGCGCCTGATAGATGGCGTTCAGACGGCCCGAGGCCCATCGACACCGTCGGGAACTCCCAGAACTCCGGCATCAACCTCGGATGCGGGTAGGACGACAGACCGCCGCCCGGATGCGAGAGCTCCTGCCGGAAGCCGTCGAGCTGACTCTCGGTCAACCGGCCCTCGAGGAAGGCACGGGCATAGATCCCGGGCGAGGCGTGGCCCTGGAAGTAGATGTGGTCGCCGCCGCCGGGGTGGTCGCGACCGCGGAAGAAGTGGTTGAAGCCGACCTCGTACAGGGCAGCGCTCGAGGCGTAGGTCGAGATGTGCCCGCCGACGCCGACCCCGGCCGCTGCGCGCGATGGACCATGATCGCGGCGTTCCAGCGGATGTAGGCCCGGATCCGTCGTTCGATGTGCTCATCGCCCGGGAAGTCCGGCTCCCGCTCGGGCGGGATCGTGTTGATGTAGTCCGTACTGCGCAATGCCGGCACGCCGACCTGCCGCTCCCGGGCGCGCTCGAGCAGCCGGAGCAGGATGTAGCGCGCGCGCTCTCGCCCGGCGCTACCGACGACGGCGTCGAGGGATTCCAGCCATTCACCCGTCTCATCGGGATCGAGGTCGGGCAACTGGCTGGGCAGGCCATCGGTGATGACCGGTGCGCCGGCCCTGGCCGCAGGGCGGTGAAGGTCGGGATCCCCGCCATGTGTTCGCGTCATGACTCCATCGTCGTGCCTACGGGCTTCTGATGCCACATCGGCCCCCCATCAGCAGCCGTTCAGGAACAGGTCGGGCATGCCTTAGGCTCCACGTGATTACGTCATAAGGTCGGCTTGGGGCCGACCACGGAGGGAGACGACGTGCGGCTGCGCATGGTCCTGGGGTTGGTCGGGTGGAGCACGGCTCTGCTCGCGCTCGGTGCCTGCACCAGCAGTATCGCGGGTACCCCGACCTTCGCCGGCCCCACGCAGACGACCGAGGAGTCCACAGAGGAATCCACGGAGTCGACCGAGGATTCCACCGAGGAGACCTCCACCGGCGACACGGATGAATTCGTGGCGTGCCTGACGGTGCCCTACCTCTATGACACGGCCAACACCAACTTCATTGCCCTTGCCGACGCGACAACTGCCGGCACCCCGACCGACCTGACCACTGACAGCGTGGCGGCCGACTTCGCCGCCGCCGTCACAGCAGCCCAGTCGTACCTGGACCCGCTTCCGCCAGGTGCCGTGCGCAACTCGGTGCAGGCCGCGCAGGATGCCGCAAGCGCCCTGCGAGACGGACTGCTCGCTGGCAGCGCGGTCGACAATTTCTCGTTGAATGCAGCGTTGGATTCCTTCGCAACGTCGTGTGAGTTCTGATGTTGTCTGATCCTTCTCAGAGATCGCGGAATGGTTGACATGGCTGGCGAGCAGAGCGACAACTCCCTGGGAGCGCGGCTGGGCATCAAGCCCGGCATGGTCGTACAGGAGTGGGGGTACGACGACGACGTCGACGACGACCTCCGGGCGGCGGCCGAGGAGGCCTGCGGAAGCGAGCTGGTGGATGAGGACTCCGACGAAGTCGTGGACGTCGCCCTCCTCTGGTTCCGCGACTCCGATGGCGACCTCATCGACGCGCTCGTGGATGCGGGGACATCGTTGGCCGAGAACGGGGTGATCTGGCTGCTCAGTCCCAAGTCCGGGCGGCCGGGTCATGTCGCACCCAGCGATGTCACTGAGGCGGCGCCTACTGCGGGCTTGTCACAGACCAGCAGCATCAGCGCGGCGCCGGACTGGTCCGGTACGCGATCTGGTCGCGCCCAAGACCGCTCGTACCCGCCGCTGAACTGCCGACCCCATAGGCTGAGTCGGCCGCAGTCCGGGCGCGTAGCTCAGCGGTCAGAGCACTCGGCTTACAACCGAGCGGTCGCTGGTTCGATCCCAGCCGCGCCCACGTGTTGAGCCTCGCCAGCGCCGTCGCCGCGCTCGAGGCGCGGTACGACCCGGCGCTGGCCGAGCCCTGGGATTCGGTCGGCCTGGTGTGTGGGGACCCGGACGCGTCCGTGACCCGGGTGCTGTTCGCGATCGACCCGGTCGCCACCACCGTTGATGAGGCGATCGAGTTCGGGGCAGATCTGCTGGTCACCCATCACCCGCTGTTTCTCACCGCGGTGCACGGCGTGCCCGCGACAGACCCCAAAGGGCGGCTCGTCCACCGGTTGATCTCGGCGGGATGCGGACTCTTCGTCGCCCACACCAACGCTGACCGTGCCCAGCCGGGCGTCAACGACGCCCTGGCCGCGACGATCGGGCTGGCTGACAGCGAGCCGCTCGACCCGGCCGGCAGTCCGCTCATGGACAAGATCATCACCTTCGTGCCGACCGAGTCCGCACAACGCATCGTCGATGCGCTCAGCGACGCCGGTGCTGGTGCCATCGGCGACTACCGACGGGCCGCTTTCTTGAGCGAGGGCACCGGAACCTTCCTCCCGCAAGCGGGAGCCAAACCCAGCGTCGGTTCGGTCGGGAAGATCGAAGAAGTTGCAGAGACCCGGATCGAGATGGTGCTGCCCCGATTCCGCCGGGCCGCGATCGTTCAGGCGCTCCGGGCAGCTCATCCGTACGAGGAGCCGGCGTTCGACCTGATCGCGCTGGCCGGGCCGCCGAGCTCGACGCTCGGTCTGGGGCGGATCGGCCAGCTGGCCCAAACGATGTCGCTGCGCGAGTTCGCCACCCAGGTAGCTGGCGCGCTGCCACCAACCGCCGGCGGGATCCGCATCGCCGGCGACCTGGACTCCGCGGTCCGCACGGTCGCAGTCTGCGGTGGGTCGGGAGGATCGCTGATCACGACCGCCCAGTCGGCGGGTGCGGATGCCTTCCTCACCTCTGACCTGCGCCATCATGTCGTGAGCGAGGCGCGCGAGTCCGATGACCTTTCGCTGCTCGACGCGGCCCACTGGGCGACGGAATGGCCATGGCTCTCGCAAGCTGCCCGTTTGTTGCGCCAGGATGTCGCCGACGCCAAGATCGAGGTCTCGGTGTCCGCCCGGCGGACTGATCCTTGGATCGCCGCGGCGCAGGCCACGTCGACGCAGGAGGCACCTGATGACGGAGAGCAGCGATGACAGCCCGGACCTGAGTCAGGCGCCGGCGCCCGAGAGCGCCCGCACCGACCGACAGCGCAAGAACGATCGGCAGCACCGCAACGACCGAAGCCCTTGGAACTGGTTGCTCGTGATCCCGGTCGTCCTGTGCCTGCTCGTCCCGTTCTACAACCGCGTGGAGCCGACGCTGTTCGGCTGGCCGTTCTTCTACTGGGGCCAGCTTCTCGCCTTTGTGGCCGTCGGCGTGATCACCACCAGCATCGTCTATCAGAAGACCAAGACGAGAAAGGATCCGGACGCAGACCGGGACCGCTCAGACACCCGTACGGCTGACGGACAGGGGCGCTGACCATGGAGGGCATCAAGACGACCGAGCTCGTCATCTTCATCTTCTTCTTCCTCCTGGTGACCGGCTTGGGTTTCTACGCCGCGCGCTGGCGCCGCCCGAAAGACCTGCTGCACCTGGACGAGTGGGGGTTGGGCGGGCGCAACTTCGGTTCCTGGGTCACCTGGTTCCTGGTCGGCGGTGACCTCTATACCGCCTACACGTTCGTCGCCGTTCCAGCTCTGATGTTCGGCGCCGGTGCGGCCGGCTTCTTCGCGGTGCCGTACACGATCATGATCTATCCGATCTTCTTCCTGATCTTGATCCGGCTGTGGTCGGTGTCGCACGTGCGCGGGTACGTGACTCCTGCGGACTTCGTCCGCGGGCGCTGGGACTCGCCGACCATGGCGCTCCTGGTCGCCATCACCGGAATCGTGGCGACGATGCCCTACATCGCCCTGCAGTTGGTCGGCATCGAGGCGGTCCTGAAGACGATGGGTGTCCAGGGTGAGATCCCCATCGTCGTGGCGTTCATCATCCTTGCGCTCTACACGTACAGCTCCGGACTGCGAGCGCCAGCGCTGATCGCGTTCGTCAAGGACATCCTGATCTACCTGACGATCATCGTTGCGGTCATCGTGATCCCGTCCAAGCTCGGCGGATGGGATGTCATCTTCGGCGCGGCGGAGGAGAAGTTCGGCTCCGGCGCCGGTGTCCTATTGCCATCAACCGGCCAATTGCAGTACGCCACACTGGCTCTGGGCTCGGCTCTGGCGCTGTTCCTCTACCCGCACTCGATCACCGGCGTCCTGGCCTCGAAAAACCGGGATGTCATCAAGCGCAACATGTCCGCGTTGCCGGCCTACAGCCTGGCGCTGGGACTCCTTGCGCTGCTCGGGTTCATGGCCATCGCCAACGGCACCACCCCGGTAGGGGGGGACGGAAACACGATCGTGCCGGCTCTGTTGGAGGACATGTTCCCCGACTGGTTCGCCGGCGTTGCCTTTGCGGCCATCGGCATCGGTGCGCTGGTGCCAGCGGCGATCATGTCGATCGCAGCGGCCAACCTGTTCACCCGCAACATCTACAAGGAGTACTTCCGCAAGAACGCGACCAGCCGCGACAGGAGGCGAAGGTCGCGAAGATCGCCTCGCTGGTGGTCAAGTTGGGCGCGCTCGAGGTGATCATCTTCATCGACCCGCAGTTCTCGATCGACCTGCAACTGATCGGCGGCGTGATCATCCTGCAGACGCTTCCCGGCCCTGGTCCTCGGCCTGTTCACCCGCTGGTTCCACCGGTGGGCGCTCATCGTCGGCTGGGTGGCCGGGATGGGCGTGGGCATGCTGATGCTCTACAACATCCAGCGGATCGACCCGGCCACCGGCGACGTGATCCGTGAGCACTTCGGTGGCTCGGCCTTCGCCCTGTCGAAGCTCGGCTGGACACGCCGACGACGATCTACACCGGATTCATCGCCATGCTCGTGAACCTGCTGTTCACGGTCGTCGCGACATTCGTCTTCCGGGCGATGAAGGTCCCCGAGGGCACCGACGGCACGGCACCCGAGGACTACATCGCCGACGAGGGCGACCCGCGGGTGCACGAGCTGCCCGACCCGTTGGAGGACCGTCGGTGCCGTCCGGCGGCGGCCGAACGCTAGGCGCCGAGCTCGAGCGGTTGGTGTGCCAGGCCGACGAAGGTGCGTGAATCGTCGCGGCGGGTAGGTTCTCTGGCGTGCAGGCCGACCCTGTCGCGCAGCTGCGGCTGCTCGACCTACAAGCTCTTGACTCGACGCTCGCACCGGCTCGAGCACCGGCGGACCACGCTGCCCGGAACTAGCTGCGCTCGAGGAAACCACGCGGCGACGGCCGAGCTGCAGGATCGCCGCGGGTCGGGTCGAGACCGAGCTCGCGTGACCTGCAGCCGAGAGCAGCGCGGCTGGAGAGCCGACGTGGAGACAGTGCGCGCACGGCAGGAGCGGGACCAGCGCGGCTGACGCCGGTGCGATCACCGAACGCGCGAGAACTGGAGTCGCTGCAGCACGAGATGGAGACGCTCGGCCCGGCGGCAATCCGATCTCGAGGATCAGGTCCTCGACCTCATGGAGCGGCGGAGGAGATGGAGGCCCGGCTCACCGGCTTGCAGAAGTCGCGCAACGACGCCGAGGCGGAGGTGCTGCGCCTGACCGAGGCCCGGGATGAGGCGCTGCACGGCATCGAGGCCGATCGTGGCGAGGCACTGGTACAACGGGCGGAGCGCGCCGAGGGCGTACCGGCGGATTTGCTGAAGCTCTACGACCGGATCCGCGGCGGCACGGGGGCTGGCGCGGGCGCGGCAGCATTGCGGGCCCGACGTTGTCAGGGATGCCACATGGATGTGTCGGGCACCGAGCTGTCTCATGCACGGACAGCACCGCCTGAGGAGGTCCTGCGCTGCGATGAATGCCGCCGGATCCTGGTGCGGGCCCCGGATTCTGGCCTGTGAGCGAGGAACGAGCGAGGAGCGCAGCGATCCGCCGGGCGGAGCACGGAAAATGATTCTGTGAGCGAGCCCACTGGGCCTTATCTGATCGTCGAGGCCGACGGTGGCGCCCGCGGAAACCCGGGCCCGGCCGGCTACGGCGCATTGGTCCGGGATCCGGTCACCGGCCAGGTGCTCGCCGAACGCGCGGAAGCGATCGGTCGCGCGACCAACAACGTTGCCGAATACCGCGGGCTGATCGCCGGACTGGAGGCTGCTGCGTCCTTCCACCCGTCACGGGTCGACGTCCGGATGGACTCCAAGCTCGTCGTGGAACAGATGTCGGGCCGATGGAAGATCAAGCACCCCGACATGCAGCCCCTCGCCCTTCAGGCGCAGCGCCTGGCCCGGCAGCTGCCGGATGTGACCTACACCTGGATTCCGCGGGAGAAGAACGCCGCCGCCGACCGGCTGGCCAACCAGGCACTTGACGGCATCCCGATCGGCGAGTCGTACCCGGCGCTGAAGCGTCGGCGCGCGGCGACCCCCACCGAACCGGCTGCCGGTGCGAGTGCCCCGCGAACGATTGCGCACACCGCCGCGCCATCGGAACCGCCGCCCCTCGGTGGGCATCTGGCTGCCCCGACGCGGATGTATCTGTTGAGACATGGCCTGACTGCGCACACGCCGGAGCGGCGGTTCAGCGGGCGCAACGATCTGTCGCTGACCGAGGACGGGCGGGCCCAGATCGAGCGCGCGGCGGCTCGGTTGGCGGGGTACGGATCGATCACCGCGGTGCACAGTTCGCCGCTGGTACGTACCCGGGAAACTGCACAGATCGTGGGCGATGCGCTGCATCTGCCGATCGATATCGACGACGACCTCGTCGAACTGGATTTCGGTGACCTCGAGGGGCTGACCGCACACGAGGCACACTCGGCCTACTCCGACCAGCTTTCCGCGTTCCGCGACTCACCCGACGTCGCTGCTCCGGGTGGGGAGAGCGTGTCTCGGGTCAAAGAGCGGATGGATCGATTCGTCGCTCGGATGTGCGCCGAACACGAAGGGCGTGATGTGGCAGTCGTCACTCACCTGATGCCGATCAAAGTGCTCCTGTGCCTGGCACTGGACGTAGCGTTGTCCACGGTGAATCGAATCTTTCTGGCACCGGCCAGCCTGTCGATCATCGAGTGGTCCGCCGATGGCAGCGGCATCGTCATGCTCGTGAACGACACGACACATTGGGAGGGCGGATGACCTCGACGCTGACCTCCGACGAGGCGCGGATGAGCCCGGCCGATTATGCGTCGTGGGCCGCTGAAGTTCGGGCTTTGGCCGAACTGCGAGACGCAGTCATCCTCGCGCACAACTACCAGGTTCCCGACATCCAGGATGTCGCGCATTACACCGGCGACTCGCTGTACCTGTCCCGGATCGCCGCGCAGACCGATGCCGCAGTGATCGTGTTCTGCGGGGTGCACTTCATGGCCGAGACCGCGAAGATCCTCTCGCCGGACAAACGGGTCCTGTTGCCCGACCATGCCGCCGGGTGTTCGTTGGCGGACAGCATCAACGCTGACCAGCTCCGGGCCTGGAAGGCCGAGCATCCGGGGGCGGTCGTCGTTTCCTACGTCAACACGACGGCTGCGGTGAAGGCCGAGACCGACATCTGTTGCACTTCGTCCAATGCCGCGGATGTCATCCGTTCGATTCCCGAGAACACCGAGATCCTGTTCTGTCCCGACCAGTTTCTGGGCGCCCACGTGAAGCGCGTCACCGGTCGGGACAACATCCACATATGGGCGGGGGAGTGCCATGTCCATGCTGGCATCAGCCCGGCAGACGTTCGGGCGAAGGTGGCCGCTCATCCCGACGCCGACATTCTCGTCCACCCCGAATGTGGCTGCACCACATCGGTTCTGGACCTGATGTCCGCGGGCGACCTTCCCGCTGAGCGCACTCGGGTGCTGTCGACGGGCGGGATGGTCGAGGCAGCGGCGAACACTCGCTCGCGTCAGGTCCTCGTGGCCACCGAGACCGGGATCCTGCACCAACTCCGCGGGCTGAACGACAAGACCGAGTTCCTCGCGATGAACGAGCGGGCAACCTGCCGGTACATGAAGATGATCACGCCGGCGAAGCTGCTGGCGACGCTGCGCGACGACACCGGTGATATCGACGTACCGACCGATATCGCCACGAAGGCGCGAGCAGCTGTGGAGCGGATGATCGCAATCGGCTCGCCCTCGCGCGGCGGCGAATAGCGCCAATTTGTTCTGCGGGGAAGGACGCCTTCTACCAATGGTCCGACAGCTGGCGTTCTTCACTCGGAAGGATCAGCCGAAGAGGCGCCAGGACAGCCAGAGCGCGGTGGTTGCCGCGACCACGGTCGCCGGCACGGTGAGCATTCCGACGACGGTGAATCGCCAGGCATTAGGTGCCTCGCCGGACGGGACGAGGACCCGGCGCCAGAGCAGATTTGCCAACGACCCGACGTAGGTGAGGTTCGAGCCCACGTTGACGCCGACGAGCACGGCAAGAATCGCCGGGGTCCCCAACAGCGCGGCGGGCGGGACCAATGCCAGTGCGGCCGGAAGGTTGTTGACCAAGTTCGCCAGAACGGCGGCGATCCCGGCGATGCCCAACATGGCGGCGAGACTCGAACCTTGGGGGAGGAGCGCGGAGATCAGGTCTTGCAGTCCGCTTTCCTGGATTCCGCGTACGAGGACCGCCAGCCCGAAGACGAACAAGGCGAAGGCCAGGTTTGCCGACTCGATGATGTCGTTCACATTGCTGGTCCGCGCGATCAGGCGTCTGATCGCCAGGATCGCGGCACCGGCGGCGGCCGGCCACACCGGCGCGACGCCGATCAGCGAGCCGACCGCGAAGCCGGCGACGGTCAATGTCACGACGGCCAGGGCAACCCGCGGAGTCGGCGGTCGATCAGCGACCGGGTGGGCCGAATGGTCGGTTAGTTCGGCGCCGAAGATCCGGCGCAACAGCGCGTACTCGACAACGATGACGACAATCCACGGCAGCGCCATCAGTCCGGTGAAGGCAAGGAATGACAGTCCGGTCGCGCTGAAGGCCAACAGGTTCGTCAGGTTGCTGACCGGCATCAGCAGCGAAGCTGAGTTGGCCAGGTGGCCGCAGGCAAAGGCGTGCGGCCGAGCAGGGACTTGCATCCGGCGCACCGTTGCAAGGACGACGGGGGTGAGCAGCACCACGGTGGCAGCGAGGCTGAAGACGGCGGTTGTGATCGAGGCGAGGATGAATACCCGCTGGAACATCGCAATCCGCGATCGACCCGCGCTACGTGCGAGCACTGCTGCGGCCCAGGTGAACAATCCTTCCGCGTCGGCGAGATGGCTCAGAATCAGCAGCACACAGAGGAAGCCGACGGTCGGCAGGATGTCGTAGACCTCGTCCGACGCCGGGCTCCCGCCGACCGCTCCCACGAAGACCGCGAACGAAGCGCCGAGCACGGAGACCAGGGCTGTGGCCGTTGCACTGCGACCCTGAATGGCGACGACGAGCGAGAGGACCAGCAACGGAACGGTGACCGCCAACGCCGCCAGGTCAGCCACGCCGCGAGCCTACGGACCCTCCCGTACGGCGGGGCGGGCCCGCGTGCGGAACGCTCGGTGCGAATGGTTGGACGCGTGGGTCCCGCGGTCCAACTACAATGCGGTCACGACGGACGAGTCGGCTGGGCGGTCGCGGTCACGGCAACGTGATCGAGGAACGTCCGGGCTCCAAAGGGCAGGGTGGTTGCTAACGGCAACCCGGGGTGACCCGCGGGAAAGTGCCACAGAAAACAGACCGCCGATCGGCTTCGGCCGTTCGGCAAGGGTGAAACGGTGGTGTAAGAGACCACCAGCGTCCCGGGTGACCGGGACGGCTCGGTAAACCCCACCCGGTGCAAGGTCGAAAGGGTCGCGCTGCTTCGGCGGTGCGACCTGCGCAGGCGTTCGAGGGCTGCCCGCCCGAGCCTGCGGGTGGACCGCACGAGCCTGTCGGCAACGGCAGGTCGAGATGGATGATCGCCCATCGGGATCGCCGCAAGGCGCCCGTGGACAGAACCCGGCGTACAGGCCGACTCGTCCGCCGTCCGGCCTGACGCGCCGCTACGGGCTTGCCTCCAGCACCACCCGCCCGCTGTCCAGCCAGCGGACCTCGATGCGGTCGATCTCCTCGATCCTCAGGGCTGTCGTCGCGGTGGGCGACACGCTGCTTCCCGGTTCGGCTGCCCAGGTGGCCTGCTCGGTCGCGTTGCCTTCTCGGTCGATCACGTACAGCCCGTAGAGCGCGGTCTCCAGCATCGGACGGCTGTCGAAGTACGCCGCATACGAGCACTCCAGCTCGATCGTCGTGCCCCATGGCTGTTCGGTCAGGATCGCTTCCGCAGTGATCGGACTAGGAGAGGGCTGGGCCATCGTGAGGTGACGGCTTTCGCCGCTCGAACCGCTCAACCCAAACGCCAGGATGAACACCAGAACCGCGGCCGCGACGGCCGCCAGGCCACTCGCGACCCAGGTGATGGTCCGTGCGCGAGCCCGCGATTGCGATCGTCGAGCGGCACGAACGAGGTCAGGCAAGAGGTTCGGGGGCATCGGCGGGAGCTGAGCGGGGCTGCCATCACGCGCTTCCGATGCGGGGTCAACCTCGAGCAGAGCCATTGCTCGCTCATGAGGTACGGCGCGGAGGACGCCGGAGATTCCAGCCAGCTCCGCGACATCGGACGAGCACGCCGAGCACGTACTCAGATGCTCCTCGTACTCATGGCGCTCGCTCGGGGACAGCGATCCGAGGACGTAGGCTGCGTCCCAGTCGCGATAGGTGTCGGGTCCTGTCGTCACGCTGTGGTCACCCCCCGTTCCTGCAATGCAAGGCGCAGCGCGCGCAACCCGTAATGCAGTCGCGACTTGATCGTCCCCGGCGGTACTCCCAACTCGGTCGCGATGTCGGCTATCGAGCGTCGACCGTAATACGCATGCACGATCACGGTCCGGTGCTCGAGCGAGAGCTGAGCGAGAGCCGCGGTGATCAGCCACGAGTCCAACGCGGCATCCATCTCATCGGCTCTGGGTCGATCCGGCAGGTCATCGCTGGTCAACTCGCGACGGGACCGCGCGCTGCGCCGCTCGTCAATGACCAGGTTTCGCACGACCGTGAAAAGCCATGCCCGGGCGGCTGACTCGTCCAACTCGAGGATCTCCGGCCGCATCCATGCCCGAAGGAGGGCCTCCTGTACGACATCCTCGGCCAGTTGCGCCTGCTGGGTCAGTCCCACTGCGAACCGCCACAGGGCAGGCGCGTGCTGGTCGTGCAACGCACGCAACAGGTCGGACTGTGCAGACTGCATCGATTCGCTCCTGTCCCCGCGCCATGTGCCGGCGCCGCGAGACGCACTTCGGTGGACGTTCTCATGATCAGCCGTCCGCCTCGCCACGTCCACATCAACGCCGCGGCCGGGGGACCGAACCGAGTCGTGGCGAGACTGCGGGGGTGCTCAGGACGAGGGTGGCGCCGTGGGAGAGGGCAGCGAAAATCTCCGAGACGGCAATCTCAGATGCGGTGTCGAGTGTGTGCGCCACGCGCATTCCGGCCCGGCTGCCGCGCGAGCCAGGCCCCGTGAGCAGGGCCCTGCAGAGATCGGCGTGAGTCACAGGCACCGCGTTCGGCCGACCCGTCGTACCGGACGCGAAGATGACGACCGCCGTGCCCGGTTGGCCCTCGCTCTCGCTCCACAGCGGTATCGAGCCGTCGTACTTGAGCGCATCGAGCGCCAACGCATCGAGCGCGATCACGGCCTGTCCTTTCGCGCGGGGGATCCGGCCGACGTGCTCAGCCAAGGTGAGGACGACGTGGATCCGCGCATGCGTCACGATGTGGCCGAGGTGCTGTGAGGACGTTCTGCGGGCGTCCTGCGGGACATAGGCAGCGCCGATCTTCAGAGTCGCCAGCATCCCGACGATCATCGGCACCGACTGACGCAGGAACAGCCCGACCCGATCTCCGGCGCGAACGCGATGCACTCTCAGCAGGGAGGCGAGACAGTTCGCCCGCCGGTCTAGTTCGGCATAGGTGACCTGCTCGGCGCCCTGCACCACTGCGATCGCGTCCGGGGTGCGCTGAGCCCACTCCTCGAATGCAGCCTGGATCCGGTCGTGGCTCGGGGCCGTGGTCCGATCCATCCCGAATTGCCAGAGCAGTGGCCGGTCCGTTGCCGGCAGCCTGTCCAGCCCCGTCGCAATCGCAAGATTTGTCATCCTTGATCGCTCCAGTGGTCCCTCGCTCGGCGGAACTGTCGAGCTACTGCCCCCACAAACGAGATGGCGCAGGCTGCGGTTCAATGCGCTCGGAGGCGAAGCTGAGTGGGAGAACTCCCGATCGACCCGGACGTCGACCTGCACGACCCGGCGCAGCGCGGTCAGCGAGTGTGGGATCTGGCGCTGTTGGCAGCAATCGCTGCGGGCGGCGTGCTCGGTGCCGAGGCACGGTACGGGCTGTCGGTGTGGTGGCACAACGAGCCGGATCAGTGGCCAGGTGCCACATTCGCGATCAACGTCAGCGGCTCGCTACTGCTGGGTGCTCTCATGGTGATCCTGACCGAACTTCGGTCCGCCCCACGGCTACTGCGACCCTTTCTCGGGGTCGGCGTTCTGGGCGGATTCACCACCTTCTCCACGGCAATGATTGACGTGCACCACCTCCTCGCGGCCGGCCGCCCCGTGGCGGCCCTGGCCTATCTGTTCGCCAGCGCGGCGGCGGCGCTGGTCGCAGCCGCGGCAGGTGCGGCGCTGGCTCGCTGTGCCGCCATCGCTTGGGCGGCTCGACGATCGCGAGGCAGCACGTGATGTGGCTCTGGGTGGGGCTGGGAGCCGCTCTTGGCGCACCCGCGCGGTATCTCACTGACCGACTTGTGCAGACCCGCTACGACGGGGTCTTTCCTTGGGGCACGGTGCTGGTCAACGTGGTCGGCTCTTTCGTGCTGGGGGTTGTCATCGGTGCGGCGCAGGTGGTGGCGCCCGCTGTTGCAGCAGCGGTGGGGGTCGGCTTCTGTGGCGCCCTCACCACCTACAGCACCTTCAGCTACGAGACGCTTCGGCTGCTCGAGAAGCGAGCCGGCTGGTTCGCCATGGCGAATCTGATCGTCGCTCTCAGCGCTGGATTCGCTGCTGCCGGTTTGGGATTGAGCGTGGGGGAATGGCTGAGCTGACTGCGATGGTTACGGGGTGGGCGGAACCGATGACAGTTTCGGAGTCGGATGCGTGGCATCGGCGAAGGAGCCGTCGATGACCCGTCCGGCCACGTCGCTGAGCTTCTCCCCGTGCTTGCGGGCATAGTCGCGAAGCAGTTGAAAGGCCTCACTCATCTGAAGGCCGGTGCGCTCGGCGATCATGCCCTTCGCCTGCTCCAGGACGATCCGGCTGTTCAGAGCGGTCTGTAGTTGCTCAGCGAGCGTGTCGCGAGCGGTGACCGCCCGTTCCTGGAGCAGGCCGACGGTCGCGACGTCAGCAAGTGCTTGAGCCAGGCGCGCGTCGGACTCGGACAGCACCCCAGGTGAGGTACGGAACAGGTTGAGCGCACCGATGACATCGTTGCGCAAACGCATGGGTATGGCCTGGGCAGCGTGGAATCCCAGTTGCTCCAGCCGGGTCGTGAAGGCGGGCCATGAAGCGCGCATCGATGCGAGGTCGGCAAGTGCCACCGGCTCGCCGGTCCTGAAGCAGTCCAGGCAGGGCCCTTCATTGTTCTGGTGCTCGAAGAGTTCGATCAACCGGGCTTCTTCTACCGACGAGGCAACCGGATGGAGCCCGCCCCGCTGATCGCCGAGCATGATGCCGGCTGCATCGGCATCGAGCAGCTCCACGCTGCGGTCAGCAAGGATGTGCAGGAAGTCGATGACGTCGAAGTCTGCGACCAGTGTGTCTGCCAGTTCGACGAACGTTTCAGCGATGCGGTCTTCTCGGGTTGGCACGTTGTCCCCCTTCTGCGTGTCCACGGCTACCGGGTTTCCGGAGGCGATGTGCCCGCGATCGTGTGGTCGAAGCGCAGTTTGCGGCTGACCACATCTGCGGCGACGGCGGCCATGGATACATCGGAAGAGTACGCGTGCGCCCGAAGCCTGAGGAGGGCATCGGCCAGGCCCACCCTGAGCTGGACCGCGATCATCCCGGTGGCCTGATGGATGGCAGCGTTGCGGCCGATCGGGTCAAACGTGGGAGTTGCCGGTCCACCGTTGGGGTCACCCTGCAAGTGCAACAGCAGCAGGGCGGCGGCGTCGGCGAACGCCAGCGCCTCGACGAAGTGGGTTTTGGTGAGTCCGCCCTCCGTACCTCGGTAGAGATCGAGGACCCCGATCCGAATGGCGCCGACCTGAAGCGGAAACGCGAAGATCGCCTGGATGGAGGTGTTCAGCAGCCCAGACCCGTAGCCGGGCCAACGCTGCACGGCGCCGCGCACATCGGGCAACAAGACGGGGCTGCCCGTTCGTGAGGCATCCACACATGGACCCTCGCCGGTGGCGAACTGCAACTCTTCCATCTGCGCGGCCGGTCCGTCAGTGACGGCGACAACACCGAGATTGTCGACGTCATTCATCAAGATGATCGCCGCACCGCTGATGTCCAACGTCCGCACGCACTCGGCACAGAGCCGGTCAGCCAACGGCACAGACTCCTGGCCGGGAAGCAGCACGGTGGCCAGAATCTTGGCGACACGGGAGCGCGACGACGGTGCCGGCTCCTGGGCTGTCATGAGCGACCTTCCCGCGCGCAGAGACCTCGGCGGCGGAAACGGGTCCGGGTCAGCCGCCTGCATTCGGCGGCCCACCGCGCTCGTAGGCATGAGCGTACGCGGGGGAGAGCTACAACACACAAAAGCCGCCGAACCGCTTTAGCCGAGCGTCACAATGGCTAGCACAGAGTGATGCTCGGTTGTAATCTCGGTACAGATCGGTCTCAATCACATGGTGGCCCTGGACCCGGCGACCCTCAACCAAGGGGGGTTCTGGCGGTGCTTCCACAATCTGTCACTCCGGCGCCGCGCCAGCAGCCAACACAGACCTGTCCGGGCCCGATCCGGGCGTCGGTGGACATCGCAAGCGTGGACATCTCAAGCCTCGGCATACCCGTCTATGCCAGCGTTGAGTCAGCGATTCGTACATGGTGATCGACGACGGGCAGACCGGCCTGCCGCGGCATCGCGTGGCCCCGCGCCTCAACCCCGCCTTGGCAGCCGAGCAGAACTCCGCCGATCAGAGGGGCTCGCTCGGGGTGTCCTGTGGGGGAGGCCTCACTGTCGTCCTGCATAGCAGCGATGGCGTGCTCCTCGTTCGGCTCTACGGTCCGGTGGGACCCGTCTCGCGGCGCGGGCTCTATTCCGCGCTCAATGCCGCATTCATCTCGCGGCCGATCAGAATCGTCATCGACGCTACGGACATCACCGAGTGCGATAAGCGCGGATTGGCAACATTCGTCGACGCTGCTGAACGGGCAACGACCAGCGGGATCCCTCTTGCGATGTACGGCCTCGCTGCCGGGCTGCAACAGATGCTGAGTCAGTTGTGGAAGCCCGCGATCATCGAAGAGTTGCGCTACCCGTCTCTGCAATCAGCCTGGGCCGCAGTCAATTCGACGCCCGTGGCAAGCGATCCGACGCGCGAGGAACTCCTCGACGACGTGAAACACCTGCGCTATGCATTGAGCGACAGCCAGGTGATCGAGCAGGCGACGGGCGTCCTCATGGCCACGTATGGAATCACCGCCGACGCTGCTCTCGAGTTGCTGCGCTCCTACTCGCGCGTGCACAGCGTGTCGCTTCGAGTGATTGCGTCACGAGTGACGTCCGTCGTCCATAGGCGTCCGACTGGGAGCCAGATGGATGCCCTGCTCGGCGACCCCGCTCGGAGTGCCGAACGTCAATCGGTGTAGCAACGCGCACCAACTGCATTGCAGCGCATTGCAATACACGAGTCATACGAAGACGATGGCGACTGGTTCCTGAAGTGAATGGCACCGCGTGAATCCGTTCGCACGCGACTGCGCCGGAACATCTTGCGCGCATGAGACCAGATGAGTCCAATAGAACAGAACGTTGCTGATCGGCGTGGAGAGTTGACGTAATTGACATAGCCCTCGACAGTTAATGCAACATCCGTTCGTCTAGGAGGACCCATGGCCGCCAAGGCCGCTGCACGGAAGGCCCCCGCCAAAAAGGCGGCGGCAAAGAAGACCACCGCCAAGAAGACAACTGCCAAGAAGGCGCCGGCGAAGAAGGCGGCAGCCAAGAAGACCACCGCCAAAAAGACAACTGCCAAGAAGGCGCCGGCGAAGAAGGCGGCAGCCAAGCGCACCGTAAAGAGGGTGGCCGCCAAGAAGACTGCGAAGCGGACCACCGCCAAGAAGGCACCAGCAAAGAAGACCACAGCCAAAAAGACCACCGCCAAGAAGACCACCGCCAAGAAGGCGCCGGCGAAGAAGGCGGCAGCCAAGAAGACCACAGCCAAGAAGACCACAGCCAAGAAGGCCACTGGTCGCCGATAGCACAACTGCACACAACAGATTCAGGACCGCCGTCGATCCGACGGCGGTCCTGCTGCTTTCGGCGGACGCGGAATATCCAGCCCTGGCAAGTCTTTTCCCAAGGGAGTCGCTGCAAGATGCCGAGGTCGAAGCCGCCCCAGCGAATCTGGGCCATGCCCCGGCTCGGGCTCGAGGCGCCACCTTCGCGAGTAGTCTGTCTGGTCCCGTCGCTCACCGAGGCAATCGCCGAAACGGATCGGTCACTCCTGGTCGGCGCGACCGATTGGTGCACTCATCCGAACGATCTCGATGTACCGAGGGTCGGCGGAACGAAGTGGCCAGACCTGGCTGCCATCCGTTCTCTGCACCCGGATCTTGTTGTCGCCAACGCTGAGGAGAACCGACCCGAGGATCTGGCTGCGTTGCAGGGCAGCGGCATTCCGGTCTGGGTCACCGGGCCCGCAACCGTCGAAGAGGCGATCGCCGACCTCACCGCACTACTCCGCGCGCTGACCGGCGAGGAACCGCAGTGGCTCAGTCAGACGAGGGAGCTCTGGCGATCGATCGTCCCAGGCGCGGCGCGAAAACGGGCGGTTGTGCCCATCTGGCGGCGACCGTGGATGGTGCTGGGTCGAGACACCTTCGCTGGAGATGTGCTTCGACTCCTCGGGGTGGACAACGTTTTCGCCGACGATCCCGAGCGCTATCCCCGAGTGGAGCTGCACGACCATCGGATCGCGGTCGCCGATCTCGTCGTCTTTCCGGACGAGCCCTACGCCTTCTCGGCCGATGACGGCCCGGAGGCGTTCGTGGACAAGAAGTCGGCATTGATCAGCGGGCGTCATCTCACGTGGTACGGGCCCTCGCTGCTCGAGGCGCCGCGGGTCCTGCTGGCACAGCTTGCCCTCGACGATTGACCACAGGCGCGGTATTCAAGCGTAGGTGTGCTCGGGCCCCGGAAAAGTGCCGGCTCTGACGTCGGCGGCGTAGGCGGCAGCGGCACCGCGCAGGATGCCGTCGAGGTCGGCGTATTGCTTGACGAAGCGTGCCACTCTGCCCCGGTTCAAACCCGCCATGTCCTGCCACACAAGCACTTGCGCGTCGCAGTCAGGCCCGGCGCCGATGCCGACGGTGGGGATCGCGAGCTCCTTGGTGACCTGCGCGGCAAGCTCGCCGGGAACCAGCTCGAGAACGACGGCGAATGCGCCCGCCGCTTCGACGGCGCGCGCGTCAGCAATCAGCCGATCGGCGCCCGCACCGCGGCCCTGGATCTTGAATCCGCCGAGGCCGTGCTCGCTCTGCGGGGTGAACCCGATGTGGGCCATGACCGGGACCCCGGCCTCGGCGATCTTGGCGATCTGCGCGGCGATACGTACCCCGCCTTCGAGCTTGACCGCATGCGCGCCAGCCTCTTTCATCATTCGGACCGAAGCGGCCAACGCCTGCTCCGGGGAGGACTCGTAGCTGCCGAAGGGCAAGTCGGCCACGACCAGTGAACGTTCGGTGGCACCGACCACGGCGCGGACCAGGGGGAGTAACTCCTCCATCGTGACCCCCAACGAACTCGGATAGCCGTAGACGTTGTTGGCTGCCGAATCGCCGACGAGCAACACGGGGATACCGGCCTGGTCGAAGATTGCCGCCGTGTACTGGTCGTAGGCCGTCAGCATCGGCCAGGGCTCACCGGCGTCCTTCAGCGCCTGCAGGTGGCCGATCCTGACCCGTGCGGCTGGCGCGGATGCACTGCCTGCAGTGCTGTCGCTCGTCGTCATCACCTAGACCTCCCTCGAAGCACCGTTCGGTGTCCCCGGGTGACTCAAGCGTGGCATGACTAGGACTCGGCAGTCTCCCGCCAGCGACTGGTAATTGGGAGACGTCGATCACGTCCGAAGGACTTCAGCGAGATCTTGGTTCCGGGTGCAAACTGGCGACGCTTGTATTCCGCCCGGTCAACCATCTGCAGGACGGTGCGCACGATCTCGGGGTCGTGTCCGCGCTCGATGAGTTCCTTGTGGCCGAGATCGCGGTCGACGTAATCGGCGAGGATCGCGTCGAGCACCTCGTAGTCGGGCAGGGAATCGCTGTCCTGCTGTCCGGGCTTGAGTTCGGCCGACGGCGGCTTGGTGATGGAGTTCTCCGGGATCGGCTCCTTTTGGCCATGCTCGGCCGCCGTGGCGTTGCGCCAGCGCGCCAACGCCCAGACCAGCGTCTTGGGCACATCCTTGATCGGGGCGAATCCGCCGACGGTGTCGCCGTACAGGGTCGTGTATCCCACCGAGATCTCGCTCTTGTTCCCCGTTGCCAGCACGAGGTGGCCGTGCTCGTTGGAAAGGCCCATGAGCAGGGCCCCGCGGATCCGGGCCTGCAGATTCTCCTCCGCGAGGCCAGTCAGCTTCACCGACTCGAGGTAGGCAGCGACCATCGGCTCGATCGGGATGGTGTCGAGATGGCAGCCGATCCGGTCGGCGAGATCGGCGGCGTCCTGGCGTGAGTGCTCCGAGGAATATCGGCTCGGCATCGAGACGCCGTGGACGTGCTCGGCGCCGATGGCGTCTGCGGCCAGCGCGGCGACCAAAGCTGAGTCGATCCCGCCGGACAGGCCCAGCAACACCGAACTGAACCCGTTCTTGCGCACATAGTCGCGCAGCCCGATCACCAAGGCTCCCCAGACTTCAGCGAGATCGGGGATCGGGTTGAAATGTGGAGCAGGGGGAGGTCCGGTCGGGCTTCGCGCGTGGCCTCTTGTGCGACCGGGAGAACTTCGCGGGTGACCGTCATGGGGCCGATACTGCCCTCGCGCACGGATCGACCGGGCTCGATGCTCAGGTCCACCAGCAGGAGTCGTTCCTCGAACTGCTGCGCACGGGCCAGGAGTTCACCGTCGGGGGCGACGATCATCGAGTCGCCGTCGAAGACGAGTTCGTCCTGTGCACCCACCGTGTTGACGTAGGCGACTGTCGCTGCCGCCTCGGCCGCCCGGCGCTGGACCAGCGGCAGCCGCACGTCATCCTTCGCGCGTTCGTACGGAGATCCGTTGATGCACACAATCAGGTCCACCCCGGCCGCACCGGCGACGGCGAACGGACCTCCGTCGACCCAGAGGTCCTCACAGATCGTCAGCGCCACGTCGATACCGGCGATGGTGAGAACCGGGAGGGTTTCCCCCGAGCGGAAGTACCGCGCCTCGTCGAAGACGCCGTAGTTCGGCAGGTGATGCTTGTAGTAGCGGGCCGCCACCTCGCCTCGGTGCAACACTGCCGCTGCGTTTCGGGCGCCGTCATCGTGCGCCAGATAACCGACGATGACGGGCAACTCTGCGCAGCCGTCCGCGCAGAGATCCCCGGCCAGTCTCGCGAGGGTTGCCTCGCTCGCGTGGGCGAACGAGCGGCGGAGCACGAGGTCCTCGGGTGGGTAACCCGTGATCATCATTTCGGGGAAGGCGACCAGATCGGCGCCTGCGGCCCGCGCAGCGCTGGCCTCGGTCCGAACCCGCTGCGCATTCCCGGCAAGATCGCCGACGCACATATTCACTTGAGCCAATGCGATCCGGAATGGCCGGGTTTCGCCGGCGGGACCAGCCGACGGGTCGGAGGCTGGGCGATGAGCCATGGTCACAGTCTGGTACATAAGGGTTCCGCCTCGCATATGAGAAGATGTGCCGGCGCTTTCTCAGCGAAATGTTCCGCAGGCGGTACAACCGTTGGGCCTCCCCAAGCGTTACAAAGGTATGCACCAGCTGGGACAGTGTTTCTCGAGAGTGAGTAGGTGTATGACGCATCCATCCCAACGGATGAGTCGCACACGTCTGCTCGCGGCAGTCCTCGCCATTCTGGGTCTGCTCCTGGCGGCCGCCGGATGCACGTTCCCGAAGGCCGACGCCACCGCATCGCCGGCTGACTCGAGCGAGAGCGCTTCCAGCGAAGCGGCCCCTCCCCCCGCAGTCGTGAGCATCGATCCGCCCCTCAACGGCAGCCTGTTCGCCCCCATGACCCCTGTCGTCATTTCGGCCGGAAACGGGATGCTCACCAGCGTCGTCGTCACGGCAGCAGATGGTGTCCAGGTTCCGGGCGCGCTCTCGGCCGACGGCAAGGTGTGGCAGGCCACCGAGTTGCTTCGCTACGACACCACCTACAGCGTGGCCGCGGCCGCGGCCAACCCAGCCGGCGTAGCCACGACGTCCAGCGGGTCGATCACAACGGTGGCCGCGGACGACTTCGTCGCAGCCGACATCCTGCCGTTCGGTGACATGACCAGCATCGGAGTGGGGATGCCGATCGTGGTCAAGTTCGACGAGGACGTCGAGAATCGGGCAGCGGTCGAGCGGCGTCTCACGGTGATCGCGACCCCACCGGTCGTGGGCCGCTGGCACTGGTTCAGCGACCACGAGGTGCACTACCGCCCCCAGGAGTACTGGGTGCCCGGCACGCACGTCGTGTTCGACGTCGGCATCTACGGCGTCAACATCGGGAACGACATCTACGGCCGGGAAAACCGGCACATGGAGTTCGACATCCATGACTCGCTGGTAGCTCAGGTCGACAACGGCGACCTGAACATGCGGGTGTATCGCAACGGTGTTCTCGAACGGGAGATCCCGGTCTCGATGGGCAAATCCGGCACTCTGACGCCGAGCGGAACCATGATCGTCATGGGGCAGGATCGCGTCTACACGATGGACTCTTCGACGTACGGCGTGCCGGTCGACGACCCCGACGGCTACCGACTCGAAGTCGAATACGCGAGCCGAATCACCTTCTCCGGAATCTTCGTCCACGCTGCCCCCTGGTCAGTGGGTGACCAGGGTCGGCGCAATGTCTCCCATGGCTGCATCAACGTGAGCACCTCCAACGCGGCGTGGTTCTACGAGAACTTCGGCTGGGGTGACATCGTCCAAGTGACCGGTACGGCACGGACGCTCGAGCCCACGAACGGACTCGGGGACTGGAACATCCCGTGGGACCAGTGGATTCTGGGCTCCGCCCTGCGGTGACCGGTTCGCACTGGTCCGAACGCACACCGAGCACGCACGTAACTCGCCGGTAACACAGCGGCGGCACACTTGCGCTGATATGGATCGCCAGCAGGAGTTCGTGCTCCGGACCCTCGAAGAACGTGAGATCCGGTTCGTACGGTTGTGGTTCACCGACGTCCTGGGCTACCTCAAGTCGGTCGCTGTGGCGCCTGCCGAGATCGAGGCTGCTTTCGCTGAAGGCATCGGCTTCGACGGATCGGCGATCCAGGGTTTCGCCCGCGTCTACGAGTCAGACATGCTGGCCAAGCCTGATCCAGGCACGTTCCAGGTGCTCCCGTTGGCCAACGACTCGGGACCGGACTCGGCACGGATGTTCTGCGACATCACGATGCCCGACGGTTCCCCGTCCTGGGCCGACCCGCGTCATGTCCTGCGCCGGACACTGTCCAAGGCCGCGGACATGGGCTTCACCTTCTACACCCACCCGGAGATCGAGTTCTTCCTCCTGAAGGATCTGCCCAGCGACGGCAAGGCCCCGCAACCTGCCGATCACGGCGGCTACTTCGACCTGTCCACCCACGATGTCGCCCACGACTTCCGCCGCGAGGCCGTCTTCGCGCTGGAGGCAATGGGCATCTCGGTGGAATTCAGCCACCATGAAGTTGCCCCCGGTCAGCAGGAGATCGACCTGCGCTACGCGGATGCCCTGAGCATGGCCGACAACATCATGACGCTGCGCCATGTCGTACGTGAGATCGCGCTCTCCCAGGGTGTGTACGCAACGTTCATGCCCAAGCCGTTCACCGACCAACCCGGCTCGGCCATGCACACCCACGTGTCGTTGTTCGAGGGCGACCGCAACGCGTTCCACGATGCCTCCGACCCGGTCGGCCTTTCCCAGACCGGACGGGCCTTCGTCGCAGGCCTGCTGCAGCACGCCGTCGAGATCACCGCCGTCACGAACCAATGGGTCAACTCCTACCGGCGGCTGGTCTCCGGCGGGGAGGCTCCGTCCTCGGTGTGTTGGGGGCGGTCCAATCGATCTGCACTCGTCCGCATGCCCTCGTACAAACCCGGCAAGGCGAATTCGTCTCGGGTTGAGATCCGTTCCCCGGACTCCGCGTGCAATCCCTACCTCGCCTTTGCCCTCATGCTCGCGGCCGGGCTCCGGGGGATCGAAAAGGGGTACGAGTTGCCGCCGGAGGCCGAGGATGACGTGTGGTCGCTGACCGACACCGAACGACTGGCCGCCGGCTACGACGACCTGCCGCACAGCCTGGACGCCGCGCTGCGGGCCATGGAAGGCAGCGAGTTGGTGGCCGAGACACTCGGCGAGCACACGTTCGACTTCTTCCTGCGCAACAAGCGCGCCGAATGGGCGGACTACCGACGTGAAGTCACGCCGTTCGAGCTGAAGCGCTACCTACCCGTGCTCTGACGCATCGCGGCTGAGCAGCTCGCGTACTTCTCCGGCGATCTGCAGATCCTCCCGCGCTGAGATCACCACCGTCCGTGCGGTGGCCCCGGAGCGCGTGATGTCCGTGTCACCGTCGACATTGCTGTTGCGATCGGCGTCGATGGCGACGCCGAGGAACGCAAGGCGATCGGCCGCCCGTCGTCGGACCAGGGCAGAGCCTTCGCCGACCCCGCCGGTGAATGCCAGCACATCGATGCCGCCCGCGGCCGCGCACATCGAGCCGATCAGCCCGACCAGTCGGTGGATGTACACGTCTATGGCGAACGCCGCGCCAGCCTCGTGGCGGGCCGCGGCTCGTTCGATCTCCCGCATGTCGCCGGTTCCGGCCAGCGCAGCGAGCCCGGAGCGTTCCTCCAAGGCGGTGGCAACCTCATGCGGGGAGAGGTGCTCGTGCTCCTCCAACCACAGGACGAGACCTGGATCGACCGTGCCGGAGCGGGTCGCCATGACCAGCCCTTCGAGCGGTGTGAAGCCCATCGTGGTGTCGACACTTCGACCGTTCAGCACAGCCGCCAGCGAGGCGCCGGCCCCCAAGTGGCAGCTGACGATCCGCAGCTCAGACATCGGCTGATCGAGCAAGTCTGCGCAACGACGCACGCAGTAGGCGTGGGACAGCCCATGAAAGCCGTACCGACGGATGCCGTACCGGTTGCGCCACTCCTCGGGCACCGCGTAGGTCGCAGCCGCCTCGGGGATCGTGCTGTGGAAGGCAGTGTCGAAGCAGGCGACCGCGGTGACGCCCGGCAGTTGAGCGGTGACAGCATCCAAGGCTGTCAAGGACTTGGGTTGGTGCAACGGAGCCAGATCGGTCAGATCGGCCAGGTCCTTCCGTACGCCCGCATCGATGATGACCGGACCGGTGAACGTGCGCCCCCCGTGCACGATCCGGTGAGCCACAACGTCCGGACGATCCCAACCACCGAGAACCTCCGCGAGGGCGGCCGTGTCGAAGCCGTCCGGACCGGCCGGGAGATCGGCGCGGCCCCGAAGTTCGTCGTTCTCGTCGAGGAGGCGAAGTTTCAGGCTCGACGACCCAGCGTTGACGACGAGTACCCGCACGACGTCAGTCCCGGACCGGCCAGGTCCAGCCGGAGATCGCCGGGTCGTCCTCGCCGTGCTCACGGGTGTAGGCGCGCGCAGCGAGCCGCGCATCGACCATCAGCTGCCGCACGTCGGCTGCGCGGCTGCCCAGCGAGGGCACCCGGTCGATCACGTCCTTGACGAGATGGAAGCGATCGAGGTCGTTCATCATCACCATGTCGAAGGGGGTCGTGGTGGTGCCCTCCTCCTTATAGCCGCGGACGTGGATGTTGCGGTGGTTGGTCCGCCGGTAGGTGAGTCGGTGAATGAGCGACGGGTAGCCGTGATAGGCGAAGATCACCGGCTTGTCGGCAGTGAACAGGGCGTCGAACGCCTGATCGTTGAGTCCGTGCGGGTGTTCGGTGTCCGGCTGCAGCCGCATCAGGTCGACCACGTTGATGACCCGGAACTTCAGATCCGGGAGATGGGTCAACAGCAGGTCGGCTGCGGCCAGCGTCTCCATCGTCGGAACGTCGCCGGCGCAGGCAAGCACCACATCCGGATCGCCGTCCGTGTTGCCGGCCCACGGCCAGATCCCGAGCCCGCGCGTGCAGTGCGCGATCGCCTCGTCCATGTTCAGATACGTCAGAGCCGGCTGCTTGCCGGCAACGATGACGTTGACGTAGTGCCGGCTTCGCAAGCAATGGTCGGCGACCGAGAGCAACGTGTTGGTGTCCGGTGGCAGATAGACGCGAACGATCTCGGCTTTCTTGTTGACGACGTGATCGATGAATCCCGGGTCCTGGTGCGATAGCCCGTTGTGATCCTGTCGCCACACGTGGGAGGACAGCAGGTAGTTCAGCGACGCGATCGGTGCCCGCCATGGGATGTGCCGGGTGGTCTTCAGCCACTTGGCGTGCTGGTTGAACATCGAATCGATGATGTGGATGAACGCCTCGTAGCAGTTGAAGAGTCCATGCCGCCCGGTGAGCAGATAGCCCTCCAGCCAGCCCTGGCACAGATGTTCGGACAGCACCTCCATGACCCGACCGTCCGGCGCGAGATCGTCGTCGCCGGGCAGGATTTCGGCGTCCCAAGCTTTGTCGGTCTCCTCGAAGACGGTTCCCAGACGATTGGACGCGGTCTCGTCTGGACCCATGATCCGGAACTGATGCGGGTTGGCAGAGATGATGTCGCGCAGGAATGCTCCGAGCACCCGAGTCGCTTCACTGGACTCCACCGCCGACCGTTCCACCGGGACCGCGTAGTCGCGGAAGTCGGGCATGACGAGGTCCCGCAGCAGCAGGCCGCCGTTGGCGTGCGGATTGGCACTCATCCGGCGATCACCAAGCGGGGCAAGCGCCTTGAGTTCGGGGATCAGTTGACCCGACTCGTCGAAGAGCTCCTCCGGCCGGTAGCTGCGCAACCACTGTTCGAGCTGCTTGCGGTGGTCGGAATTCTTGCGGGTGTCTGCCAATGGGACCTGGTGGGAGCGAAAGGTTCCCTCCACCTGGACGCCGTCGACCTCTTTCGGCCCCGTCCAGCCCTTCGGCGTGCGCAGCACGATCATCGGCCACGTTGCCCGGGTCGGTTGGTCTGAGTCGGTGCGTCCGCGCTGCTGGCCGGAGGTGTCGCGAGCAGCGCGCTGGATGGCCGCGATCTCGTCGAGGACCTCATCGAGGGTCGAGGCGAGCTGCTGATGCACTGCGGTGGGATCGTCACCACCCACGAAGTGCGGGGCGTACCCGTACCCGCGGAGAAGCTCGGCGAGCTCATCCTCGGGGATGCGGGCGAGCACGGTGGGGTTGGCGATCTTGTAGCCGTTCAGGTGTAAGACCGGAAGAACGGCACCGTCGGTCACCGGGTTGAGGAACTTGTTCGAATGCCAGCTTGCGGCAAGGGGGCCGGTCTCGGCCTCACCGTCGCCCACCACGCACAGCACGAGTAGATCGGGGTTGTCGAACGCAGCGCCGAAGGCGTGTACCAGGGCGTACCCGAGTTCGCCACCCTCGTGGATGGATCCAGGAGTCTCCGGGGCGACGTGACTGGGGATTCCGCCTGGGAAGGAGAACTGGCGGAAGAGGGCGCGCATGCCGTCGGTGTTCTCCGCGACCGATGGGTAGACCTCGCTGTAAGTGCCCTCCAGGTAGGCGTTGGCCACCAGCCCGGGTCCACCGTGTCCCGGCCCGGTCACATAGAGCGCGTTGAGGTCGCGGTCCTTGATGACCCGATTCATATGCACGTACAGCAAGTTGAGTCCGGGCGTGGTGCCCCAATGTCCGAGCAAGCGTGGCTTGACGTGTTCGGCCAGCAACGGCTCGCGAAGCAACGGGTTGTCCAGCAGATAGATCTGGCCGACCGACAGGAAGTTGGCCGCACGCCAGTACGCATCGATCAGTTCGATGTTGGGGGTCACGGGTAGAGCCTTTCAGGCGCCCGGTGAGCGCTCGTACCGACCAAGGTCCCTAGGCAACCGGGCCCCTCGGTCCTACCAGCGGGTTATCGATCGCGTGCAAGATCCAACCATGACCACCGCCGTTGCAGCGCCCGCGTCCGTCGTCGCCGCCAATGAAGCTCTGTCCGGCCGCGACCGTGTCGTCGTCGGCATGGATGACGACCCTGTGTCGCTGGCCGCGTTGAGACTAGCGGCGACTCAGGCGGCCTACCGGGGCTGCGACGTCTTGGCCATCCATGTCTGGCACTACCCGGCCCTTTGGGGCTACCCGGTCATGCCAGAGTTCAATGACCTTGGTCCGCACATCATGCAGACCCTCGAAGCGTCGGT
Source organism: uncultured Actinomycetota bacterium (assembly GCA_963766765.1). Classification (GTDB taxonomy): domain Bacteria; phylum Actinomycetota; class Actinomycetes; order Mycobacteriales; family Geodermatophilaceae; genus JACCQS01. The sequence continues at coordinate 217,414 of CAVYBR010000014.1, forward strand.
CCGAGGCATTCTCGCCGAGCGGGTCGCGGCTGGTGAGCCGACCGTCACCATCGCGGTCGAGGTAGTGCAGGGCGTCACCGCGTCAGTCCTGCGCGATGCCGCGCACGGCGCGGAGTTGCTGGTTCTCGGAGCCCGCCACCACAACCGTCTCGTCGGTTCAGTGAGCCGGGCCTGCAGCAGCTCTCCGCCCTGCCCGGTGGTCATCGTCCCCGCGCCGCGAGACTCGTAGCAGGTACACCGTGAACATCCGCGCCGATCCCCAGATGGCCCGGGCTTTTCGCCGGGCCGCGGTCCGCGCCACCCTTGCGCCTTCGATCCACAATACTCAGCCTTGGCGATTGAGTCGTAGCAGTTCCAGTCTCGAGATACACGCTGACTGGGATCGCCAACTGCGCGTGCTCGACCCGCGTGGACGGCAACTGTTGATCAGCTGTGGGTGCGCGGTCTTCAATGCTCGGGTCGCTCTAGCCGCGGCGGGGTACGAAGCACGCGTTGACCTTCTACCGGACCCCGCGCAGCCGAGCCTTCTTGCCCGGCTCACCGCGTCCGAACTCCGTGTGTCGGAGGCGGCAATCGGCTGGTTGGACCCGGTCATCGAGTTGCGGCACACCAACCGGCGGGTGTTCGCCGATGAATCGACCCCCGATGTTGTCATCAACGCACTGATGGCTGCTGCGAATCACGAAGGTGCCGAACTCGTCTCGATCACCGAACCGGAACATCGTGCAGCGACGGCTCGGCTGAGCCGAGAGGCAGATCGCCTGGAGAGCGTCGACCCGGCGTACCGGGCGGAGCTGCGCGCATGGACCTCGGGTGACCCTGGCCGGCTGGACGGTCTGCCTGTCGAGTTGGTGCAGGGCGGCAACCTCGGCGCCCCCAACGACTCAGCGATCCGAGACTTCGATGTGGACGGCATGGGCTGGTTGCATCCCGAGACCCGCACCGACGCCAATCAATGCCTGCTCTTGCTCGGGACGCAGCGCGACACAGCGACGGCGTGGCTGCGAGCGGGCGAAGCGTTGGAGCACGTGCTTCTGGAGCTCACCCGCCGGGGCTATGTGGCCAGCCCGCTCACGCAGGTCATCGAGGTGGCCAGCACCAACATGCACCTCCGCGAGGAATTGCAGCTGACCATGTACCCACATGTTCTGCTGCGAGTCGGCCGAGCCCCAGCGACTCCTGCCTCTCGCCGCCGCAGGTTTGTGGACATGCTCGAGGTATCCCGCTGACGCTGGACGTCTTTGGGACTTACGTCCCGAGGTCCTCATGACATAGGGCCGTGGCTGCCGGCGGGTGTCTGGCGCAGGCTTGAGTTGTCCCTCGAACCTAGGCCCGCTACCGATGCGGCGTTCCGGTCGGGGGCTGGGAAGCGGAGATTTCTGTGACTGGTACCGAGCCGATCTATCCCGTTCGTGTGGATGCCTCACTGGATGTGTCGTTGTCTCGTTGGCTGTGGTTGGTGAAGTGGTTACTCGTGCTGCCACACGTCGTGGTGTTGGTGTTCTTGTGGCTGGCCTTCGTGTCGCTGAGCATCGTGGCCTTCTTCGCCATCTTGATCACCGGGCGCTATCCCCGCAGCATCTTCGACTTCAATCTGGGAGTGCTGCGTTGGACGTGGCGGGTGCAGTACTACAGCTACGCCGCCCTGGGCTCCGACCGGTATCCGCCGTTCACCCTGAACGAGGTGGTTGACTACCCCGCGCAGCTGCACGTGGAATACCCCCAGCGGCTGTCCCGTGGCCTTGTGTTAGTCAAGTGGTGGCTGTTGGTCCTGCCGCATTACCTCATCGTCGGACTGTTCGTCGGCGGTGGCGTGTGGTTCGCGGGGCGGGCAGGTGCGGACAACACGGCCTGGGCGGCCGGCGGCTTGGTGGGGCTGCTGGTCCTTATCGCCGCGGTCGTGCTGCTTTTCACCGGCCGCTACCCGGCGCCGCTGTTCGACTTCGTGCTGGGTATGGACCGCTGGGTCCTGCGGGTTGCCGCTTACGTCGCCCTGATGACCGACCGTTACCCGCCGTTCCGCCTGGACATGGGCGGCACCGACCCGGGGTCCGTTCCAGCCGGTCCGACGCCGGTGGCTCCCGACGGCATAGCTGCTCAGGTGGGCTCAACCGGCTCGAGCCTGGCGCCGACGGCATCGAGTGCCCATCGATGGAGCGGCGGCCGGATCGTGGCCGTCGTGGCCGGAGCGGTGCTGCTGTTCACCTCCACCGGACTGCTGGTTGGCGGGGCCGGCCTGCTGTGGGCCGACCAAACACAGCGAGACGGGGGGTACTTGTCAACCCCGGCGACAAGCCTTGCAGCTGATGGGTACGCAGTGATCAGCGATGAGATCCAACTGGACACGGTCGGCTACCAATGGGCTATCGACGAATTCCTGGGCACCGCCCGACTACAAGTGACACCCACCGACGCCACCGGCGACCTGTTCGTCGGTATCGCGCCGTCCGCGGACGTTGCGAGCTATCTGAGCGGAGTGGCCCACAGCCAGGTCAGCGGGATCGGCCAGAGCGGCATAGGCGTGAGACAGATGGGGCCGGCATTGGGGACCGAGCGGCCGGGTGGACCGCCGACGCGTCTGCCGGGGGAGCTGGACATCTGGGCTGCCCAGTCCAGCGGTACCGGCACCCAAACTGTGGAGTGGGCACCGGCTGACGGCGATTGGACCGTCGTCGTGATGCAGGCTGACGGCGGCTCAGGTATTCAAGCTGAGGCGCGAGCGGGCGTCACGGCGCCGGGTCTTGGCTGGGTCGCCGCTGGATTACTCGGCCTCGGATTGATCTTGCTCATCACTGGTGGGCTCCTGATCGCTCTGGCAGCACGCCGCGCCTCGAGCCAATCGCGGCCGCGCAACTCACCACCCCCGGGCTCCCCATGGCCACCGACCACAGGGGGCTCGTCAGCCATGGATGACCACGACCTGATCGTGACTGCCGGTCCTCGACCGTGACCCACGCATTGGCGCTTGGGTTGCTTGACTGGGGCTGGTAGGTCGCAAGCGGAGAGGCGATACGTGTACGGGGGTTACGCTGGGTAGCGCGATGCCCTCTCACACCGACCTGCGCAACGGCGATGGCAGCGGCGCGGAGGGCGAAACCCGTCCCGCGCAGCAGTTTTCCGACGTGCCGACGCTGGAGTTCGATGAGCTGCTTCGCCAGCTGATCGAACGTGCGCAGGATGTCGTCGCGACGCAGGGCAGGCTTCGCGGGCTGCTACGCGCCAACCAGACCGTGGTCGGCAACCTGACGCTCCCAGTCTTGTTGCGCCGCATCGTCCAAGCCGCTTGCGAACTGGCCAAAGCGCGCTACGGGGCGCTAGGGGTGATCGATACGACCGGTGGCCTTGAGCAGTTCGTCCACGTCGGCATGGACGCCGATGCCGTTGCCCGCATCGGGCATCTACCCGAGGGCAAGGGCCTTTTGGGCGCGTTGATCGAGGATCCACGTCCCATCCGGCTGCAGAGGATGACCGATGACCCGCGTTCGGTCGGCTTCCCCGACGGCCATCCGCCCATGACCAGCTTCCTCGGCGTGCCCATCCGTGTTCGCGAGGAGGTCTTCGGGAACCTGTACCTGAGCGAGTGCGCAAACGGCGATTTCACCGCCGAGGACGAGGAACTGGTGTCCGCCTTAGCGGCGACTGCCGGTGTGGCGATCGAGAACGCCCGCCTCTACGAGGAAGCGCGGCGTCGCCAGGACTGGCTGCAAGCCTCAACAGAGGTCTCCCAGCAACTGCTCTCCGCCGAGGGCGAGGAGCCGCTGCTCCTGATTGCGCGCCGCGCCTGCCAGATTGCCGACGCGGATGTGGTCACCGTCGTTCTGCCAACCCCGGACGGGGAACGCCTGATCGTCGAGGTGGCCTCCGGCGAGGGTGCCGACGATCTCACGGCTCTGACGTTTCCCATCGAGAACACGCTGGCCGGCCTGGTTCTGAAGAGTGGGCGCCCGATCCTCATCAGTGACGCCGACGAGGACCCGACGTTCTCAGTGCACCTCTCGCAGGTGGTCGCCGTCGGACCGGTGATGGTGCTCCCATTGGGTTCCTCGCAGGGAGTGCGCGGCGCGTTGGTCATAGGTCGCGTACGAGAGCGACACCCCTTCTCCGAGGCCGACCTCGAGATGGCCACGACTTTCGCCAACCACGCCGCGATCGCGCTCGAACTCGCCGACGCACGCGCAGATCAGCAACGCATCGTCCTACTCGAGGATCGCGATCGGATTGCGCGTGACCTGCACGATCACGTGACCCAGCGGCTGTTCGCGATCGGGTTGACCGTGCAGAGCGTTGCCAACGAGCTCGGAACCGACGAGCGAGCAGCCAGGCTGACTCGCGTCGTATCTGACATCGACGAGACAATCCGCCAGACGCGCACGTCCATCTTCCAACTGCGCGGCCCGCTGGGACCCGAGACCGGGACCGTACGAACCAGGCTCCTGATCGTGGCCGCCGAGGTCAGCGGAATTCTGGGTTTCGAGCCGCTGGTGCGCTTCAGTGGTCCGATCGACGCTGTCGTCCCCGAGCCTGTCGTAGAGGACCTCGTCGCAGTGGTTCGCGAAGCCTTGACCAATGCCGCCCGGCACGCCCACGCCAGCCGGGTCGACGTAGAGGTCGCCGCCACGACGGCGGAGTTGCGCTTGACCGTTTCTGATGACGGTGTGGGCTTGGGTGACAACCAACGAAGGAGCGGCCTGGCCAATCTGCGCCAGCGCGCCGAACTCCATGGTGGATTGCTCACTCTCGATCAGAGTCAGTGGGAGCGCACGGAATCGGCTTCGGAAGGGACACAGTTGACATGGACGATTCCATTGATCTGACCGACAACGAGGACGCGACCGGGATGCAGCCGATCCGCGTATTCCTGCTCGATGACCACGAAATCGTTCGCCGCGGCATCGCTGATCTACTCCATGCGGAGCCCGGGATCACAGTCGTCGGCGAAGCCGGGACTGCGGCCGAGGCGATCCGCATCATCCCGGCCACCCGGCCGCACGTCGCCGTCCTCGATGCCCGATTGCCCGACGGAAGTGGCATTGACGTCTGCCGAGAAATCCGGTCGTCCTACCCTGAGATCCGGTGCCTCATCCTCACGTCCTATGACGACAACGATGCGATCTTCGCCGCGGTCATGGCCGGAGCGGCCGGCTACGTGCTCAAGGAGATCCGCGGTAGCTATCTGGTCGACGCGATCCGGCAGGTCGCGGTGGGTAAGTCCCTGCTTGACCCCGCCGTCACCGAACGCCTGTTGGCGAGGCTGCGCGACGGCGAGCCGAAGGATGAGCGCTTGGCGTCTTTGACCGAGCGAGAACGCGAGGTACTCAGCCTGATCACGGAAGGGCTTACCAACCGGGAGATCGGTGAGCGTCTCTTCCTGGCCGAGAAGACCGTCAAGAACTACGTGTCAGGTCTGCTGGCCAAGCTCGGCATGCAAAGCCGCACCCAAGCCGCAGTCTACGGCGCCGACGTACGGCGGACCTAGACGGGCACATTGGGCCTTTCGGCTCTGTCGTGCCGGACCGGCTGCGATCACTCTTGGGTCGTGGATACCGATGAGTCGGCCCCGGTTGACCTGAGTGCATCTCAGTCGTGGGCGCTACTGAGGGAAGCGGTGGTCGGCAGGCTGGCCGTACTTGTCGACGGCGAGCCGGACATCTTCCCGATCAATTATCTGGTCGATCACGGCAGCATCGTCTTTCGGACCGCACACGGAACCAAGCTGACTGCAGCGATCGGAGCTCCGGTCGCCTTCGAGGTGGACAGCCACGATCCTGACAGTGGTAGCGCATGGAGCGTCGTCATCAGGGGTGTGGCTCAGGAGATATCCAAGCTCCATGATGTGCTCGAGGCCCTTGAACTGCCGCTGACCGTCTGGCACGCGGCGGCCAAGCCGCAGATAGTTCGCATTGAGGTCAAGTCAATCTCCGGGCGGCGGTACGAGGCAGTGGCTCGGCCATGAAAACTCGCCGGAGCGCGCCTACCCTCGAGATCCGACCGGTAGTCGCGCATCGGCTTCTTCTCATGTTTCTGCGTTCGCCCTTGGGCCGGATGTTCGGTGGAGTGTGTGAGTTGCAGTTCGTCGGGCGGGTGACCGGCCGTCGCGTGTCCCTGCCCGTTCAGTTCGCCCGCGATGAGCAGCGGCTGGTCATCTACGTCGCCGGCTCCACCGGCAAGCAGTGGTGGAGAAATTTCGTCGGCGGTCACGAGGTGCTGGTGCGGATCGGTGATTCCATTCGCCCGGGTCACGGACGTGTTCTCGAATTCGAGCATCCTGAGCGAGCAGCAGCGGAGCAGCTGTATCGGAGCAAGTATTCGAAAATCGCAGTGGGTAGGGCCGATCCGCTCATCGCCATCGACCTTTCGCCCTAAGCCGGTGCAGGACGTGTCGGCTGACGGCAGAACCGAGTTCCCAAGCCGGTCGCCCAATCGGCTCACCGCGACGATGACTCAGCACCGCTTACTGGCCTTCGTGGTTCTTGCCTTCGCGATCTCCTGGCTGTGCTGGTTATCCCTGCTCGCGGACCGGCAGAATTGGGTCAGTTGGTCGGCCTCGCCGTACTGGCATCTGTGGGGCGGGCTGGGCCCGGCCATTGCGGCGCTGATTGTGACCTTGACCCGCTCTGGCCGACGTGGCGTCGTAGCCGTCCTACGCAGCACGGTTGCCTGGCGTGGACGCCTGCGGTGGCTGTCTTTGGCCCTTCTTGGACCGCTGGCCCTATTCGCCGCGGCCGTGGTCATCGCCCGGGTTGTCGAGGGAGATTGGCCGGACCTGAGCCGATTCGGGAGCAGCGTCGAGTATTCGCTCCTCCCGCTCGCGGTGTTCTGGGTGGCCAACCTGCTGTTCTACGGATTCGGTGAGGAGATCGGATGGCGCGGATACCTACAGCCGCTTCTGCAACGACGTCACTCCGCGCTCACCGCAGCTCTCATGGTCAGCGTGATCTGGGCGGTCTGGCATCTGCCGCTCTTCGGAATCACGCCCACCTATCGGGCAATGCCCGCGATTGGCCTCCTCGGATTCTTCTTCAGTCTCGTCACCGGCGCGTTGGTGCTTGCCTGGCTCTACCTCCGTAGCAACGGGAGCATCCTTGTCGTGGCCGTCTTCCATGCCACGTTCGACATCGCGACGACAACCCCGAGCTCGACGACACTCATCCCGCTCACCATGGGTGCAGTGATCACCGTCGTCGGGCTTGCGGTCATTCCGAGTCTTGCTAGAGCGGCGGCACCGCGCTCAACTGACGACGGCCCGCGTGAGAGTGTCGAGCTCGCGCTGGAGATGCGCGGTCAGCAGACCCTGATCGGTACAGAGCTCCGGGTCGGCGATGACCGTAATGACGAGTGTCCCGGCGTAGGACAGGGCGGCAAAGGCGACCGTGATGTTGCCGGTGATCGTCGACAGCGGAATGACAGCGCTGACTCGAGCACCGGAAAACGATAGGGGAGTAGTAGGTCCACGGACGTTCGTCACGAACGTGTTCACGAGATGCTGGTGGCTGACCAGCCAGCCGAACACGCCCGTTTTCGCGAGGATCCGGAACGCCGGACCGAGCACTGCAGCGGACGCCCCACGTGCTGCGGTCTTGCGGCCACGGGTGATCCGGGCGATAGAGGCCAATCGGTCCAGTGCGGCACCGCCGGCCGGCAGCGCCATGGGGATCGCACCGACTTGATTGCCAAGGCGAGTGGGACTGTCGTCATGGCGACTCGACACAGGAACAGATATCACTAGCGGGTCAGCCGTCTCCCCACGCAGGTTCAGAACGGTGGACAACGCGCCGACGACCGCGCCGAGCACGACGTCGTTGACAGTCGCGCCATGCTCGTGCGCGACAACCTTTATCGAGGCGAGGTCAGCTCGAGCCACCGCGAACCGGCGTAGTCCCCCGATCGGGCGGTTGAGTGACGACCGCGGCGCTCGAACAGCCCCGCCGGGAGCCAGCTCCGCGACAGCGGAGCGGAGTCGGCCGATTCCAGTGGGGATCTGAGCCACGGCGCGCCATCGCCCACGGGCTGCGTCGACGAACAGCTCGAATGACCCTGGCCGCGGGCGCGGGTAGTCAGAGACCGACGTGTGACCCCCATCAACGAGGTGGGCCAGAACAGCCAGCCCGCCGATCCCATCCGCCAGGGCGTGATGAACCAGCAAGATCATCGCAGCGCGCCCTTCGGCGAGTCCGGTCACGAAGGTTGCCGACCAGAGCGGTCTGTCCGGTGTCAGGCGTCGGCTGACCGTGTCGGCTGCGACATCGAGAAGCGCTGACTCGTCGCCGGCACCGGGACAGACGACATGACGAAAGTGGTGGTCGATGTCGAATCGCTGATCGTCAGTCCAGTACGGGCGCCCGCAGCCGATGGCGGCTGGGACCAGACTCTGGCGCAATCGCGGGACGGCACTGATTCGGTCTGTGACCAACGCTCGCACCGCCGCTGGTTGCAGGTGAGACCCTGATTCCAGCACCAGGATTGCTGCTACTGACATCGGTGCACCCGCGCGGTCGGCAGCAAACGCCATCAGATCAGCCGAACTGGCACGCTCGATCATTGGCCGCGCACCCTCAAAACGGCCGTCGGCCAATCATGGGTCAACACAACTGCCGCACAAGGGTGTCCGGTCGCGCTGCGGCTGCACTCAGGCGGATCTTCGCGTCCACGACGATCAGATCGCTGCCAAGGCAGACGACCGGGTTGAGATCGAGCTCGGCGATCTGGGGGAAGTCATCGACGAGCGCGGCAACTCGGTGGAGCAATTCGCGCACGGCGTCGCGAGACACGATCGGGCGCCCGCGGAATCCGTCCAGGAGCGGTGCCATTCGTAATCCGTCGATCATCGCAGCCGCATCGGTTTCGGTGAGCGGCATGATCCGAAAGCTTCGATCGGCGAGCACGTCGCTCAGCACGCCGCCGGCTCCGAGCATCACGACCGGTCCGAACTGCGGATCCTGGACCGCGCCGACGATCAACTCCGTACCAGCGGGCACCATCTGCTGGACCACGACCCGGGGGTCGCCGTCGCCACAGCCGGCCACGACGTGCGAGTACGCATCAGCCACTGCCTGCCCGTCGGTCAGGTCGAGGCTGACCCCGCCGCGTTCGCTCTTGTGCACCACATCGCCGCGGGCGATCTTGAGGGCCACGGGGAAGCCGATCTCCTCGGCAACCGCGGCTGCCTCGCTGGCGCTGGCAGCGATCCGCTGCTGGCAGACCCGAATTCCATAGCGACTCAAGATGTCGGCGCTCTCAGATGCAGTGAGCCATCGGCCCTCGACACCCGCCGAGGCCGTCAGCGCATCAACGTGCGCTTGCGCGCCGTTGCGGTCTAGGCCTTTCAAGACCACGGTTTCGCCGACCGGCCGATCTCGTAGTACGGCATATCGATGTGCGACGGCGAGCGCGCGCGCCGCAGGTTCGGGGAAGGGGAAGATCGGCAGCGACTTGGCCGAGCCGGGTACAGCAACCGAGCGGACGTCGCCTCCCAAAAGACTCACCACGACCGGCTTGGTCGCAACTTCAGCGGCCTGGGCGATCGCGGCCAAGATCTCTCCGGTGTCGCTGACGAGCGTCTCGGCGAAAACGGCTAGCACAGCGTCGATTTCAGGACTGTCCAACAGAATCCGAATCGTGTCGCGCACCGCCGTCGGTTGTGCTGCGGCGCCGAGATCGATCGGATTCGACCAGCACGCCGCGCCGGGAGCAGTTAAGGCAAGCAACTCGCGCGCTCTATCGGAGAGCAGCGGAACGGTGAGTCCACCTGCGATTGCGGCATCCGCGGCAAGGATGCCGGGTCCTCCGGAGTTGCCGATCACCGCGACCCGGGAGCCGGCCGGCAGGGGCACCGTGGCGAGGACTTGGGTGACTTGGAGTATCTCCTCGATGCTTTCCATGCGCACGACGCCGGCCTGGTCGAACATCGCATCGACCACTACCTCTGACGAGGCCGCGGCAGCGGTGTGCGACAGACCGGCCCGCTGGCCGGCGGCACTGCGCCCGGCTTTCAGGGCAAGGATCGGCTTGTGACGCGAGACCCGGCGGGCAATCCGGGCGAACTTCCGCGGATTGCCGAAGGACTCGAGATACAGCGCGATCACCGAAGTGTGCGGATCTTGTTCCCAGTACAGCAGCAGGTCGTTGCCGCTGACGTCGGCCTTGTTGCCCACTGACACGAACTGCGACACACCAACGCCGTACGCGGCGGCGGCTTTCAGCACAGCAATCCCAAGTGCTCCGGACTGCGATACCAGTCCCAGGTTTCCCGGCACCCAGGGCAACGGCGCGAAGGTGGCATCCAGCCGTACGGCCGGGTCAGTGTTGATCAAGCCAAGGCAGTTGGGGCCGACCAACCGCATTCCGTACCGCCGCGCCTCGGCCACGAGCTCGTCCTGAGCGCTGCGCCCCGCCGCACCCATTTCGCTGAATCCGGACGTGACGAGCACGATGGCACGGACTCCGCGCTCACCGCATGCTTGGACGACATCGAGAACCTGACCGGCGGGCACGGCGATGATTGCCAGGTCGACGGCCGTGGGCAGGTGGGCGACGTCGACGTAGGTCGCCTGTCCGAGGATGTCGTCTGCGTGCCGGTTCACCACGTGGACATCGCCGGTGTAGCCACTGTGCAAAATGCTCTGCAGGATCTCGTGGCCGACCGTGCGGGGGCGCCGGCTGGCACCGACCACGACGAGAGAGCGTGGCGCAAACAGCGGTGCCAAGCTAGCTATATCGGCAGTGCGCTCGCGTTCGTCGACCGCGGCGATGGCTGCCTCATCGGGCATGAGACTGCAGGTGATGTGCACCGTGCCCTGTTCGGTCTCCCGGTGGACCGCGAAGCCGAACTTGCCGAAGACACGCAGCATCCGATAGTTCTCGGCAAGAGTCTCGGCAACGAACCGGCGCAGCCCCGCTGCTCGCGCGAGCGCCGCCAGATGTTCGAGGAGGAGCGTGCCGATGCCCATGTGCTGATGCGTGTCATCGATGAGGAGAGCCACTTCGGCCTCGTCAGGGCTCAGCCGCTCGAAGGCGGCGACGCCGACCAGATCCGCACCAATTGTCGCGACAATCGTCTGATGGTCCGCACCGGAGCGCAGCTCGAAGTCGACGTAGGAGTCGGCGGCCGGACGGTTGACGGCGAAGAACCGCAGATAGAGCGACCGGTCTGACGAGCGGGCGTTGAGTTCGAGCAGCCCCTGCCGATCCGCCGCCCGGGCTGGACGGATCTGCACCAGCCCACCGTCGGCACGGACCGAGTAGGTACTGGAAACAGCGGCAAGTCCGGTTCGGCTCATGGTCATCGACGTTGCCCCGCGCTGGGGAGCGCGGCCAGAGGCGAAAGTCACTCAGGTACGTGACACAGCGGCCGGCGGCCTCTCCTTGGGATCGTTGGACCCCTCTGGAATGGGCCTTAAGACCCTGTCTGCTCCCCTCGGCGACGGACAGGCTTGGTGGTGACAAGCGGCCCTCCTAGGGGTCGCCACGAGAAGGAGAGATCGCCATGACTGCCACCACGCATGCTGGTACCAACACCCGGTTGCCGGACCCGAACTTCGTGCACCCCGAGCTCATCGCCCCCGAGACCCGCTCGTCGAAGGCGGCCCGCTACGTGGGAGCCGCACTGCGCATGAGCCTGGGCTGGGTATTCCTCTGGGCGTTCCTCGACAAGCTGCTCGCACTGGGCTTCTCCACCGGACGGGACCCGGTCACCGGGGTTGCTGACCGTTTCGGGGATGCCGCCTGGATCAACGGTGGTTCGCCGACCGAAGGGTTCCTGGCGCACGGCACCTCTGGCCCCTTCGCGGAGATCTACCAGAGCTTCGCCGGTGCTTGGTGGGCCAACTGGCTCTTCATGCTCGGTCTTGCCGGAATCGGCATCGCTCTGATCGGTGGAGTGGCGATGCGAATCGCTGCCACAGCCGGCGCGACACTGCTGGTCTTCATGTGGTCGGCTGCGTTGCCGCCGGACAACAACCCCTTCATGGACGACCACATCATCTACGCCTTGGCCCTCGTGATGCTCGCCTTGATCGGTGCCGGCAAGACGCTCGGCCTCGGTGCGCGGTGGGAAGCCATCCCGTTCGTGAAGCGGCACGCATTCCTCAAGTAGAGGCATCGGACAGTCGCGGTGGCCGGAGTGATCCGGCCACCGCTCCCATCTTCGTCGGAGAACCAAGACAACGGGAGGAGTGAACATGACCAGCACCGCTCAGGACATCAGCACCCACACCACCGCACACGAGGCCCTGCTTCGAGCCGTCGAACTTGCCGGGCATGCGCCTTCTCTCTTCAACGCCCAACCATGGTCCTGGCGTCTGGGAACCGAGACGGCGGACCTGTACATGGAGCCGGCCCAGGGATTCCCGGTCACCGATCCCGACAACCGGGAGATGATGATCGGCTGCGGGGCAGCTTTACATCATCTGCGGGTCGCGCTGGCCGCGGCCGGATGGCGAGCGGAGCTCCTACCCAGTTCGCAGCGATCAGGGGGAGCAGTGGCACGCGTGCGGATTCTGGAGGAGGCCGTGCCGGACTTCGAAGCGATCCGGCTCTGCGAAGCCATTCCACGCCGTCGAACTGATCGCCGGCCCTTCGCGCAGCGGACCGTCGGCAGCGCAGTCTTCGCCGACCTGCAGGCTTCGGTCGACTCCGAGGACGTGCACCTTCAGATCGTGACTGGGGCGCAGCAGCGGATCTGGCTGTCGGTGCTGTCAGCTCATGCAGTCGAATTACAGACCGCGCAGGATGGCTACGCCGAGGAGCTGGGCCGCGTGACTGGGTCGTCCCAGACTGGCATCCCAGCGACAGGAGTACCGCATGTGGTCAGCGCTCGACACAGCGACGTGGCCCTGCGTGACTTTGAGCTGTCTGATTTGGGATCGCTGGCGATCGACGAGTCCGCGGATGAGCACCCGACCTGGTGCATCCTCTGGACCGATCGCGACGACCCCGAGGCTTGGTTGACGGCGGGGGTGGCGCTGTCGAAGCTGCTACTCAGCGCCACGGCCGGCGGACTCTCCTCGGGCGTGCAATCTCAACCCATCGAGATTCCCATGGTTCGAGCCCAACTCAACCGAACGCTGCTGTCGAACATGGGCCACGCGCAGGCGCTCGTCCGGATCGGCTGGCCGGATTCGCCCACTCGGCTCCCGATGCACCCTCGTCGCGACTGACGGAGTTCGTGCGGGCTTAGGCTGAGCCAGGTGTCCACCGTCCTGGTGATAGAGCCTGACCCGTCCGACCCCATCGGACCGCTGGGGGACTGGTTGACCGAGGCCGGCTTGCACCTCGAGATCCGGCGACCACATGCGGGCGAAGAGATTCCCCGCGACCTCAGCGGTTATGCCGGGCTGATCGTGCTCGGCGGCGCGCAGTCGGCCAACGATCCAGAATCAGTCACGCCTTGGATGCGTGGGGTGCGGGCATTGCTCCGCGCTGGTTTGGCGCAGTCGGTGCCGATGCTTGCGATCTGCCTGGGTGGGCAACTGTTGGCCCAGGAGGCCGGTGGCTCCGTACGGGTGGGGACGGCAGGACCAGAGATCGGCGCGCTGCTCGTCGGCAAGCGCGACGCGGCGTTCGAGGATTCGATCTTTGCCCAGCTCCCGATCACTCCGCTGGTGATCCAGTGGCACCACGATGAAATCGACGCGTTGCCTCCGGGAGCGGTCCTGCTTGCCAATTCGGTGACCTATCCACATCAGGCGTTTCGGGTCGGGGCGAATGCTTGGGGCGTGCAGTTCCATATCGAGACGACACCGGCGCTGGTTGCTCAGTGGGCCGAGGAGGACGCCGAAGGGCTAGCCGGCGCAGGCATCGACCGGCGGCAGGTTCTGGCTGACGCGGGTACGCCTGCGCACGAGGAGATCGCGCAGGTGTGGGGTGCTTTCGCGCACCGGTTCGCGGCGGTGGTCATCACGCGCGCACAAGCGGCCTAGCCCGATGGCCGCGCTCGACTCCCTGCAGCGCCGAGCGGCGAGGTTGTCGCGCCTTGGCTTCTCCGACGCCACTCGGGCTGCCGAACTCATTGTCGAACCCGCCCTCGGCTTGTGGGACGCGACTGCGGACGCGCCGGCAAAGGGTGGTGCGGCCGAAGTGCTTGCCGCGGTGACCCGTTCAGGTGACCCGGACCTGGCCCTGCGGTCGCTGCACCGGCTGGTGCTGGCCAGCGACAACCCGGACGACTTGCACGCGGCGTTGGTGTCGGATGGCGCGCTTCGGCGCCGCCTGTGCGCCGTCCTCGGTGCCAGCAGCGCCTTGGCAGATCAACTCGTCGCCACGCCCGACGACTGGCGGTTGCTGACTCAGGAGTGTCTGTCCATCGCGCCGCGCTCGGCTGCTGACGTGACTGACATCTTGTTGCGGGCGGTCGGAGCCGATCCCGCCGACCCACCGACCGGCACGGCTGGCACGGTTGCGGCCAGAACGGATGCCGAGGGCGTTTCGGCGCTGCGACTCGCCTACCGTCGTGAGTTGCTACGCGTGGCTACCCGCGACCTGGCCGAGTCGGCCGACCTCGAGCAGGTCACCGGCGAACTCTCCGACCTGGCGGCGGCGACGCTCACCGCTGCCCTTGCTGTCGCGGCCGGTCGCCTGGCCGCCGACGCCCCGGCCACCCGACTCGCGATTATCGCGATGGGTAAGTGCGGTGGACGTGAATTGAACTATGTGAGTGATGTCGACGTCGTCTTCGTCGCCGAACCTGCGGGCACGGCCGAAGTAGGGGACGCGTCTGACCCTGATGGTGCTCTGCGGACGGCTACGCGACTGGCGAGCGACGTGATGGAGATCTGTGCGCAGGTGGCCTGGCCGGTGGACGCCGCTCTGCGCCCCGAAGGCAAGGCTGGACCACTCGTCCGTACGTTGGAATCGCACGTGGCGTACTACCAGAAGTGGGCCCGAACGTGGGAGTTCCAGGCCTTGCTCAAGATGCGACCCGTAGCGGGAGACGCGGACTTGGGTGCCGCCTATGTCGCCGCACTGAGTCCGATGGTCTGGTCGGCGGCAGACCGGGAGAACTTCGTGGAAGACGTCCAGACCATGCGACGCAAGGTCGAAGCCAGCATCCCGATTCAGCTGGCCGACCGGGAGTTGAAGCTGGGTCCCGGCGGGCTACGCGACGTCGAGTTCGCCGTCCAATTGCTTCAGTTGGTGCACGGACGTGCCGATGAGAACCTGCGTAGCGGTGGGACCCTGCCCGCGCTGGCGGCGCTGACCGACGGCGGCTACGTCGGACGTGAAGACGGAGAGATCCTCGGGACCTCATATCGGCTCCTCCGGACTGTCGAGCATCGGCTGCAGTTGCTGCGACTTCGCCGCACCCACCTCCTTCCCGGCCATCGAAGCGAGTTGCGTTGGCTCGCAAGGTCGTTAGGATTCAAGCGCGATCGCCGCGGAGAGCCGGCGGACGTCCTGTCGGCAGAGTTGAGTCTGCACACTAGGCATGTCCGGCGGCTGCACGAGAAGCTGTTCTACCGGCCCTTGCTCACTGCGGTCTCCCGAGTTCCGACCGATCAACTCCGATTGCGTCCAGAAGCTGCGCGGGGATGGCTGGCCGCGCTTGGGTTCGCGGCACCCGACGCGGCCCTCGGACACTTGAGCGAACTCACTGCGGGAGTCAGCCGCACCGCGGCCATGCAGCGACTGCTCCTGCCGGTCGTCTTGCAGAGCTTCACGGATTCCCCCGACCCGGATGCGGGCCTGCTCGCCTATCGAACAGTCTCCGAACAGCTCGGCAGGACTCCGTGGTATCTGCGGCTGCTGCGCGACGAGGGGAAAGTACTGGAGCGACTCGGCCAGCTGTTGGGGACGAGCAAGTACGTGGCAGACATGCTCCGGGGTGCACCGGAGGCACTCAGGTTGCTCGGGGACGACGCAGAGTTGCTGCCGGCCGAATTGGCCGAACTCACGACCGCGTGGACCGCGGTCGCCCGGCGCGCACCGGATCCGGTCGAGGCGGTGAGCTCCGTCCGGGCGTTGCGTCGCCAAGAGCTCCTGCGGGTGGCAATGTCCGATGTGCTCGGCGTGGCCGATCACCGCCAGGTCCTGACCGGTCTGAGCGCTGCGGCGACGGCGACGATCAGGGCGGCGCTCGACGCCGCGGTCCGTGCTGTGGCCGGCCCTGACGGCGACTTGCCGACCCGGTTCCTGGTGATCGGCATGGGCCGGCTCGGCGGCGGGGAGATGAGCTACAGCTCCGATGCCGACGTCTTGTTCGTGCACGATCCCAGACCTGGTGTCGAAGAGCAGGTCGCGGCCGGAGCCGCGGCAGATGTCGTGGAGAAGCTGCGTACGTTGCTGGCCGCGCCGGCGGTGGACCCCCCACTGGTCGTCGATACCGGGCTACGCCCGGAAGGGCGCAGCGGGCCGGTCGTACGGTCGCTTGCCGCTTATCGGGCGTACTACGAACGGTGGGCGCAGCCGTGGGAGCGCCAGGCGCTCCTGCGCGCGGCGTACGTGGCCGGTGACACGGACCTGGGTGCTGCCTTCCTCGGGCTCATCGACCCGCTGCGCTACCCACCCGAATTGCCGCCGGCGGACGTGGTCGAGATCCGACGGATCAAAGCCAGGGTGGATGCCGAGCGGTTGCCCCGGGGTGCCGATCCGACCACTCACACGAAGTTGGGCCGCGGAGGACTGGCCGACGTCGAGTGGACCGCCCAACTCCTGCAGTTGCGACACGCGGGGGAGCACGAGTCGCTGCGCACCACCTCGACGATTGACGCGCTCCGGGCGATGGTGCCGCTGGGCATCCTAACTGTCGACGATCAGCTTGCGCTGGAAGGGGGTTGGTCGATGGCCAGTCGTGCTCGCAACGCCGTCATGCTCGTGCGCGGCCGGCCGGCGGACCAACTGCCGAGAGTCGGAAAGGAACTCGTCGGCGTGGCGCGCGCAATGGGATACCCGCCGGACCGGGATGCCGGCGACTTCTTGGAGGACTACCTGCGGGTGACTCGGCGCGCCCGCGGCGTCGTCGAGCGGGTGTTCTACGCGTGATCCGGACACGGCCTGATTGCGACCGGGCCCGATGCTGACCGCGCTGCTCTTCGGATTCGGCACCGCGCTGCCACTGTTCGTCGGCGCCGCTGTGGGCCTGCGCTGGAGGCTTCCCCCGCGGGTCCTGGCCGCACTCATGGCCTTCGGTGCGGGCACGTTGATCGCTGCCGCTTCCAACGAACTGTTCGAACCCGCCTTCGCCGAGGTGGGAGTGGGGGTGGCCGGCGCGGCCCTCCTTGCCGGTGCACTTGTCTACGTCGTCGCCGATCACCTTCTGGAGCGGCGTCTGGGACCTCTGGCAATCGGCTGGGCGTTGCTGCTGGGGGTGATTCTTGATGGCGTTCCCGAGAACCTGGCGCTGGGGGTCACCCTTGACGCTGGCGCCGGGGGACTGGTGCTCCTCGTCGCGATCGCTGTGGGGAACGTCCCAGAAGCGGTCAGTGGCGCAGCCAAGATGCGCGACCAGCACGGGATGCACCGAGGCAGAGTTTTCGGGCTATGGGCTGTCACGGCCATCGTGCTCGTAGTAATCACAGTGGCCGGCGCCGCCCTTGGCGATCACATTTCCACGGCGGGGATCGCAGGCGTCCAAGCGTTCGCCGGTGGGGCGACGTTGGCGGTACTGGCTGATTCTCTGATGCCAGAGGCTTACCGGGACGGCGGGTGGTGGGTCGGCATTGCGACCGCGTTGGGTTTCCTGACGGCCTTCGTGCTCGGCGGTTGAGGCCGTACGATCTGACCGGTTAGTAACACAGTGCAACCAACGAGCTACACTGCGTAGTGACAGCCGCGTCGCTTCTGGGGTGCATCCGCCAGAGTGACGAGCCAAATTCGGTCTCCCGAGGTGTGGCCCAGTAGGGCCTAGAGGACCACATGTCCAGCCTCACCCGCCGTCAAGTGCTCGTGGGCGCAGCACTTGCGGCCCCCGGCCTAGCGCTGAGTCCGAGTCGAACCTCGGTCGCGAACGCCGCGGCCCTGCCTCCCCTCGTGCCAGCCCTTGCCGCGAAAGCCGTCTATGAGTCGTACGGGATCAACACGCACTTCTCATTCCTGCAGCCGACCTCCGTCTGGGCGAACACCGATGCCGCGGCCCAGTGGATCCTCGATCTGCGGGCCGGCGCCGTACGGCAGAAGCTGACCCTGACCACCCACGGTCGCGCCGCAATCAAGCAGGCCATGGACAAGGTGGCGACAGCGGGGGTGCGCTGGTGCTGTCCCATCGTCGCTCTGGCCGACGCCGGCACGCTGGCCGACGCCCGCACGACGGTCAACAACCAACTGGACTGGCTGCAAGGGAATACCGACCTCGCTCTCCTGGACTCCCTCCCGGGGCCTAACGAACCAAATGCCAGTGGCATCAGCAACTGGGCGCAGCGGACCCGGTGGGCGATGCAAGCACTCTGGGAGGAGACGCGGAAGCGGTCGGCGTTCAACAGCGTGAAGATCCAGGGCGCTCCGCTGATGATGAAAGGCGGGCCGAGTCAGTTGAGTCCCGATGTAGCGGCCCTCGGGAGCATCTCAGCCTGGATAGACCGCGGCGATGTCCACTTGTATCCCTCCGACGAGGATCCGGAATACCAGGTCGACGAACGGCTAGCCGTCCTGAAACCGATGCACGCCGGGAAGCCGATCTGTGTGTCCGAGGGCGGCTACACCACCGCGATTGGGCGCGGCTACACCGGCGGCGCGTGGCTGGTGACCCCCGAGGCCGCGGCTATCTATGCGCCCAAGCACATGCTGGTCCACGCGATGGACGGCCGCATGTTCTTTGCTTACGAACTCCTGGATGACGCCGCACCGTATGCCAACACCGACGTGGCGACGCGCGAGGCAGGTTTCGGACTTGTCACGACCGGAACTGTCACTCCGTCCGCGTGGCGGCGCAAGCCGGGTTTCGACTCGACTCGTCGACTGCTGGAGCTCGTCCGCGACAGCACGGTGCGAACCCCTGTTGGCCTACGGGTCCAAGTCACGGCGAAGGGCACGACCCTGCGCAGCGCGCTGATGCACCGCTCGGACGGAAAGCACCTGCTGGCCATCTGGCAGGCAGCCGACGTCTACGAGTGGGACCGCAGAACGCTGACCGGTCGTTATCTCAATGTCCCGGCGCTCACGGTCACGATCACTCTCGAGAAGGCCACCCCAGTATCGGTCTTCGAACCGGCGACCCGGGACACGGCAGTCAACAGTTTCACGGCGACGACGTTCAACCAGACGCTCGGCACGGGGATGCAGGTGCTGCGGATCGGCTAGGACGCCACGTCGGCTGACTCTGACGGCGGAGTTACCTCGCGGCGCAAGACCTTTCCGCTGGAGTCCTTGGGCAACTCGTCGACGATCCACACATGCCGCGGATACTTGTACGCGGCGACCCGTTCCTTGGCGAAGCTCTGTAAGTCTGCGACGGACGCCTGCGCATCGGGCTGCAGGACCACGACGGCGCCGACTTCCTCACCGAGGTCGGGGTGCTCGATGCCGATGACTGCGACGTCTGCCACCGCCTCGTGCTCGTTGAGGGCGTCCTCGACCTCACGCGGGTAGACGTTGTAACCGCCACGGATGATCATGTCTTTCTTGCGGCCGACGATGAAGTAGTAGCCGTCCGCGTCCCGCGTAGCGAGATCGCCACTGTGAAACCAGCCGTCGCGAATAGCCATCGCGGTTTCGTCCGGGCGCTTCCAGTAGCCCTTCATGACGCCCTCGCCCCGGATGACGATTTCGCCGACTTCCTCGCCGCCATCCGGAATGTCATGGCCGTCGTCGTCGACCAGCTTGAGCTCCATGCCAGCGACCGGCCGGCCGATGGAACCGGGCTTACGGGCAGCATCTGCGTGATTGAAGGTGGCTACCGGCGACGTCTCGGACAGCCCATAGCCTTCGAGCACGATGCAGCCGAAGGCGTCCTCGAAGGCCGCCATGATCTCTACCGCCATGGCCGAGCCACCGCTGATGCAGGTCCGCAATGTGGAGAGATCGAAGGAGTCCCCCCGGCTTTGGGCTCGAAGCATGGCCGCATACATCGTCGGGACGCCCTGGAAAATTGTCACCTTGTCCCGTGCGATGACCTCGAGGGCCTTGGCCGGGTGGAACCGAGGAATAAGGGTCAGGCACGCGCCAGCCGACACGGAAGCATTGAGCCCTCCGGTCAGGCCGAAGACGTGGAAAAGCGGCAGACAACCCATCATCACGTCCGCCGGAGTGCAGCCCATGACCGCGGCAGACGTGATCGCGTTACTGCTCAGGTTGGCGTGGGTCAACTGGGCGCCCATCGGCTTACCTGTCATCCCGGCGCTGTAGAGGATCACGGCGTTGTCATCGCCGGACGGGACGACCGGCTCGGTGCTGGCTGAGACGCCGACCAGTTGCTCGGCGCTGAGCCCGTCGACACCGACCAAGATGCATTCCGCACCCGATGCCCGCGACGCGCTCATCGCGGCCTGACTCGACCGATCCCAGGCAAAGGTCAGCGTGGCCTGGGAGTCGCTGAGGCAGTGCTCGATCTCGCGGTGCTTGAGCTGCGGGTTCAGGGGAAGGACGACGCAGCCGGCCAGCAGGGACCCGTAGAAGAGGACCGGAAAGGCCGGAACGTTGGGCAACACGAGGGCGATTCGGTCGCCCGGTTCTGCGCCGAGGGACCGCAACAGGCCGGCGACCTGACCAGCTCCATCCAACAGATCCCGATAGGTCAACACGGCATCGTCGGACTTCACGGCGGGACGGTCCCCGTACTCCCGGGCGGTTGCAATCAGATTCGAGACCAGGTCAGCCATGCCGACCCCGGTCAGCTCGGCGGCGCGTGTCGACTACATGGGTCACAAGTTGGAGCCTAAGTGTTCGGTTATGGTCCCGTTGCGTATGGGTCTAGTTACGATGCGCACATGGGTCCGCAGCGTCGCGTGCGTATGCGGCGGTCGCTGAACACGGTGCTGGTCGCCGTGATCGCGACTGTCGTTGGCGTCGCAGCGCTGACGGTAGGCGCGTTCTTCCTGTTCAATTCCGCCGCGGACGAGCAGCAGCAACCTGCCCCTAGCACCGCTTTGACCTTTGCCGTGCTTGCCGGAAGCACGGTAAGGAACACGGGAGAGTCGGTCGTCAACGGCGACCTGGGTGGCGCGAAGACGGGACACGCGATCACTGGATTCCCGCCAGGCGTCGTCAACGGCGCGCAGCACCCGGGTGATGCGATCGCCCTGCAGGCCCGAGCTGATCTGACCACCGCATACTTCGAAGCTGCCAACCGGAGCCCGGGCAGCGAGTTGCCGCCGGAAGTCGGCGGAATGACTTTGACTCCTGAGGTCTACGAGCAGTCCACCGATCTCGCCGTGACGGGCACGCTCACTCTGGACGGGCAGAATGATCCCAACGCCTTATTCATATTCCAGACAACGACGTTGTTCACTGCGCCAAACAGTGTCATTTCGCTGATCAACGGGGCTCAGGCCTGCAACGTGTTCTGGCAGGTCGGCAACACGGTCAACGTCAGTCCGGCCACGACGTTCGTCGGCAGCATCCTGGCGACCAGCACCATCACGCTGCAAGCCGGCGCCACGGTGGATGGCCGCGTCCTCGCCCGAAATGGTGAGGTGGTCATGGACACCAACACCGTCACCATGCCCAGCTGCTCGTCGACACCGCCCACCGGGATTCCGTCGACGGAAGCACTTGTCGGTGACGCGGGCCAGATCCCGACGACCGCCGCCCCGCCGGTGGCGGAGGCGGTCCAACCGGGTACGACATCCTCTCGCGGCACCACATCGGGGACCGGAGTGACCACCGCCGGCTCGCCGCCGCCAGTGCCACCGCCGGGTGAACCGCCACCGGTGGACCCGCCACCGGTCGATCCGCCACCGGTGGACCCGCCGCCGGTTGATCCGCCGCCGGTTGATCCGCCGCCGGTTGATCCGCCGCCGGTCGATCCGCCGCCGGTTGATCCGCCGCCGGTCGATCCACCGCCAGTCGATCCGCCGCCGGTCGATCCGCCGCCAGTCGATCCACCAGCGGAGCCACCACCAGTCGAGCCGTAGAACACGTCATCTAGCCATGGTTGATCACGGTGTCCTGCAGGCTTTCGTGGACGGCGCAGTCGTCGAGTCATCAGTCTTCGCGCTGCGGCCCGACTACCGAGCCCTCTTACTCGCGGTCGATGGCATCGCGCCGGCACCGAGCGATGCCGACAGCGAGACGCTCCTCCGAGCAGCCGAGGAGGCGGCGGCGCGGACGATGGCGGACCGTCCCCCGGAGCAGCTTCCGCACGTCGCAGCCTGGCGTGAGGCCTACCGCGCGTTCGGGGCAAAGCCGCAACGCACCCGCAACAGCCTCGAGGCACTCCTGCGCCGAGCCGCGACCGGGCTCCCCAGAGTGAACCGGCTCACTGACGTCTACAACGCCGTCTCGGTGCTCCACCAGGTGCCACTCGGCGGGGAAGCCCTGTCGCGCTACTCCGGAGCGCCGCAGTTGATCCGGGCGACCGGAGTCGAGCCCTTCGATACCGTGGTCGACGGCGATCCCGCGATCGAGCACCCGGAACCCGGAGAGGTCGTGTGGTGCGACAACGCCGGGGTGACCTGCCGACGCTGGAACTGGCGCCAAGCCAGTCGCACCCAACTCACAACTGCGACGAGCGCGGCGCTGTTCATCCTCGACGCCCTCGATCCGGTCACTGACGTGGATCTGGAAGCTGTCGCCGACGACCTTCTGACCCATCTGGCTCCGCCATCAACACAGCTGAACGCCGCCCGGCGCTTGATCTCCGTGACAGGTCCCTGATGGCGCGGATCTAGCCAAGGGACGTCGCCTCGGACCCAGCGGACTGATCTGGGAGAGTCAAGGCATCGGCCCAGGTCAGAAGGCATTCGTCAGATGTCGTAGTACATCGCGAATTCGTGCGGATGCGGACGCAGCCGGATCGGGTCGATCTCGAACTCACGCTTGTACTCGATCCACGTCCCGATCAGATCCGGCGTGAAGACGCCGCCGTCGAGCAGGTACTCGTGATCGTCCTCAAGGGTGTTCAGCACCTCGTCGAGGGATGCCGGAACCTTGGCGATGTTGAGCGCCTCTTCGGGCGGCAGTTCGTACAGGTCCTTGTCGATCGGCTCCGGTGGCTCGATCCGGTTCTTGATGCCGTCCAGGCCGGCCATCATCATCGCCGAGAAGGCCAGGTACGGGTTGGCCGACGGATCCGGTACGCGGAACTCGATGCGCTTGGCCCTGGGGTTTTCACCGGAGATGGGAATCCGGCAGCAGGCCGAGCGGTTTCGGGCGGAGTAGACCAGGTTGATCGGGGCTTCGTAGCCCGGGACCAGACGGTGATAGCTGTTGACCGTCGGGTTGGTGAACGCGAGCAATGACGGTGCATGGTGCAGCAGTCCACCGATATAGTGCCTGGCCAGATCGGACAGCCCGCCGTAGCCAGTTTCGGCTGCGAAGAGCGGATCGCCGTCCTTCCACAGACTCTGATGACAGTGCATGCCTGACCCGTTGTCGCCGTACAGCGGCTTAGGCATGAACGTTGCCGATTTGCCGTGCGCAAGAGCGGTGTTCTTGACGACGTACTTGAACAGCATCAAGGCATCTGCCGAGCGCAGCAGCGTGTCGAACTTGTAGTTGATCTCGGCTTGTCCGCCGCCGCCGACCTCGTGGTGACCGCGTTCGAGTTCGAGTCCACACGCGGTGAGATTGGACATCATGTCCGAGCGGAGGTCGCTGTAGTGGTCATAGGGCTCGACTGGGAAGTAGCCACCTTTGAGCTTGGTCTTGTAACCGAGGTTCGGTGACCCGTCAGGGTTGGTCTCGGCACCGCTGTTCCAGGGGCCTTCGACCGAGTCGACGTAGTAGTAGCCGGAATTGGTCGTGGTGTCGAAGCGGACCGAGTCGAAGATGTAGAACTCCGCCTCGGGTCCGAAGTAGGCCTTGTCGGCGATCCCGCTGGACGCGAGATAGGCCTCGGCCTTCTTCGCCACATTGCGTGGGTCGCGGCTGTAGGGCTCACGGGTGATTGGGTCGTGGATGAAGAAGTTCACGTTGAGCGTCTTGTGCTTGCGGAACGGGTCGAGGAAGGCGCTGCTGGCGTCAGGGAGCAGCAGCATGTCCGATTCGTTGATCGCCTGGAAACCGCGGATCGACGATCCGTCGAAACCGAGTCCGTCGGAGAAAGTGCCTTCACCGAACGTGCTTGCCGGGATCGTGAAGTGCTGCATGACGCCGGGCAGGTCGCAGAAGCGCACATCGACGTACTCGACGTCGTTGTCCTGGATGTACTTGACGACCTGGTCGGGGCTTTCGAACATCTCAGTCCTCACCTCGGGATTCGGGACGATCCGACGCTAAGCACGTGGGGTTGCCTCGCCGTGTCTCGAGTGTTTCGGCCGGGTAACGCCGGCCTGAGACCGCCGAGTTGGACCCCGCCGGACGCAGCCCGGCTCAGCCGCCTCGCCGACGGATGGCGCGCTGACTGATCGTCATGGCCGCCCCCTTGGGGAGTGGCCCTTGCGGAATCGGCATCTTGTTCTTGCTCGAGCCGCCACCGCCGAGCGCGGCTAACTTGCGCTTCATCGCGTTGACCTCGGCCGCGCTGATGTTGCGCGGAAGCTTCATCACATGGTTGGAGAGCTTCGTGAGGGGAACCTGGCCCTCGGACTCACCAATGACGATGTCGTAGATCGGGACGTCGCCGGCCACGCGAGCCAGCTTCTTCTTCTCCTGGGCGATCAGACTCTTGACCCGATGCGGTGCACCCTCACCCACCAGGAGGAATCCAGGGCGGCCGAGCACCCGGTGTATGGCGTCCATCGACGTCGTCCCCGCAACTCCGGCCTCGACCTCCCACTGCCCGCGCATCCCCTCGAGCACCCAGGCCGCGGCGCCCGGCTGGCCTTCGACCTGACCGAAAGCGGCTTTTTGCGCGCGCCGACCGAAGACAATCAGCGCGATCAGGACACCGAACATGAGCGCGAAGGGCAGCATCACCCAGACGTTGAGGAAAAGGATCGACGGGACGAGCACCACGGCCACCGTGATCACGAAGACGAGGAGCATGACCCAAGGGAGCTTGGGATCGCGCTCCTTGGTCATCTTGTAGCCCTGGATGATCGTCTTGATCTTCCCCTGGCCCCTTGCCGCCTTCTTGGCAGCCCGCGCCGCCCTCTTGGCGGCCCGGCCAGTCAGCGGCGGGGCCTTGGCCGAGCGAGGGCGAGTGGCGGCGCTGGTCGAGCCGGAAGACTTGCTGGTCGAGGGTGCCTTGGCCATGGTGCTCAGACTACGGCTGGTACGGCGGCGGCGCCCTGGGGCGTCCGGCGCTGGATCGCCTGCTCGTACAAGCGACCGGCCCGGTACGAAGAGCGCACCAGCGGTCCGCCCAGGACGCCGGCAAAGCCCATCTGCTCGGCTTGGGCCTGCAGCGAGACGAACTCGTCCGGGTGCACCCAACGTTCGACCGGATGGTGCCGCACGGTCGGGCGCAGGTACTGCGTGATCGTCAGCAGGTCGCAGCCGGAGTCGTGCAGCAGTTGCATCGTCTCGACGACCTCGTCGATCTCCTCGCCCATGCCGAGGATCAGGTTGGACTTGGTGACCAGACCCGCATCTCGGGCGGCACGGAGCACCGACAGCGATCGGTCGAAGCGGAAGCCCGGGCGGATCCGCCGGAAGATCCGGGGGACCGTCTCGACATTGTGTGCCAGCACCTCAGGCGCGGACCCGAAGACCTCGGCCAGTTGGTCCGGGTTGGCATCGAAGTCCGGGATGAGCAGCTCGACGCCGCAACCCGGCACCGAAGCGTGGATCTGCCGAACGGTCTCGGCGTAGAGCCACGCGCCCCCATCGGGGAGATCGTCGCGAGCCACACCGGTGACCGTTGCGTACCGCAGGGCCATCTTGGCAACGCTCTCGGCCACCCGGCGGGGCTCGTCGGCGTCGAAGTCCGCAGGCTTGCCGGTGTCGATCTGGCAGAAGTCGCAGCGCCGAGTGCACTGGTCACCCCCGATGAGGAACGTCGCTTCGCGGTCTTCCCAGCACTCATAGATGTTCGGGCAGCCGGCTGCCTCGCAGACGGTGTGCAGACCCTCGGACTTGACCAGCGACTTGAGTTGCTGAAACTCCGGACCCGTACGTAGCTGGGTCTTGATCCACGCCGGCTTGCGCTCGATGGGCGTCTGGGAGTTGCGCACTTCCAGACGCAACATCCGGCGGCCGTCGGGTTCCACACTCGGCGAAGTCACTCGCGCGAGCCTACGCCCGGAATCCGACGACCTGCCGGAACGGCTAGGAGCCCTTGGCCTTCTTGGCCGTGTCCTTCGCCGCGTGCTTGGCCTCCTGCGCCGCTTCGGCGCTGTCCTCGCCCGGTTGTCCATCGGAGGTCGTGGCGGTCGTGGCGGTGTCGTAAGTCGCGGTGGCTGGCGCCTCCGACTCAGCCACTGCGGGGGAGGCTCCGTCCGGGGTGCTGTTCGGGTGCGGGTCCTCGGTGTAGCCGCGCACCGGAGAGTCAGAAGGCGCGCCCCAGAGGTCGTCGTCGGTCTTGGCGCGGCTCCTGGCCACGACCGTGCCCACGACTCCGACGATCAGCAACACGAAGGGCCAGCGGCGGCGCTTCTTCTGCGCACCGGGGCGGACGTTGCGGGCTGCTGCCTTTGCCTGTGCCTTGGCTTCAGCGACCGCTGCCTTGGCGTCCTTGCGGGCGCCGATCGCGGCCTTCTTGACCTTCTTTGCCTTCTTCGCGTTCCGCTTGGCGGACTTCTTCATCTGCTTGGCCGTCTTGCGGGCCTTGCGGCGACCCTGCTCGGCGATATCGGACCGCCGCGCCTCGGCCTGGTCGCGCGCGGCCAGGAGCCGGGTCTCGGCCTGCTCGCGTGCCGAGAGAGCTTGCTCACGGGCGGCGGAGAGTCGATCCTCGGCCTGCTCACGGGCGGTATCGAGGCTCTTGACGAGGGCCTCTCGCGCAGCTTCCACGCGCGGGCTGACGGCCTCGCGGGCCGCCTCGACTCTCGGCGCGATTGCATCTGCCGCGGCTCGAGTCGCCTCGTTGGCCGCGTTGCGCACGTGAGTGAACCCTTCGGACAGCTCCTCGCCGATGACCTGTCCTCGGCTCTTCCTTCGGAACACGTTCCCACCTCCACGAATGACGACTCCGGACCCATGCTGCCCGGTTTGGAGACCGGCAAACACGCGCCTGGCTGTCCAACTTACTGCGTCAGGTGTGCGGCTCGGTATAGTGCTCGTGTGCGACGGTTCTCGCTCCTTCCGAGGCCGTGCTGAGCGCAGGGTCCTCGCGACCGGCCCGGCACGGCTACCCCTCCATGGGAGGGGTTTTTTATTGCCCGGATACGTTCAACGAGGAGCGCTGACCATGATCCAGGAATCGGTTTCAACACCTGATCCACCGGCCGTCGCGAGTCCTACGGCCGACGACCTGCCACCGCATCGGTACACCGCCGCGGTCGCCAACCAGATCGAAGAGGCCTGGCAGGACCGCTGGGCGGCTGAAGGAACCTTCGCCACACCGAACCCGGTGGGGGATCTGTCCGAGGGTTTCGACAAAGTGCTGGGCCAGCCGAAGCTGTACGTCAACGACATGTTCCCGTATCCCTCGGGGG
Source organism: uncultured Actinomycetota bacterium (assembly GCA_963766765.1). Lineage (GTDB taxonomy): Bacteria > Actinomycetota > Actinomycetes > Mycobacteriales > Geodermatophilaceae > JACCQS01. The sequence continues at coordinate 244,977 of CAVYBR010000014.1, forward strand.
AGGGCCTGCATGTCGGGCATCCCTTGGGTTACATCGGTACGGACGTCTTTTCGCGGTACATGCGAATGTGCGGGCACAACGTCCTGCACACGATGGGTTTCGACGCGTTCGGTCTGCCTGCCGAGCAGTACGCAGTGCAGACCGGTCAGCATCCACGCGTCACCACCGAGCAGAACATCGTCACCATCCGCCGCCAGCTACGCCGGCTGGGATTGGATCACGATGTACGCCGTTCCGTCGCGACGATGGATCCTGACTACTACAAATGGACGCAGTGGATCTTCAAACAGATCTTCTCCTCCTACTACGACGAGCAGGCGCAGCGCGCCCGGCCGATCGAGGCACTGCGGGCCGAACTCGATGCCGGGATCCGGGAGCCAGACCCCGGCACCAACCCGTACGAGCTGCCCTGGTCGCAACTGTCCCCGCACCAACGGCACACGGTCATCGACGCGCATCGACTGGCCTATGTGAGCGAAGCGCCGGTCAACTGGTGCCCGGGCTTGGGCACCGTGCTGTCGAACGAAGAGGTCACCGCAGAGGGGCGTAGCGAACGCGGCAACTTTCCCGTCTTCCGGCGACCGCTGCGGCAGTGGATGATGCGGATCACCTCCTACGCCGACCGCTTGCTGGCCGACCTGGACCAGTTGGCCTGGCCGGAGTCGATCAAGTTGATGCAGCGCAACTGGATCGGTCGATCGGTCGGCGCGACGATCGCGTTCGAGACCGGCGGCTTCGACAACGGTGACGGGCCATTGATCGAGGCGTTCACGACACGCCCGGACACGTTGTTCGGTGCGACCTACGTCGTCTTGGCGCCGGAACATCCCCTGGTGGAGGAGTTGACCGCCGCGGACTGGCCGGACTGGGTTGCCGAGTCCTGGCGTGGGGACGGCGGCCCTCCGGCCGAAGCGGTGGCGGCCTACCAGAAGATGGCCAGCCGTCGGTCCGAGCTGGAACGGCAGAGCGAGCAACGGGTCAAGTCCGGCGTCTTCCTGGGCACGTATGCCACCAACCCGGCCACCGGGGAAGAGATCCCGATCTTCATCGCCGATTACGTGCTGCTCGGGTACGGAACCGGCGCGATCATGGCTGTTCCGGGCCAGGACGAGCGGGACTGGGAGTTCGCCGAGGCCTACGGCCTTCCCATCGTGCGTACCGTCGCGCCGCCGGAGGGCTTCGACGGCAAGGCCTTCACCGGTGAGGGGCCGGCGATCAACTCGGCCAATGACACCCTGGACCTGAACGGATTGGGCATCGCCGATGCCAAGGCGGCGATGATCGCCTGGTTGGTCGAGTCCGGTCATGGCCGGGCACAGACGACGTACCGGCTGCGCGACTGGCTGTTCTCCCGGCAGCGATACTGGGGCGAGCCGTTCCCGATCGTCTACACCGTCGGCGGCGAGGACGACGACCAGCCGCTGGCGGTGCCGGATGACGCGCTGCCGGTGATGTTGCCCGACGTCGAGGACTACTCGCCGCGGACGTTCGCCGACGACGATGTCACCAGTGAACCCGAGGCACCCCTGGCTCGGGCCAGCGACTGGTTGTACGTCGAAATGGACCTGGGTGACGGGCCCAAGACATACCGGCGAGAGACGAACACCATGCCCAACTGGGCGGGCTCCTGCTGGTACGAACTGCGCTACCTGGACCCGCACAACGACATCGTCTTCTGCGATCCCGAGATCGAGAAGTACTGGATGGGTCCGCGCGCTCCAGGCGATCTGGGCGGCGTCGATCTGTACGTCGGGGGTGCGGAACATGCTGTCCTGCACCTGCTCTACGCACGCTTCTGGCACAAGGTCCTGTTCGACCTGGGGCATGTGTCCAGCAGCGAACCGTTCCGCCGCTTGGTGAACCAGGGGATGTTGCAGGCGCCGGCCTACGTCGACGGGCGCGGGATGTACGTGGATGCCGCGCAGGTCGAGTCCCGGCAAGGCGGCTACTTCTACGACGACGTCCTCGTGACACAGGAGTTCGGCAAGATCGGCAAGAGCCTGAAGAACATGATCACGCCGGACGACATGTTCGCCGACTACGGCGCGGACACCTTCCGGCTGTACGAGATGTTCACCGGTCCGCTGGATCAGTCACGGCCCTGGGATCCCAAGGCCGTGATCGGGATGATGCGGCTGCTGCAGAGACTGTGGCGCCTGGTGGTCGACGAGCAGACCGGCGAGGTGCGGGTCGGTGATCACCGGGTCGATCCGGCCAGCCTGCCGATCCTGAACCGGGTGATCGATGGTGTCCGCCAAGGTATGGAGTCCCTGCGGTTCAACATCGCGATCGCGCGGATCACCGAACTGGTCAACCACGCCACCCAGGCGTACGCCGACCGGGCGGTCCCGCGCGGAATCGCCGAGCCGTTGGTGTTGATGATCGCGCCGCTGGCTCCGCACATCGCAGAGGAGCTGTGGTCACGGATGTGGCACACGGAGTCGCTTGTCCGCCACGCGTTCCCGACCGCCGACCCGACCTACCTGGTCGATGACGTGGTGGAGATCGCGGTGCAGGTCAACGGCAAGCTGCGCGGCAGTGTCACCGTGTCTGCGGACTCCGACGCAGAGGCGATGGAGTCCGCAGCACGGCAGGATCCCAATGTGGCCATCCACCTGGGAGATCGTGCGGTTCGCCGAGTCATCGCCGTCCCGGGCAAGCTGGTCAACTTCGTCCTGGGCTAGGCGCGGAACGGCTCACCGCAGGATGAGCTGCCAACCTCGTGCGAGTTCGCGATACGGCGAACGCTCAGCCAGCGCCCGTTCCAGGGCGAGGATGGCTGGGTAGTTGGCCTTGTCGTGCTTGGCGGGAGTCTCGGGCAGCATGTCCACCGCGACCCGCAGGCCCACTCGCCGGGTGATCCGAAAGCCTGCCGCAGCTGCGGCATCCTCGCCGTGCGTCCGGGTGAGTTGGCGCACCTCCCGATCGAAAGTCGGCGTCCGGACCGTCTCGCCGTCTAGGCGGCGCAGCGCGAGTCTGGGATCCCCGTCGCGGTAGACCGCTCTCAGCAACTCCGAAACCGGGTTCGGGCAGATAACTGAGGCCGCCCCCCCTGGACGCGCGGCTTCACGTCGTAGCGGACGTGTGCCCAAGGTGTCGCCAGGTAGGCGTCCCACTCAGGGAGGTGGCTGTCGAATACTTCTGGATCACCAGGCACGGTCTCAGTGTTCCGCGGGTCGGCTGGCATGGCCGGACAATGCGCGAGACCGTGCAGAAATCCTTTGGGAACTGCACAGTTCCGCACAATGCCCCGACGCGCGCGCTGCCCTACGCCGCCGTGACGGACGGATCGCGGTTGTAGAGCTTTTTCGCCCAGAGGTACCCGATCGTGCCGATGACCACGCACCAGGCGATGGCGATCGGTCCACTGTTACCGATCGGGGTGCCGAACAGCAGTCCGCGCAGCGTCTCGATGATCGGCGTGAAGGGCTGGTACTCGGCGAACCAGCGCAGCCCGGTGGGCATCGAGTCGGTCGGGACGAAGCCACTCCCCAGGAAGGGCAGGAATACCAGCGGCTGTGGCAGGTTGCTGGCGGACTCGACGCTCTTGGACACCAGCCCGAACGCGACCGACAGCCAGATCAACGCGAAGCTGATCATCGCGAGGAGCCCGATCGCGGCAAGCCACGCACCCGGTCCGGCAGTGGGCCGGAATCCGATCAGCAGCGCGACACCGATGACCAGCGCCATGCTGAGCATCGTCTGGATCATGCTGCCCACGACGTGTCCGGTCAGCACCGAGACGCGGGCGATCGCCATGGTTCGGAACCGGGCAACGATGCCCTCTGTCATGTCCATGGCCACCGAGACGGCCGTACCCATCACGGCGGCTCCAACGGTCATCATGAGGATGCCGGGTACGACGTAGTTGACGTATTCGGCGCGACCGCCGGAAGGTGCGCCGAGGCCGGCGCCGAGCGTGCCGCCGAAGACATAGACGAACAGCAGCAGGAAGACGATCGGAAGGCCGGCAAGCTGCAGCGTCAGCGACGGGTAGCGCATCATGCGCCGCAGTTGGCGCCGCAGCATCGTCGCCGAATCGGTCAACGCATAGGAAAGGGTGCTCATCGGAGGATCTCCATCTCTTTGTCGGTCCGGCCGGTGACGGCGAAGAAGACGTCATCGAGGTCCGGGGTGTGCACGGTCAGCTCGTCCACCTCGACCGACTCGTCCTCGAGCCGGTTGATCAGGGCCTTGAGCGACTTGAGGCTGCCGTCACTGGGGACCTGGAGGGTGAGACCTTGGTTGTCTCGAGCGGCTTCGTCGAGAGTGCGGGCGGCGGTCTCGAGTCCGTCGGCGTCGGCGAACCGCAGGCGGATGTGACCACCGGTCACCAGGCGCTTGAGCTCGTCGGCGGACCCCTGCGCGACGAGCGTCCCGCGGTCGAGCACCGCGATCCGGTCGGCAAGCTCGTCCGCTTCGTCGAGGGCCTGGGTGGTCAGCAGGATGGTGACCCCTCGCGCCGCGAGCTCGCGGATGATCTGCCACATGCCATGGCGGCTGCGGGGATCCAGCCCGGTGGTCGGCTCGTCGAGGAAGATGATCTGGGGATCTCCGACCAGGGTCATCGCCAGGTCCAGCCGACGACGCATGCCACCGGAGTAGGTTGCGGCGGTCTTCTTGCCGGCTTCGACCAGATCGAACTGCTCGAGGAGTTCGGTTGCCCGTCGCCGACCCTCGACGCGTCCAAGATGGTGCAGGTCGGCCATGAGGATGAGGTTTTCGTGGCCGGTCAGCAGGCCGTCGACAGCCGAGAACTGGCCGGTGACGCCGATCGCGGCGCGGATCGCGTTGGGATCCTCCGCGAGATCATGACCAGCGACCCGTACGTCCCCGCCGTCGGCGGCGATCAGCGTGGACAGGATCTGCACGACGGTTGTCTTGCCTGCGCCGTTGGGCCCGAGCAGCGCAAAGATCGATCCCTGGGGGATGTTCAGGTCAATGCCGTCGAGAACCAGCTTGTCCCCGTACGACTTGCGTAGCCCGGTCACCAAGATGGCTGGTGGGTTGGGCGATGTTCTGGTCATGACTCCTCGTTTCTGACGTCGTTTGACTGATCGGTGCATGTGGATTGCGTTGGTGCAGAATGGAGTTCAGCTGCGGCGCACCGTGACGTCGCCGAACGAGGTGCGAGCCCGCAACTCGATGGTGTCTTCAGCCGGCCCGGGGCTCACGGAGGCTGTCAGGGTGTTGTGCACGCGTCCGTACTGGGAGCCGACGTCCAGGTGTGCGGCACTGCCCTGCCGGATGCCGACCTCGACGTTCCCGCAAGAGGTGGCCAGAACGACCGCACCGCGGACGATCTCGCCGACGCGGATGTTGCCGTTGGCGGTCTTGATCGCGACGGTCGAGCATGCTCGATCGACTGCGATCTCCCCGTTGGCCGAGTTGCAGCGCAGGTCTCCGGTGATGTCACCGATCCAGCTGTTGCCGTTGAGATTCTTGATCACGGCGGTTCCCGCGATCTCGCGGATCCGCACGTCACCGCATCCGGTGACCTCCGTGTGGCCGTCGGCTCGGTTCACGCTAATGCCGCCGGCCGAGGTTTCCAGCCGCAGCGGGCCGGTGTGGTCGAGCCAGAGTTGGCCGGCGGATGTGATGAACCGGCACTCACCGAGGCGACCATCCGCGCGGAAGTCCGCGTAGTCAGCGTCCCCCTGCACCTCCGAGCCCGAAGGGAGTTCGATCTCCACATCGACCGATCCGCCGGTGCCGAAGAGGCTGTACCGCCGCCAGGTCTTCGGGGCCTTCACCAGCAAGCGGCCGTGCGAGAACTCGACCCGCGTCTGTTCGGCCGCCCGCACGTCGGCCGTCTTTGAACGATCACTCGGGCGCACCTCGACGACGGTGTCGGTCCGGTCGCTGGCGATGACGCGCACGTCTCCGGCGGAGAGTGAAATGACAGCCGAGATCGACTCGGGGGTCTCGAAGCGGGTCATGGTGATCTCCCTCGGAGGATTCATGTCTGTGGTCAGCTTCTGAGTCTTGGTGGCGCGACTAGCGCACCCACCCGGTGTAGCGCTCCCCGCCGGAGGCGCTGCGCCGTAGCGGCTCGGGCTCGAGGCCTGGTTCCAGCGCGGCCTCTGCGGCCCGAACGAGCCAGGCGTTAACCGAGAGGCGCTGCCGAGCGGCAATCTCCTCGATCCGGAGCTTGAGGGTGTCCGGAAGGCGGAGATTGATTCGCGTCGTTGCTCCGTCCTCAGCGTCTGGCGGGGATGCTGCCGTCGCTGTCGAGGGCGCAGCGGTGGTGGCCGTGGCGAGGGCATCGTCAGCCGGCGGCGGGGTGACGACGAAGCTCGGGTCTCGCCCGCGCAGGCGCACCTCGACCGAGCCGGGCGCTAGATCACGGGTGATCTCATCCGCGGCCGCCGACAAGGCTTCCAACAGGACGAGTCGGGTTGCCGCGTCCAACGAGCCGGTCAATCGCCCGGCCAGTTCGCGCGCCTGATCGCCACCAGCCTCGGCAGCCACGGCGAGCTCGTGGCGGAGCGTGTCGACGTACGTCGTGAGGTCCATGGCGCCAAACTAGCACATATCTGAGCCAAGTTGGCACCAATATGGCTCAGCGCGGCCGGCGGGCCGTCATCACGCGGCGGGTACGACTGCGGCGGGGACCAGGTCGTCGGCGGTGAGGGGCCACTCGGTGCCCGGTGGTCGGGTGGTTCGGGTGATCCCGGTGGGGGTGGTGACGGTGAGCGTCCCGTCGTCGGTGAGGTGGCGGGTCCAGAACGGTGCTTGGTGTTTGAGCCGGTGGTGGGTGCGGCAGTAGGTGCACAGGTTGCAGGTACCGGTCTTTCCGTGGGGCCAGGGGTGGTTGTGGTCGAGATCGGCGTGGACGGCCTTGCGGGTGCAGCCGAAGTGCCGGCAGTGCCGGTCGCGAGTGCGGACGTGGCGGTCCTGGTCCCGGGTGGGCCGGTAACGCCCGGTGTCGGCGGGTGGGCGAAGTCCGCGGCGGCGGGCTGCGCGGACGAGTTGGGCGGGGCTGGCCACCGAAGTCAGTGTCCCGTCGGGCTGGTGCAGGGCCAGGAACAGCCCGGAGGACTGCAACTGCGTGAGCAGTTCGCGGCACTGCGCAGCGGTGATGGTCTGCCCGTTCACGTCGGCCTGCACGTTGTTCGCGTCCAGCTGTGTTCCGAGATTCTGTGTTCCGAGATTCGTGGGAACCGTCAGGTGCATGGTCACGTCGGCTGTGACCGAGGGGCGGCTGGTGTCCCAGGGCCGAAGGATGAGGTCGGTCGAGAATCTCGGTGCGGATCTGCCCGATCGGCCGGTAGTCACCGTCGCCCTGCTGGGCGGCCGCGTATGTGCCGACCGCGTCCACACAAGTGGCGGCGACCGGAAGTGGGAGGTCGGCGACCAGCCGAGCCATCCCGTCTTGGGTTGGGTAGTAGAAGCCACGTCGCGCTGCGGCGGGCGCGGGCGTGCCGACGGCGCAGCGCTGCCGCATCCACGCGGGCGAGTGCCCGCCGGACCGCCGACGCCAGCCCGCCTGGAGTCAGACCCGGTGCCTTCGGCAGGACCATCGCTTCGACGGTGTGTGCGACCTCTGGTCGGGTGCTCGACAGCAGATCAGTCAGGACACGCGCCCGCTGGTAATCGATCCGGCCCGAATCCAGCAGCGCGAGCGTCGCGGTGAGCCGTCCGGTCAGGACCATCGAGGTCTCGACCAGATCTTGGGCGGCGGTCAACGAATAGGGGTGGGCCATCTGCAGTTCATGCGGCAACCACTCCGAGACGTCCAACACCTCAGGCACGGTGTCGGCAGCAGCCCCGGACTCCGCGTCGTCGCCCTCAGCTGGGGTTGCTGCTCTCGCGCCGGGCACCCCAGCGGGCCGGTCCGCGGCGGCGGGCCGGTTCGCCGCGACCAACGACACCAGTCGCGCCCGCTGGGCGTGCAGCCCCGCGATGGCTTCCTCGACCTCGATCAGGCGGGCGAGGGCTTCGGCGTCGCTGAACGTTTCCGGCTGGCGATCCGAGAGCGGCGGGTCCGGCTCCAGGTAGACGGGTTCGTGGTCGTCCGGAGGCTGATCCCGAAGCCACGACTCGGTGCACGGGTCCAAGACCGGCAACAGGTCGTCGGGGCTGGGCTCGTAATGCCGGCGCAGATGCGGCTTGGCATTCAGCATCGCTTCCAGTTCGAAGTCGGACATCTCGTGCCAGAACGACGGAGGCAACTCAGCGCACTCCATCGACTCGAACATACGTTCGATTCTACTCCAAACCAGCTACCGCACAAGACCTTTCAGAGACCAAATTGAAAGAATTCGGTGTTGAGTAGCCACGCCGAAACCGCAAGCCGGCCAGCAAACCGGGCCACCCGACCGCTCCCTCCGTAGGCGCGTTCTTTGTGCTGAGCCGCGACCAACCCTGCAAAGCTGAACACTGAGAGAATCTTTCCCCGGCGGCTGTCGATTTCCCGTCTCGCCGTTCGACTACTCGCTGCTGGAGCGGCAACCGGCCGCCCGACGAGAAAGGTGACAGACATGCCGAGGTACCTGCTCACGATCGTGGAGAACCAGGACGCCTACTCCGACACCGACACCGACCAGGCCGATTTCGGGGCGGTCATGCAGATGCACACCGACTTCTCCGAGTCGGTTTCCAAAGCCGGCGGCGAAGTTCTCGGTGGGGAGGCGTTGCAACCGCTCCCGACCGCGACCTTCCTGCGCAACACGCGCACCGATGACGTCACAGTGGTCGACAACCCGTTGCCCGACGTCAAAGAGGTCCTGGGCGGCTACTACCTGATCAGCGCGAAGGACGATGCCCAGGCTCTGGAGTTCGCCAAGCTGTGCCCGGCGCCCCAGGGGTACGTCGAACTGCGACCGGTCTGGGAGTTCGACGCGTCCTGACCGTGGTACCCAGCGATGTCGCTCGCGCTACGGAGGCAGCACAGCGTGAGCATTGGGGTCGCGTGCTGGCCGCCACACTGCGGCTGGCACGCGACCTCGACATCGCGGAAGAGGCAACCGCCGATGCGTTCCTCCTGGCGCTGCAGACCTGGCCCGAGACCGGCGTCCCGGAGTCGGTCGAAGCCTGGTTGCTGACCGTTGCCCGTAGGCGGGCCGTCGACCGGATTCGGCGGGCCGTCGCGCTGCGCGACAGGCTCACCGAGATGGCTGTCAGCCAGGTCAGCGTTCTCGATGGACCTGAACTCATGGCCGAAGCTGTGCTGACCGATGACGAGCTCCGCCTCGCCGTTCTCTGCTGCCATCCGGCGCTGAACACCGAGGCGCAAGTCGCCCTCACCTTGCGGTTGGGTTGCGGCGCAACGACAACGGCGATCGCCGCCGGGTTCCTGGTGTCGGAGGCAACCATGGCCGCGCGATTGACGAGAGCAAAGAAGCGCATCGCTGCATCGGGTGTCGACGTGGAACTTCCCGACGACGCATCGGTCGACGAGCGTATGCCCGCCCTCCGCCGGGCCATCCAGCTCGCCTACGCGCTGGGGCACACGGCGGCCAGCGGAAGCAACCTGCGTGATGACGAACTGGCCTCGCGGGCGGTCTACCTGGCCCGATCGCTGTGTCGCATTCGCCCCAAGGACCGGGAGAGCGCGGGCTTGCTCGGGCTGCTGCTGCTCAGCCAAGCCCGAGCCGGCTCCCGCATCGGAGCCGATGGTGAGCAGGTGCTGTTCGAGGACGCCGACCGGAGCACCTGGGATCAGAACATGACGGGGGAGGGCTTGCGGTGTGCCGCATATGCCATGGACGGCGCATCCGTAGGGCCGTTCGCCCTCCAGGCTGCCATCGCCGCCGAGCATGCGCGTTCGCAGAGCCTGGCGAGCACCGATTGGGCGGCGATCATCAACCTGTACGGCGACCTTCTCGCCCTTGAGCCCAGCCCCACCATCGCGTTGGGGCGCTCGCTGGCTCTCTCGTACGCGGCGGGGCCGGAAGCCGGCTTGGCCGACCTGGATGGCGTCATGGAGGTCGCGAGGCTCGACGGCTACTGCTACGCCCATGCGGCGCGCGCGCAACTGCTCGACCGGCTCAGCCGTACGCCCGAGGCACGCCGAGCCTGGGTACGTGCGGCGTCCACCGCCCGTACCGATGCCGAACGCGAGTTCTTCCAGCGTCGGGCCGGGGGCAACTAGCGGTCAGGCGGCGCGGGCCTGCTCGGCGGAGAGCGCCTCCCTCAGTCGGCTCTCGACCAGCGGCAGAATCTCCTCCACGGTGACGTCTCGCTCCAGTTCCTGACTCAACGAGGTCACGGCCGCATCCGGGATCCCGCACGGCACGATCCGGTCGTACGCGCTGAGATCGGCGTTGCAGTTGATCGCGAATCCATGCATCGTCACCCCGCGAGAAACGCGGATGCCGATCGCGGCGATCTTGCGTTCCGGCCGGCGCCCGTCGGCAGCCAGCCAGACGCCGCTACGACCCTCCACCCGGCCGGTCCTGACGCCGAGATCCGCGCACACCGCGATCAGTGCATCCTCCAGACGGCGGACGTAGGCAACCACGTCCATCGGCTGCGCCAAGGCGACGATCGGATACCCGACCAACTGGCCCGGTCCGTGCCAGGTGATCTTGCCGCCGCGGTCGACGTCGACCACCGGTGTTCCGTCGATGGGGCGCTCCAAAGGTTCGGTCCGCTTGCCAGCCGTGTAGACCGCAGGGTGCTCCAGGAGCAGCACCGTGTCCGGGGACCTGTCGTCCACGCGTCGCGCGTGCAAGTGCTGTTGGCGCTCCCAGGCGCGCGAATAGTCGACCAAGCCGGCCCAGATGAACATGAGGGGAGCGCTCATGACTTTCAGGCTAGTCGTCAAGCGAAGGAGCCGCCGTCGGAGCGGACCCATGTGCCACGTCGCCGACTTCGCGGCAATAAAGTCGACGGAACCCGTCGTCGCCGTGCAGACGACACCGCCGGATTCGAGGACCGCGATGCCCCCCGAGGACACGTCTGTGGACCGGCGTCGGCGCAGCAACCGACGCCGTTGGATCCTCCCGGCTCTGCTCATCCTGATCTGGTTGGGAGTCGGCGGACCGCTCGGGTCCTTCCAAGGTCAGCTAGCCACTGTCGCCGAGAATGACAATGCTGCGTTCCTGCCGACTACTGCCGAGTCGACCAGGGTCAACGAGCTGCAGCGAGGCTTTGTCGACGCGGAGATCATCCCGGCGATCGTTGTCTACGAGCGAGAGTCCGGCATCACCCCCGACGACCTCGCCGTCGCCGAAGACGACATTGCCGAGATGGGCGACCTCGAAGGCTTGACCGGTGCGATCTCACCGCCGATCCCGTCCGAGGACGGGCAGGCCCTGCAGGTGATCGTGCCCCTGAACGCCAACCTCGGTGAGGAGCTGAGCCCGCTCGTCACAGAGATCCGGGAGATCGTGGCCAACGACGACATCGACTTCGTCTCGGTGGCCGGGCCGGGTGGGATCTTTGCCGACTTCGGCGAAGCCTTCGGCGATATCGACGGCTTCCTGGTGGTCGTCACAGGCATCGTGGTCGCGTTCATCCTCGTACTCGTGTACCGGAGTCCGATCCTGCCGCTGGTCGTACTCGTCGGCGCCGCACTGGCTTTGGGCGTCTCAGCCGCAGCCGTGTACGGGCTGGTCAAGGCTGATGTCATCACTCTCAACGGTCAGAGTCAGGGCATCCTCCTCATCCTCGTATTCGGTGCGTCAACGGACTACGCGTTGCTCCTCGTCTCTCGATTCCGTGAGGAGTTGCATCGCACCGATGACAAGTACGTCGCGATCCGGGCGGCACTGCGCGGTGCGGCGGCGCCGATCGTTGCCTCGGCTATCACCGTCATTCTCGGTGTCCTGTGCCTGCTCTTCTCTGATCTGAATTCCAATCGCGGACTCGGTCCGGTGGCCGCGATCGGCATCGCCTCGTCGTTGCTCGTCCAGCTGACCTACCTGCCTGCCGCTCTGACCCTGCTCGGGCGGGGCGCGTTCTGGCCACGTCGACCCAAGAAGGACGACGTCGAGCCAGGTACGAGCGGCATCTGGTCAAAGGTCGCGAGTCTGGTCGGTGCCCACCCTCGCCGGGTCTGGCTGTCGACCTCGATTCTCCTGCTGATCGCCGGCGCGTTCGTCTTCCAACTCCGAGTTGGCGGGGCCTCGCAGACCGACATCTTCTTGACCGAGGTCGACTCGGTCGCCGGTCAGGAAGTGCTCGGCGAGCACTTCTCCGCCGGTGCAGGCTCACCCGCGGTCATCATCGGTCCGGAGGAGGATCTCGAGGATCTGGTCGCCGCGGCCGAGTCGGTCGAGGCGGTCGACTCCGCAGAGGTGACGACCGAATCGCCACCCGGCGCACCTCCCGGCGCTCCCGGCGGAGATCCCAAGGTCGTCGATGGTCTTGTGCAGATCACTGCAGTGCTCGGTGTGCCCGCCGACGGCGACGAGGGGTTTCAGGCGATCCGTGACATCCGCGCGGCGGTTGGCGACGTGGGTGACGGCGACGCACTGGTCGGCGGCTTTCCGGCCATCAATCTCGACGTCCAGGACACCGCCGAACGCGATCTCGCCCTGATCATTCCGATCGTCCTGTTGGTCGTCTTCGTCGTCCTTGCGGTACTCCTACGGGCCTTGCTGGTGCCGTTGCTGCTGATCGCCACCGTCGTCCTGTCCTATCTCGCCACCCTCGGGATCGCCGAACTCGTCTTCGACCACATCTTCGACTGGCCACCGGCCGATCCATCCGTACCGTTGTTCGGCTTCGTCTTCCTCGTGGCGTTAGGCATCGACTACAACATCTTCCTCATGACCCGCGTCCGCGAGGAGGCACTCAAGAGCGGGACGCGGCCGGGCATCCTCGCCGGTCTACGGGTCACCGGAGGAGTGATCACCTCGGCGGGGGTGGTCCTTGCCGCCACGTTCGCCGCGCTGGGAGTCATCCCGATCCTCTTCCTCGCCCAGATCGCGTTCGTCGTCGCCTTCGGGGTCCTGCTGGATACGACGCTCGTCCGGTCGCTGCTCGTCCCTGCCCTGACACACGACATCGGCAGGGCCATCTGGTGGCCGAGCAAACTCGCGCGCGCCGACACGTCGTCCAACTGAACTGAACAGCAGGGCTGGACGTACTCTGATCCCACGGTGCGTGAAATCGTCGTTTTCAGCGGGAATGCCCATCCAGGGTTTGCGCAGCGAATATGTGCTCACCTAGGGGTGGAGCTGTCGCACGCCTCGATCATCAGATTCAGCAACGACTGCTTACAGGTCCAGCTGCAGGCCAACTGCCGGCAACGCGATGTCTACGTCGTGCAGCCTCTGGTGCCGCCGACTCAGGAGCACCTGATGGAGCTGCTGTTGATGCTGGACGCTGCGCGCGGCGCTTCGGCTGCCCAGATCACCGCTGTGATTCCGCACTACGCCTACGCGCGCTCGGACAAGAAGGACGCCTCGCGAATCTCCATCGGTGGGCGGCTCGTCGCTGATCTGCTGATCACCGCGGGAGCCAACCGGGTGATCACGATGGCGTTGCACGCACCGCAGGTGCATGGGTTCTTCGGCGTCCCCGTGGATCACCTCACGGCAATCGGCGAGCTGGCCGAACACTTCCGCGGCCGTGATCTGAGCGAGACGGTCGTGGTGTCCCCGGACCTCGGGAACGCAAAGACCGCGACACAGTTCGCTCGGCTGCTGGGAACGTCGGTGGCCGCAGGTAGCAAGCAGAGGCTGGCTGACGACCGGGTCATCATCGATGCGATCGTCGGTGATGTTGCCGGCAAGCACGCGATCATCCTCGACGACGAGATCGCCACGGGCAGTTCCATAGTCACGCTGCTCGACAAACTTTCCGCCGACGGGGCAACAGGTGCCTCGGTCGCCTGCACGCACGGCCTGTTCACCGGGAAGGCGGCGGACTTGCTCGGCAGCCACCCGATGGTGACCGAGGTCGTCACGACGGACACGGTGCCCCCTCCGGATCAGTCGTGGGATCACCTGGTCGTGCGGTCTGTCGCCGACCTGTTCGCAGAGGCGATCCAGCGCAGTCACGTCGGAGAGTCGGTCAGTAGCCTCTTCGATGGCGTCGACCCCACTCACGGGCCACCGCAACTACCGCTGCCCTTCGGCTGAGCAGTCTCCCGGCTCGAAGTGTCGGCTGCGGCACCGGGTCGGCCGGCACACCTGTGGAAACGCTATGCGGGACAAGCGGCATCCCGCCTAGCGTGCATCGGATGCAGCGACGTCTCGACGGATTCACGCTGAATGAATTGATCGGCTCCGGTGCGACCGGTGAGGTGTGGCGGGCGCGCCCGCAGGCCGGTGGCGCGGACGTAGTCCTGAAGTGGCTCGCCGCCGACGAGATCGACATCGAGAAGCTGGCGGCTTCCGGGCTGTGTGAGTTCCGTCATCCACACGTGGCGCGACTGCTGGACATCCGTCGAGACGGTTCGAACGTGGTGTTGGTGCATGAGTTCGTCTCTGGCGTCAGCCTTGCCGGCCTGCTGGCCGAACGCGATCGCCTCAGCGGCTCAGAGGTGGTCACTCTCCTCACCCCGATTGCGGAGGCACTGGGTGCTGCCCACCGGGCCGGGCTGTTGCATGCCAGCCTCAGCCCATCGGCAATTCTGGTGACACCGGACGGGCGTCCTATGGTGACCGACCTGGGGATCTGGCAGAGCCTTCGCACCGACTCAGCCGCAGCCTCCGCGTCGACACGGCTCGGCTACGGGGACCCGGAGGTGGCTCGGGGCGGGTCGCCCACACCGGAATCGGATGTGTTCGGGGTGGCAGCCATTGGCTACCACGCGCTGACCGGTCGGCCACCCTGGTCTGCGGGCGCTGGTGCTGACAACTGGGAACGGGCCTGCGAAGGCAGCGGCGTCGACCTCGAACCGCTCCTGAGCGGCTCCGGCGCGAGATTGATCGACGTGATCGCGCGAGGGCTCTCCGATCGCCCGAGTGACCGAGGCGCCGCAAGGGACTTCGCAGCGGACGTCCGTGATGCTGCAGAACCCGAGCCGCTGCATCTGAGCGGCCCATACATCTGGCCCGACCTGCCGTCGCCAGTGCCGGCCGGCCAGGTCGGTCCGGATCCGGCCGCGGGCAAGGGGGGGTCACGAGCTTTGGACATCACCGGCGAGGTGCGCCGCGGCTCATCGGCACGGCATGCCGCGATGACGGGAACCAAGCGGAAGCGACCCGATCGGGCCAGCACTGTTCTGGGGCTCGGTCGCGGCGCACCGTCCAGGTTCGGCTCGGCCGCCCGGCTGGTGCCGCGTCGCGCGGTGGTCAGCGCCGGCCTTGCGCTGTCCCTGCTCGCGGTGCTCGTACTGGTCCTCGGTGGCAGGTCCTCCGAGGCCGGTCCAGATCAAGCGGGTCTTCCCGGTCCGGCGACGGCGCCAGCCGCTGACGAGGTCGACGAGCGGGCGGTGCCGGACTCACCGGAGGAATGGGCCGGGCTGCTCACGATGCTCTACCAGCGGCGGACGCTTGCGTTCGAGACCGGCGACAGCTCGCTGCTGGATCGGGTCTTCACATCCGACAGCCCGCAGTTGGTGACCGATCGTCTGGAGCTGGACCGGTTGTCGGAGGCGGGGGTACTCCTTCGCGGCTTCGCACCGGAGGTTCTCGGCGTCCACGATGTGTCCGTCAGCGGCGATGTCGCGACCTTGCAGATCACGGACGCGTTCGAGCCTTACGAAACCGTCCTTGCCGCCGACATCCACGCCGCGCCGCTGGGCGAGCATCCCGGACGTGGATCGGCGATGGTGGTGATGACACTGGTGCGCACCGACGATGGCTGGCGAATTCAGACGGCCGCGCGGCTCGCCTGATCCGTTGGTGCAGCATGGGGACATGCGATTCGTGATCGCCGGGTCCTCCGGCTTCCTTGGCACCGCCCTGCTCGCTCGCCTCGATCAGGATGGGCACGAGGTCACCCGACTCGTCCGCCGCGAACCCAGTGACGCCCGATCCTCACGTTGGGACCCAGCCGCGGGGGAGGTCGATCAAGCGGTCATCGATGCTGCCGACGTGGTCGTCACGGTCGCCGGCGCTCCGATCATCCGGCCGTGGACCAAGTCCGTGCGCAGAGGCATCCGAGACAGCCGGGTAGCTGCGACGACGACACTGGCAACGTCGATTGCCCGTGCCGCGCGTCCACCGGCCTTCCTCGTCCAGTCCGGCAGTGATGTCTACGGCAGCAGCCGTGGGTCCCTGGTACTCGACGAGTCGACTCCCAGCGTGGATTCCGGCTTGCTCCAACGGGTGGCCATGGACGTCGAGGCGGCAACGCAACCGGCCGCGGATGCGGGCGCGCGCGTCTGCCTACTGCGCACTGGCGCCGTGATCGACAAGCGCGGCTCCACACTGCGCGCAATGCTGCCTGTCTTCCGGCTCGGATTGGGTGGTCGGGTCAGCGACGGCGGTCAGTATTTCCCGACCATCTCGTTGCGGGACTGGGTTGGAGCCGTGGTCCATCTCGCCCACGACTCCACCGCATCGGGCGCGTTCAACATCTGCGCACCCGAAGCCCCGACCAATGCTGAGTTCACTGAGTCCCTCGGTCGTGCGCTGCACCGGCCGACGAAGCTGATCGCCCCGGCATTCCTCTTGAAGCCGGTGTTGGGCGAGCTGTCCGCACTCTTGCTGGGCAGCGTCCGCACCGTGCCGCGGCGGCTCCACGAGCACGGCTACACGTTCCAGGACGCCACCATCGACGAGATCGTGGCGCAAGCGTTGCGTTGATCGGTCAGGACAGTCCCAGGGACGACTCGAAGTCGCCGGTTTCGAGGCGCTCTTTGATGGCGACCAAGAAGCGAGCGGCGTCGGCGCCGTCGACGATGCGGTGGTCGTACGTAAGCGCGAGGTAGACCATCGAGCGGACCGTGACGATCTCGCCAAGATTCGCATCTTCGACAACCACTGGGCGTTTGACGACTGTCCCGGTCCCCAGGATCGCAACTTGCGGCTGGTTGATGATCGGCGTGTCGAACAACGCTCCACGACTGCCGGTGTTGGTCAGCGTGAAAGTGCCGCCGCCCAGTTCGTCGGGTGTCACCTTGTTGTTGCGGGTCCGTTCGGCGAGGTCGGCGATCTTGCGTGCAAACCCGCCGAGATTGAGATCGCCGGCATTGTGGATCACCGGTACGAGCAGCCCGCGCTCAGTGTCGACGGCGATGCCGAGATTTTCGCTGTCGTGGTAGGTGACAGTGCCGGCTTCGGAGTCGATCGATGAATTGACCGTCGGGTAGGCCTTGAGCGCCTCGACCGCCGCCAGAGCAAAGAACGGCAGGTAGGTGAGTTTCACGCCTTCCCGAGCGAGGAAGTCGTTCTTGACCCGATCCCGCAGTCGAGCGACGTTCGTGAGGTCGACCTCGACGACGGTGGTCAGCTGCGCGCTGACGTGAAGCGACTCGACCATCCGTTTCGCGATCAGCGCGCGCAGCCGGGTGAGCTTTTCGGTCCGACCCCGGAGGTTGGCCGCTGCCGATGCCGGTGCGGCGGATGTGCTGGCCGGAGCCGGAGCCGGAGCCGAGGCCGGAGCCGAGGCCGCTGGCTGCTCGGCGGGCCGATCCTGCGCCCCCTTCTCGGCACTCCCGGCACCGCCGGCGGCCTCGAGCACGTCCTGCTTGCGGATCCGGCCGCCGACACCCGTGCCGGTGAGCGAACTGAGGTCGACGTTGTGCTCGGCGGCCAACTTGCGCACCAATGGGGTGACGTAGGCACCGCTGTCGGCGCTCGTCGGCCCGCTGGAGCCCGGTGTCTCACTCGGCGCAGCCGCATCAGGTGCGGCCTTGGCCTCCTCGCGTGGTGCGGGTGCTGGTTCGGCGGCCTCGGGTTCGACCGGCTCGGTCTCCGACTTGGATTCGGCCTCCGGCTTTGATTCGGCCTCGGGCTCGGACTCTGCTTCGGGCTTTGAGTCAGCCTCCGACTTGGATTCGGTCTTCTCCTCTGTCTCGTCGGCGGCCGGCTCGGCTGCGGACTGGTCACCTGAAGCATCGTCGCCGTCAGCAGCACCGATGACGGCGAGCTCAGCACCCACCTGGACCGTCTCGTCCTCGTTGACCGCTATGGACAGCAGAGTTCCGCTCACCGGTGCCGGGATCTCGGTGTCGACCTTGTCCGTACTGACCTCGAGCAACGGTTCGTCTGCCTCGACACTGTCGCCAACCGACTTCAGCCACCGGGTGACGGTTCCCTCGGTCACGCTCTCGCCCAGGGCCGGCATGTTCACCGACGTACCGGATGCGGACTGGGATCCGTCGGACCCGGTGCTCGTGCTGGACTCGCTCTGCGTGGTGTCCTGCTGCTCGTCGGCGGGGGCTGATGGCTGGTCCTCGTCCGGCGCTTGGTCATGCTCCGTCTCCGACGCTCCGGAGGACTGCTCGTCCGCCTCGCCGCTCTCAGAGGCGCCGCCGTCAGAGTCGCCACCGTCAGAGTCGCCAGTGTCAGAGTCGGCACTGTCAGAGTCGGCACTGCCAGCGTCGGCACTGCCAGCGTCGGCACTGCCAGCGTCGCTGTCGGCGGAGTCGCCCTCGTCGCCGATGATCGCGAGTTCCGCGCCCACCTGAACGGTCTCGTCCTCGGCAACCATGATCTTCTTCAGCACGCCACTGGCCGGAGCCGGTATCTCGGTGTCCACCTTGTCGGTGCTGACCTCGAGCAACGGCTCGTCGGCCTCTACCTGTTCACCCTCCTGCTTCAGCCAGCGGGTGACCGTGCCCTCGGTGACGCTCTCGCCCAGTTGGGGCATCGTGACGGAGGTGGGCATGGCGGTGGTGGACTCCTTCTAGGCGTGTGCGGGCGTAGCGGGACAGGTCATCCGTGCACGTGCAGAGGTTTCCCGGCCAGCGCCAGGTGCGCCTCGCCGAGCGCCTCCGATTGGGTGGGGTGCGGGTGGATCAGGCTCGCAACCTCATCAGGGAACGCCTCCCAGTTGTAGATCAACATGGCCTCAGCGATCAGCTCGCCGACTCGGGAGCCAACCATGTGGACGCCCACCACTGGGCCATTCTTGGCCCGGATGACTCGGACCGCGCCCTGGGTCTTCAGGATCTGGCTCTTGCCGTTGCCGCCCAGGTCATAGGTCAGCGCCTCGATCTCGCCGTGCTTTTCGCTCGCTTGAGCCTCGGTGAGACCGACAGAGGCGACCTCCGGCTCGGAGTAGGTGATCCGTGGTACTCCGGCGTAGTCGATGGGCACCACTGGAAGTCCGGCCAGCCGCTCCGCGACGAGGATGCCCTCGCCGAAGCCGACGTGGGCGAGTTGCAGAGTCGGGATGAGGTCTCCGACCGCGGAAATGGTGGGGACCGAGGTCTGGCACAACTCGTCGACAACGACGAAACCACGTTCCATCGTCACGCCGTTCTCCTCGTACCCCAGTCCGTCAGAGACCGGCCCCCGACCGACGGCCACAAGCAGTAGCTCGGCGTCGATGGTCTTGCCGTTCTCCAGCGAGACCTGAACTCCGTTGTCGGTCGAGGTGACGCCGGCGAACTTGCTGCCCAGCTCAAAGTTGATCTTGCGCTTGCGAAAGGCGCGCTCGAGCAGCTTGGACGACGATTCGTCCTCGAGCGGGACGAGGTGCGGCAGCGCTTCGACGATCGTGACCTCGGCGCCGAAGGACTTCCAGACGCTGGCGAATTCGCACCCGATCACCCCGCCCCCGAGGATGACGACCGACGATGGCACGTGCTCGAGCCGCAGTGCGTGATCACTGGTGATCACCTTCAAGCCGTCGATCTCCATTCCGGGCAAGGACCGCGCATAGCTGCCGGTGGCAAGTAACACGTGCCTGCCCTCGTACGTCTGCTCGCCCACCTGTACGGCAGTCGGCGAGACGAGCCGGCCCTCGCCCTCGACGTAGGTGACCTTGCGAGCTTTGACCAGACCCTGCAGGCCCTTGTAGAGCCGGCCGACTACCCCGTCCTTGTATGAGTTGACGCCGGTCATGTCGATCCCGGCGAGAGAGATCTTGACGCCGAACTGCTCACCCTCGCGGGCGGTGTCGGCGACCTCGGCTGCGTGCAGGAGCGCCTTGGTCGGGATGCAGCCACGGTGCAGGCAGGTTCCGCCGACCTTGTCCTTCTCGATGAGGACCACCGACATGCCGAGCTCGGCTGCTCGGAAGGCCGCCGCGTACCCGCCGGATCCGCCACCGAGGATCACAAGGTCGGCTGGGCTGGTGCTCGGCTCGGTCACGTGCTTCCTCCTGGGTTTCGCCTGACGGGCACGGGACATGCGTACCCGCACGCTACGCACCCATGCTCGTGTCCGGTCGCCCATCCTGCCACTGTCAGCACGCGCATGAGTTCGGCCCTATCGTGGAGGGCCGCAGATGATGGGGAGGCCGACGTGGCATTGTTTGGCCGCAAGAAAAGACCGGGCACGCTGCGCGAGTCCACGAACGCCGACACGGCCCATCTCGAGGCGTTCGCAGCCTCACGGCAAGGGGTCGAAGCCTTCGTCGAGCCGCGGACCGCCGTGACCGAGGCAACCGTCGTCTTTGTCGCCGCCGACGGGGAGTGGACCCGACGGCGAATCGATGGGCCCGATGGCGCCCAGAAGCTCGCCCGCAAACTAGCCATCCCGATCTACGACGCCGCAGTCATGGGCTATCCGGAGCGGATGCGCGAATGGAGCGCACGGCAGAAGGGCAACCGCTGACTCGCGGCCCGGGCCGGACAGTCTGACTGAGGTCAGCTGGGGGTGGCGTCAGCGGCGAGGTCCTCGATCAGCGTCAACAGGGTCCGGATCGGAACTCCTG
Source organism: uncultured Actinomycetota bacterium (assembly GCA_963766765.1). Taxonomy (GTDB): domain Bacteria; phylum Actinomycetota; class Actinomycetes; order Mycobacteriales; family Geodermatophilaceae; genus JACCQS01. The sequence continues at coordinate 265,650 of CAVYBR010000014.1, forward strand.
TGCCGCCCTTCGGGTTGTAACCCCACGCGCTGCCGGAGTTGAACGCCGGTCCGGCGATGTCGATGTGCGCCCACTCGGTGCCATCGGTGACGAACTCGGACAGGAAGTGTCCGCCGACCAACATGCCGCCGAGTCGGTTCGAGTTCGCGTTGATGAAGTCCGCGACGGAGGAGTCCAGGCCCTTGCGCAACTCGGGCGGCAGCGGCATAGCCCACATCGCTTCCCCGCTGCGCTCGCTGGCTGCGATGACGCGGCCGCGGAGCTCCTCGCTGCCCATCACGCCGGCAGTCCGATTGCCGAGCGCCACGCTTGCCGCGCCGGTCAGCGTCGAGGTCTCGATCAGCCAGTCGGGGTCGTCCTCGCAGGCACGCGCGATCGCATCCGCCAATATGACCCGGCCTTCGGCGTCGGTATTGGTGATCTCGGCGGTCTTACCGTTGCGGAAGGTGATCACGTCGGCCGGGCGGTAGGCGGCGCCGCTGGGCAGGTTCTCGGCCATCGGGATCGTGGCGATCAACTCCACTGGCAGCCCGAGGTCGGCAACCAGGCAGGCGGTGGCGACCATGGCGGCGGCACCGGCCATGTCGGCCTTCATCTCGTCCATCTTCGCCGCCGGCTTGATCGAGATACCGCCTGAGTCGAACGTGATGCCCTTGCCGATCAACGCGATCTTGCAGACCGCACGTCCGGCTGGCGTGTAGTGCATGCGGACGAGCCTGGGCTTCCGCTCGGATCCGGACCCGACAGCCAGCACGCCGCCGTACCCGCCCTTGGCCAGGGCCTTCTCGTTGAGGATCTCGATCTTGAGTCCGACGGCCTTGCCGGCCTCCTCCGCGCGCCGGGCGAACTCGGCGGGAAAGAGGTCGTTCGGGGGTGCGTTGACGAGATCGCGGGTGAGCGTGACCGCGCTGCCGAGTGCTTCGATCCGACGCAGCTCGCCCTTGACGGCGGCATCCTTTGCATCGGGCACCAATAGGTCTATTCGCGCCGGCGGTGCGGTTCTGGTCGGGGGAGCTTCAGACTTGTACGTCAAGTAGCGATACGTGCCGAGCACGGCGCCCTCGCCGGCGGCCCGGATGTGCTCGAAGTCGCCGCCGTACGCGAGCGCGTTCAGAACCGAACGGCGGCCGTGCAGCCTTCGTACGGCCGACCCGGCCGCGCGGCGAATGCTCTCCGCGGAATAGGTGCCACCCTCCTCGGGCTCCCCGAGTCCGACTGCGGCGACGACTGGAAACCGGGCAGTGCCGAGCGTTGCGATGCGGGTCACCTCGCCCTCCGCACCGGTTGCCGCGAGCACCTTCAGCGCATCCGGGAGCGAACCCCCTAGGAGTGCGTCGACAGCTTGCGCACCCGGCGTCAGCAAAGGTCGCGTCTTGCCTTTCCCGATGCCGATGATGATGGCGTCGGCGGTGGCGGAGTCCAGGGCTTTGTCTGTGGCACGCAAAGTGGGCATCGCCAGCATGTTAACCGGCGGCCAGTTGCTCCGAGCAGCGTCGGCGGACGAGGTGGGTCAGGGCGGGTGTCATGCCCAGCGGACCAGCGACAGCGATCGCCCCCGCCTGGAGCGCGGCGCGGCGGCCGGAGGTCAGCAGCCGACCGGCTGCCAAGAACAAGGCACCGCAGGCGATCTGCCGGGACCCGCGGGCTGCAACCATCGCGATGGCCGCTCGAACGTCGTCGCTCTGAAGGTCGCAGAAAGCCACTTCAGCCGGCAGACCCTGGGCCCGACCCCACGCGTCGGCCAGATCCGTCACGCGGCTTCTGGCCCGTTCGTCGCTGGAACCGGCTGCCAGCAGTACGAGGCCGTCCGGACGAGTTGTTGGCGGGACGGCTAGCTCGATCGCCTCGCCCAGCCGCGTATCCAGCGCCCCGATGAGGTCGTCCGCGGAGTCGGTCAACAAAGGGGGAGTGGTCCGTACGCGCAGGTCGGGCGCACATGCCAGGGCTGCATCGACGGCTGCCGGAAGGTCGATGCGGTAGTGATAGCCGGCCGAGAACAGCAATGGGACGACCTGAACCTCAGAAACACCTTCCAGGGCCAGCCGCCGGAGCGCTTCAGCCGGAGTGGGCGCGTTCAGCTCGAGAAAGCTGACCGCCACGACCCGACCAGGCTCGTCCCGCCGCAGAGTCGTTGCCAACTCCTCGACGAAGGCAGCGGCGTGCGGCTGGCGACTGCCGTGATTGACCAGGAGGACTGCGGGTCGGTCAGCCATAGATCCCGCATTCGGTCTTGGCGTGGCCGGCCCATCGGCCGGCTCGCGGGTCCTCGCCGGGCTGGATGCGGCGCGTGCAGGGTGCGCAGCCGATCGAGGGGAAGCCGTCGCCGATCATCGGGTGCCGCGGAAGGTCGTTGCGCACCTGGTAGGCCTCAACGTCAGCGTCACTCCAGGCGACGATCGGGCTGATCTTGACCATGTTGTGGCTGTGGTCCCAGGAGACAACCGGCAGGGTCGCTCGGGTCGGACTGTCGGCGCGCCGACCACCCCCCACCCAGGCTGAGTAACCCTGCAGTGCCTGAGCGAGCGGATTCACCTTGCGCAGGAAGCAGCAGACGTCCGGGTCGCGGTCGTACAGGCGCGCACCGAGTTCGGCGTCTTGTTCGGCCACCGTACGAGTCGGCGTCAGTGTCAGCACGGTGATCGGAAGCTGCGCGGCGATGCGGTCGCGGGTACGCAACGTCTCCGGAAAGTGATAGCCGGTGTCGATGAAGAGCACGTCGACGTCGGGGATCGTCCGGCTGACCAGGTGCGGCACCACAGCGTCCTGCATGCTGGCAGCGACTGCGAGGCCACGACCGAAGATCGCTGCCGCCCAGGCAAGGACATGCGAGGCGTCGGCGCCTTCGAACTCGGCCGCTGCGTGGTTCACGAGGGAGCGCATCTCGACCGGGCTGTAGGTCAATCCCGGTTCGATCAGGGTTGTCATGGCTTGGCCACCTTGCCGGCCGTCATGTCAGGTCCGCCTCGTCGGCACGGATAGCCCAAGGCGCGAACGCCTCACCGGGCCCACGGGATGCCAGGAACCGCCGCACCACCCGTTCGACGTAGTCAGGAAGCTCCGCGGAAGTGACCTTGTGGCCACGAACCTTGCGGCCGAAACCGGCCTCCTGGCCGAGGCCGCCGCCGAGGTGAACCTGGAAGCCCTCCACCTGGTCGCCCGCGTCGTCGGTGACGATCATTCCCTTGAGCCCGATGTCGGCGACTTGGATGCGGGCGCAGGAGTTCGGGCAGCCGTTGACGTGCAGGGAGATCGGAACGTCGATCTGGCTCACCACATCGGCGAGCCGCCGCTCGAGTTCGGTGATCGCATCAGCTGCCGTGATCTTGGTATCGACGATCGCCAGCTTGCAGTATTCGATCCCTGTGCACGCCATGGTGTTTCGGCGGAACGGGCTCGGCTTGCTGGTCAGGCCGAGTTCGTCAAGTGCCGCGCTGAGCGGGTCGACCTGGTCCGCTGGGACGTCGAGCACGACGAGTTTCTGGTGCGGTGTGATGCGCAGCCGGCTCGAGCCGTGCGCTTCCAGGGTCTTGGCGAGCTCGGTCAGCATGGGTCCGGAGACTCGACCGACGGTGGGTGTGGCACCGATGTAGAACCGGCCGTCGCGTTGCCGGTGAACTCCGATGTGGTCGCCGCGGTCGCGCGATAGCGGGGGAGCCGGTCCGTCGGGCAGCATCCTGTGCAGGTACTCGGTCTCCAAGATTTCCCGGAACTTCGCCGGCCCCCATTCGGCGAGCAGGAACTTCAGACGTGCCTTGTGCCGCATCCGGCGGAATCCGTAGTCCCGGAAAACCGCGGTGACCGACGCCCAGACCTCCGCCGCCTCGTCCGGTTTCACGAAGACGCCGAGCCGTTCGGCCAGTCTTGGGTTGGTCGACAACCCGCCGCCCACCCACAGGTCGTACCCAACCCCTAGTTCAGGGTGCACGACGGCGATCAGCGAGATGTCGTTGATCTCATGCACGACGTCGCTGACCGGCATACCGGTGATAGCGGACTTGTATTTGCGCGGCAGGTTGGCGAAGGATGGGTCACCGATGTAGCGACGCTTGATCTCGGCGATGACCGGTCTCGGGTCGACCAGCTCGTCCTCGGCGATGCCGGCGACCGGCGAACCGAGGATGACCCGCGGGCAGTCGCCACATGCCTCGGTGGTCTCGAGGCCCACTGCCTCGAGTCGCCGCCAGATTTCGGGAACGTCCTCGATCCGGATCCAGTGCAGCTGGATGTTCTGCCGATCGGTCAGATCAGCTGAATCTCGGCCGTACAACGTGGAAATGTCGCCGATCACGGTCAATTGCTCGGTCGTGAGTGCCCCGCCATCGATCCGGATCCGGAGCATGAAGTATTCGTCTTCGAGCTCGTGTGGCTCGAGACTGGCGGTTCGGCCACCTTCGATACCGGGCTTGCGCTGGGTGTAGAGACCCCACCAGCGGAACCGGTTGCGGAGATCGGCCGGGTCGATGCCGGCGAATCCCGTGTGGGCGTAGCGATTCTCGATCCGCTCGCGGACCTCCAGCGGTGCGCCGTCGGCCTTCACCCGTTCGTTGATGTTCAAGGGTTCTCGGTGGCCGAGCGCCCATTGGCCTTGGCCGCGAGGGCGGGCAGGTTGTGGGCGGTTCGCCATGCCGGTGGCGGTGGGGGTTGGTGGTGCCATGTGACGTCCTCGGAATGGGGACGCGAACCGGCAACCGGCACGGACTTCTCAGCAGCGTGCGGAGGTACGAGGTGGCCGAAGAGCTGGAAATCACCGCTGGGCCACGCCGAGCCGATACGCGCCCGGCGACTGGGTCGGGGTACGCGTCAGCCGGGTCGACACATGCTGCTACGCACGCGGCCGAAATCGATGTGGGGTCGACCCACAAGGCGAATTCGGAAGGCATGCATAAGCGAATAATGCCACGCGACCGGCGACGCATTCCCGAGAGCAAGGAATTTCTTTTCCGCGTTAGCGTGTCCCACCATGACCGCACTTCGCTCACCGTTGCACGATCGGCACGAGGCGCTCGGCGCGAAGTGGGCAGACTTCGGTGGCTGGACGATGCCGGTCGAGTACCCAGGTTCCGGCGGTGGAGTGCTGGCCGAGCATCTTGCGGTCCGGACGGCAGTCGGCTTGTTCGATGTCTCCCACCTCGGCAAGGCGACCGTGGCCGGCCCCGGCGCCGCGTCGTTCGTTAACTCGTGTCTGAGCAATGACCTCGGCCGGATCGGGCCGGGGCAAGCTCAATACACGCTGTGCTGCGACGAGAAATCCGGCGGAGTCGTCGATGACCTGATCGCGTATCTGCGCGGTCCTGACGAAGTCTTTCTCGTTCCGAATGCCGCCAACACCGCGGAAGTGGTCGGCCGCCTGTCTGCCGACGCGCCGGACGAGATCACGGTCGTGGATCAGCATCGTGACTTCGTGGTGCTCGCGGTGCAGGGTCCGCGATCACCAGAGGTGTTGGTTGCCATCGGATTACCGGCCGATCACGACTACATGAGTTTCACCGAGACGGCGTGGCAGCCACCTTCTGGTGACGGTTCCACGGTCATCGTGTGCCGAACCGGATACACCGGGGAGCACGGGTACGAACTCATCGCGAATGCGGCGGTCGGACCTGGCCTGTGGGATGCGGTCCTGGCCGCCGGCGCCGCGCACGGAATCCGGCCGGCCGGGCTCGGCGCCCGGGACACCCTGCGCACTGAGATGGGTTACCCCTTGCATGGGCAGGATCTGTCGCTGGAGATCACACCCAATCAGGCGCGAAGTGGTTGGGCGGTCGGCTGGGACAAGCCGGCATTCTGGGGCCGTGCGGCTTTGCTCGCAGAGAAAGCGGCGGGTGCGAGTCGTTTGCTCTGGGGGCTCGAGGCATCCGGGCGGGGAATCGTGCGACCGCACCTGCCCGTGCTTGACGAAGCCGGCAACTGGGTGGGGGAGACGACGAGTGGAACGTTTTCTCCCTCGTTGCGGGTTGGCATTGGACTCGCCTTGCTCAACCGCGGAATCGGGATCACTGCCGGCAGCCGACTCCAGGTGGACGTGCGCGGCCGACCGCTCGCCGTGTCGGTGGTCAAACCACCGTTCGTGGAATCCCACGTTCGGTGACGCTGGATAGCCTCAGCACATGGGCTGGACCTGGCAGTACGAGGATGACAGCGGCGATGACCTGGACGTACCGGATGCCGAGGAGTTCGAAAGCCGGTCCGATGCCGAGAGTTGGCTGGGCGAGCACTTTGGCGACTTGGCCGAGCAGGGGGTTGCGGCGGTCACCCTCTACGAGGGAGAGCGCAAGGTGTACGGCCCGATGAGCCTGTCTGCTTGACCGAGATCTCGGTGCTGACTAGATCTCGGCGCCGACCTTGACCGCAGGCTTGGGGAAGCGCCACCGGCGGATCATCGTGGCCCGGGTCACCCCGTACCAGATCAGGGAGCGGTTTGACTCCGGTGCGTCCGGTAGCCGCTCGGCCACCAGGCTCTTGATCTTGCGACCGAGGAAGATCGAGTCGACGATGATGGCGAGGAAGAACGCCATCCAGAGCAGCACGGTGTAACTGCGAATCCGGGCGTCCGGAATGAAATACCCGACCAGAACCAGGGCGGCGATCAGCAGGAAGGCACTGCCGATGTTGCGGCGCGAGTCAACGATGTTGCGGACCAAGCGGCGAGCGGGCCCCTGATCGCGCTTCGGCAACGCTGCCTCGACTCCCATCGAGGCCGCGACGCGGGAGTCCTTGCGGCCGGCAGCCTGTGTCTCGCGCATCCGCCGATAGGCCTCTTTCCGCGTGGTCGGCGGGGGTGGGGGTGGTCCCGAACGGCGCCCCTCGGCATCGCGGCGTTTGGGAGTGGGACGCCCTTTACCAACCGTGGCGGACTCGAGCTCGGCGGCTGCGATGAGGCTCTGGTTGTGTTCTTCGTCGGCCTTGTGCCGGCCGAGGCCGGGCAGCTTGAGGGTTGGCAGCTTCACATCTGCAATCTAGCTGGCTGGTGCGCGGTGGCCACCCCAGTGGCGGCGATGGGCCTATCATGGAACAGACCGGACGGGGCAGGCGTTGGCTGTTGGGACACGACAGACGGGCTGTTTGCACAGACTGACAAGACGATCCGTACGGACATGATGCGCCGAGCGAGCGCCCAGGAGGGCATGGCATGACAACGAGCACCGAAGCAACCGAGACCGCGACCAAGCCGTTGACGGGTGTCGTCCTGTCCGAGCCGGCCGCTGCCAAGGTCAAGGCGCTCATCGACCAAGAGGGCCGAGACGACCTGCGCTTGCGGATCGCCGTACAGCCTGGCGGCTGCTCGGGTCTGCGCTATCAACTCTTCTTCGACGAGCGTGCACTCGACGGGGACGTTGTCGCCGACTTCTCCGGAGTTCAGGTGGTGACCGACCGGATGAGCGCCCCGTACCTGGGCGGCGCTGTCATCGACTTCGTCGACACGATCGAGAAGCAGGGCTTCACGATCGACAACCCCAACGCGCAGGGCTCCTGCGCCTGCGGGGACTCCTTCAACTGACGAAGCCCGCCAACTCACGAAAGCCAGCTTCACGAAAGCGAGCATCGGGCCGTTCAGTGCACGATTCGCGGTGGAATGGGATGCGGCCGGCCCCGCCGAGGGGAAATCGGCCGGTGGCGACTCGGGGTGCGCGTATCGGGGCTATCACGTAACCAAGCGAGCGCGTCGTCGGCGCTCTTGTCGGGCGGAAACACCGGATAGATCAAGCCGTCGACGATCCCGTCGCTGATGAAGATCGTGATTCGCCGCAGCATGACGCGGCCATCAACCGAGAACGTGGGCAGATTCCAGGCCCGGGTCAGTGCCAGTTCGCTGTCGGAAATCAGCGGATAGGGCAGGTGCAGTCGCTGCACGGCCTCGAGTTGGTCGGCTGCTGATTGAGTTGACAGGCCGAACACGGCGGCGCCGAGAGCCGTGAATTCGCCGTGGGTATCTCGGATGGAGCATGCCTGCGGTGTGCAGCCCCGGGCGCCGGGGATCGCGTCCCACCCGGTCGGCAGCTCCTGTCCCGGGATACCGGTCATGGGGTAGCAAAACAGGACCGTACGGCCGGAGATCTGGTCGAGACGTACCTCGCTGCCGCCGCTGCTGGTGAGCCCCACCGTCGGCACAGAGGAGCCGATCAGGTGGTCGGCGGCACCGTCGTCGACGGGGATCGGCAGGCCTTCGGGCAATTGCTCATAGCTGCTCATTCCACGAACGTCATCCCGGCGCGACCGCATGTCAAGGCGGGAAAAGGGAACTGATGATCCACTAGAAGAACTAGGATACGTAGGGCCATGATGTAGTTACAAAACGTCACCTTTGGCGACACGGGGGTAGGCGAAAGGAACCAAGCCCGAGATGGACGACAGCCTGGCCGAGGTCATCCGGCTGCTGCGGCTGGCCCAAGCCGGTCAGCCCGAGCAGGCGCTCGTGCAGGCAGAGGGAAACCTCGACGGCGAGGAAAGCCTCGGAATGCTCTACGTGAGCGCCGTTGCCCTGCACTGCATCGGTGACCACGAAGCTGCTGCTGCAGCGGCCGACCAGATGCTCGGTCTCGCCGCAGACAATGCCGGCTGGCAGTCGATCGCACTGTCGTTCCGCGCAACTCAGCACATGCTGCTGAGTGAGTTGATCCCGCAGGCCTTCGACTTGGAGACCACATTGCAGGACTTGGCTCAAGCCGAAGCCATCCTCAGCCAGGAGGTGACCGATGGCTTCGTCCTTGCCAGCGCGCACACCGGGCTCGGCAACGGATACCACGCGATGCGCCTCTATGAATTGGCACTTCCGCATTACGAGGCCGCTTTGGAAGCCTCGCTGACGCACTCGGCAGAAATCGCCCTGATGTCGGCAGTCACCAGTGAACTGAACCTCGCCCAGTTGCACCTGAATTGGGCAGTGGAATTGCATCGCGTCCGAGAGACCGACCGGGCGTGGGACAAAAAGGCAACCGCCGCCCGCCATGCTGAACTCGCGCACGAATATGCCAGCACCGAAGACAGCATTCCCTTTGCAGCGACTGCAGCACTTCTGGCGGCCTGCGCGGACACCACCGGGGTACCGGACGAGGTGGTGGAGCGCATCCGCCAAGGAATCCACGAGGTCGATGAGCATGGCCTACGGGAGAATCGTGCGTTTGCCTTGCCGTTCCTTGCTTGGGCCCTCGTCCGGGCAGACCGACTGAGCGAGGCAACGGAGGTGGCCGACGAAGCGTGTGACGCGCTGCCGGCTAACGCCACATGGATGCTCATTTCCGCGGCCTACCACACGCGGGCAGCCCTGCTCGCCCGTTCCGGAAACGACGCGGCACGAGCCAGCCTGGCCTACGGGGATCAGCTCGCCAAGACCATGTGGCAGGAGCGCCTGCGGACTCTGCACAACGCCCGATCGGTGCAAGTCCTCGAGCGCGTCACGCTCGAGCGCGACCGGGTCAACATTCTCGCCCACACCGACGCATTGACCGGTGTTGGCAACCGCAGGGCATTCGACGTCCGGGTCGCGGAATGGGGCAACACCACGGAGCCCCCGGATCTGGCCATGATCGTGATTGACGTCGATCGCCTCAAGGCGGTGAACGACGCGGGAGGCCACGAGGCTGGGGACCTGACCCTGCAGGCAGTGGCCAGCGCGCTGAGCGGGCAGGTCCGCTCAACCGACCTTGTGGCCCGCGTCGGGGGCGACGAGTTCGTCGCCGTTGTGGAAGGCATGGACGGCTCCGCTGCTGCCGCACTTGCCACGCGCATGATCGATGCAGTCTCGGCCGCACTCGGATCAAGTGTGAGCGTGAGTGTCGGCGTTGCGACCGGATCGGCATCTGAGGCCGGAACCGCCCTGCTGCGTGCCGCTGATCGGGCGATGTACGCGGCAAAGCGCGCCAATCGCATCGCAGTGACGGATGCGGCGGAACTCGCGGCCCAGGATCAGCTCACCGACGACGATCGGCTCGTCGCCGAGGATCCATTCGCCGACGACGACGACCTCGCCGTCGAGGGTCACAGCCTCACTGCTTAGAGCCGCTCTTGGGCCCGGACTTTCCGGGTCACGACGCGCTCGGCAACGAATGACAAGAACGGAATCGTCCCGGCCAGTAGGACGGCGATGGTCCCGCGCCACGACCACCTGGCTCGTTGGGATAGTTCGAAGCCGGCGATCAGATAGAGGACGTAGAGAGCACCGTGGGCGGGCCCGACGATGCTGACCACGGAGGCGTTGTCGTATATGTACTTCAGCGGCATCCCGACCAGGACCAAGACGATGAGTCCGACGCCGACGACGATCGCGATGACGCGATAGCGGAGGAGCGCGGCGCTCATACCGGCGGTCAGGCCGGTGGTCTCAGCGGCCACGCCGCAGACCCGGCCTAGCGGCTTGCTTGGCCGCGGCCTGTTCGTTCAGCGCCCGCAGGTAATCGTTGTAGGCGACGAGTTCGGGATCGGGAGCGACATAGGGCACCAGCGCTTTGCCGGGTCCGTCCGCGGCTGCGTCGGCGGCATCACCAGTCATGCCGTCCGGCCGGCCGAGGATGGGGGCGCCGCTGCCTGGCCTGCCTTGATACCCGTTGATCTCCATTCTCAGCAGCCGGATCCACACGTACACCGCGTAGGCCCCGAAGACCGGCCACAGCAGTGCGTATGCCAGATTCTGCGGGTCTCCGCCGTGTTCGGCCGAGCGCTGCCACTGCCACCAGCCGAGCCGGAGGCAGACCAGGAGGACCACGAGCACGCCGAGATGGCAGGCAAGCCGCTTCGGCCCGAAGATGCGCGAATCCACCCCTCGACGCTACCCCGCGATCGGTCTCGGTCGGACCCAACCTGCGCGGGTCCTGTCGGTGCGCCCCACGCCCAACCCGCCGGAACCTTCCGATAGTCTCGCGAGGCGGCGAACGCCGTCACCGACCACCCAGGAGGCAGCCTGTGACAGCCCGGCGAAAGCTCGTTCTGCGGGCTGGAGTGCTGGCGTTGTTGGTCGTATCGATGTCGGGTTGCGCCACTCAGGATCTCCGCTTCGGATGGCCGGAAGGGATCACCGACCAGGCCGAGAAGATGCGCGAGCTCTGGACGTGGTCAGTGGTCGCGGCCCTGATCATCGGCGTCATCGTGTGGGGCCTGATCTTCTGGACAGTGGCCTTCCACCGGGCGAAGGACAACGAGATCCCGAGGCAGTTCAAGGAAAACCTGCCGTTGGAGATCATCTACACGATCATTCCGCTGGTCCTGGTGCTCGGCCTCTTCTACTTCACCGTCGTCGTGCAGAATTTCGTCCTCGACGACAGAGCTGAGCCTGAGGTCACGGTTCAGGTGAACGCGTTCAAGTGGAACTGGGAGTTCGAGTACGCCGACACCAGTGTCGAAAACTCGGACGAGCCGGTGTCGACCGTCGGCAGCTCCACGGAGATTCCCATTCTCGTGCTCCCGGTGGATCAGGTCGTCCGGCTGGAGTTGGAGTCGACCGATGTCATCCACTCGTTCTGGGTGCCGGAATTCCTCTTCAAGCTCGACATCCTGCCCGGGGAGAACGACGGACAGGACAACGTCTTCCAGATCACGGTCCGCGAAGAAGGTGCCTACGTCGGTCGCTGTGCCGAACTGTGCGGCAGCTATCACGCGTACATGAACTTCGAGGTCCGCGCCGTGAGTGCCGACGACTTCGCCGACTACATCAGCGCGCGGGAGTCCGGGATGACGACGGCTGAGGCCCTCGAGTCCATCGGGCAGGACCCGTTGTCCTCCACGACGCGCCCGATGGACAGCAGCCGGGAGCAGGCGAGCAGCATTGACTAGGTCCAGCGGTCCGAGCTGGCCGTACTCACCACAGGAGGCCCAGTCGTGAGGGTCGAAGCCGCAGTCTTCAACGGGCTGGCGTTGTTCCTCTTCGGCACCGCCGTTGTGTACGGCATCTGGGCAGCCGAGCCGGTCGGCACCGCCGGCCTAGCGCTTTCCGGCGGCCTGTGTCTCATCATCGGCGGCTACTTCTGGTTCGTCTCGCGGCGCATTGACGCGCGGCCGGAGGATCGCAAGGACGCCGAGATCGCAGAGGGTGCGGGCGATCTGGGTTTCTTCAGCCCGGGCAGCTACTGGCCCGTCACCCTCGCCTTCGCGGCCGCACTCCTGGCCGGCGGACTTGCCTTCTACTACATCTGGCTCATCGTCATCGGCTTCGCGGCGGTCATGTTCTCCGTCGGCGGAATGCTCTTTGAGTACTACCACTCGCCCGTCGGCCACGACTGAGCCACTTCTCGGCCACGACTGAGCCACTTCCGGTAGCCGTGGATCGAGCGCGGTGCGGAGCTCTACAGACGCTCGTCTGACGGCCGGCCACCATCTGACGGCCGGCCACCATCTGAGGGTCGGCCACCATCTGCCGGCCGGCCACCATCTGAGGGTCGGCCACTGTCACTCGAGCCGGTGCCGGTGAGCTCGCGTTGTTCGCGCTCGGTACGGGCCGGCGGCGACTCCTCGACGGGCGAGAAGAAGCCGCGCAGCCGCCGCCCGCCGGTGCCAAGCGTGTTCATCTTCTTGGGGATTCCCGCGCCGCCGTACTGCAGCAGTCCGTGGCCGTGCTCGTCGACTGGCCCGAGGGGCTGGTGGATCTCGATGAACTCTCCGCTCGGCAGCCGCCGGATGATGCCGGTTTCAATCCCGTGCTCGAGGACCTGTCGGTCATGGCGCTGCAGACCGAGGCACAGGCGGTAGGTGACCATGTAGACGATCGGTGGAATGACGATCAAGCCGATCCGCCCGATCCAGGTCATCGCGTTGAGACTGATGTTGAACTTGTCCGCGATGAGGTCGTTACCGCCGGAGATCCACAGCACCATGTAGAAGGCGATGACCATCATGCCGAGCGATGTACGTACCGGAACGTCGCGCGGCCGTTGCAGCAGATTGTGCCGGGCGTGGTCCTTCGTCAGCTTTCGCTCGATGGTCGGATAGAGCAGGAGCAGGGTGACCAGGATGCCCGGCAGTACTGCTGTCGGCCAGAAGATCGCCGGTATCTGATAACCGAAGATGGAGATATCCCAGTCGGGGAACAGTCGCGTCGAGCCGTCAAGGAAGCCGACATACCAGTCCGGCTGAGAACCGGATGACACCTGAGCGGGGTTGTACGGGCCGTACAGCCAGATCGGGTTCATCTGGACCAGCCCGCCGAGCGTGGCCACCAGCGCGAACACGACCATGAAGAGGCTGCCGCCGTTGGCCATGAACACCGGGTAGAAGCGGTGTCCCATGACGTTGGACTCGGACTTGCCAGGTCCGGGGAACTGAGTGTGCTTCTGCTTGACAACCAGCAGGAGGTGAATCGAGATCAGAAGTATCAAGATGCCTGGGATCAACAGCACGTGAGCGATGTAGAAGCGACCGATGATGAGGTCGCCGGGGAACTCACTGCCGAAGATGGCGTACTGCGTCCAGGTGCCGATGACCGGAACCGACAGGATGATCGCGCTGGCGATCCGCAAACCGGTACCCGAGAGCAGGTCGTCGGGCAGCGAGTAGCCGGTGAACCCCTCCAGCGTCGCCAGGACCAGCAACAGGATGCCGATCGTCCAGTTCGCCTCGCGTGGCTTGCGGAAAGCTCCGGTGAAGAAGATCCGCATCATGTGGACGAAGATCGCCGCCACGAACAGCAGGGCGGCCCAGTGGTGGATCTGGCGCATGAGCAGGCCGCCGCGCACGTCGAAGGAGATGTCCAGCGACGATGCGTAGGCCCCGGACATCTCCACGCCACGCAATGGCGCGTACGAACCGTCGTAGACGACCTCTTGCATCGTGGCGTCGAAGAAGAACGTGAGGTAGGTACCGGTCAACAGCAGCACGATGAAGGAGTAGAGCGCGATCTCGCCGAGCAGGAACGACCAGTGCTCTGGATAGACCTTGTTGAGGGTGCGACGCAGCCACGGCGAGAACGTCATCCGCTCGTCGAGCTCGACGGCGATCTTGCCGACCGGCGAGACCGGATCGTTCGGGCTGGACGCGGCCGGAGACGGGGAACGAGGTGGCACGGTGGGAGCGCTCATTCCTACTTCTCCCGGTTCCAGAAGGAGGGACCTACAGGTTCAGGATAGTCGCCGCGGGCGACGAAGAAGCCCTCGTCGTCGAGCTCGATGGGGAGCTGCGGCAGCGGCCGGGCGGCCGGCCCGAACGCGGGTGTTGCGCCGCGAGTCACGTCGAACTGGGATTGGTGGCAGGGGCACAGGATCCGCCCGGTCTCCTGCTCGTACAGCGAAACGGGACAACCCGCGTGCGTACAGATCTTCGAGAAGGCCAGGTAGTCCTCGAAGCCGAAGTCCTCTTGGCCAGCCGCGGGCTCGATGTTCTCGACTTGCTCGCGCCGCAGTCGGATGAGCATCGTTGCGGCGTCGGCTTGCCGGTTGCCGCCTTCGACCGCCGGGAAAACGGTCTCTAGGGCTCCGGGTTGCATGTCCTGCGGTCGGATCGGCGTCCCGTCATTGCGCAGCAGGCGGATCCCCCGGCCCCAAGAGGTGTGGAAGAGGCCGTCATCGCGGCTCGGGCTCTTGATGAGCCCGCCCAGCGGCATGATCGCGAGGAGTCCGAGGGCACCGGCGGCGCCGAGCAGCGCGCGCCGCACGATCTTGTGCCGGGTGAATCCGGTTCGCTCGAACCCGGACATGATCGTGCTGCCGGCCGAACGCGCATCCAGGGGCTCGGAAGGGCCGTCGTGGCGCTGCTGGACCGCGACCTCATGGGGCATCAGCTTCTTGATCCACAGGACGATCCCGATGCCCAGGAACGCGAGCGCACCGCCCATGGTCGCGCCCAACAGCGGGGTGAACAGTGCCCCGAATCCGGCTCCGTCGACCCGGTACTCCCAATCCGGGAGGAACCAGCCGGCGCCCCAGAACACGACGACGAAGGCGAGCGCGAACAAGGTCGCCAGCCCGAAGCACAGCGCCACCTGGCGTTCGGCGCGCTTCTCGGCGATCGATCCCGGCGGCGGAGCTCCGGAGATGAGATGCACCTCGGTGTCATCGAGGCGCAGACCGAGTTGTTCCAGCTCGCGGTGACTCAACGTCCGGAGCTCTTCGTGGGTCGTGGGAAGGGCTTGCTGTTCGCCGGCGGACCCGGCCGGGTGCGCGGCGTCGCTGTCAGCTCGGTGATTGCTCATCCCTTGGATCCGATCCAGAACACCCCGATGAGCAATACGCTCATGCCTACGAGCCAGATGATCACGCCTTCGGGGACCGGCCCGGCCCGCCCGATGCCCAAGCCCCCGGGGTCAACCGATTCGTCGAGCGTCTGTACGTAATTGATGATCGACCGCTTCTGCTCAGGGGTCAGCTGGTTGTCACCGAACACCGGCATGTTCGAGGGCCCGGTCAGCATCGCCGCGTACATCTGCAGGTCGGTCGCCTCCGAGAGATTCGGAGCGTTCTTGCCCGACGACAGCGCGCCACCCCGACCGGCGAAGTTGTGGCACGAGGCGCAGTTGAGCCGGAACAGCTCGCCGCCCTCGGCGAGATCGCCGTCGCGCAGATCACCGGACGGCAGGGTCGGCCCGCCCCCGTTGGCCTGGATGTAGGCCATGAGCTGGTCGATCTCCTCGTCGGTGAACACAACCGGCTTGCGGTAGGCCTGCTCACCTTGGCGCGACAGCGGCATGCGACCGGTGGAGACCTGGAAGAAGACCGATGCCTCACCGACGCCGATCAGGGACGGGCCTCGATCGGTCACACCCTCGAGGTTGGCGCCGTGGCACGTGATGCACGACTGCTCGAAGAGCTCACGCCCCGCCTCGACCGCGGTCGAGTCAGCTGAGTCCTCAGCGGCGCTGCCTGGGGCCAGCGCGGCGTACAAGCTACCGGTGACGACCAGCGTGGCGAGCAGCGCGAAGATCCGGCCCACCTTGCGGCGCAACTGGCGTCGGCGTCGCCGGGTGGCGGCCGACAACGGTGTGGAGGGCGTCACTGCGCTCCCTATCTGACCAGGTAGATCGCAGCGAACAGCCCGATCCACACGACGTCGACGAAGTGCCAGTAGTAGGAGACGACGATGGCTGCGGTGGCTTGCGCCGGCGTGAACCGGCCCATCGTCGAGCGGATCAACATGAAGATGAAGGCGATGAGCCCACCGATGACGTGCAGGGCGTGGAATCCCGTGGTGAGGAAGAAGACTGACCCATACGTGGAAGACGCAATGGTCGTCCCGTCTGTGACAAGGGTGCGGTATTCGTTGAACTGGCCGAGGACGAATATCAGGCCCATCACGAAGGTCAAGGTGAACCAGCGGCGCAACCCGAAGACGTCGCCCTTCTCCGCGGCGAACACGCCGAGCTGACAGGTGACCGAGGACGCCACCAGAATGATGGTGAAGACCAGGGCGTAGGGCACATCGAGATGGGTCTCGTGGGGCGGCCACGGGTCGCCATGGACGGCTCGGGCGGTGAAGTACATCGCGAAGAGCCCGGCGAAGAACATCAGCTCGCTGGAGAGCCAGATGATCGTGCCGACGCTGACCGTGTTCGGCCTGGTCAGCGAATGGATCCGGCTGCCGTCGAACGTGCCGGTTGCGGTCGTCACCCGGCCATTATGTCCATCAGCACCCCGCCGTATACCCCGGGGTAGCAAGTGGCGCGCCGCAGATTGTGGGGCCGGGCGGCCGCGCTCGGCGGGCCGGGTGAGCCTAGCCTCGGCATGTGCCCGAAATCCCTAGGTTCGAACCGCTCCGGTTGCTGACTGAGACCCGGCCGGAACCTTTGGTCACGGTCACGCTGCTGTTGGCAGCCGGATTGTATTTCTGGGGCGTACGCCGACTGGCCCGCCGAGGGGTCACCTGGCCGCGCGGGCGTCAGATCGCGTGGTACGTCGGAGGGCTGGGCACCCTCGCTGTGGCGCTCATGTCCGGGCTGGCCGCCTACGAAGACGTGCTGTTCTCGGCGCACATGGTCCAACACATGCTCTTGACGATGGTCGCCCCGATCTTCCTGGCCCTCGGCGCGCCGGTGACGCTGGCGCTGCGCGCGCTACCGCGTCCGGAGCGCTCGCTGCTCATGCGGCTCCTGCACAGCCGGGTCGCGAAGATCCTCACCTTCCCGGCGGTGGGCTGGCTGTTGTTCGTGGCGAGCCCCTTCGCGCTGTATTTCACCGGCTGGTACCCGGCCACGCTCGACAACGAACTGTTGCACCTGTTGCTGCATGCGCACTTCGTTCTGGTCGGAATCTTGTTCTTCTGGCCCCTCATCGGGGTGGACCCACTGCCCGGGCGAATGCCCCATCCGATGCGGGTGCTCGTGCTGGTGACCACGCTTCCGTTTCACGTCGTCCTCGGCCTGACGATCATGACCGAAGGAACCGTTATCGCTGCCCGCCACTACAACTCTCTGAATCTGCCCTGGATCGACCCGTTGCTCGACCAGCAGGTCGGCGGCGGGCTGCTGTGGGCATCCGGCGATGTCATCGGCCTCCTGATGCTGGGTGCGGCCGTGGTGCAGTGGAAACGGGCCTCGGACCGGGAAGCTGTCCGCGAAGACCGGCATCTGGATCGACTCGAGCAGCAGGCAGCCCGACGGGCTGCCGAGCAGGCCAGCAACGGGGGCAAGGCACCTCGTTAGGATGCCCGCGTGAGCGTTGCCGCCGGCTCCACCGGCTCGACCGAGTCCGCGCGCCAGCCTCCTGTGCGCGTCGTGATCTATGCCCATCGGCCGGCGATCCGCGAGGCCGTACGTACCGCCATCGGCCGGCGTCCGGCCCGCGACCTGGGTCGCATCGACTGGCTGGAAGCCGACACGATCGACGAGGTTCTCGCTCAGGTCGACCGCGGGGGAGTGGACCTCGTCATCGTCGACGGCGAATCGCAGCCGACCGGCGGGATGGGTATCGCGCGGCAATTGAAGTACGAGATCCGCGATGCCCCACCGGTCATCGTCCTCGTCGCGCGGCAGGCCGACCGGTGGTTGGCGCACTGGTCGCTGGCCGATGCAACGCTGTCCTTCCCCCTCGATCCGCTGACGGCTGCCGAGGCCGTTGCGGGACTGCTCCGCCAGCGCCGCAGCGGCGCCTCGGTCGTTCGCGCCTGATTGCCCGATCGACCCCGTGACCGCACCTAGCTTCACCTGGGCAGGATTGCTGACGGCGCTGCTTGCCCGGCACGACCTCTCCGTCGCTGCGGCCAGTTGGGCGATGCGCGAGATCATGGCCGGCGAGGCCACAGCCGCCCAGATCGCTGCGTTTGCGATGGCGTTGCGGGCCAAGGGCGAGACGCTTGGCGAAATCGACGCTCTGGTCGACGTGATGTTGTCGAATGCGCAGCCGGTGCGCATGCCCGGTCCTGTGGTCGACGTCGTGGGGACCGGCGGCGACCGCGCGCACACCGTCAACATCTCCACCATGGCCGCCCTCGTGGTGGCCGCCTGCGGAATCAGGGTCGGCAAGCACGGCAACCGCGCTGCCTCCTCGGCCTGTGGGTCGGCCGATGTCCTCGAGGCCTTGGGTGTCGCGATCGACCTGCCCCCGGCCGGTGTGGAGCAGTGTGTCCTCGAGGCCGGCATCGGGTTCTTCTTCGCACCCGTGTTTCACCCCGGGATGCGGCACACCGCGGTGGCGCGCCGGGAGATGGGGGTGGCCACAGTGTTCAACTTCCTTGGGCCGCTCACCAATCCGGGCCGCCCGGTCGCCGCGGCTGTCGGCTGCGCTGACGCGAGGATGGCGCCGTTGCTGGCAGGTGTCCTTGCCCGCCGCGGCGTTCGGGCGATCGTCTTTCGCGGCGACGATGGACTCGATGAGTTGACCACCACCACGACATCCTCGGTGTGGCTCGCCGCCGATGGCCGAGTAGTGGCAGACACGTTGGACCCCACGGTGTTCGGGCTCAAAACGGCGACTGCCGAGGATCTTCGGGGCGGTGATGCGGAGCTCAATGCCAACGTGATCCGTCGACTTGTGGCCGGCGAGCCAGGGCCCGTTCGGGACGCGGTGGTCCTCAATGCGGCAGCGGCAATCGTCGCCGAAAGCGGTCTGGCCGCGGGTTCGCCATCGGCGAGCAGGTCACTGAACGATCGCTTCGCCCAGGCGATTCAGCGCGCCGACAAAGCCATTGAGGACAGTTCAGCGGCCGCCACTCTGGATCTCTGGATCCAGGTGAGTCAGGCAGCCAAGTCGCACTGACGGCGGCTCAGACGTCGGTTTCGAAGCCGATCGAGAACGCAGCGTCGAGGTCGTGCCGCGAGTAGGCGCGGAACGCGATATGCGTTTCCGTGTCCTGTACGCCAGGAACCTTGCTGATCTGCCCGGCGATAACCGATGCGATGTCGTTGAAGTCGCGGACCCGCACGATCGCGATCAGGTCGACATGGCCCGCGACCGAGTACACCTCGCTGACCGACTCGATGTCGGCGATCTGCTCGGCGACCTCTGGGATCGAATCGGTGCTGCAACTGACCATGACGATCGCGGTGATCACAGGGCGAGCCTATCCGCGCGCCCGAGGGCCAGCGGGAAAGGCGTCAGTCAGGGCGTGAAGACCACCTTTGGCAGGCAGTGGAGTACGCCGAGGTTCCCGATGGCGGGCGCGGGCTCGCGCGAACGGAGTCGAGACTGTCGATGGCAGTGCGGACGGACTTGGCGACCTGATCCGCGACCTGACCGACGGACGAGGACCGGACGCAGTGATCGACGCGGTGGGCATGGAGGCGCATGGTTCGCCGCTCGACGCATTCGGGCCATCCCGCCGTAGACGCCGCACAGCGAAATCGTGCCGCCGCGCCGAACCACGTCGATCGCCGTGTACTTGGCAGCCAATCGATCGACTCCGGCTGTCTCCATCAACTTCTCGGCCAGCGCACTCGGCAGCGGTTTGGTCATCTTCTGCGAGGCGGTCGGCAGAACATCAGAGAGAAGGAGGAAGCGGTCGTCGGCCGGACCTTCGGGCACCTTGATCGGCCCGAATTGCGCCTGCGGTACGCGCAGGTACTCGGCCTGCGCGCCGGGCACCTGCCCGTACAGCTTGGTGTAACCGAACAACGCCGCGCCCATGCCCTGTTCCCGCACCTGGGTGGTCTCGCACTGGCTGTGCAGCCCCTGCCCGCACATGAAGCAGTTGCCGCAGGAGATGTTGAACGGGATCACCACACGGTCACCCGGCGCGATGTGCGTGACCTCTCTGCCGACCTCCTCGACGATGCCCATTGGCTCATGGCCCAGCACGTCGCCAGGCTCCAGGAATGGTCCGAGGACCTCGTACAGATGCAGATCTGATCCGCACAGGCCGGTAGAGGTGATCTTGATGATCGCATCTGTGGGCTCTTTGATGATCGGATCGGGTACGTCGTCGATGCGCGCATCGCGGGAGCCCTGCCACGTGAAAGCCTTCATGGGTAGGCTCTTCTTCGCCAGGTCAGGTCGGTACGGATTGCGCACCGCTGCTACCTGCACCTGATGCCCATTGGCATGCAAGCCATGCATGCCGCCTGAAGGGGCGGACTTCCACCGACTCAGCCCAGCCGGGCGGGTGCCCGAAGCTCCCCGCGATGGCTCAAGCCGATGCGATCCGGCCGGCCGCGAGTCCGCAGGCTTCGCCGGTCGGCGAAGGGCGCTACCCCTTCGTGGGCGCCTTCGACACGGGTGAGCCAGTCGGCCGCCGCACCGCCCCGGGCGGGGCAAGCGAGGATGCCGGTGAGGTCGACGAGTCGGGTGCCCGGCAGGTCGAGCCAGCGCAAGATCACCTCGGTCTCCTCGGGGCTGGCAGCCGCGCTGCCCAGCGGAGCGCAGATGGTCTCGGCCGAGCGGAGCAGATCCTGCAGGTATGGCCGTACGGGCACGCCGTATGCCGCGCGTCCGGCCGCCACGAGCCGACCCTGCCGCACCACAGCCAGCAGCCAGCCGCCCGTACCGTCGGATCGAGCCGCGACGAGTTCGGGCACCGACCACAGGGACCTCAGCCGCTGCCACCGCAGACAGCCCCGCAACAGGATCGTGACGCGATCGCGCAGGGCCGCGGCGTCCTCGAATCGGCCCGCCTCACCCAGGTTGGACAAGCGGGTCAGGAGCGGGGCGAGCAGGTCGCCGGGGTCGCCGTCGGCGGCACGGCGCAGCACGGCCGCGATGTCGGCGTACTCCTCGACGGTCTGGGCACCCTCGCAGGGCGCCCCGCAACGTCCCATCCCGGCCAGAGCGCACGAAGGCGAGATCCGGTCCGGATGAAGCCGAGGGGTGCACCGGCGGATCGGCAGCGCGTCGTAGACGGCCATCATCGCTGCATCGGCTTGGCGTCGCGAGGAGAACGGACCGATGTAGGCCGCACCGTCCACCCGATGGCGACGCACCATGGACAGCCGGGGAAATGCCTCGACGGTCAGCTTGAGCCAGATCACCCGTTCCGGGAATCGGGACCGTCGGTTGTAGCGCGGCTTGTGTTCGGCGATCAGCCGAAGCTCGCGGACGTGCGCCTCGAGTTCGTGGGCACAGACGATCGAGTCGACCCGCTCGGCCAATCCCACCATCTCCGTCATCCGCGAGCGCTGTTCGGAGGCTGCGAAATACGAGCGCACCCGGCGGGCCAGGTCATGAGACGTGCCGATGTAGAGGGGGCGGTCCTGGGCATCTTTGAAGAGATAGACGCCAGGGAGGTGCGGGAGATGGGCGGCGAGATGCCGCTTCCGACGCCGGATCGGATCCACCTGGCGGGAGAGTTCGGTGAGCTCCTCCAGCGATTGGACGCCGAGGGGCCCCAGCCGCTCGAACAAGCCGTGCAGCACGTCGACTGTTGCTCTGGCATCAGCCAGCGCCCGGTGACACGGAGCAGTGGCTGCGCGGAAGTAGACGGCCAACGTGGAGAGCTTGCAGTTGGGTGTCTCGTCGCGGGTCAGCACGCGGCGGGCAAGGATGGCAGTGTCCACCGAAGCGAAGGTCGGCCAGGGCATCGCCGAAGCGGCGCAGGCAGCCTTGAGGAATCCCAGGTCAAACGGCGCGTTGTGGGCGACCAAGACGCTCCCTCGGGCGAACTCGAGGAACGAGGGGAGCACCTCGGCGATGCGGGGCGCGGCAATGACCATCGAGTCCGTGATCCCGGTCAGGATGGAGATATACGGCGGGATCGCCGAACCGGGATCGACCAGCGTCTGGAACTCGCCGAGGACCTGCCCGCCGCGGACCTTGACGGCACCGATCTCGGTGATCGCACAGGCGTCCGGCGACCCGCCGGTCGTCTCCAGGTCGACGACCACGAACGTGACGTCCCGCAGTGGTGTGCCCAGTTCGTCGATCGCGACCTGGACGTACGGCGAGCGCAGCGTGGCGGCCGGAGTCGAGCCGGTCAGCGAGCTCAGCAACCGGCCACGTGCCACGGCGACGTCTCGATCCGGACCACTGACCTCACGCTGGCGACGCTAAGCGGCGGGTACGACAGGCCGGGCTAGGCGCGCCGGACCCTCGTCGGAACCGCAGCCGGGCGGCCGAAGGGGGGTCACTGGTGCAGCGCCGCAACGTAGGCTTTCCAGATCGCGAGCTCCAGAAACTGATTGAAGGCTGAATCGTTGTGGTGAGGGTGACCGATAGCCGCGACGCCCGACGGCGTCGTCGGCAGCGGCTGGTCATCGTCGGCCTTGTCGTTTTCGCGATGCTCGCCTCGACTTTGGCCGGAGTCGTCGCGGCCTTCGCTGATCCCAGCGATCAACCCGGCGGCACGTCGGCGGTGCTGGACACCCCTGAACTGGACGCGCTGCAGGAACGGGCCGGCGAGATCCAGGGCCAACTCCAGGATCGGCAGGCTGCGGTAGCCGACATCCTGGCTCGGCTCGAGACTGCTCGAGCCGACGCGGTTGCCGCGCAGACCGCGCGCCGCGAGGCCGATGTGGGTCTGTCCGCCCAGCAGGAGACGATCGCCGGTTACGCCTCCGCGATCTACCGCGACGGCTCGGCACCGGACGAACTGCGTCTCTTCCTGACCTATCGGTCGCCAGGTGACATGGTCGCCGCGCTCGGCTACCTCGACGCGATTCGGAGCTTCCACGAGCACGGATTGGCCGATGCCGAGCGGGCCCGCCGCGAGGCGTTGGCGGCCGACAACGAGGCGGCCGCGAGTCTGGCCGCCGTGGAGGCGCAAGCGGCGAGCCTGCAGTCCGAGGCAACCCGAGTCGAACAGGCGGCCGCGGCAGTGACCGACGAGCTCACCGCAGCCTTGGCGACAGTCAATGCCCAGCTCGCCGAATTGCAGCAGGCCCAACTCGAGGTCAACGCCCGGACTGCCGCGGAATGGCAGAACTACCTCGCGCAATTGAGCGCGGCCGGGATCGTGCCGCCGCAGATCGGCGAACTGCTGGATCCGGCGCGTGCGCTGCCCCCCGGCCTGGTGCCGGTCGGACTCAGCACCGGGGGCGCGAACCCGGGTGCGGCTCAACTCCCCCGCGTTCCCTCGTCACTGCTGGTGCTCTCCGACCAGACGATCCGGGCCGTCTCAGCAGCACTCGGGGAGATGAACCTCCCGTACGCGCCCGGGACGACCGGCCCGAACTCTTGGGACTGCGGCACGTTGATCCAGGCCGCGTACGGCGCGGCCGGGTACTCCCTGCCGGCTACCGCGCAGCAATTGTGGGCGAGCCTGCCCCCGATCGGCGCTGCGGACGCACTGCCCGGTGATCTTGTGTTCCTCGGCAGCCCTGAGTCGGGGATCAGCCACGTGGGGATCGGGCTGGATCCCGAGACAATGCTGACCGCGGACGGCCTGGCTGGGGCGGTCATCGTGCGCCGCATCCCGCCCGAACAGCTCCTCGGCTACGTCCGGCCGGTGCTGCCGGCCGGCGCGGCCCGTCAGGTGCCGGCACCCCTTCCCGGTGCTCTCCCCGTGACGTGTGGAGCGACCGTCTATCCGGCTTCCTATGGTGGCGACCGAGCCTGGGGCGGATACCCGAACGGCCTGATCCCGCCGAATGCCCTCTGCGCCGTGGCGGGCGGGCAGGACCTGTTGCGCTGTGACGCGGCTGCCGCCTACACGGCCATGTCGAGCTCGTTCGCTCTCCACTTCGGACGGCCCATGTGCCTGACTGATGGCTACCGGACGTTCAGCGAGCAAGTGACGTTGTACGGGCAGAGACCGAGCCTGGCTGCGGTACCCGGTACGAGTAACCACGGCTGGGCCCTGGCCGTAGACCTGTGCGGTGGCATCCAGTCCTTCGGCACCGCCGAATACCAGTGGATGGTCGCGAACGCGGGCCGGTTCGGCTGGGTTCATCCCACGTGGGCAGATCCCGGTCACGGGCGCGAGGAGCCGTGGCACTGGGAGTACGCCGGGGGGTGACGCCGGGCATGGGGAGTTTTGTCAGACCCCTTGCCTAACCTCGTTCGCAGAGTGATCGCCCGGCGGTCAGCTCGCGAACAGGAGGCGGAGGCACATGATCATCGATTGCGACACCTGTCAGGTGCGGGGGGATGCGTGCCGTGACTGCGTGGTCAGCGTGCTGCTCGGTCCGCCGGCTGAATTGGAGCTCGACGACGTGGAACGGGCGGCGGTCAGCGCGCTCGCAGAGGGTGGTCTGATCCCGCCATTGAGGCTTGTTCCCCTCGTTACGGCGGGTGAAGACACCGAGACACACGGTAAACGTCAGGCGAGTTGAGTCAACTTCTGGCACAACGGATCTCAGGAAAATCCACAGGATTTGAGGCCGGCATTGTCACGGCCGGGTCACGGTCCTGTAGTGTGACGCTCGGCTCTACGGGTGGAAGTCATCGAAGAGGATGGCCCCGGGGAGCCGCCGCCTAATTGGCCGCGGGATGCAATCCGCCCACGGCCGAACCGGGGACCCACTGTTAGTGGGGTGAATCGGCGTACGCGCCGTAGGGCTATTTCTTCCCAGCCCGAACCCGTCAGCTAACCCGGTACGCGGTTGACGCGGAAGAAGGAGAGCCGCCGCTCGTGGCGACCCCCACACGGCTTCATCGTTCCACGCACCGTCGTTCACTTCTTCGCCTGCTGATCGTGGCTTGCGCTTTTTTGTTGACCGCCACCATCGCCCCGGCGACCGCTCTTGCCGAACCACCGGAATTGCCGGACACGGCCAGCGAGGCGGCTCAACAGATCGTCGCGCTTCAGCATGAGCTGGAAGTGATCTCCGAAGAACGCAACCTTGCCCAGGTGACGCTCGACCAGCATGTCGCTGACGCTGCGGCGGCCACCGTCGCGCTCGGCGAGGTGAACGTGGCTTTGGCCGCGATCGACGGCAAGGTACGTGCAATAGCCCGCAGCGCCTTCGCCGGCGACCGACTCGGCAGCTTCGCCGCGATCCTGACCTCCGAGTCACCGCAGGAATTCCTGGACCGGGTCAACACGCTCGAGTTCATCTCTGGTCAGGATGGCGTACTGCTCGCAGAGGCCACCCGCGCGCACGACGATGCCCAGGCGCTGCAGGACGCGGCCGACAGTTCCGTGGCCGCGGCGCAAGCGACCATGAGCGATATCGCGGCCCGCACTGTGGAGCTGGAGACCCAACTCGACACCTACGAAGACCTCTACGCACAACTCTCCGATGGCGACCGTGGGCTCATCGGCGGCGGTGGCGGCGGCCAGGCGCCCCCTGGGGAGATCATCGCCCCCAGCGAAGCAGCGCGAATCGCGGTCGAGACTGCATACGCGCAACTGGGTGACCGGTACGTGTACGGCGGGGACGGGCCCGATGAATTCGACTGCTCTGGGCTCACCATGTATTCCTACGCTGCGGCAGGCGTGAGCCTGCCGCACTCGAGCCGGTCCCAGTCGACGATGGGCATGGCAGTGAGCTTCAGTGAACTGCAGCCCGGTGACTTGGTCTTCTACTACAACCCGGTCAGTCACGTCTCGATCTACGTGGGTGACGGCATGGTCATCAGCGCCTCCAATGCGAGCCGGCCGGTCGAATTGATCCCGGTGGACCAGTGGGGCGCCTACAACAGCTCACGACGCATAGCCGGCTAACCAGGACCGGTTCTGCCGGGCGGCTGATCGCGCCCGCATAGCATCAACGCGTGCCTTGGGTGAACGGCTGATGGGATCTCGCCGCGCCGCCTGGATCGCTCTGCTCGCCCTCTTGGTCGCCGTCGCCGTACTCGTCGCTGTCTTCGTCCCCTGGCGGGTTGGCGTGGTGTCCAGCGCACCCGCATCCGACGCGGCGCGTGATTTCAGTGCCGCTCAGCTCTCCCGGTCGGCTGCGTTGGCCGCGAGCATCCAGCCGAACGCGCTGTTCAGCTTGGCAGTGAGCCTGCTGATCTCGGCCGGCCTGGGCCTCACGGCTCTGGGGGCGAGGATCGTCGCGGCTGTGGCAGCACCGCTCGGCGGCGGCTGGCTGTGGCAGGTGACTCTGGGGGAGTCTTGCGCTGGCGCTGATCGGCCGACTGGCCACACTGCCGTTCTCCGCGTACGCGGAGACAGTTCTCCGCCGGTACGGGCTTTCGACCCGCGATTGGGGCCTATGGGGAGTCGATGTCGCCAAGTCGTTCGCTATCGGCGTCGTCCTGACCACCGTCGTGCTCGTCGTCCTCTATGGCGCCATGCGAACGGCGCCGGCGCTGTGGTGGGCGATCGCCGCCAGCCTCGTCGCAGGTCTGGTCGTTGTGGGTTCATTCCTCTACCCCCTCCTGATCGAACCCGCCTTCAACCGCTTCACCCCCATGCCGGCATCCGCGCTGCGGACAGACCTGTTGGCCTTGGCCGAGCGGGACTCCGTACCCGTCCAGGACGTCCTGGTCGCCGACGCATCTCGCCGAACAACCGCCCTGAACGCCTATGTCTCAGGCTTCGGGTCTACTCGACGGATAGTCGTCTACGACACGCTGCTGGAGTCCGAGACCGATGCGGTGGTGCGCAGTGTCGTCGCTCATGAACTGAGCCATGCCAGGTCCCAAGATGTCCTGGTGGGCACCGCGCTTGGCGCCTTGGGTGCCGCCGCGGCGGTCATCGCCGGCTATCTCTTGGCCGGCTGGGCCCCGCTGCTGCGCCGGGCCGGCGTCTCCTCGCTGGCCGACCCACGAAGCCTGGCGCTCGTGTTGTTCCTCGTCGCTGCGGCGGGACTGATGCTGGCCCCGGTGCAGAGCCTCATCTCGCGTCAACTCGAGTCTCGCGCTGACGTCCACGCGCTTGACCTGACCAACGACCCAGCCACGTTCGTGGACATGCAGCGCCGGCTCGGCGTCCGCAACATCACTGACTTGGACCCGAACCCGGTCTATTACTGGCTGTTCTTCTCCCACCCCTCGACCGTCGAACGCATTGCGAGCGCCCGTGACTGGGCACGCACTCATGGTGTGGTCATCCCATGAGCGGAGTGCCAGGGTGAGACGAACGCTCGTCATCACCAACGATTTCCCACCGCGGTTAGGCGGAATCCAGACCTACGTCGGCGAGTTGCTCCGCCGACAACCACCTGACTCGGTCGTCGTGTTCGCCCCAAACTGGGAGGGGGCAGCAGACTACGATGCAGCGCAAGGGTTTCCGATCGTGCGTCACCGAACCAGCTTGATTCTGCCCACGCCCGAGATCCGACGCAGAGTCATCGCGTTGGCTCGCGAGTACGAATGTGAAACCGCTTGGTTCGGGGCAGCAGCACCGTTGGCGATGCTGGCTCCGGCGTTGCGGGACTCGGGGATAGAGCATGTCGTCGCCTCTACACACGGCCATGAGACCGGGTGGGTACGGCTGCCCGGCGCACGACAGATGTTGCATCGCCTCGCCGCCGGCCTGGACATCGTCACCTATATCAGCGAGTTCACGTGCAGCCTGTTGGAGCCGGCCTTGGCGGACGTGACCACACTGCGCCATCTGCCGCCGGGGGTGGACGTGTCTGCCTTTCGGCCGGGCCTTGATGGCGCACCGATCCGCCGGCAGCTCGGCATGGACGCGAACGCGCCGGTCGTCGGGTGCATTTCCAGGCTGGTCCGCCGCAAGGGACAGGACGTGCTCGTCCGAGCCTGGCCCGAGGTCAGGTGCCGATTCCCCGACGCTGTACTGATGCTGGTCGGCGATGGGCCGTACCGGAAGCGGCTGGCGGACTTGGTCGAGCGGGTCGGAGCCGAAGGGGTGCATCTCGTCGGGGGGGTCAGCGGACCCGAACTGCCCAGGTACTACGCGGCCTGCGATGTGTTCGCCATGCCTTGTCGAACCCGGCGGGCGGGCCTTGACGTCGAGGGCCTCGGGATGGTCTATCTCGAGGCTGCCGCGTGTGCGCGGCCGGTGATCGTGGGGACCTCCGGCGGTGCACCGGAGGCGGTCCGGGACGGGGAGACCGGCCTGATCGTCAGGGAACCCAAATCGCCGAGGGCAGTGGCCGCGAGCATCCTCGAGTTGCTCGAGGACCGGGAGCGGGCGACCGCGATGGGTCGGGCCGGACGCGCCTGGGTCGAGGCGCAATGGTCGTGGGACTCATTGGCCCAGCGGTGGCACGAACTCATGACCGGGTGAAGCGGAGGTCAGCCGATGAACGCGGGCGCGCTCGGTGTCGTCTGGAGCTGGGTTGCCGGATGTGGCCGATCCCAGCGGCGCACGCGGACGACTCCCAGTAGAGCCAGAGGGAGGAGGACCAGGGCGCCCAGATAGCGCCACGGGTTCTCCTCGATGGGAGGTCCGTTCCCCTCGCGCCAACTGTTCACGTCGATGATCGCCTCGGTGGCCAGCACCTGGGTGTGGCAGGCCAGATTGAGCACGCCGCCATGGACGAGATCGCAACGTTCGTGCATCCCGGCGTACCACCATTCGTCGATCAGCGGGCGTGCCCACTCCCCGAGCGGTGCCCCGATGGCGGCCGCGTATCGCAGCAGGTCATAGCCGAAGTCGTGACCCTTGCAGGTCGGCTCCATGTCGAAGGCCAGGTGCACTGGGGAGGAGCAGGAGCCGATCGGCTTGGCCAGGGACAGAGCGCCGTTGATGTCGATCATTGATGGGCGGTAGCCCATCACCGATTCGAAGTCCGGGGGCACGGCGGCGATGAACTCGGCCCGTCGGGCCGGGCCATTCGCTTCCGGTCCGATCAGCACCTCCACGGCGTGCGCTGTCGCCGGGTCACCGCGACCAGCCAAGGCGACGGCCGGGCTGCCGGCGCCACTGACCAGCAGCAGCATGGCCACGACCAGCAACGCTTGCAGCATCGCCCAGATCAGGTGCGCAGAGATCAACTCCAGCGGGCTCGACCGTCCGGGCAGCTGCGACCTGCGCACACCCGCGCCAGGAGCCGGGCGGGCGCGATCCAACAGGGAGCTCGGAAGGGCCATCGCCCCCCATGGTGGCACGCGCGAGCCGGACCGGGGATCAAGCCGTGTAGATCGCGTCCACGTCAGCCGCGTATGTCTTGAGAACCGTGGCGCGCCTGATGCTGTTCTTCGGCGTGAGCTCCCCGGCTGCCTCGGTGAAGTCGTGACCGAGGATGCGGAACTCCCGGATCGCCTCCGCGTCGGACACTGCCCGGTTGGCATCGTCCACCGCGGTCTGGATTTCCGCCCTTAGGTCGGGGTCGGCTTTGAAGGACTCGGGGTCCGCGCCGGGCTTGCCTTGCCGTTGCGCCCACGCCGTGATCGCCTCGCTGTCGAGGGTCACCAAGGCAGCGATGAACGGGCGCTGATCGCCGACGACTATGCAGTTGCTGATCAGAGGGTGTGCCCGGAGCCGGTCCTCGAGGACAGCGGGTGCGACGTTCTTGCCACCGGCGGTCACGATGATCTCCTTCGTGCGACCGGTGATGGTGAGGAACCCCCGGTCGTCCATCGCTCCCACGTCTCCGGTGCGGAACCACCCATCCGCGGAGAGCACCTCCTGGGTGGCCGCCGGGTTGTTCCAGTAACCGCCGAACACGTGCTCGCCCTTGATCGACACCTCCCCATCGTCATCGAGCCGGATCGAGACCCCAGGGAACGGGCGACCCACGGAGCCGACCTTCAGTGCCCCTTCGACGTTCACCGCGGACGCGGCAGAGGTCTCGGTCAGCCCGTATCCCTCGTAGACCGGCAACCCGATTCCCCGGAAGAAGTGTCCGAGCCGGGCGCCGAGCGGCGCGCCTCCGGAGATCGCGGCATGACATCTCCCACCCAGTGCCTCGCGCAACTTGGCGTACACGAGGCGGTCCATCGCGCTGTGTTTCAGCCGCAGGACGGCCCCGACCCGGCCGCGATCCAGGGCTCGCGAATAGGAGATCGCGGTGTCCTCAGCGAGGTCGAAGACCTTGCCCCGCCCGTCGGCGTGAGCGCTCTGCTTCGCCGAGTTGTAGATCTTCTCGAACACGCGCGGAACCGAAAGGACGAACGTCGGACCGAAGTCGGCAAAGTCGGCGAGCAGGCTCGTCACCTCGGCGGTGTGTCCGAGCTTGACCTGGGCCTCGATCGAGCCGATCTGGGTGATCCGGGCGAAGATGTGGGCCAGCGGGAGGAACAGCAGCGTCGAGCCCTGCGAGTTGACGATGCCGGCGAGCCCGGGCAGCGAGTTGCGCACCTCGAAGAGCAGGTTGCGATGCGTCAGGCGGCAACCCTTCGGCCGTCCCGTCGTGCCGCTGGTGTAGACGATCGTGGCCAAGCTGTCGGCCGTCACTGCCCGGCGCCGCGTGTCGAGCTCTGCATCGTCGATTGCCGCGCCCGTGGCTGAAAGCCACTCGATCGCGCCGTTGTCGAGTTGCCAGATCTGGGCAAGATCATCGAGATCTGCGCGGATGGATTGCGCGAGCTCCTCGTGCCGTTCGGACTCCACGACCATTGCGCTCGCCCCGGAGTCGGCCAGGATCCACAGCACCTGTTCGGCGCTGGAAGTCTCGTAGACCGGCACGCTCACCGCACCAACAGTCCACAGGGCGTAGTCGACGAGCGTCCACTCGTAGCGGGTCTTGCTCATCAACGCGACTCGATCGCCCGGCCCGATTCCGTTGGCGAGCAGCCCCTTCGCGACCGCTACGACGTCCTGTGCGAACTGAGCGGAGCTGACGTCTGTCCACGCGCCCCGACGGCGTACGGCGAAGGCGACGTGGTCCGGCGTCCGTTCGGCGTGCGCGAAGAGCGAATCGGTCAGAGTGTCGGCAGCAGCAACCGGGACCAGGGTGGCTATCGCAAGCTCGCGCACGGGTGCGAATGTAACGCTGAAACCTCACGCGCAAGGGATGGCAGGCTGCTTGTGTGCCAACGGTCGATCTGGTCGACGAGACCTACCTTCGCGTACCACTGGAAACGGTGGCCGCCGTTGTGCACGACCGGACTCGCTGGGCCGACTGGTGGCCCGAGCTCATGCCGGCGATCTTCATGGATCGAGGGCCGGCTGGGATCCGCTGGAACGTCACAGGTCGACTGGTCGGCAGCATGGAGATCTGGCTCGAGCCCTACGAGCAGCCGCTTGGCGGAGTCCTGCTGCACTTCTATCTCCGTGCCGATCCGACCGCAGCCGGCTCGGCAGTCATACCGGCGCCGGCTGCGGGTCGGCGGGCAAGCGTGGAAACCGCCCGCTGGGCGAGGTCGAGCAAGCGCAACTTCTGGGCGCTCAAGGATGAACTCGAGGCGGGGCTTCGCTCTCGCCGAGAGGGAGGGAGCATCGCAGCGAGCGCCAGCGAGCATCGCCAAGAGCGAGGGAGCATCGACCGAGCGCCAGCCAGGGAGGAGCGGACCGAGCGTGGCGCGCAGCGCCCGCCGCGGAGTGATGGAGCGGACCGACCGGTGCGCGGAGCGCATGACGGTGGGCAATTGTGAGGCTGCATCTGGTGAGCGACGTGCACGGCGCGGTCGAACCGCTTCGGCGCGCCGGCGAGGGCGCAGACGCGCTGATCTGCCTGGGTGATCTGCTCTGTTTCATCGACTACTTCGACTATCACCAGGGCGTGTTCGGGAAAGTCTTCGGCCCAGAGGCCGTCGCCCGATTGGTGGAGCTGAGGACCGCCGGCAGGTTTGCAGAGGCGCGGGACTGGTCGCGGTCCCTGTGGGCCACAGTGCCGGATTCGCGTGCCGTGATCGATCGAGCGATCGACACGCAGTACGCAGATCTGTTCGCGGCGATGCCCTCGCCGACATATGCGACGTACGGAAACGTCGACATCCCAGACCGGTGGGCCGAGCACGCTCACCCCGGGGTGCAGATCCTGGATGGCGAGGTAGCGGACATCGGCGGCATGCGATTCGGGTTCGTCGGCGGCGGCTTGGAGACACCGATGCGCACCCCGTACGAGCTGTCCGATGCCGCGTACGCAGCCAAGGTTGCGGCCCTGGGGCCGGTGGACGTGCTGTGCGCGCACATCCCGCCGGCGGTCGCTGTCCTCACCTATGACGTCCTGGCGCGTCGGCTGGAACGGGGAAGCACCGCCCTGACCGAAGCGATCGAACAGACCCAGCCGGCGCTCATGTTCTTCGGACACGTCCACCAGCCACTTGCCGCTCGGGGGCGCATCGGACGAACGGAGTGCATCAACGTGGGGCATTTCGCCCGCACCAAAAGGCCCTACGTTCTCGACCTCTGACGAGCATCCGCGGTCAGATCAGTACGCTCGCGGGCATGGCGGATCAGTCTCAGCAGTCGATCGACATCGAAGCTCCCGCCGCGGACATCATGGCCGTGATCGGCGACTTCGCCGCCTACCCGGAGTGGACGGGCGCGGTGAAGAAGGCCGAGGTGCTCGAAGAGGACGATGAGGGCTGGGCGAAGCGGGTGCACTTCGTTCTCGACGCCGGGGTGGTCAAGGACGACTATGTGCTCGCCTACGACTGGTCGGGTGACACCGCGGTGCATTGGAAGCTCGTCCAGGGCCAGATGCAGAAGATGCAGGTGGGCTCGTACGAGCTGAGTGAGTCCGGGGATGTCACGACCGTGACGTACTCGCTGACGGTCGATCTCTCGATCCCGATGCTCGGCATGTTCAAGCGCAAGGCGGAGAAGGTCATCATGGACACCGCGCTCAAGGAGCTCAAGAAGCGCGTAGAGGGCTCCTAGCCAGCGTGCGGATTCTCCTGTTCACCGGTAAGGGCGGCGTCGGTAAGACCACGACAGCCGCCGCCACCGCGCTGCGGCTGGCCGCGCTCGGGCACAAGACGCTGGTCATGTCAGCAGATCCAGCCCATTCCTTGTCCGATGCATTCGGCGGGCCGCCGATCGGCGATCGACCCACGGAAGTCGCTCCTGGGCTGATGGCCTGCCAGGTCGACGGACTGGCCCGGCTGCAGCAGCACTGGGCCGGCGGTACCTGGCCGGCGATCACCGAGCAGCTGACCGCCTCCCTGTCGGCCGGCGGCTTGGATCCGATCGTTGCCGAGGAACTGACCGTGCTGCCGGGGCTGGACGAGCTGTTGGTCCTGCTGGCGCTGGGCGAGGAGATCGCGACGGGGGTGTACGACGTGGTCGTCGTGGACTGTGCCCCGACCGGCCAGACGCTTCGACTGCTCGCCCTGCCAGATGTGCTGGACCGGTATCTCGAGCGGCTCTATCCCACTCACCGACGGATACTGCGCGCCCTGGGCGTGCTCGGCCGCGCCCGTCCGACCGACACCGGCAAGGTCAAGGAGACGCTGGCCACGGTTCTCTCTCAGTTGCACGAGGACTTGGCGGCCCTGCGCAAGACGCTGACCGACCCAGCCATCACCCGGATTCGGCTGGTGCTGACCCCGGAGACGCTTGCCCTGGCCGAAGCCCGTCGGGCTGCGACGGCACTGGCTCTCTTCGGGTATGTCGTGGACGGGGTCATCGTGAACCGAGTTGTGGACGATGAGGGTCTCGATCTCGGCGCGATGCCGGCGTGGGTACGGGATTGGGTTGCCACCCAGCAGCACGTGCTCGAGGACACGACGGCAAGCTTCCCCGAGCTGGCTATCCAGCTGCTGGATCACCGCGGACAAGAGCCGGTCGGCACGCAGCGGCTGGGTGAGATCGCCGATCAGCTCTACGGAGTCGAACCTGGCGACAGCAGCCCCTTGCAGACGCGTGAGCCGGCGCCGTTGATGCAAGTTCTGGCGGATGGCACTGACTTCCTCCTGCGGTTGGTGATTCCGCATGCCCGATCAGCGAACTTGACGCTGAACCGCGTGGGCGAGGAACTCGCGGTCACGGTCGGGGGTCATCGCCGTCTGTTCGCCTTACCTGGCCTGCTGGTTCGCTGCCGGATCGTGGGTGCGCACCTGGTCGAAGGTGTGTTGACCGTTCGATTCGAACCAGATCCCGACCGGTGGCCGGCGGATCTATTCCACGCGACCGTCGAGGCCAGGGACACCGCCTCATGAGCGCGAGCCCCGGCCAACCAATGGGCGGACCCGCAGAGGAAGCGCGCCGGTTGGTGGAGGCGCTCTCGGACTGGGCGACCACCCGGCTGGGCACGGTCGACGCGCAGATCGCCACCGGTTCTGCTGAATGCCAGGTCTGCCCGATATGCCAGCTCATCTCGGCGCTGCGCGGAGACGGCCCCGAGGTCCTGTCCCGGCTCGGCGACGCGTGGACGGCCTTCCTTGGCGCGCTGACCGAGCACCGCCACCCTGCTGCCGCTCCCGAGCCCGGTAGTTCCTCCACCGAGGCGGCTGACGGCACCAGGCCGGTTCGGCCGGTGCAGAACATCGAGGTCCGGTGAGTGAACGCCAGCTTGCCCTGGGGATTGACATCGGCGGCACGAAGATCGCCGGCGGGATCGTTGACGACTCGGGTGTAGTCCTCGACTGCGTGCGCCGTGAGACGCCCGGCCATGCGGTCGTCGCCGTCGAGGAGGCCATCGTGTCGGTGGTCGACGAACTGTGCGAGCGGGTGGCGGCGAGTACGTACGGAACGATCGTCGCGGTCGGCGTCGGTGCGGCCGGATGGGTGAGTACGGATCGATCCACGATTCTGTTCAGCCCGCATCTGGCCTGGCGCAACACAATGCTCCGGGCCGATCTCACGCAGCGCATGGCCCTGCCGGTATGGGTCGACAACGACGCGAACGCGGCCGCCTGGGCCGAATACCGCTTCGGTGCGGCCCGCGGTCACCAGACCGTCGCCTGCGTCACGCTCGGCACCGGCATCGGCGGCGGCGTGATCTCTGACGGACGCCTGCAGAGGGGCGCCTTCGGGATTGCCGGCGAGTGGGGGCACACCCGGGTGGTGCCTGACGGCCGGCGCTGCGTCTGTGGGAACCGCGGATGCTGGGAGCAGTACGCCAGCGGTCGAGCCCTGGCGCGAGCGGGTCAAGAACTCGCCGAGGTTGCTCCGGCAGCGGCGAGCGCGCTGCTGGCGCGCGTGACTGGAGACCCCAGCCGGCTCACCGGCGCAGACGTGACCGCTGCCGCCTTGGCCGGCGATCCGGCATCGATCGGATTGGTCCAGGAGGTGGGGACCTGGCTCGGCGAGGGCATCGTGACGATCTCGATGATCATCGACCCGAGTGTGATCGTCGTGGGCGGCGGAGTGAGTGCCCTCGGTGAACTCTTGCTGGCACCGGCCCGGGAGCGCTTCACGGCAGCCTTGCCGGGACGGGGCTACCGGCCGGTACCGGAGATCGTGGCTGCCACGCTCGGACCTGACGCCGGGATGATCGGCGCAGCAGACCTGGCCCGGGTAGCGGCCGAATCTCGCCGGTAGACGCGGCGGGCCCGCCCAGCCATGATCGCCACAACCGTCACGAAGGGATCGGCATGACCGCAAAGAAGATCGGCATAGCTCTGGCCGCGGCGAGCACTCTCGTGCTGGCCGGATGTAGCGGCACGGGACAGGAGGATGACTCCGGCGACGAAGCCAGCATTGACATGACAGTGGCCGTGATCACTCACTCCGGCCCGGGGGACGCCTTCTGGGACGTCGTCAAGTCCGGCGCCGATCAGGCCGCGAGCGACCTCGGCATTACCGTCGAGTACAACTCCGACCCGGACCCGGTCCGGCAGTCTGAACTGATCGACAACGCGGTCTCCCAGGGTGTCGACGGGATCGTCGTGTCCATGGCCAATCCCGACGGTCTTCAGGACTCGGTCGAGGCTGCCGTCGCCGCGGGAATCCCGGTGATCACCATCAACTCCGGGCTCGAACAATCGGCGCAGTTCGGGGCCATCACGCATGTCGGGCAGAGTGAATCGATCGCCGGTCAAGCCGTTGGCCAACGACTGACTGACGAGGGCGTGCAAGGAAAGGTCCTCTGCGTGATCCACGAGGCCGGCAACATCGGACTCGAGGAGCGTTGCTCGTCAGTGGGCGAGACCTACAGCGGCGCGGTCGAGAATCTGCAAGTCGACGGCACGAACCTCGCCGAAGTTCAGGACACCATCCTGTCCAAGTTGCAGTCCGACACCGACGTCGGTGCCATCCTCACCCTCGGGGGTCAGTTCGGTGTGGCGGCGGCCGACGCACAGTCCGAGGCTGGAACCGACGCGACCATCGCGACCTTCGACGTGTCGGAGGACGTCATCAATCGGATCATCGACGGCGACATCTTGTTCGCCGTCGACCAGCAGCCTTACGTCCAGGGATATCTGGGGGTTCAGTTCCTGTACCTCAAGGTGCTCAACGGCAACGACATCGGCGGCGGCCAGCCGGTGCTCTCAGGACCGGCCTTCGTGGACGCGGCGAATGCCGAAGCCGTGCTCGAGTTCGCCGGAAACGGGACGCGCTGACCCCCGAGAAGGGACACCGATGAGCGCGACCACCGCTGCCACAAGTGCCGAGCAGCGCAGCGGGACAAGTCGCCTGACCCGAGTGCTGCGTCGGCCGGAGGTGGGCGCCTTCGGGGCGGCCCTGGCCGTCCTGGTGTTCTTTGCCCTCGTCGCTGAGCAGTTCCTGACCGCGGAAGGCCTTGGCACATGGCTGAACTCGGCCTCCCGGTTCGGGATCATGGCCGTCGCGGTGGCCTTGTTGATGATCGGAGGCGAGTTCGATCTGTCTGCGGGGGTGATGACTGGAGCAACCGGGCTCTTCGTCGGCGTGGTCACCACCGGGTACGGGCTCAACATCTGGGTCGCGGTGGTCGTTGCACTCGTGATCGCGCTGGCGATCGGTGCGCTCAACGCGGTGATCGTGATGCGCACCGGGCTGCCCAGTTTCATCGTCACGCTGGGGACCTTCTTCGTACTTCAGGGACTCGACCTGGCCTTGGTCAAACTCGTGTACGGCCAGGTGGCGATCCAGGGGCTGCGCGAGGTGCCCAACTACAACTCGGTCCAACCGCTTTTCGGCGGTAGCTTCACTCTCGGCGGCGCTCGGATATCGGTGTCGGTCCTGTGGGCGTTGGCTGTGATTGCCATTGCGACCTACATCCTGTTGCGAACGCGGGCCGGAAACTGGATCTTCGCCGTGGGTGGAGCACAGCTCAGCGCCCGGCAAACCGGTGTCCCGGTGTTCCGGACGAAGCTCGGCCTGTTCATGGGAACCGCAGCGGCGGGCTGGTTGGTCGGCATGATCAGCCTCTTCCAGTCCTCGACGGCGCAGAGTTCGACCGGCGTCGGTGATGAGTTCATCTACATCATCTGCGCGGTGGTCGGGGGTTGCCTCCTCACGGGGGGCTACGGATCGGCCATCGGGGCGGCCCTGGGGGCGCTGATCTACGGGATGACCAGGCAGGGTGTGGTGTATGCGGGTTGGGACAGCAACTGGCTCTACGTCTTCTTGGGTGGGATGTTGCTCGGCGCCGTGCTCATCAACAATTGGATCCGTACGAAGGCAGCTCTGGCGCGATGACTGAGCCGAACTCGACCGAATTGCCGCCACCGGGCACGACCATCATCGAGGCCCGCAGGCTCGGCAAGACCTACGGCAGCGTGACGGCGCTGAGCGATGTGAGCACGACGGTGAAGGCCGGTGAGGTGACCTGCGTGCTGGGTGACAACGGCGCGGGCAAGTCCACCTTCATCAAGATCATGGCCGGCGCCCACGCCCATACCGAAGGTGAATTGCTGATCGACGGCGAGCCCCGCGAACTCGCCAGCCCCCGGGAGGCGCTCGACCTCGGTATCGCCACGGTGTTCCAAGACCTCGCAGTGGTGGCGTTGATGCCGGTCTGGCGCAACTTCTTCCTCGGGTCCGAGCCCACGAAGGGCGTCGGTCCCTTCCGCCGCCTGGATGTCCGAGCCATGAAGGCGACGACCAAGTCGGAACTGGCTGCCATGGGGATCGACCTGCGCGACGTCGAGCAGCCGATCGGCACGTTGTCCGGCGGTGAGCGCCAATGCGTGGCGATCGCCCGAGCGGTGCACTTCGGTGCCCGGGTCTTGATCCTGGACGAGCCGACCGCGGCGCTTGGCGTCAAACAATCCGGCGTCGTGTTGAAGTACATCGCCAAGGCTCGCGAACGGGGATTGGGCCTGGTCTTCATCACCCACAACCCGCATCACGCCTATCCCGTCGGCGACCGGTTCCTGTTGTTGCGCCGCGGGCGGAGCATGGGGGAGTTCCCGAAGGCGGAGGTCAGCATGGATGACCTCACGTCCATGATGGCCGGTGGCAGCGAACTGCAGGCGCTGAGTGCAGAACTGCAGCAGACCCTGGGCGCTGACTCCGAGGTTGCGCGCGAGTTCGAGGCGGAACTGAAATCCTGACCGGCTAATGCATAACTTCGCCTGCGGCAGGTCGACACAGTCGACCTAGGCTAGGTGACGTGACCGATGTGCAGCGCACCTTCACCGTCAATCAGCCGGCCGACAAAGTCGTTTCCTACCTCCGGGACTTTGCGAACACCGAGCGATGGGATCCCGGAACCGTCACGACGAAGCGCGTGGGCGGGGGCGCGATCGGAGTCGGCACGCAGTGGCACAACGTGTCGGAGTTCCGTGGACGTCAGACCGAACTGGAGTACGAGCTCACCCGAGACGAGCCGCGCCGACTGACCTTCGTCGGGAAGAACAAGACGGCGACGTCCACCGACGATCTGCGCTTTCGTGAGGTGGATGGCGGCACTGAGATCAGCTACCACGCGCACTTCGACTTCCATGGCTTGGCCAAGCTGGCTACGCCGTTCCTCAAGGGTCCCTTGGAGAAGCTGGGCGATGAGACCGAGCAGCAGATGCGGGAGACGGTCAACGCCCTCTAGCCGACGAGTTCGCGGCTGAGCTGCTCGAGGAAGAGCCCCGTATCGGTGACGATCCCGATGGCCTGGGCACTGCCGCGGTCGGCCAGCTTGGTGACGGTGGCGGGGTTGATGTCCACGCTGACCAACGGGATCGACGCGGGCAGCAGGTTCCCCGTGGCGATCGAGTGCAGCATCGTCGCCACCATGATGGCGAAACCGACGTTGGGCAATTCCGCCCGCATGGCGCGCTGTCCCTCGATGACGTCGGTATAGACATCGGGCAACGGACCGTCATCCCGTACGGATCCGACCAGTACGAACGGCTTTCCGGCTTTGACCATGGCGTGCATCACGCCTCCGGTCAGGAGCCCTTCCTCGACCGCAGCCGCGATCGACCCGCAACTACGGATGCGATTGATCGCGCGGATGTGGTGCTCGTGGCCGTGCGGCACACCCGAACCTTTCGACAGGTCCACGCCCAAGGATGTCCCGAACAGCGCCGACTCGATGTCGTGTGTGGCCAGGGCGTTTCCGGCGAAGAGCACGTCCACGAAGCCGGCATCGACGAGTTTGACCATCGCCGGCGCGGCACCGGTGTGCACGATTGCGGGGCCGCCGACCCACAGAATGCGCTGGCCCGCCGCCTTGACCGCTCGCATCTGCTCGGCGATCTGGCGAACCAAGAGTGCCTGGGGTTTCTCGCTGGAGATCGCTGAGGACATGAAGCCGAAGTCGTCGGCGCTCTTGGCGTCGACCGCGGGCATGATCACGCGGACTCCGGACGCCCCGCACACGACCTGGTCACCAGCCTGTACGTCCGAAACGGGCACCGTACGAACGCGGTTGCCCGTGACGATGAGTCCGCAGTCCATTTCCGGCTGCTCGACGTCGACCCAGCGATCCTCAAGGCGGACTTGGGTGTTCAGGTTGGTCGTCGAGTAGAAGTCCTCGGGGAACACCCCGTCGCTCGGCGCGGGACGCAGCACCGCCTTGCCAGGGTCGAGCTGGTTGGCGCCGTGGACCTGCAGGCGCATGAGGATGCGGCTGAGTAGTTCCTCGTCGTCGCAGGTGATCGAGATGTGCGCGGTCGATGCATCCTCGTGCTGCCGGCCGAGGTCCAGAGTGTCGATGCGGTAGTCGCCGCCGTACTCCAGGACGTCGTCCAGGATCCGGGCCAGCGCACCGGTATCCATCAGGTGTCCGGTGACGGTGACGATTTCGGAGTGAGGCACAACGCGCAGGCTAGATCACACGATTGCGCCGTCGTCGGGGTCCTCGAACTGCGGTCCCTCGCGCATCCGCCAGATCAGCATCCCGACACCGCTGGCGATCCCCAGCACACCGAACACGAAGCCGAGTTGCCGGCTGAGGCCGAGCAGGCTGGGTGCGACAAGAAGCATCGCCCCACCGATCAGGAGGACCAGTGCGTATGCCGCGGCCCGGGACAGCATGGGAAGTGGTGGCGGCGGCGGGGGCTCGTAGTGCTCCTCCATCGCCTCGTCCTCGGCGGTGTCCGCGGCCTCGGCGGCTGCAGCGCGAGCCGCGGCGTGCTCCTGCGCCGCGCGGTCCAAGTCCTCGGTCAGGATGTCCCCGAGCCGGCCGTGGTCTGCCTCATAGGCAGCGACGAGTTCGCGCCACTGCGCGTCATCTGTTGCAGATGTCGCTGGCGCGGGGGCTGCTGCAATGGCGGGGAACGTGTGGACGTCGTAGTCGCGCAGCAGGGTTGTTGCGGTTTCGGACTGACTCCGATCGACGAAGAGCCGGTCAGTGGGCGGACTGGGCAGCGCAATGCTGCGAGTCACGGCATCGACATCGGACGTGGGATCGAGGTACGCGGCGATTCCGGCGTCGCGCAGCACGTCGAGCAGGTGTTCGCCGACACGCGGATCGACGTCACGCAACGCTCGGAAGGACGAGGCATCCAGCCCGTTGTCGCGTCGCCCGCGCCTACGGGGCGAGGTCACGAGTTCCCTGCGCGTGCGCATGGCTACCGATCCACGCCACGCTCTCTGTGAAGATCTGCTCGGCGTCGTTGTCGAGCGTGGCTACGTGATAGCTGTTGTCCAGCAGCCGTTCGGTGACATCGGTGGACGTGACCCCTTCGAGCAGGAGACGGCCCGAGAGTGGCTCGACCACGTGATCCTCGGTGCTGCGGAAGGTCAGGATCGGGGCGTTGACCTTGGCGAGATCGTTGTGTGTGACCGCCCAGAGTTCCTGAAGGGACACAGCTGCCTTCAGCGGCACCTTGCCGTACGCGAGTTCGCGGGCACCGGGCTTCTTGATGTCGTTGGCAATGCCCTTCCAGG
Source organism: uncultured Actinomycetota bacterium (assembly GCA_963766765.1). Lineage (GTDB taxonomy): Bacteria > Actinomycetota > Actinomycetes > Mycobacteriales > Geodermatophilaceae > JACCQS01. The sequence continues at coordinate 306,804 of CAVYBR010000014.1, forward strand.
AGGGGAGCACCTTGGCGAGCACCTTGAGCAGTGCGATGTCCTTGCGCTCAGTGCCCAGTGAGGGGTTGACCAGGACGAGTCCGGCGATCTTGTCGCCGTGTTCCTCTGCCAGCCGGATCGCCAGCGTGCCGCCCATCGACAGGCCAGCGAGGAAGACCTCGGAGCAGCGACCGCGCAATTCCTCGAGGGCACGCTCGGCGGCTGCGTACCAATCGGGCCAGCGAGTGGCGTTCATGTCGGCCAGCACCGTGCCGTGCCCGGGCAGGCGCGGGCAGCTGACGGTGTAGCCCTCAGCGGCTAGGTGCTCACCCCACGGGCGCAGGCTCTGCGGCGTGCCGGTGAAACCGTGAACCAGCAGAACCCCGACGGCTCCGCCGTCGAAGGTGAAGGGTTCGGCACCTGCCAGCACCGGCATGCTTTGTCTCCTTGGGTTGGCTGTTCTGCGACCTCATTGTGACTCTTGGCGCATCGTCCCTAGTCTGGCATCCGAAGGGGCGGGTGATGCGGTGTTCTACTGGGTGCTCAAATTCGTCCTGGTCGGCCCGATTCTGCGGTTGCTCTTCCGTCCCGACGTGCAGGGTCTGGAGAACATTCCGCGCAGAGGCCCGGCCATCCTCGCGAGCAATCACTTGTCCTTCTCGGATTCGATCTTCCTACCGCTCATGGTTCCGCGCCGGGTCACGTTCCTGGCCAAGTCGGAGTACTTCACCGGCAAGGGAATCAAGGGTTTCCTCAGCCGCGCCTTCTTCGCCGGCGCCGGCCAGGTGCCGATCGATCGGACCAGCGGCACCGCGGCGCGGGATGCTCTCGACACCGGCGTCAGAATCCTCAAGGAGGGAAAGCTGCTCGGGATCTACCCGGAGGGCACCCGCTCGCCTGATGCCCGGCTCTACCGCGGAAAGACCGGCATTGCGCGCATGTCCCTGGAATCAGGTGCCGTCGTGATCCCTGTGGTGATGATCGATACCGAGAAGATCCAGCCGATCGGCAAGAAGATCCCGCGCATTCGCAAGGTCAAGATCCGGGTCGGCGTACCGCTGGACTTCTCGCGGTACGAGGGGATGTCCGGTGACCGATTCGTCGAGCGGTCGATGACCGACGAGGTGATGTACGAACTGATGCTGCTCTCCGGGCAGCAGTACGTGGATCTCTACGCCGCAAAGGTGAAGGCCGAGATGGACAAGACGGGCAGGAGCGCCGACGAGGTAGTCGCGATCCTCAAGCCGAACCCGGTTGAGTCAGCCGACCGCGTTCCGGCAACTCTCGCCGGCTGAGCGGCTGACTGGAAACGATGCGGCGGTACTTCTACGACACCGAGTTCATCGAGGACGGGCGCACGATCGACCTGGTCTCGATCGGGGTCGTCGACGAAAAGGGCCGCGAGTTCTATGCCGTTTCAACCGAATTCGACTCGGACAAGGCGATCCCGTGGGTGCGCCGCAATGTGCTCGATCAGCTACCGCCGCCCGCCGATCGCGCGTGGCGGTCCCGCGCCCGGATCCGGGACGACCTGCTGTCGTTTCTCACCGGACCCGGCGAGGAGATCGAGCTCTGGGCCTGGTACGCCGCGTACGACCACGTGGCGCTGGCCCAGCTCTGGGGGCCGATGACCGAACTGCCACGCGCCGTCCCACGTCTCACCTACGACCTGCGTCAGCGTTGGGCCGATATCGGCAAGCCCGAACTCCCGGCGGCTGGTACGGATGCCCACGATGCGCTGGCTGACGCTCGGCACAACCTGGCCCGCTGGCAGGCGATGCGGGCGCTGGAGACGAGGTCCTAGGCTTTCGCTCATGCGCATCGGAGTACTCACTGGGGGCGGGGACTGCCCGGGGCTGAACGCCGTCATCAGGGCCGTCGTACGTAAGGGCGTCGAGACCTACGGGCACGAGTTCGTGGGGTTCAAGGACGGCTGGCGTGGCCCGATCGAGGGCGACACGATGCCGCTCGACGTGCACGCCGTCCGGGGGATCCTGCCACGCGGCGGAACCATCCTCGGGACATCGCGGACCAATCCGTACAAGACTCCCGACGGCGAAGCCATGCTGATGGCCAACCTCGAACGGCTGGGCATCGACGCGCTGGTCGCCATCGGCGGCGAGGACACCCTGGGCGTGGCTACCAAGCTCGCTGCCGCTGGCGTGCGCGTCGTCGGCGTACCGAAGACCATCGACAACGACCTCGGCGCCACTGACTACACGTTCGGCTTCGACACTGCCGTCGGAGTGGCGATGGAAGCGATCGACCGGTTGCACACGACCGGGGACAGCCATCACCGTGCCCTCGTCGTGGAAGTCATGGGCCGCCACGCCGGATGGATAGCGTTGCACGCGGGCATGGCCGGTGGTGCCAACGTCATTCTGATCCCGGAGAACCCGTTCGACATCGACGCCGTCGTCGAATATGTGAAGCACCGCTTCGCATCGGGCTACTCACCGGTCCTGGTCGTGAGTGAAGGCGCGTTGCCCTCCGGTGGCGGCTTGAGCCTCGGCTCCGGAGTTGTCGACGACTTCGGCCATGTCCGACTCGGCGGTATCGGCGCAGCACTGGCCGAGGTGATCGAGGAGCGCACCGGCAAGGAGAGTCGCGCGGTGGTGCTCGGCCACATCCAGCGCGGCGGTACGCCGACCGCATTCGACCGCGTCCTGGCGACGCGGTTCGGGTTGAGCGCGATCGACGCCGTGCAGGCCGAGGACTGGGGGGTGATGGTGGCCCTGCGCGGCACCGACATCGTGCGCGTACCCCTGGCCGAGGCAACCGCCGAACTCAAGACGGTGCCAGCGCAGAGGTACGCCGAGGCCGAGGTGTTTTTCGGCTGACGACAGCGAGCGAGCATCGCAGCGAGGAACGAGCGAGGAGCGGAACGAGCGCGGAGTCAGCCAAGTGGATTCGGCTGACGACAGCGAGCGAGCATCGCAGCGAGGAACGAGCGAGGAGCGGAACGAGCGCGGAGTCAGCCAAGTGGATTCAGCTGACGACAGCTGTTCAGGTGTTGGTCGGCAGCTTCTGCAGGAGCGTGAAGTCGACCGGGGAGGGCCGACGGTCCAGGCGGCGATCGAGCAGGGCACGGGTGACGTCCGTACGTCCGGCCCAGAGCGATGCGGCCAGCACCGTGTCCTCGACGATCTCGCGTTGCGCCGCTGACCCGCCGATGAGTTCGACGCCGCGCAGTGCCAGCAGCGAGTCGGTTGCCTGGTCCGGGCGTCCGGCGACGAATTGAGCCAGCCCCTCGGCGAGTGGACCGATGACCTCCACCAAACCAGGATGCCGTGCCCTCTCGGCGTAGGCGGCCAACCGGCGTAGCCGCTGCTCGTCAGGGCCTCCCCTGACGTGGGTCGACGAGCACGATCTCCGCCCGAGTGCCCGCCCGCACGGCCGCTGCTGTCAAATGCGCAGCCGTGAGCGTTCCTGCGGCGCCAGCTCCGACGATCGCGAACCGGGCGCGTGCCACCCGTGTCCTCCCGTTTGGAATAGCTAAGTATTTCGATAACCTTACTAGAGTTTATGTAGCGGTGGCGCTGGGGTCGGCGATGAAGTGCGGGTCGCGGGTGGCTGGGGTTCTAGGACGAAAGGCGCGCCAGCGAGGGGTATGGGGTTGGCCCGGTTCGCGTGCTCGGCCTGCGGCTTTCCGGGTGTCCCTTCGTGATCTTGACCTTGTGGTGGCGACACGCCGGGAAAAGGCTCCGGAAACCGCAATAAGGTCAAGATCACGGTGATTGCGGCTCTGACTACGACCACCCGCACGCATCGACCCCACCCGCGCACCCCGGATCAACACCGCACACCGGCCACTGCCACCCCGAACCGACTGGCCACCAGACGCACACGGCCAAGGACCGCCCTGAGCTCAGGGTGTCGAGACTCACCTGCCAGACGCGAACCCCCACGGCTCCAGCCGCGTCCCATCCCCGTGGGACTAGCGGACTGGAATGAGCACGGTGAGCGCATGCTGCACCTGCTCGAGCCGGGGGAACGCGTGTTCGCGTTCGAAGACATCGCGGTCATCGACGGGCTGGGCGTTCCCATGCCGGTCGGTCCACCTCGATCCGAGGAGCCGGCCCCGTTCATCTGGGCGGTCGTCACTGCGCCGCTCGTCGTCGCCAGCTGGTCCCCGCACATCACGTTCCAGCACGGCCGAACCGGGTACGGCACACCGCAATCGCTCGCCGCGTATTTCGCCGCGGCCGTGCGGGGCGGGTTGTCGTCCCGGATCGTCGTCACCGACCGACGGGTACTGATCATCGGAGATCCGCGAGGCATGTCCTTTCGAGCGATCTTCTCACCGCCCGATCGGTGGGAGCTGCGCTTCGCCGCACCGCGGAACGCCATCGCCTCGGCACGGCGGCAGTGGTACTGGTTGCACTTGGCCCGGCTGCGGATGGACTTCGCAGACCATTCGTGGCTGAAATGCGTCACGAGTGTCGGCGGAGGTCGGGGCAAGGTCGAGCGGGTCCTGGCCGCGCTCCGATCCGATCCCGCGACCAACCCTGGCCTGCCCCGACCCCAGCCGGCATGAGGGCAAGGGCCGCCGCCGCGCCGCTTCGCCGTACGCTGAACCGGTGAGCACGGCACCCGATCTGGACAGCTGGCGAGCCCTGCCGATCGTCCAACAACCCCACTGGCCCGATCAAGCAGGCCTGGACACGGTCCTGACGACGCTCAGCACGGTGCCCCCGATCGTTGCCCCCAGCGAGGTCGACATGCTGCGGGCCCGACTGGCCGAGGTCGCCGCCGGCAAGGCGTTCCTGCTGCAGGGTGGCGACTGCGCCGAGACCTTCGACGACAACACCGAGCCCCGACTTCGCGGCACGACGCGGACGCTGCTGCAGATGGCCGTTGTGCTCACCTACGGCGCCAGCGTTCCGGTGGTGAAGGTCGGCCGGATCGCCGGGCAGTACGCGAAGCCGCGCTCGGCTGACCTAGATGCATTGGGCCTGCCGTCCTATCGAGGCGACATGGTCAATTCCATCGAGCCGACACCAGAGGCCCGGGTTCCAGACCCGCAGCGGATGGTGCGTGCGTACGCGAACTCCGCGGCAGCGATGAACATGATCCGTGCCTATGCCCGAGGCGGACTGGCAGACCTGCACGCCGTGCACGACTGGAACCGGGAATTCGTCGCGCAGTCTCGGGCCGGAGTCCGCTACGAGACCATCGCCCAGGAGATCGACCGGGCGCTCGCATTCATGGCGGCCTGCGGGGTCAACGACGATGCGCTGCGCAGCGTCGACATCTACAACAGCCATGAGGCCCTGATCCTCGAGTACGACCGAGCGCTGTGCCGGATGGAGGATGACCGGGCATACGACCTGTCCGCGCACTTCGTCTGGGTCGGTGAGCGGACTCGCCAGCGGGGCGGCGCGCACTTGGAGTTCGTCTCCAAACTGGCCAACCCGGTGGGCGTCAAGCTCGGACCGACCGTCACTCCGGACGAGGCAGTCGAGTTGGTCGAGCGACTGGATCCGGACAACTCGCCCGGGCGGCTGACAATGATCAGCAGGATGGGTAATGGCCGGGTACGGGACGTGCTGCCCCCGATCATCGAGAAAGTGCAAGCCACCGGACACCAGGTCGTCTGGCAGTGCGACCCAATGCACGGCAACACGCATGAGACCGCGTCCGGCTACAAGACAAGGCACTTCGACCGAATCGTCGACGAGGTGATGGGCTTTTTCGAGGTGCATCAGGAGCTCGGCACCTATCCCGGTGGAATCCATGTCGAGCTGACTGGTGAAGCAGTGACCGAATGCCTCGGCGGCGCACAGGACATCAGCGACGCCGACCTTGCCGGACGGTACGAAACTGCCTGCGACCCGAGACTCAACACCGGTCAGTCCCTCGAGCTCGCCTTCCTCGTCGCGGAGATGCTGCGTGGCTGATGCACCTGCCTTGATAGATCTCCGCTCCGACACCGTCACCCGTCCCAGCGCAGGCATGCGGGAGGCGATGGCCACCGCGGAGGTCGGCGACGACGTGTACGTGGAGGATCCGACCGTCAACGCACTCGAAGCTGAGGTAGCCGCGCTGTTCGGTCACGAGGCGGCCCTATTCGTACCCACGGGAACCATGGGGAATCAGATCTGTCTACGCGTGCTGGCTGGTCCCGGTGAGGAAGTGCTCTGCGACGCAGATGCACACATCGTCACCTACGAACATGGAGCTGCGGCAGCCCTTTTCGGCATCCAAACCCGCACCGTGGTGAGTGAGCGAGGCCTTTTCAGTACTGACGACCTGCTGGCACAGGTACGTGAGGGCGACTGGCACACCATGGGCACCAAAGCCGTTGCCGTCGAAAACACGCACAATCGAGGCGGCGGAAGCATCCAGCCGTACGCGGAGCTGGCCCGGTTGTCCGCGCAGTTGCGTGACCGACGAGTGGCCCTCCACATCGACGGCGCCCGGATCTGGAACGCGTCCGTCGCCTCGGGCACCCCGCTCTCGGCGTACGGAGCATTGGCGGACACGCTCTCGGTGTGCTTGTCCAAAGGCTTAGGGGCGCCGGTGGGTTCGGTCGTCATCTCCTCTGCCGAACGCATCGCTGCGGCGCGCATACTGCGTAAACGACTCGGTGGGGGAATGCGCCAGGTCGGGATCCTGGCGGCGGCCGGCCGATATGCGCTGGCCAACAACATCGATCGACTGGCTGATGACCACGAGCGCGCCAAGCTGTTGGCGCAGCGACTCGACGTCCCAGCTGACGAGGTACAGACCAACATCGTTCGCCTGGACGGAGTCGACGCTGCCGGGCTGGCGAAGGGCGCTGCCGAACAGGGAGTGTTGATCTCCCAGGTGGCCTCGGATCGGGTCCGCTTGCTCACTCACCTCGACATCGACGAGGCGAGCGCGGACCGAGCCGGAGAGGTTCTCGCGGGGCTGCTCGACCGCTGAGCCTCAAGGGCTGGTTGTCAGAAGTAGCTGAGCAGGATGCTCACGGTTGAGCCGCGCTCGGCCAACTCATCAGGCCCTGGGCTCTGCTGGCTCACGCGACTCCCGAGGAACGACGTGGGTTCGGCGACGAAGCCGGCGGCCTCCAGAGTCGCGATCGCGGTGTCCCGATCCATCCCGATGACGTTCGGCACCGGTATCAGATCCTGACCCTTCGAGATGACGAGGACGACGGTCGATCCGAAGGGTTGCGCCCCAGCGTCCGGAGCCGGCTCGGTACCGATGACGACGCCGGCGGGGACGTCATGGCTGAAGTCCTCCCGCGGTTGGACCACGAAGCCAAGACCGGTGAGCGTGGCCTCGGCATCAGCCCGCGCCGCCCCCGCGAGGTCGGGGATCTCACGCGGCGCCGGGCCGAGGCTGACATACATCGTGACTGCGTCGTCGCGGCGGAGTTCTGCACCCGGCGCCGGATCGAATGTGATGACCGAGCCGACCGGGATGGTTTCGTGATAGTCCTCGGCGCGGGTCACGGTGATGGGTAGCTCGGCGAGTGCGGTGGCGACGTCCGCCTCGGGTTGACCAACCAGGGCCTCGTCGACGACGAATCGCTCCGGACCTTTGGAGACCTCGAGATTGACCGTGCCGCCGCGCTCTATCTCAGTGCCACCCTCGGGATCGGTCGAGATCACTTCGTCCTTGGCGACGGTTTCGCTGAAAACCTCCTCGACGATCGGGTCCAAACCGGCGTTCTGGATCTGCTCGACGGCGGCAGCCTGAGCCAGGCCGACGACGCTTGGCGCCACGGTGAATCGCCCAGAGCCGAACCACCAGCCGATGCCACCGGCGATGATCGCCAGCACAAGGACGATGGCCAGGACAAGCCGGCCGGTGCTGAGTCGACGGCGGCGGCTCCGTGAGCGGAATGCCGCCGGCTCGGCATATCCCGCTTCCGGGTCCTCATCCGAGTCGTCCCGTCGGTGCAATCCGGCCAGGATGCTCGGCGGTTGCGCGGAACCATCCACGTCCGCGCCGAGGACCGAGGTGCGGTGTGACGGGTGCGAGCCACGCGGAGTCGTCGCTCCCACCGGATCGCCCGGCAGAAGACCGGTCGCCGCATCGAGCGTGTCGTGGCGGACTGGCACAGCGACCCCGGCCATGTCCAGATCGGTGCTCACGTCGAAGAGTGCTGCCAGGAACGCTCCCGCATCCAACGGCCGGGCGGCCGGGTCGCGGCGGGTGGCCGACAACACCAGATCGTCGATCTCCATCGCGAGAGATGGCACGGTGTCCGAGGGCAGCGGAACATCGCTGTTGACGTGTTGGTAGGCGACCGACAATGCGGTGTCGCCGGAATACGGGGGTCGCCCAGTCAGCATCTCGTAGAGCACGATGCCCGCGGCGTACACGTCGCTACGGGCATCTGCGGCCCCACGCTCGATCTGCTCCGGCGCGAGGTAGGCGACGGTGCCCAGGAGCACGCCGCTGGTGACCGATGTCGTTCCGGTCTCTGCAACGGCCTTGGCCAGCCCGAAATCTGCGACCTTCACGACGCCATCGCTGGACAGCAGGATGTTTTCCGGCTTCACGTCGCGATGGATCAGCCCGGTCCGGTGCGCTGCCGAAAGGCCGGCCAAGGTCGGCGCCAGCACCGCGAAAGCCTGCTCCGGCGTCAGTCGGCCGTTTTCGTGGATGACCTCGCGCAGCGTCTGGCCACGGACGAGCTCCATGACCAGAAACACGATGCCGTTGTCCTGACCCTGGTCGCTGACGGACACGACGTTGAGATGCGACAGGCGTGCCGCGGAGCGGGCTTCGCGGTTGAAACTCGCGAGAAATGCGGGGTCACTCGCCAGTGCCTCGGCCATCACTTTGATGGCCACCGGACGGTCCAAACGGAGATCGGTGCCCTCGTAGACGGTGGACATGCCACCCCGGGCCAGTCGGCGCTCGACCCGATAACGGTTCTCGAGCACCAGACCGACCACAGGGTCCATCAGGGCAGTCTCCACGACCGCCCAGTTTACTGCCGACGCAAGCCCGCTCTCCGCGCGACTCTCCATCAGGAGGTCAGCAGATCCCGGGGCACTCGCTCGACCGAAGACACGCCGCAGAGGGTCATGGCATGGGCCAATTCGGCGCTCAGATTCCGCAGAACCGCAGCAACTCCATCGGCACCTCCCGTCGCCAACCCCCAGATGATCGGGCGACCACAGAAGACACCGCGGGCACCAAGGGCCAGCGCAACAAGGACATCCGTGCCCGAGCGGATGCCGCCGTCGACGTAGACCTCCGCGCGCTCTCCCACCTCTGCGACGACTTCGACCAGCGCCGCCGCGCTGGAAATCGCCCGGTCCACCTGTCGGCCGCCATGAGTCGACACCCAGACCGCGGCCGCGCCGGCTTCGAGGCAGCGCACTGCATCGTCGCCGCGCAGCACACCCTTCACCACCACGGGCAGCCCGGTGAGCTGAGCGAAGTGGCCGATGTCGGCGTAGCTCCACGGCGGATCATCGCCCGGCGCGGCGATCGCAAGATCCAACACATCCTGCCGGTCGGGGTAGTTGGCCATGACCAGCCCGTCCGGCAGCCGGAAGTCGTTCGCGACATCCCGCCACCGTCGGCCGAGGAGCGGAACGTCGGCGGTCACGACGAGGGCTCGATACCCGACATCGGCGGCGCGCCGAGCCAGGTCGTCGGTCTGTGCTCGGGTGTGCACGCGGTAGAGCTGAAACCACTTGGGCGCCTCGGGAGCCATGGCGGCAACGTCAGCCAGCGGAAAGGTGGCCGTCGTGGAGACCGTCATCAGCGTTGCCGTCCGCGCGCAAGCCACCGCGGTCGCGAGCTCCCCGTCAGGGTGGGCCATGCGCTGCAATGCCCAGGGCGCCACCCCGATCGGCGCGGTGACTGCACTCCCCAGCAGCGAGGTCGACAGGTCCGGGGCGCTCACCCCCGTCAAGACGCGGGGTCGCAGCCGCCACCGCAGCCATGCCGCCGGCGCCTCGCGGAGTGTCGTCTCAGTTTCGGATCCGCCTGCGTAGTAGTCGTACACGGCAGCCGGCAGTACGTCCCGCGCCCGCGCTTCGAGGTCGGCGCCAAGGACTCCTGGGGATGCGGATTCCGAGTCAGCCATAGGCTGCAGCCTATGGATCTACTGACGTTGCCGGAGGTGGCACAGCGGCTGGGGATCCGGGTCAACCGGGTGCGCCAGCTCATTCGTGATCGGGCGCTGGCCACGGTCGACAAGGACGGAACGCCGCACGTTCCGGCCGGTTTCTTCGACGACGAGGGGATCCTCACCCATTTGGCCGGTGTCCTGACCGTCCTCCGAGATGGGGGCTACAGCGACAGCGAGGCGGTCACGTGGCTGTTCACCGAGGACGACACGTTGCCGGGTAAGCCCATCGATGCCCTGCACGAGAAGCGGCATCATGAGGTCAACCGTCGCGCTCAGGCGATGGCCTTTTAGCGCTCAGCCGGTTCGCGCTTGATGAAGAGGTAATACCCCGCCAGACATGCGCTGTAGGCGAGCACAGCCAGGTAGACAACGACATTCTTCCGCAGGTCATCGGGAACCCCGTTGATGTAGTGCGCGACCAGCGGTCCGATGAGGACGACGTCGTAGGCAAGGAAGCTCCACAGTTGCGCCTTGGCCCGGCCCCATTGCGGACGGAGTACGGCGTAGAGGAAATACAAGGCGTCGCCCAGAAATATCCAGCCGATCACCACCGAGGTCTCCGGCAGCAGCGGCCACGGCATCACATCCTGCACACCGAAGACCAGCGCCAATCCGACCGCGAAGAGCACGAGGCTGAAGACCAGGTAGGACGCGCGAACCAGGCGCGGGAGGGGACGTTCGTCGCGCGGTGCTGCCCCCCACGTGCGAACGAGGAGCACGACGTTGATCGCGACCAGGAGGCCACAGCCGGCGACGTAGTACATGGTTCCCGGCAGATCGACTTCGGACGCCGAGATCGCCAGGTAGGTACCGACCCCGGCCATCGTGACGATGATGTTGATCGCGCCTCCGGGGATGGATCCCACCTCGTCCGAGACGGCGATCCAAATCACCGCGACGCCGATCGCTGCCAGCATGGAGGCCAGGAAGAGGAACGTGAGCCGGCTGTCCGGCCACAGCCAGGTGTCCAGCGCCCAGCGCTGCTGGAACGCGTAGCCGGCGCCCAGCACCAGGTCAACCACGCCGGCGACGAACAGGAGACGGCGGGCGAGTGGGTTCATCGTGATCTCCTAGCGATCCCGCGCTGTCAGAGTCGTAGCCAATTGCTCCAGAACCTCCCGCGGTTCACCGGTCACCGGACCGAGCTCCAGGGCCGTCAACGCAGCCTCCACCCGCTGGGAGATCAGGACCTCGACTTCAGCTAGCGCGCCGGAACCTTCGATGACCATCCTCAGCTGATCGACGTCCGGCCCGGACAGGTCAGCGCGACCGATCATCCGCTCGAACAACGCGCGGGCATTCGGGCTGGCCCGCTTCCGGGCGAGGATCACCAACAGCGTCTGCTTGCCCTCCCGCAGGTCGTCGCCGGCCGGCTTGCCGGTCTGCAACGGATCACCGAACACGCCGAGAACGTCATCGCGGAGCTGAAACGCCTCGCCGAGGGCGAACCCGTACTCGGTGTAGGAGGTCAGCAGCGGCCCATCGGGGGAGTGCGGACCGGTGATCAGGGCACCGATGTGCAGAGGGCGCTGGACCGTGTACGAGGCGGCCTTGTAGCGAGCCGTACGCCACGCCGCTGCCAACGCCTCCTCATCTGGTCGCCGGGCGTCGACCTGACCGCGAAGATCGAGGTACTGACCGGCCATCACCTCGATGCGCATGGCGTCGTAGGCGGGCGCGACCCGCGACATTGCCTCGCTGTCGAGTCCGGCGGTGCGGATCATCTCCTGGGCCCAAGTGAGCGAGATGTCCCCGGCGATGATCGCCGCACCCTGGCCGAAGCCCGTGGCCGGCCCCGCCCAACCCCGCTCGGCATGCAGTTCCGCGAACCGCACATGCACCGCCGGCTGGCCGCGGCGCGTGCTTGCCCGGTCCATCACGTCGTCGTGGATGAGCGCCCCGGCTTGCACCAGCTCGAGCGAAGCAGCTGCTCGGACGATCGCCTCGTCGTCGAGCTCGGTGGCCGGCTCCGGTTCATAGGAGATGGTTTCCCGCGCCCCCTGCCACCCCCAGTACGTGAATGCCGGCCGCAACCGCTTTCCGCCCTGCAGCACGAGGTCGCAGATCGCGTCACCGACGCTGGTGAGGTCGGGATCGATCTCGGTGAGGGCGGCAAGCTTCCGGTCGAGGAAGGCGGCCAACTCGATCTCCACCCGTTCGCGCAGGGTGTGGCGATCCAGCAGGTCGACCGACATCGGGCTCGAGGATGGCGAAGGGGTCACGACTAGGCAGTATCGGCCACCGGAGCCCGGGATCCCACGGCCAATCGCGGCGACACCCTATTCTTAGCCCATGGCCGGGACGGTTCGCGATCAGCTGGCCTCCGGCGTCCCTACGTTCTCCTTCGAGTTCTTCCCGCCCAAAGATGAGGCTTCCGAGGCGGTGTTGTGGCGGACCTTGCGCGACCTGGAGCGACTGCGCCCGTCGTTCGTGTCCGTCACCTATGGGGCGGGTGGCAGTACTCGCGAAGGCACGGTTCGGGTGACGGAGCGCATCGCGACGCAGACCACGATGCTGCCGATGGCCCATTTGACGGCCGTCAATCACAGCGTCGCCGAGCTACGCCACATCATCGGCCGGTTCGCTGCCGTCGGGGTGCGCAACATCCTCGCGATCCGAGGCGACCCGCCCGGTGACCCCACGGCTGAGTGGATCAAGCATCCGCAAGGCATCGAGTACGCCGACGAGCTGGTCACCCTCGTGCGTCGCTCCGGCGATTTCTGCGTCGGCGTGGCCGCGTTCCCGTACAAGCACCCACGTTCGCCTGACATCGAAAGCGACGCCCAGTTCTTCGTCCGAAAGGTGCAGGCGGGAGCGGACTTCGCGGTGACCCAGATGTTCTTCGACGCCGAGGACTACCTACGGTTGCGCGATCGCGTGACATCCCTTGGCTGCGACGTCCCGATCATTCCCGGCATCATGCCGGTCACCTCGATGAACACGATCGAACTCGCCCCGAAGTTGTCCGGTGCGCCCTTCCCCGCGGCGCTTGCCGCGACCTTCGACGGAATCGCCGAGGACAAGGAAGCCGTGCGGGCTCGGGGATCGAGCAGGCGAGCCTCCTGTGTCAGCGACTGCTCGACGAGGGCGCTCCGGGGATCCACTTCATCACCCTGAACCGATCAACGGCGACGCGCGAGATCTGGGCGAACCTGCGCGAGACGTCACCCGTCGCCTGAGTCGCTCACGTCACGAGGCGGCGGTGCAGCTCCTCGGTCAGGGTGTGGATCTCTCTGGTCAACTGGGTGTTGGTCTTGAGCTCGAGCTCTTGTTCCACGAAATCGTGATCGGCCTTCGCCTGCTGGAAGGACGACTGACGGTTCTGTCCGATCATGACGAACGTCGAAAGGAAAATCGCTTCCAACGAGACGACAAGGGTGAGCGTCGGCCATGGTTTCGCCTCGATGAACAGCATCCACACAGCGAAGACCGCAACGTGGACGTACACGAAGGGCATGGATCCCGCGAAAGCCGTGATCGCGTCGGCGATCCGTAACTGCAGGCGGGCCGCGCGCGTTGCCTGATGGGCCACGACTACCGGGTGGTGCACCTGAGCCTGAGCCGTTTCGGTCATGGGGTCCATTTCCATTTCTCGAACGGGATGCGGCGGATCGCGCGAACCTCACCGACCTCTGCCCACTGGTCTGCGCCGAGTCTTGAGAGTGGTGCCATCAGATCGACGGCTGGGCGGCCGTCACGCAGCGCTGCCTCGCTCACCACGATGAGTTTCACGCGACCGAAGACGACGGTGGAGTCACCCATGCGCAGCGTGCTGTGCAGTTCACACTCGATGGCGGCGGGGGAGTCTGCCACGCGGTACGGGGCGACGGTCTCGGCGGGCTCCAGCGCTATGCCGACCTCCTCGAACTCGCTGTGGCTGTTCGGGAAGTCCGTGGCCGTCGCGTTGATCTGCTCGAACAGCGGCTCGGGCGCCATATTGATGACGAATTCCTTGGTCTCCTCGATGTTACGCAGCGAGTCCTTGCGCCCCACAGAGGTGAACTGGACGATCGGTGGAGTCACACAGGCGACGGTGTAGAAGGAATGTGGCGCCAGGTTGTCGACCCCGGCGGCCGAACGGGTCGAGACCCACGCGATCGGGCGCGGAACGACGATTGCGGTGAGGAGATAGTAGATGGGCGGCTGGCCGTCCGGTTCGAACCGCACCCGAGGAGAGGTCACCGGGTGAGGGTCAGGCCCAGGATGGCAAACGGCCGTCCGTCACCCGGAAAGTAGTGCCTGCGAAGGAGATCGACGAAGCCTTCCGAGCGATACAGCCGGAACGCACGCGTGTCGCTGTCCGGCGTGGAGAGCACGACCTGACGCTGCGAGACCTCGGCCAGCAGCCCGCGCAGCAGCGTGCGCCCGATCCCCGCCCCCTGATGAGCGGGGCGTACGTGGAACTCGCACAGCTCAAAGGAGTCTCGCAGCCAGTGGCGCGACCGTGACCGACCGAGGGCATCGGTGACTTGGTCGTGCCACCACTGTCCGGGGCGAGTCGTGTAGCCGTACCCGAATCCGATCAGCACTGCCTGGGGATCGAAGGCGCCGACGGCCTCGAATCCCATCCGCGTCGTGTGGGCCGCAGCGTGGCCGTACCGTGCTTCCACGACCGACGGTGGATAGCGCATCGCCTCGCCGTAGATCTCCAGCGCTTCGCGCAGGTGATCCCGCATCCAGTCGGCGTCGAGACGCTGCACCCGCGCCGGTTGCAACTGGGTCATCGGGAGATCTGCCTTGGCTGGTCGGCGGGGGGCTTCACGCGACGAGCGTAGCCACCGTTCGTCGTGCCGGGCCTGCCCTGGGCTGTCGATTTGGCATGGTAGGAGCACTCGAACTCGTCGGCACCGATCCTGAGCGGCGTTTCCTCGAACGCCAACTTGCCACGCTGGCCGATCGGGCGCCGTGAGCGACGCAGGCGCGGTGCGCTCCCCGTGGGGGAGCACACCGCGCCAATGACGGTGCTGACTATGGGTGGGTTACCTGGCCGATGCAGGTCTCGCCGGTCCGGGAGTTCGTGGCCCGGGCGAGGATCTGGTCCGGGCCGGCCTGGTTGCGGGCGTGCCGGTTGACTTCGAACGAGCCACTCGGTGCGCGGGTCGTGCGATTGCCCTGGAAGATCTTGACGCCGTTGTCGGTGATGCTGACCTGCCAGCGCTGTCCGTTGACGTTGCTGTCGACCTCGAACTCGATCTCGAGTCCGCCGTCGCGCGGCTTCGCCTGAATGGTCCAGTCGCTGGACCCGCTGCAGGAGCCTGCTGCGGTCACGCCGTCTCCGCCGCCGCTGGCCGCCGCCGGTCCGGCGACCGCGATGCTCGCGAACACAGCGAGGGCGATCGTCGTCAAGCTGGTCTTGATGGTGTTGCGCATGGGTGGTCCTTCCGTTGGGGCGACGATCGCCCGCTGATGTGGTGGTTGAACTCTCAGCGATCACCGGTAGGAGCCTCCAGTGGACCTAGGTCCTAGTACGCCGACGCCTGGCCCCGCCGAAAGTGTGAAGTATTTACTTGACAGTTGCTCAAGACGGCATATTGTGAAGCCGACACTTCACAAAATGGAGGAGCCGGTGAGCAAGAAGCGCACGGACACGTTGCCGCAGCGAATGGTGGTCGGCAACGAAGCGCTAGCGGCACTGGCGGTGCCGGTCCGGCTCACGATCCTCAATCATCTGCTCGCGGCCGGTCCGCGGACCGCCAGTCAATGCGCGGCGGTCACAGGGGAAACCGCGTCGAACTGTTCGTGGCATCTGCGCGCACTGGCCAAGGTCGGGCTGGTCGAGCCCGCCGCGGACTCGGGCACCGACGGTCGGGCCAAGCCCTGGCAGGCCGCAGCTGTCGGCTTCAGTTTCGCCGGTGACGACGGTCCGGCCGGCCGGGTTGCCCAGCGCGTCCTGGAGGCTGCCTCGGATGCGCATGACGGGGAGTTGTACCGGCGCTTCTCGGCGCGCCGGGACCTGCTTCCCGAGGAGTGGGCCGAAGCCGCGGGATCTCACCAGTACTCCCTGAACCTCACCCCTGGCGAATTGATCGACCTGGTGGCCTCGGTTGACGCGCTGATCCGGCCCTACGTCCGCCCGATCCGGCAGGACGCCCCCGAGGGGAGCCAGGTCGTGCAGCTGTCGATGCGTGCCTTCCTGAACCCCGATGTGTTCGAAGAGGAGCCACCAGCATGAACATGCTTGGGGTGTTGCGTCGGCCTCGGCTGGGTCGCCTGACCGTCGCCGGGATGCTCTCTGAGATCGGCGACTGGCTGCTGATGATCGCGTTGCCGCTGTTCGTTCTCGAATTGACCGGGTCGACGTTGGTCACCGCCACCGTGTTCGCGTTGGAATTGGTGCCAACAGTGCTGTTCGGTCCGATTGCCGGTGTGCTGGTCGACCGGTACGAGCGGTGGGCATTGATGTCGGTGGTCGCTGCCGTACAGGCCGTCTGTCTTCTGCCGCTGTTCGCCGTCGACTCTGCCGACGACCTGTGGATCGTCTACGTCGTCGTAGTCGTGGAGTCAACCCTCGGGACGATCATCGAGCCGGCCCGCAACGCCGCTGCGACGGTGCTCGTTCCGGCCGAGGACTTGATGGCCATGAACGGACTCCTCGGTACGACATCCAGCATCGCCCGGCTCGTGGGCGGCCCGTTGGGCGGGTTGATCTTCGGGCTCACCGGGTTGACCGGGGTGATCGTGGCTGACGCAGCCACGTTCGTCGTCGCCGCGCTCCTCCTCGTCCCATGGCGGATCCGGCAGTCACCGCTGGCCCCGGGCGACGAGATTCCAACTGCGGCAGGCGTGTCGGTGGGCGTCCTGCGGGGCTGGCACGAGGGCCTCAGGTTCGTCGCTCGATCGCCCATGTTGCGTCGACTCATGGGCGTCGTCGGCTGCATGGCGTTGGCCCAGGGAGCTTTCGTGGTGCTCTTCGTCCTGTTCGTGATCCGGGACCTCGGTGGCAGTCCCTCCGACGTGGGCATCCTGCGGGGCGTGCAGGCGATCGGTGCCATTGCTGCCGGAGGAGTCCTGGGCCTGCTCATCCGCCGACTGACGGCCACCCGGCTGCTGGCCGTCGGGCTGGCGGCCTTCGGAGTGCTGTCCCTCCTGACCTGGAACCTGCCTGCGCTCACCACCGCCTTCGGCCTGTACGTCGGGTTGTTCATCGCGGTCGGATTCCCGGGTCTTGCGTCGATGACGGGTCTGATGACGCTGCTGCAGACCCACTCCGAGGACAGCAATCGCGGCCGGGTCCTGAGCACCTTCTTCGCGGTGTACGGCGGGGTGCAAGCCCTGGGCATGCTGCTCGCAGGGACGGTCGGAACGGGAGTCGGGCTCACGGTCACCCTGCAGGTGCAGGGCGCGCTCTACCTCGTCGCGGCCCTGTTAGCCCTGCGTCTGAGTCGGGCGAGCACTCCCCCTCAGTCGCCGACCTCGGCCGCGGTCCCTGAAGTGATCCGGAGCAGTTCGGCATAGGTAGTCGGGAACACCGTTGAGGGATGGCCGGCCGCGGCCCAGACCTCGTCGTAGCGAGCCAGTTCGATGTCCACGAGCGTGCCGATCGGCTCCGGGTGGCCCACCGGCGCAACTCCGCCGATCGCTTGACCGGTATGGGTACGCACGAACTCAGGATCCGCGCGCCGTACGGCCGCTACGCCGAGCAAGGTTGCGACCTTGGCGGTGTTGACCCGATGGCCCCCGCTGGTCATCACCAGGAGCGGCTGACCGTCCGCGTCGAAGATGAGGCTGTTCGCGATCGCACCCACCTCAATGCCGAGTTGCTCGGCGGCCAGTGCTGCGGTGTGTGCCTTCTCCGGAAGGATGCGCACTTCGCCACTGACTCCGACTGCACGTAGCCGGGCGGTGACCGACTCGACCCTAGGATTCACCCGGCCAGTATCGGCGAATCCGATTTCCTCCGACATGGTCCTCGATCCGAACTACGAGAAACGGCGGCGCTCCATGCAGGTAGCCATCAGGCACAACCCCAGCTTCGCGGTGGCGAGGATCTCCCTTGCACCAGGTGAACCCGTGCAGGCCGAGTCCGGCGCGATGGCCGGGATGTCGCCGGACATGACCGTCCAAGCAAAGATGCAGGGTGGGCTGATGAAGTCACTGGCCCGCGGCGCGTTGGGTGGGGAGTCCCTGTTCGTCACCACGTACACGGCCGGGCAGTACGGCGGGTGGGTTGACGTGGCGCCGACCCTGCCCGGCGACATCGTGGCGTTGCCGGCGTCGCCTGAACGGGCCTGGAACCTGTCCAAGGGCAGCTGGTTGGCCAATGAATGGAGCGTGACGACCGATACCAAGTGGGGCGGCTTCGGCAATTTGGTCGGTGGTGAAGGTGGCTTCCTGATGCGAGCCACCGGTCAGGGCCAGCTACTGGCTGCCTGCTTCGGCGCACTGGACGTCCATCGGCTCGGTCCGGGTGAGCGGGTGGTGTTGGACAGTGGGCATCTGGTCGCCTACAGCGACGGCATCGGCGTGACCACGCGTCGGCTGGGATCGACGATGACCGCGCTCAAGAGCGGGGAGGGCCTGGTCTTCGAGTTCACCGGACCCGGTGAGGTGTTGGGCCAGAGCCGAAACCCGAGCGCGTTCATCGCCTACCTTGCGGCCGCCGGGCTCGGCGCGCAGCGCGCGTGAGCCGACGCTAGGACGTTTCCTCGGCGGGTACCTCGATCTGGACCGCCTGCCGGGTGACGAGCATCGGGACGACGAACTCCTTGAGGATCCGAAGGTGTTCGGGATTGTCCAAGTAGGCGAGCAGTGCCTCTGGGCTCTCGACGACGGCGACCACCGCAAAATGGGCGTTGCCGTCGCGGAGCCCGAGATCTGGGCCGAAGTTGTAGGACAGTAGTTCGGGGATCTGCTCGGGCAGTGACGTGAGGGCCTCGATCACCGCGACGACATCGTCATTGGTTGCGTCGGGGCGCCAGGTGAAGGTCACCACATGCATGATCACGGCCGCCAGCCTACTGATCGGCCGGCGCAGCAGTTGTGGGTTGACTCCCGGCGGCTGAGGTTGTTCACTGATGGCAGGCATTCGAACATATGTTCGAATGATCGAGGCACCGCACGTTGGGTGCCCAACCACTGTGCCGGAGCCGATGCCCTCGACCCGTGTCGGCTCCGGTCGGTGGTTGCCGAGTGAGTGTGCAGGAGGTCGGTGCCAATGAGCCGTCTGCCTGAGGCCGGTCGGGGCGAACCGATCGAGGTGAATGCGGACACTCGGACGCATTCGCGTGCGGCGCCGCAGGATTTCTGGTGGCGCGGGCAGCAGTACGAAGTGGCTTTCGTCCTCGATCACTGGGTGGAATCAGGTCCCTGGTGGCTGCGGTTCCGCGGCGGCGAGGCGATTGTGCAACAGCACTGGTGGCGGGTGGAGACTCGTCCCGGCTCTGGTGCAAGTGGTGGTCCGGGCGGGGTCTTTGACCTGTGCTGGGACGAGGCGGCCAACCGGTGGGTGCTGGCCCGTGTCCATGACTGACTCTCAGATGACAAGACCCTCGGCGCGCGGCTCGGCGCCGGCACTCCTTGCGCAGGCGCGGACCGAACTGGTCGAGGCAGCTACCGAGCCCGAGCCCGAGCCTCGCTATGCCAGGGCCCACCTGGCGGCCCTGCGCGCGGCTGCGGCGGTGCTCGCCGCACGCAGTGAGGCCGGGTTGCGGTCACGCCGCCGGGGTCTGCGCAGTGCCTGGGAACTGCTGGTCGAGTTGGCCCCGGAGCTGGGGGAGTGGGCTGGGTTCTTCGCCGCTGGGGCCGGCAAGCGGGCCGCCGCCGAAGCCGGGATCGTCGGGTCGGTGACCGCCCGGGAGGCCGATGACCTGATCCGGGAGGTGGCGACGTTCTGTCGTCTGGTGGAACGGGTTACCGGCGGGGATAGGGAGTGAAAGGGGGGTGAGTGATCCGTTCGTCCATTTGCACGTCGCATCGGGCTATTCCCTCCGATACGGCGCAAACCATCCTGGCGAGCTCGTCGAGCGAGCCGCCGAACACGGGATGAGCTCCCTGGCATTGACTGATCGGGACGGTCTGTCCGGTGCGGTGAAGTTCGCGGTCGCCTGCCGGGAGGCAGGTCTGCGGCCCATCTTCGGACTGGACCTGGCCATCGGCGCGGTGGCGGGGAAGTTGCCGGCCCGCCCGCCCGGGCGCAAGACCCCGGCCCGCGGCGGAGCCAGCGTGGACGCCCGGCTGCCTCGAGTCACCGTTCTTGCCCGGGCCGGAGCCGGCTGGCGTGCGCTGTGCCGGCTGACCAGCGCCACTCACTTCGCCGGAGAGCGCGGTACGCCGGTGAGCAGCCGGGATCTGGTGGCCGAACATGCCCGGGGCGATGCGTTGGTCGCCCTACTCGGTCCGGAATCGTCGCTGGGACGGGCACTCGCAGCCCGCCGGCCCGATCTCGCCGAGGCCGAACTCGACGCCTGGCGGGATCGGCTGGGGAGCCAGCAGGTCTATCTCGAGGTCGTCCACCACCGGGCTCAGGGGGATCGGGCAAGGGCGGAATCGATGCTCCGGTTCGGACTGCGGTTGCGCGTGCCCATGGTGCTCACCAACGCGGTCCGCTATGTCGACCCCTTCGACGGCCCCACCGCGGACATCCTCGATGCGAGCCGGCGGCTGGTCCCGCTGGACCTGCGCCACCTCGACCGGCGCAGCGCCGAGGGCTACCTCAAGTCCGGCAAGGAGATGGCTGAGATCGCCGCTGATCTCGCCGACGACGAGATCGGCAACCGGCTGCTCACCGCCACCGCCCGACTTGCCGAGCAGTGTGCGGTCGACTCCCGGCGCGATCTCGGTCTGGGCACCGTGCACTTTCCGGAGCTCGATGTCGTGCGCGCCCCGAGCGAAGAGGGACTGCGGGCAGGGGAGGTGCTCTCCCAACGCTGCGAGGCCGGGTTCGGCCGGCGCGGGATGATCGTCACTGACGCGGTACGCCAACGACTGACCGACGAACTGGCAGTCATCGGGACGATGGGTTACCCGTCCTACTTCCTGACTGTCGCCGATGTCGCCGACCTGATCCGCTCGATGCGAGTCCGCGCGGCGGCTCGCGGGTCAGGAGCCGGGAGTCTTGTCACCTACCTGCTCGGGATCTCCGACGTCGACCCGATCCGCTACCGGCTGTTGATGGAGAGATTTCTGTCGCCGTTGCGAAAAGCCTTGCCCGACATCGACATCGACGTGGAGTCAGCGCGCCGGATGGAGGTCTATGACGCGGTCATCGCGAGGTACGGCGACGATCGGGTCAGCTGCGTATCCATGATGGACACCTATCGGGTACGCCACGCGATTCGAGATGTCGGTGCCGCGTTGGGAATGCCGCTGGGTGAGATCGACACCCTGGCGAAGGCATTCCCGCACATCCGCGCCAACCAGGCAAGGGCGGCGTTGCGCGACCTGCCTGAGTTGCGGGCGAGCGGTATCGCGCAGGCCAAGCTGGAGTTGCTCTTCGATTTGGTCGAGAGCCTGGACGGTCTGCCCCGCCATATCGCTCTGCATCCGTGTGGCGTCCTGCTCTCCGACCAGACCCTGCTCGACCGGACCCCGGTCGAACGCAGCTTCCTGGGTTACCCGATGAGCCAGTTCGACAAGGACGATGTCGAAGAACTCGGCCTGCTCAAACTCGATCTGCTCGGCATCCGGATGCAGTCGGCGATCGCCCATGCCCTCGACGAGGTCCGTCGGGTGGACGAGGTCGAAGTGGACATCGACGCCATCGCCCGGGATGACCCGACGACCTTCGAACTCATCCAGTCGACCCGCACGCTGGGGATGTTCCAGATCGAGTCGCCGGGACAACGCGAGTTGGTCGGCAAGTTCGCGCCGGAGAGCTTCGAGGACATCATCATCGACATCTCGCTGTTCCGGCCCGGCCCGGTCAAGAGCGACATGGTCACTCCGTTCCTGATGACCCGGCAGGGCTGGGCGGAACCGTCATATCTGCACGAGAGTCTGCGCTATACCTTGGCGGAGACCGGCGGCGTCGTGGTCTTCCACGAGCAGGTGCTCGAGATCGTGCACACGGTCACCGGGGTCACCTTGGCCGAAGCGGACGAGGTCCGTCGCGCTTTGGGGCACAAGGACGGCCATCCGGAGGTGCAGGCCTGGTTCATGCCGATCGCACTCAAGAACGGCTATTCGCTGCCGGATGCCGAACGGATCTGGGAGGTGTTGGCCGCCTTCGGCTCGTTCGGTTTCTGCAAGGCACATGCCGCTGCTTTCGCGCTCCCGACCTACCAGTCCGCCTGGCTCAAGGCGCACCACACTGCCGCCTTCGTAGCCGGTGTGTTGACCCACGATCCGGGGATGTACCCCAAGCGCCTGATCCTCGACGACGCCCGCAACTTCGGCATCCCGATCCTCGGCCTGGACGTCAATGTCTCCGATGGGGTCTATCGGGTCGAGTCGATGCCAGAGACCGCCCGACCGGTGAGCCGGAGACGAGCATCGCAGGAGATATCCGGCGGGGCCGACGACGTGACAGCCAGCAGCGATTCTCGGCCCCCGCCGGGTGGCTCCGAGGAGCGGAGTCGACTCGCGCGCGAAGCGCGCCATGACACAGCGAGCGAGACTTCGGACCGGAAGTGGACTGCGCCGGAGTGGTTTCCGGCCGGGATGCCCGATCCCACGCGGTACGGCATCCGACTGTCCCTCGCTGACGTCAAAGGCATCAACGATGCGGAGGTGGCAAGCATCGTGGCGGGGCGGCCCTATGCCTCGCTGTCGGACTTCTTCCATCGCGCCGGGGCGTCTCGCCCGATCGTCGAGCGGCTGATCGTTGCCGGGGGATTCGATTCGCTCTACCGGATCGGACGCGCCAGCCCCGTACGCAAGCGGGGAACGGTGAACCGGCGGGACCTGCTCCTGCAGTGCAAGGAACTCGATACGTGGCAGCGAAGCACCAGGAAGGCCACTGGCACGCTGACCCCGCGTAGCGGGCGCCGTTCGGGGAGCGCATCAGGAACTCAACTTGTTTTCGACTTCCCTCTTCCGGGCGACAGGGAGCTGGCCGGTTCAGCCGGTGGATTGCCGGAGATGACCGACGCGGAGCGGGTCAGTGCGGAGCTGGAGGTTCTGGGCCTCGATGCAAGCCGGCATGTCGTGGACTTCTACAGCCCGCTGTTCGGCGCGCTGGGGATCGTGCGAGCCAAGGACCTGCTTGGCGCACGGAGCAAGTCCGAGGTCCTGGTTGCCGGGGTCAAGGTCGCCACCCAGACCCCGCCAGTGCGGTCGGGCCGTCGGGTGGTTTTCGTCACCCTCGACGACGGAACGGGGTGCGCCGACGCGACGTTCTTCGAAGACGCCCAAGGACCTTATGCCGCAACGGTGTTCCACTCCTGGTTGCTGGTCATCCGTGGCGAGGTCCGCCGGACCGGGCCGAGGGGGATCTCGCTGCGGGCGACCGGCGCTTGGGAGCTCCCGATCCTGTACGAAGCGTGGAACTCTGATGGCATCGACGCGGTGACAGATCTGATGGCTCAGCTACCCGAGTTCTCAGAGCAGGCAATCCAAGGAGCAGCCGAGGCGCGTTCCCCGCGACCTGTCATGGCTCGGCCCGTGCTGGTGCACCCCACCGGCTTCCGGATGTCGCCGTACTCAGACCTGAAGCCGCCCGGGGAGGACACGAAGACCGCACCACGCAAACTGTGGCACGCCAGCCAAGGCAGCAGCGGCCACTGAACCGGCTGTCGCCGGATGGAGCCGAGTCGCCCAGATACGCTCGGCGCGCTATGACGACCCATTCCGCGGCGAGTACCCCAGACGCCACGTCGACTCGATCCTCGGCAGTGTGGGCAGCCCTCGAGCCAGTTCTCGACGCCGGGCCGCTGCGGGTCCTGGATGTCGGCGGCGGCACCGGCGGGTTTGCCGTACCTCTTGCCGAACGCGGTCACACCGTGACCGTCGTGGATCCCAGCCCGGACGCGCTTGCCCTTCTTACCCGCCGCGCTCAAGCCGCCGGAGTCGCGCAGTTGGTCAGTGGCGTTCAGGGCGACGGTGACCGGCTGGCCGATGTGGTGCCCGAAGCCGGAGCTGACCTGGTCTTGTGCCATCACGTGCTCGAATACGTCGACGAACCGGCGAGCGCAGCGTCAGCCTTGGCCCGGTGCGTCCGACCCGGGGGCTGGGTGAGTCTCCTGGTGGCCAACCAGGCGGCTGCGGTTCTGTCCCGCGCCGTTGGCGGCAGGCCCGATGAAGCTCTGGCCCTTGTGCTGGGTCTGGGCGACGGAGCCCGGCACCGTCGGTTCGACATCGCGGCGCTGCAGAGCTTGGTCGCGCAGGCTGGCCTGACCATCCAGGAGTGGCACGGAGTGCGCGTAATCGCCGATCTCTTGCCCGCACTGGACGGCGGGGGTGACCTCAGCGCCGCAGCGCGGCAGCTGGAAGTCGTGCTCGCCGAGCGGTCGCCGTACCGCGATCTGGCAACCGACCTGCACCTCGTGTGCCGGCGATGAATCAGCCCCGCCCCCGTCCTGCCGACCTGTCCGTCCCGGCATACGGGAAGCGCAGTCTGGCCGACCTGCTGCCCTCCCTCATGGGAGCGCTGGGTATCCCCGGGTACGACGATGTGCTCGGTCTGACCCCAGCTCTGGTCGACATCCGACGAGTGATCGTGCTACTGGTCGACGGACTCGGTGAACACAACCTGGGCAGTCACCCCTCAATCGCCCCGACGCTCACAGCCCTCGCCAGCCCGATCGGTCCCATCGACGCCGCAAGCCCATCGACGACACCGGTCAGCCTGGCGAGTCTCGGGACCGGGCTGCCACCAGGTGAGCACGGGATCGTCGGATTCAGTGTCGCCGTACCGGGTTCGGACCGGCTGCTCACGCACATCGACTGGCGCGGCGACCCTGATCCCAGGCAGTGGCAGCCGGCGCCGACCGTCTTCGAGACCGTTGCTCGAACCGGAATCCCCGTCACCGTCGGGGGACCGGCCCGCTTCATCGGTTCGGGCCTGTCCGACGCGATCTACTGGGGTGCAAGTCCCAGGCCCATCGTCAGCGCGGGCGACCTCGTGTCCCGCGCCCTGCTCGCGGTCGCCGAGGGGGATCGGTCGCTCGCCTACACCTACCACGGTGATCTGGACATGACCGGCCATGTTCGGGGCTGCACCAGCGACGCGTGGAAATATCAACTCGCGCAGGTCGATTCGATGGTCGCTTCGCTCATGTCAGGTCTTCCCGCCGACACAGCCCTGATCGTCACCGCTGACCACGGCATGCTCGACGTTGCCGACGCGGACAAGATCGACCTCGACGCCGCCGAGGACGAGCCCGGTGCCGCGACGGCGGCAGCGCTGGCAACCGGAGTGCATCAGGTGGCCGGGGAGCCGCGCGCCCGCTACGTCTATGCACAGCCGGGCGCAGCTTCCGACGTACAGGCTGCCTGGACCGAGACCCTCGGGTCACGTGCCTGGGTGCTGTCCCGGGAGGAGGCAATCGCGCAGGGTTTGTACGGTCCCATCGTCCGGAGCGCGCATGCCGAGCGGATCGGCGACGTCGTCGCTTGGGCCTGCGACAACCACGCCATCACAGCGAGCCGTCGGGAGGCCGGCGCGCATTCGTTGGTCGGGTACCACGGTTCGCTGACCCGCGTTGAACTTGCAGTTCCCGTACGGATCGGCCGGATCTAGTCCACAGGTGTGACTGGTCCGATCTCGCGCAGGCTGATCAGCTCGAAGAGTCTGGCGGCAGCTGGACGGGTTGCCGAGCAGGTGAGTCGATGGAGTCCCTCTGTGTGGGTCGAGCGAACTTCCACGTCGAAGACCGTCCGCTCCGCGTGGGCGAGGCGGACCACCCACTGGTGCTGCTCGCGTTGCCCCACGTCGATGACAACCACCGCGCCGATGTGGCGCTCCTCGAGGTGGACCCGGAGATAGTGCTCGGCCGCCTGCGCGGGAGCGGGCTGGGTGCTGGCACCTCGAAAGTAGCCGAGTTCGAGCAGTCCGGCTTCGTGCCCGCTCACAACCTGGAGAGCGGAGTCGCCGTCGAGTCCGCCGTAGTACAAGCCCTCCGGAAGAATGACCAGGTTTGCCGCGAATCGATCACCGCCAACGTGTGAGGTCTCCCACGTTCGCTCGGGGTGGTGCGCGGTCAGCTCGGTGTACGTCGCTCGCCCGTACAGCGCACAGCAGGCGTCGTGCCGGGCGTGCGTGCACACCAAGAAGATCGGCTCGGTCGTCGGTTCGCCCTGCGTGCCGTCGAGTCTGAGTGCCAGGAGCTCTGCATCGTCGTCGTACTCGCCCCACCAGCTGGTCGGCGGGGTTTCGGTCCGGGCGTCGACGTAGGCCCAGCGCCGCCGCCGATCGGGCTCAGCTCGTCGTGGCGGTTGTCGGATGGTCTGGACTCGGACGCCCTGATCGGATGCGAACTCGAGGAGGCGCCTTGCCACGTCAGGGTCGAAGTCTGATTCCCGCAACGCATGTCGACCCCAGGCGCCAGGCTGTTCGACCAACAGCCAGCGGGGCGCCGGTGCGGCCGTCGCCAGCCGCGGGTCGCCCCTCTGCCGGGCAGAGGGAGTGCACCGCCACGGATCGACTCGGGGGGCGGGCTTGCGTCCGGCCATCAGATCGGCATCACACAACGACCGCGAGCCCGGTACGGAGCAGCTTCCGGCCGAGGGCGACGGCGGCCTCGCGATCCAGTCCCGGGAGATCACCGAGCCGGACCGTGCCGCCGGCGCGCAGGATGGCCAGCGTCGGCTCCGCAGCTGCTTCGAGTTCGAGCGTCTGGGTTGCCGTCTCGACTCGCAATCCGGCGCCATCGGCGGCCCAGTTCACGTCGAGATACGGACGAAGGGTCAGCACGCTCTGCTCGTCCAGCCCCGCCAATGCAGTTGCGGTTCGGACGGGCGGCAGCGGCGCGGGTCGGTTGCGGCTCCAGACCTCACGGCGCAGTCGCCGGGCCGGCGCCTCGGCGTCCGTGCGCTGCAGCCAGTCAGTCAGGGCGCTGATGGTCGCACGTACTTCGGATGCCACGGCTGCGGGATCGGCGAGATCGATCCCGAGCGGCAAGCTGGAGCGCAGGCCGGGCTCATCGGCCGCTTCGGCAAGCAGCGCATCCACGATGGCGAACCGGGTCACAGAGTGCACACCGACCGTCAGGTGAAGGCTCACCCCGTCCAACGCCTGCGCTCCGTGGACGTAGCCGCGCGGTAGGTAGAGCGCGTCCCCGGGCTCGAGGACGGTGTCGATCAGCGCGGCGCCCTCGCTCGCCTTTTCCACGGCCGCCCGGTGGTCGGTCCATGGCTGCGTGCGCAGGGGGTCGGCCATCACCGGTGGGTGGATCTGCCACCGCTTGGTGCCGCTGACCTGCAGCACGAAGACGTCGTGGATGTCGTAGTGGTGGGCGAAGCCCTGCGAACTCCGTGGAGTGAGATAGGCATTGACTTGGATCGGGTGTGCGATCTCGTTCCGAAGTGCGGCCGCGAAGTCGATCAGTGGCGGCCAGAGGCGATGCAGGCCCTGCAGCACGAGGGTGTTGCCGTCTGCGAGAAGGTCCACGATCTTGTCGTCGGCCACCTGGTCGGCGATGTCTGCGCCGGCGCCGCCGCCTCGGGTGTAGCCGGCAGCCGGCCGGATCGCCCCCGCCTTGGCCACCCGGAGGAACGGTGTCCGTAGACCGCGTCGGGAGAGCAGCTCGTCCACCGCATCGACGTCCAGGAGGTCGGTGAAATCACGCGGCAGCGTCCCGGCCGGTGAGAGCAGGGGCCGCCGCGACCAGTATTCGGCAGCGAAGTCGGCCGGGTCGACGTTGACGCAACGACACAGGGCCGGGAAGCCGGTGGCTTCCCGGCCCTGCGTCTCAGTTCGGGAAATCAGGCGCCGCGGTCCGCGCCGTCGTCGGCACCGCCGTCGGCACCGCCATCTGCACCGCCATCTGCACCGCCATCTGCACCGCCATCGGCCCCGCCGTCCGCGCCGCCGTCCGCGCCGCCATCGGCACCGCCATCGGCACCGCCATCGTGAACTCCTGGGGTTCCCGATGCTCCACCGTCTGCCGTGCCCTCAGTGTCTGGTCCTGTGTCGTCCGTAGTCGTCACGTTGTCTCCCAATGCTCATGCCGGAGTCGATACCAGCGACTGCGACGCAGTCCGTATCGGGCGACTCGAGCGAGCCACCACTGCAAGGTTTACTCCCTCGGCGCAGCTCCTGGTCGGCCGGGTTGGCACAGCTGCGCGTAGTCAGGACCGGCGGCTAATATGAGTCCGTCGAACACGTGTTCGACGAAGACTGACGATGTAAGCCGATGCCGTTGGTGTTCACCGAATCTCGGCCAAAAGGAGGCGGGCACGTGACCGCTCTTCCGGCTCAGCCCGCCTCGGAAACCGGCATCTTGCACGTCGACATGGATGCGTTTTTCGCCAGCGTGGAAGTCCGCCAACGACCGGAACTCGAGGGACTCCCGGTCATCGTCGGGGGAGCCGGCAGCCGTGGTGTCGTGACGTCGGCCACCTATGAGGCCCGACGGTACGGAGTGCGCAGCGCAATGCCGATGACCCGGGCGCGGCGGTTGTGTCCCAACGCAGTCATCGTGCCGGGAAACTTGAGTGCCTACGTCGAGGTCTCTCAGGCGATCATGGCGTTGTTCGCGATGGTCACGCCGTTGGTGGAGCCGTTGTCACTCGATGAGGCGTTTCTCGACGTCCGCGGGGCCGCTCGGCGGTTGGGTGACCCCGTCGCGATCGGTCACTGGCTGCGCGCCAGGGTTGCAGACGAACAGGGAATCACCTGTTCAGTCGGCATCGCCTCGTCGAAGTTCGTCGCCAAGCTCGCCTCGACGCGGGCCAAGCCCGACGGGCTGCTCCGCATCGCGCCGAGCGAGGTGATGGATTTCCTGCACCCGCTACCGGTGGGTGCGCTGTGGGGCGTCGGCGCCAAGACCGAGGAGGAGTTGACCAAGCTCGGTCTGCAGACCGTCGGGGACATTGCCAACACTCCACGCGCGACGCTGATCCGGGCATTGGGGGAGGCCTCTGGCGCTCACCTGTATGAATTGGCGTGGGGCCGCGACCCGCGCACTGTCGTCCCCGATGAACCGGACCGGTCCACCGGCGCGGAGGAGACCTTCGCCTCCGACGTCGACGACCCGGTGATCATCCACCGCGAGTTGCTGCGCCTTGCCGAACGAACTGCCGGCAACCTGCGATCGGGCGGTCACGCCGCTCGTACGGTGACCATCAAGATCCGCTTCGCTGATTTCAAGACCATCACGCGGTCCAAGACCCTGCACCAGGCGACCGATGTGGGGCACGAGATCTATCGCCTGGCTTGTGAGTTGTTCGATGGGCTCGGCTTGGATCGCGCCCGGATCAGGCTGGTCGGAGTCCGCGCAGAGGGGTTGCGCGCCGCCTCGGAGGCCCCCCGCCAGATGGAGATCGGAGCCCCCGAACGCGGCTGGAGAGAGGCTGAACTCGCCTCGGATGCCGCCGCCGTCCGGTTCGGCCGGGGTGCGGTACGCCCGGCTGCGTTGGTCAGTCGGGAACTCCCGGCAACCGCAAAGGGAACCGAACAGCCTCACCAGACGTAGATTGGGGTAGGGGATGCGCCTTTCGCCTGGTCGCAAGGGCTCGTATCCTCAGACATAGTTGAGACCTAGATCTGCCAGGGAGGCTGACGTGCCACTCTCCGAGCACGAGCAAAAGCTGCTTGAGCAGATCGAGCGCGAACTCATCAACGACGACCCCAAGTTCGCGTCGACCGTACGGTCCGCCGACGGCCGCGTTCGCGCGCGCCGCAAGCTGCTCTGGGCGATCCTGCTCGGCATCCTCGGCCTGGGCATGCTCATCGGCGGAGCCGTCACGTCGTCCATCTGGCTCGGTGTCCTCGGGTTCTGCGTCATGTTCGGCGGTGCGGCCATCGCGGTGCTCAACGCGGGGGCGGCAACCTCCAAGTCCGCGCCGAGTGGCTCCAGCCCGAGCGCCAGCAAGCCGGGGCAACGGGCGAACCCGGTGAAATCCAAGCTCGAAGAACGTTTCCGCCGCCGCTACGACGGCTAGCGCAGCTCGTTTCCGCTGACATTTAGGCCCAGCAACGTGCCTGCGGCTCGACGATGTCCCAGGCTCGTCAGAACATCGACGCAGTCGACTGCTTGATCAAGACTGCCGGGCAACCTCGGCATCTCATCCAGTCGATCGCCCAGCCCGTCGATGAGTCGACGCACCGGCGGGTCGTTGACTGAGCCGACCAGGGATGCGACCAGGCGGGCGGCAGCGCTGACCCTGATGTCGCGATCGAAGAATTGATGACCGCTGGGGTCGACGGGTTCGGCCAACCCAAGCTGATTCGTGGCCACGGCCAGTAGCCCGGAGGCTGCGACCAGACTTTCCTCGCGGCTGCGCTATCCGTCGGCACGCAGCGCGGTCCGGAGCAGCGGAGTCAGCCGCGACGCCAAGCCCGAGTCGTTGAAGCTGCGTCCCAGCCACTTGCTGTACGGCGCCCAAGCAGCGGTTCGGGATCGACGTCTCTTGCTTTGCTCCCGTTCCCCACGCTTTGCCGGCGTTGCAACACCAGCAAAGCACCTACAACGGGTGCAAAGCAGAGGCGCAACCAGGCTCAGGGCCTGGGCGGGCGAGGTCTGCGTCGACTCGAACGCATTGATGGACGCAGCCGGTTGACCGTTGATGCGGGGAAGATCCGGGCGCGCAACCGCTGACGCCGACCGGCATGCCGGCGCAGCGCACGCCGTGCAGAGCGCAGGGGAGGGGCAAGATCCACCGCCCGTGACGCCGTCACGGACTCCGGTGCATACCTGGCGCGCTCCTCGGCAAGGGCGATGTCACGTACGGCCACGGCACTCTCGGTGTCGAACATCGCCTCCCGGGCAAGTCGCCGCGCCAAGGTGCGCGGAGTCTCGTCCTGCTGGCTCGTCAGGCCCAGGTCGGTCGCAGTATCGAGCAGTTCATCCCAAGCGGCGTGTGCGCCGGGAGCTGCGCGGTTGCGCCCGGCCAGGCGGGTTCTTCGCCCGCGGGTTCGCAGGCGGATGAGGCCGGGAGCCACCAGCACTGCCAAGACGAGCAGAGCGCCGACACCCACGGCCAGCGCCACCCAGTTGAAGCCATCTGGGGTGCCGGTGCGGTTGAGGGTATTGGGGTCACTCAGGCTCTCGTCGAGTTCGCCACCGGGTCCGGCCGGCACTTGCCCAGGCGACGTGCTCGGGGCCGAGGCCGTAGGCGCGTCGTCGGCGATGCTGTCCGCGCGCGGTGCGTAGCCGAGCTCGACTGCCCGGCCCGGTCCGATCGGCGTCGGGTCGAACGGAATCCAGCCGAGGCCGCTGAAGTAGGCCTCCACCCAGGCATGCGCATCGTCTGTGGTGACCGTCCAGGTCCCGTCTGCGAACGTGCCGGGGGTGTAACCAAGGACGACTCGGGCCGGCACGTTTGTCGCGCGGAGTAGGACCGCCATTGCGGCGGCGTACTGCTCGCAGAATCCCCGCTTGTTCCGGAGGAAGTTGACCAGGTCGTCACTGCTGGTCCCTGGCTCGGTGGTCAGGCTGTAGAGGAAGCCGTTGGCGCTGTCGGTCAGGTAGTTGTTGATCGCCAGCGCTCGCTCGTACGGCCCGCCCGCGTTGGCATTGGTGACCAGGTTGTCCACCAGGGCCCCGATCGAGGGGTCCAAGCTCGGCGGCAGCTGGGTGAACTCGACCTGCAGCGGGTTGTCCGGGTCCAGCTCGGGGGCGCGACCCAACTGGCTACGAGTCGGGGTCGCCTGCTGGGAGTGCGTCGAGTACGTGAGACCTTCGGTCGTGTCGTCGCGGCTGAAGATCGTGCCGGTGCTCTCGTCGAATCGCCAGTCCCCGGGCACCTCGACTGACACCGGCGAGCCGAACACGGGGAGGAACCTGTCGTTGTGCTGCAGGGCGGTGACGTCGGCGTCAATGCTGCGCAGCACCTGGGGCCCGGGCAGCCGGGTGAGCAGTCCGTTGCCGTCGACCTGGATCTGGCTGTCCAGGTTGGTCAGGGACCAGCCGTCAGGCCCGTAGTTGTTCAACGCGAACGAACGTAGATAGAAGGGGTCATCCACGTCGGTCTCGACGCTGAGCAGGTCCCGGGGCTCTGGCAGCGTGAGTTCACCCAACAGGCGAGCGGTCGGACTTAAAGCCGTACCCGGCCCATTTCCGCCGCCGCCGCCGAACTGTTGGCCCAGCAGCCCTTCTGGCCAGGTGGGAACGATCAGTGGAAGGAGCAATCCCAAGCCGATTGCCGCGATGCCTACCTTCGCCGCGGTCACCAGGCCGGGCAGCGACCGGTGGCCGCTGGTCGTGACGCTGCGTCCCCACCGGCTCACGCCGTCCCGGCCATCTGCGTACAGGAGGAGTAGGTACCCCAGGGCCGGTCCCGCGAAGCTGAACACAGTGATCGAGCCGACCAAGGTGGCAACCGGAACGAGGTAGATGACCAGCAGCGCGAGGCCACTGAGCGCCGCTCGATTCAGCCGGATCACCATGAACTCGACCAGGATCGCCATCAGCCCCACGGACAGAGCCGTGAGGGCTACCAACCCCTCGAGTAGCAACGCCGGTGCGGCCTGGCTCTCGAGATCGAGCAGTCCGTCCCCGAGCACCGCCCACAGATCCCGGGTGCTGCCCGGCGTCGGAATGACCCCCAGGGTCAGATGCTCGGCGAAGAAGAGATTCAGCACGACGAACACGGTCACCAGCTGCGCGAGGGGAGCCAGCGCGGCAATGCGGGAGATGGCGCGCACACCGATCCCCACGGCAGTGACCGCGAGCACCATGACAATTGTCGCCGGCCACCAGCCCTGATTGACGAAAACGGGCAACAGCGCAGCGCTGGTCAGCAGCGTCGCCGCCCCGGATGCCAAGCCCATGCGGACCGAACGTCGCTGCGCCAGGACCGCATCGTCGACCTCGTCGGGGCCCTTGCGCTTCGGGGTCCGCGGTTCGGCAGCGCCGCGCTCCTCCGGACGGCGTTCGGGCACGCCGGGTGGCCGGAGTGCGGTTGCCGTCATGACGTGCTCGTTGCCGTGAGGCGCGTACCGCCGAAGCCCTCGGAGGAGGCCGCGGTCCCGCTGTACCCGAAAGCGGTCACCCCGGCCTGGGCCCACGCATCGGTGATGGTGACCCCTGCCGGCACGATCACCACTCGCCAGCCCGCGCGCCGGAAGACACCCGCAGTTGCCAGCACCTGCTGGCTGGGTTCGGCCAACTGTGCGCGCGGCTCATCGTTGGCTTCGCCGACGACGGCACCTCGGATGTCGCTCTGCGACTGCCCCGGTTCAGACAACCCGGCGCGGATGCGACGGCGTGCCGAACCGGCGTCGTAACTCGCCACGTCCGAGAGCACCGCTATGGAGGTCGAGGTGGAGGAGCGCCCGCGGATCAGCGCTGCCGCGTCATCGGGACTTGCGTCGCCGAGCACACAGACGAGCAGACCGTCCTCGCCGGCCTGGCGCAGCTCGCGAATTCCGTGATCCAACGTGCGGATGGTGGACGTCCGGACGATCGCCAATTGGTCCAACAACGACTCGCGGGCTGCGAGGCCGGATACGCCCGGAATCTCTCCGGCGTCGGTGAACAGGCGCATGCTGTAACCCAGGCGATTCAAATGGTCGCCGACGCTGGCCGCCGCACTGACTGACCACTCGAAGCTGCCTGCCATGCCATCGCCCCGGTGCGCCGTGCTCCTGGTGTCGAGCAACAGGGCAGAACGCGTCTGCCAGGGCTGCTCCTCGCGGCGGACCATCAACTTTCCCACTCTGGCCGTGGAGCGCCAATGCACTTTGCGCAGGTCATCCCCGCTGCGGAACTCCCGGGTTGCCGCGTCGTCCTCGCCCTGGATGGACACCGACCGAGCGCTGCTGTCCCCGCCGCTGGAGTAGGCCCCACCCAGCCCCACTCCCGGCAGGGGGTGCACGACCGGGACGATCGTGAGCACGTCGGTGGCTGCGAAGCCCCGACTCCGCTCGACCAGACCGAACGGGTCGGTCAGCTTCAGGCGCAGTGGTCCGAGTGCGAACCTGCCGCGGAGTGCAGACGTGACTGTGTATTCCAGTTCGACGCTGGCTCCCGGGGCCAGTCGGTCGACGACGAAGCGCGCATGAGCGCCAAGCACATGTGGAACGGAGTCATCCAGTTGCAACAGGCCGCTGCGCTGGTCGGCTCGATTGGTCACCCGAAGGGTGATGGTGGCCGGTTGCCCGATCGGTGTCCGGCTCGGCACGATCGAGCGGGCAGAGGAAAGCCGAAACCTGTTGCGTCCCACGAACAGCGTCGCGATCAAGGGCACGCCGAGGGCAAACACTGCCGCCCGCAGCAGACTGGACTCACCCAATGTCACGCCGGTGAGGAGAAGGGCAATCCCGGCAGCCACGAGGCAGTTGCCCCGGATCGTCAGGTTTTCCCAGATCTTGCGCATCTCAGCTGAGCCGCATCGCCATCAGTGTGGACAGCTCGGATCAGCTGACCGACTGGTCGGGAGCGCTGCGCGGCACGGGGACCCGCTTCACGCAGTCGGCGACGATGTCATGGGCACTGCGGCGCGCGATCTGTGCTTCGGGAGTCAGGATCACCCGGTGGCAGAGCACCGGCCCGACCAGTTGCTGCACGTCATCGGGCAGGACGTACTCCCGACCGGCCAGCGCCGCCACCGCTTTGGCCGAACGGAGCAACTGCAGACTCGATCGTGGCGAGCCCCCTAGCCGCAGTTCCGAACTCCGCCTGGTAGCCGCGACCAGTTCCACGATGTAACTGGACACGGCCGGCGACACGAACACACCGGCCACTGACGCGATGAGGCTGCGCACTTCGGCCGCATGCGAAACCGGGCGAAGGTCCTCCAGCGGGTCGTGGTCGGCATGCCCACCCAGCATTGCGAGCTCCGAACGCGTGTCTGGGTAGCCCATCGACACCCGCGCGGTGAACCGGTCGCGCTGGGCCTCGGGGAGGGGGTAGGTGCCCTCCATCTCGATCGGGTTCTGAGTGGCCACGACCATGAACGGGCTTTCCAGCTGGTACGTGGTCCCGTCAACGGTGACCTGGCGCTCCTCCATGCACTCGAGCAGAGCCGATTGGGTCTTCGGGGAGGCCCGGTTGATCTCGTCGCCGACCACCAGGTTGGCGAACACCGCCCCAGGCTTGAACTCGAAGTCCCTCGTGTCCTGGTTGTAGACACTCACTCCGGTCACGTCGCTGGGCAGTAGGTCAGGGGTGAACTGCAGGCGGCGCACCGAGCAGTCGATCGAGCGCGCCAGTGCCTTGGCCAGCTTGGTCTTGCCGACGCCGGGGACGTCCTCGATGAGCAGGTGTCCCTCGGCAAGCATCACGACCAGGGCGAGTCGGACGATGTCCGGCTTGCCTTCGATCACCTTCTCGATGTTGGTGGCGATCCGGCTGGCGATCTCGCGAGCCTGGTCCAGCGGGACTGCACCCTCCCGGGCTCGGTGGGTCTCGTCCGGGGCTGCTGTCACGCGACTCTCTCGTTTCTCGACATCAGCCTGTGCAACGACCTCGCTGTGCGGAGCTGCTGTCACCGCAGCGTTCCTCCTACCTGCCTGCCGGGATCCCCGGTGGGCATCTGCTGCCGACCAAGCGCGGCAGATGACTCTGAACGACCTTACGTGGCGCTGTCGGTGATGTGTAGGCGCGTCGACGTGGAACGAGAGGTGTCGATCGTTGTCGTTTCTTGCCGCCATTGTGGGGGAGTGTGGGTTAGAGTGGCGCGCGGTGGATCCAAGTGGCGGTTCTGGTCAGGTGAGGGGTGGGGCATGTTCTTCGGAACGCATGTGCTTCGCCTCGATGAGAAAGGACGTTTGGCGCTCCCTGCGCGCTATCGCGACGAACTCGCCGACGGACTCGTGATCACCAAGGGCCAGGAGCGTTGCCTATTCGGCTATCCGGTCGCCTACATGTCGCGCATCGCCGAGTCCCTGGCGCAGAGTTCGGCCCCCGGTGGATCGCGTGCGGTACGGGAGTACGAGCGTTTCCTGTTCGGCTCGGCCGATAATCCCAACCCCGACAAGGCCGGACGCGTCGTCATCCGACAGGAACTGCGGGACTACGCCGGACTGGATCGCGACTGCGTCGTGGTCGGCGCCAACACGCGGTTCGAAATCTGGGAGTCCGCTGCCTGGGCTCGGTTCGTGGCCGACCGGGAGGAGTCCTTCTCAGACCTGGAGGCGGAGGTGTTGCCCCGACCGACCTGATGACCGATCCGCCAGTAGCGCCCTCTGGTGAGGTCTCCACCCGCACCGCCCCGTTCCGCCCTGGCGCACCTTCCCCGGTGCCAGGTCGTGAGCGCCAGCGGGGCGGGCGGGGACCTGACCGAAGGGACGGGCCGAACAGCAACACCCCAGGAGGAACAGTGAGCACCAGTCCCGGTCACGTACCGGTTCTGCTGTCCCGGGTCAGTGAACTGTTGGCGCCGGTCGCTCAACGCCGGGAAGCGGTCATCGTCGACGCCACGATCGGACTGGGCGGACACGCGGACGCACTCTTGGCAGCACACCCGGAGTTGCACGTCATCGGCCTCGACCGAGACGCCGCCGCCCTTCGGGTCTGCGCCGAACGCCTATCCCGCCACGGCGACCGGTTTCGGCTGGTGCACACCAGGTTCGACGCAATCGGTGAGGTCTTGGAGGCCGCCGACAGTCCACACGTCGACGGTGTCCTCTTCGACCTCGGTGTCTCGTCGATGCAACTCGACGAGGCCGAACGGGGCTTCTCCTACTCCCGCGACACCACCTTGGACATGCGAATGGACCCGAGCGCGAAGCTCACTGCCGAACACATCGTCAACAAGTACTCGCGGGGTGACCTGACCAGGGTGCTGCGCGACTTCGGTGAGGAGCGCTTCGCCTCGCGCGTGGCCGCAGCCATCGTCCGTGAGCGTGAACGGTCCCCGATCACGAGTTCCGCGGCACTTGCCGACCTGGTGCGGAGCGCGATTCCAGCAGCCACCCGGAGGACGGGGGGCCACCCCGCCAAGCGCACGTTCCAGGGACTGCGGATCGAGGTCAACGCGGAGTTGGCCGCACTGGAGGCTGCCCTACCCGTGTCGATCGAGGCCCTGCGGCCAGGCGGACGGCTCGTGGCGATCAGCTATCACTCGCTCGAGGACCGGATCGTCAAGCGCGCGCTGGTTCAGGGCACGCAGGACAGCACACCCCTGGACCTTCCCGTCCTGTTGCCGCAGGCTCGGCCCCGGTTGCGGATGCTGACCCGGGGTGCGGAACTGCCCACCCAGCATGAGATCGAGGTCAACCCCCGGTCGGCCTCTGCAAAATTGCGCGCCGTGGAACGCGTTGCGCTCGACGAGGGAGATGCAGTCTCCGACCGGTCGGCCCGGCGGAGCCGGGGCGCAGCCTGATGGCCGCCAGCGCAGCTCCCCGGAGCGCCGGCCCGGCGAAGGCTCCGCGGCCGCCCACCACACGAGCTCGGCCGGACCTGCGCCTCGTCCCCTCAGCCGCGCCGAGCATGCGCCGCGGCCCGTTCATCGTGCTCGTTCTCGGCTTGGTCATCCTCGGGACGATCGGCCTGCTCGTGCTGAACACCGTCATCGCCGCAGACTCCTTCCGGATGCAGCAATTGATCCAACGGAATGCCGAGCTGGCGGTGACCGAGCAGGGTCTGCAACGTGAGCTGACCGACGCGCTGTCTCCTCAGGCTCTCGCCGAGGCCGCTCGTGACCTCGGCATGGTCCCGGGCGGGCAACCCGGGTTCATCATCGTGTTGCCGGATGGCTCCGTCGTCATCCAAGGCAACCCAGTTCCCGCCGGCGTCCGCTGACATGGAAACACCACCTCGCCGACGGCCGCCGGCTCCCGCTCGGCGGCCAGGACGCGCGGCGGCCGCGCGAAGGTCGGCGCCACCTGTACGGCGGCGTCGGCGGCCCCGTCGGCTCAGGCTCGCGCGTCCGGACCGGCGGCTTCGGGTAGCTGCAGCCACGATCGCGCTCCTGACGGCAGTGATCTTGGGCCGGCTGGTCCTTTTGCAAGGTCTGGACGGCACTGCGTACGCCGCCGCCGCTTCGGCAGACCGGCTCCGTGAGGACGTGCTGGCAGCCACGCGTGGCCAGATCCTTGACACCAACGGAAACCCATTGGCCTACACCGTCTCGGCCCGCAAGATCTACGCCGACCCGGCGCTGATCACTGACGCCGTGGATGCGGCAACGAGTTTGTCCGGAATGCTGTCCGTGCCGGTCAACGTCCTGGTCGACAAGATGCAGGCCGGCAACCGGTACCAAGTCCTGGCCGAGCGCATCGATCCTGCCTTGGCCGCGCAGATCATGGACCTCGACATCCCAGGAATCGGGGTGGAGGTACAGCCGCTGAGGCTCTATCCGGCGGGGCCGACCGGGGCACAGGTGGTCGGGTTCACCGGATCTGACGGCTCGGGCCTGGCCGGCATCGAACAGGTCTACAACGACTTCCTCACGGGCACACCTGGTACGGCCAGCTATGAAGTGGGTCGAAACGGTGCGGTCATCCCGGCCGGCGAGCGCACGGATCTTCCGCCGATTCCCGGTGGGTCCGTCCAGTTGACCATCGACCAGGACATCCAGTTCGAACTCCAGCAGGAGCTGGACGCGAAGTGCGCTGACGGGGCGACGTCAAACGCGCAGGGCGTCATTCTCGAGGCGCACACCGGGCGGGTCCTGGCGATGGCGACGTGCAACAGCTTCGACTCCAACACCGCCAACGAAGCCGATCCCGACGCACTCGGAAATGGTGCGATCTCCGGGATTCTCGAGCCCGGGTCGGTTGCGAAGGCGGTGACTGTCGCCGCCGCACTCGAAGAGGGAATCGTCACACCGACCGACGTCCGGCTGACTCCTGACGCGATCACAGTCGGGAATACGACTGTTCATGACGCCCATGGGCATGAACCGCTGAACTACACAGTCACCGGGATTCTGGCGAAGTCCTCGAACGTGGGGACCATCGGCATCGCCCAGCAACTCGGTAATGAGCGGCTCGAGCAATACCTACGCGCTTTCGGTGTCGGGGAACTGACCGGCATCGAACTGCCCGGCGAGACCCCTGGTCTCCTCGTGCCGAACGATCAATGGAGCGTCGCACAGTCCGTCAACATCCCCATCGGACAAGGGTTCGCCCTGACGACGCTGCAGATGGCCTCGATCTATCAGACGATTGCGAACGGCGGCGTCCGGATCCCGCCGAGGATCGTCGCCTCGACCATCGCCCCGGACGGCACCGTCACAGAGATGGCGCAACCCGACGGGATTCGGGTGATCAGCGAGGAGACCGCAGCAACCATGGCTTACATGCTCGAGGCCGTGGTTGGCGACGGCGGGACAGCCGAGGATGCAGTGATCGAGGGATATCGGGTCGCGGGCAAGACCGGAACCGCGCAACGGCCGAATCCGGCGTGCGGCTGCTATGCCGGCGGTGGATATTTCAGGACCTTCTCCGGCTTCGCGCCCGCCGACGCGCCCCGCTACGTGATGGCGACGATGCTGCAACATCCGGGGACCTCCGTACCAGCCGGCCCGGTGTTCAAGGCAGTCATGACCTTCGTGCTGGCACATGAGGCGGTGCCGCCAACCGGCTCGGCTCGGCCCGAGTTCGTCCTGGTCGCGTGACCGTGGTGCCCGCAAGGCCTGCGCGGACGCGCTGGACCGCTCGGTAGCCTCGGGTCCCGTGGCCGCCGTTCCCCGTCCCACCCAACTGCGGTCTGTCCCGTTGGCGGATCTGGCCGCGCTGGTTGGCGCGACGGTTGAGCCCGACGCCGCGCGGACTGACATCAGCGGGGTGACCCTGATGTCGGGCGAGGTACAACCGGGGGACCTGTTCACTGCGCTGCCCGGCGCACACACGCACGGGGCACGCTTCGCTGCGGCCGCAGTCGATGCCGGTGCGGCCGCCATCCTGACCGATCCGCCGGGGGCGGCCTCGCTCACGCCGAGCGGCACCATCCCCGTCCTCGTCGTGCCCGATCCGCGAGGGGTCCTCGGACAGGTTTCCGCCGTCGTGTACGGAGATCCGAGCCGCCGGCTGTCGGTCCTCGGAGTGACCGGCACCAATGGCAAGACCACGACCAGCTACCTGCTCGAGGCTGCGCTGGGTGCGGCCGGACGGATGGCGGGGCTCATCGGCACCATCGAGACCCGAATGCACACGGTTGACGGTCTGCTGACTGTGCCGGCACAGCGCACCACGCCGGAAGCGCCGGACCTGCAAGCCACCCTCGCCGTGATGGCCGAGCGCGGTGTCGACGCCGTGGCGATGGAAGTCTCCAGTCACGCACTTGCTCTCGACCGCGTAGCGGGGACCGTTTTCGAGGTGGCCGCGTTCACGAACTTCAGCCAGGACCACCTGGACTTTCACGGCGACCTAGAGGCCTACTTCCAGGCGAAGTCGCTGCTGTTCGATGGTCGGGCGAAGCACGAGGTCGTGATGGTCGACGACAGTTGGGGTCGCAGGCTGGTCGGTCCGGACACCATCACCGTGTCGGCGTCGTCGGATGTCGAGGCAGGTTGGCACACTTCCGCACCAGCCATGACCCAGAGCCGGACGTCGTTTGTCGCGCATGGACCGGATGGCCGCAGCGTGCCGGTCGGCCTCTCGTTGCCGGGACGGTTCAACGTGGCCAATGCGATTCTGGCTCTTGCGATCCTTGATTGTCTGGGGGTCGATCTCGAGCGCGCCGCGGAAGGGCTTGCAACAGCCCGGGTCCCGGGCCGCATGGAGATCGTCGATGCCGGTCAACCCTTCACAGCACTCGTCGACTACGCCCACACTCCCGCTGCGGTCTCGACCCTCCTGGCCGCCCTGCGACCCGAGAGCGACGGGGCATTGATTCTCGTGCTCGGGTGCGGCGGCGATCGAGACACCGGGAAGCGCCCGCTCATGGGGGAGGTGGCCGTGCGCGGCAGCGATGTTCTGATCATCACCGACGACAATCCTCGCTCCGAGAACCCAGCCGAGATCCGGTCGCAGATGCGGGCCGGGGCACTCAGCGTCGGACCGAACCAGCGTGGCGAGGTTCGCGAGGTAGCCGGTCGAGCAGACGCGATCGCCGCGGCCATCGACCGAGCCAGCTCCGGGGACATCGTCGTCATTGCCGGCAAGGGGCACGAACAGGGGCAAGAGATCAGTGGCGGGGTGACTGCCTTCGATGACCGCGCGGTCTTGCGAGCGGTGTTGGCCGAACATGGCTGGACGGGCGCCGACTCGTGACTCCCGAGACCGTCGCCGCGCTGCTCGCGATCACGGACGGCACGTGGTTCCCGGCATCGGCGGGGAACCCCGGCGACCGCGATCCTGCCACCATCCTGATCACCGGAGAGGTGCGGATCGACTCGCGGGACTGTCTGCCCGGCGATGTCTTCTTCGCCCTTGCAGGAGAGCAGGTCGACGGGCACGACTACGCAGTAGCGGCCCAACAGGCCGGTGCCGTGGCGGTCGTGGCGGCCCGCCCGATTCCGAATGTGGCCTGCGTCGTCGTTCCCGACCCGGTTGTCGCGTTGGGGAAGGTGGCCGCGGCAGCGTTGCGGCGGTTGCCTGAAGTGGTCGTCGTCGCGATCACCGGCTCCAGCGGCAAGACCTCCACCAAGGATCTGATCGGCGATCTGCTGTCGCTCTACGGCCCCACGGTGTCTCCCGTCGGGTCCTACAACAACGACCTCGGTGTCCCGCTGACCGTCCTGCGGGCTGACCCGCAGACCCGATTCCTCGTGCTGGAGATGGGGTCGCGCGGCATCGGTCATATCGCGCGGCTGACCGACATCGCCCGTCCGCTGATCGGCCTCATCGTCAACATCGGCACTGCCCACCTCGGGGAATTCGGTTCGCCCGAGGCCGTGGCCACAGCCAAGTCCGAACTCATCGCGGCGCTGCCGCCTGCGAATGAGGGCGGGGTCGCCATCCTGAACGCCGATGACGCGGCCACGGGCTACCTGTCCGGGCGTACGTCAGCCCAGATCTGGACGTTCGGCACCGGACCGGCGGCTGACGTCAGGTACGAATCGGTCGACATCAGCGATGGCGGCCGGCCGCGCTTTCGGCTCTCCGCCGGCGGTCACGGCGTCGACGTGACGCTCGGCCTGGTCGGTGCGCACCAGGCGGCCAATGCGGCGGCGGCAAGCGCCGTGGCCCTGGCGACGGTCGCCGGCCGCCAACCGCCCGCCCGCATCGTCAATGCAGCGACGCCGCAGCGACTGGCCGAGATCGCTGACGCGCTGGCGCGGGCGCTGCCGCGCAGCCGGTGGCGGATGGAACTCACCGAGCGTTCGGACGGTGTGACCATCCTCAATGACGCCTACAACGCCAATCCCGAGTCCATGCGGGCAGCGCTCGAGGCACTGCTCGGCGTCGCCGGTGCGCACCGCCGAACCTGGGCCGTTCTCGGTGGGATGGGCGAACTCGGCGAGCTCAGCCGCGTCCAGCACGAGACGGTGGGCACCGAGTTACGAGAACGCGGGATCTCCCGGCTAGTCGCCGTCGGTCCGGACGCCGCCGACATTTATGCTGGCGCGGCTGGTGGCCCAGCCGAGGAAGAGGGGTTTGTCCACGTGCCGGACATGAGCGCGGCGCTTCAGCTGTTGCGTTCCCAACTTCGGCCGGGGGATGTCGTGCTGATCAAGGCCTCCCGATTCGTCGGGCTGGACCGGCTCGCCGAGGCCCTGCTCAAAGAGGTCGAGCCGACGTGAGATCGGTCCTCATCGCCGCAGTGATCGCCCTGGCCATCTCGATCCTGTTCACTCCCATCGCCATTCGATTCCTGCAACGTCGCGGGTTCGGCCAGGAGATCCGGCTGGACGGACCCGAGCACCACATGACCAAGCAGGGCACCCCCACGATGGGTGGCGCGGTCATCGTCGTCGCGACAGTGGCCGGGTACTTCATCGCGCACCTGTTTCTGCTCGGTGAGTCCGGCCGAGGGCCGACGGCCAGTGGCCTCCTCCTGCTCTACCTCCTCGTCGGCCTCGGCACGGTCGGCTTCGTCGACGATTACATCTCCATCCGCAATCAACGCAACCTCGGCCTGAACAAGACGGCCAAGCTGGTCGGCCAGGTCGTGATCGGTGTCAGCTTCGCGATCCTCGCACTGCAATTCCGCAACTCCTACGGCTTGACGCCTGGCTCGACGGTGCTGTCCTTCGTGCGGGACATCCCGCCGCTGACGTTCGGCACGGTCGGCTTCGTATTCTTCGCACTCCTCTTGATCAGCGCATTCTCGAATGCCGTCAATTTCACCGATGGTCTCGACGGACTCTCTTCAGGTGCATCCGTGATGGTCTTCGGTTCGTACCTGATCGTCTCGTTCTGGCAGTTCGGACACGACTGTGCCCGGCTGCAGGAGCCCGGGTGCTACACGGTTCGTGATCCGCTGGACATCACCCTGATCGCCGCCGCGGCCATGGGCGCGTGCTTCGGGTTTCTGTGGTGGAACGCCTCGCCGGCCAGGATCATCATGGGAGACACGGGTTCGCTGTCGCTGGGCGGGCTGATGGCCGGACTCGCCATCCTCACCCGTACTGAGTTGCTGCTCGTGGTCCTCGGCGGGCTGTTCGTGGTCGTGGCGATGTCGGTGACCATGCAGATCGCGGTCTTTCGCCTCGGGGGTGGCCGACGGATCTTCCGGATGGCGCCCATCCACCACCACTTCGAGCTGGCCGGCTGGACCGAGAACACCGTCGTGGTGCGGTTCTGGATCGTGACGGGAATGGCAGTGGCCTTCGGCCTGGGGCTGTTCTACGCCGATTGGCTGAGCATCGCCGAGCTCGAGTGACCGGCCAGGAGCAGGTTGCTCGGGGCCAGGGCGACCACGGCTCGTGGTCCGGGCGCCGGGTGCTGGTTCTCGGCGCGGGCGTTTCCGGACTCGCTGCGATCCGAGCGCTTCGCCGCTTCGGGGCGCACGTCCTTGTTGCTGACGATCGCGCAGGTGTGCTGCCCGAGGACACCTCGTTCGAGGACTCGACAGATGCTCCGCCCGCGGCGGAGATCGGGATGCCGGCGCGCCTTCCGCAGGTGAGTCTCGTAGTTGCCTCGCCCGGTGTCGCGCCGGCCCACCACCTGCTCGTGGCCGCTCGGGAGGCGGGTGTCGAGGTCATCTCCGAGCCGGAGTTGGCATGGCGCCTGCGCCGCCCGGACGCACCCCCATGGCTGGTCGTGACCGGCACCAACGGCAAGACGACAACAGTCGGGATGCTGGCCTCGATCCTGTTGGCCGACGGCCGGGCCAGCATCGCGACGGGCAATATCGGGCTCCCGCTGGTCGACGTGGTGACCGGACGGAATCACTACGACGTCCTGGCGGTGGAACTCTCCAGCTTCCAGTTGCAACGCTCACCGTCGATTCGGCCGCACAGCGCCGCGATCCTGAACCTCGCCCCGGATCATCTCGACTGGCACGGATCGATGGAGGCCTACGGGCTGGCCAAGCAGGTCGCCTTCGACCAGGCGCGGATCGCCATTTTCAACCTCGATGATCCCGAGTCCAGCCGGCTGGCTGCACGCCATGAGCGTCCGGTCGGATTCACGCTCGGCCGTCCAGCAGTGGGAGCGCTCGGAATTGCCGAGGGAGTGCTGTTGGACCGCGCTTTCGGCAAGGACGTCGAGCTGGCCCACGTCGAGGACGTCAGCAGCCCCGGTCAACACAACCTGGCCAACGCCCTGGCTGCGGCGGCTCTGGCGCGCAGCGTGTCCGTTCAGCCGGCCGCCGTTGCCGAGGGCTTGCGCGGCCATCGCCCCAGCCCGCACCGAAACACGTTGCTGCGCAACATCTCTGGGGTCGCCTACGTCGACGACTCCAAGGCGACGAATCCGCATGCCGCCAGGGCATCGCTGTCCGCCTATTCCGACGTGGTCTGGATCGCCGGAGGGCTGCTCAAGGGCGCAGATGTGGATGATCTCGTCATCGCGGTGCGGGATCGGCTGCGTGCCGTCGTGCTGCTCGGCGCGGACCGGGATGTGATCGCTCAGGCGCTGGCGCGACACGCGCCGGACGTCCCGGTCGTTGA
This sequence comes from uncultured Actinomycetota bacterium, assembly GCA_963766765.1. Classification (GTDB taxonomy): domain Bacteria; phylum Actinomycetota; class Actinomycetes; order Mycobacteriales; family Geodermatophilaceae; genus JACCQS01. The sequence continues at coordinate 351,793 of CAVYBR010000014.1, forward strand.
GGTCACCAGCAACGACGATAAGGCCATGAGTGAGGTTGTGCGGGCCGCCGCTGCCCTGGCGCGACCAGGAAGCACGGTCCTGCTCGCACCCGCCGCCGCTTCGATGGACATGTTCGTCAACTACGTGGCCCGGGCACAGGCGTTCTCCGAGGCGGTCTCGCAGTTGGGTGAGGGCGGCGCTTCATGACGCTGCTCGGTCTAGGGCAACCGCCGACAGTGGGTAGCCGGCCGCCGCGAACCGGACTCGGTGAGCGGCCACTGACGTCGTACCACCTCGTGCTCGGCGCGGGCGGGGCGCTGCTGCTGATCGGGCTGATCATGGTCTTCTCGGCAACCAGCGTGGACTCGCTGCAGGAACAGGGCTCGGTGTACGCAAGCTTCAGCAATCAGGTCGTCTTCGCGATCGTCGGTCTCCTCGCCTTCGGGTTGGCACTCCGGATGCGTCCGACGTTGCTGCGCAGGATGGCTCCGCCCGCCATGCTGCTCGCAGTTGTCCTCCTGGTGCTCGTGCTGATCCCGGGAATCGGCAAGGAGTACAACGAAGCTCGGCGCTGGTTCGAGATCGGCCCGCTGAGCATGCAGCCATCTGAGCTGGCGAAGCTGGCGTTCGTGCTCTGGGGGGCGGATCTGTTGGTCCGCAAACGCAAGCTGATCGATCAATGGCGGCATCTGCTCGTGCCGCTCGTCCCCGCCGGGTTGCTGCTGGCGGCATTGGTCCTGCTGCAGCCCAACCTCGGGACCGCGATCGTCTTCATCCTGATCCTGTTCTCATTGCTGTGGTCGGTCGGGGCCCCGGCCCGCCTGTTCGTGACCATGGGCACGGCAGTGGTCGGCCTGGTCGCGCTGATGATCATCGCCGAGCCCTACCGCGCGGCGCGGCTGACCGGCTTTCTCGACCCGTTTGCCGACCCGGACGGTGCCACCCTGCAAGCGGCGAACGGCTTGTACGCCCTGGCTACCGGCGGCTGGTGGGGGGTCGGTCTCGGCAACAGCCGGATGAAGTGGGGCTTGCTGCCCGAGCAGGACAGCGACTTCATCTTCGCCATCATCGGTGAGGAGCTGGGGTTCGCCGGTTGTCTGCTGGTCCTTGCGCTCTACGGCATGTTGGCCTTCGCGGGGATCAGAATCGCGCGCCGGACGAGCGATCAGTTCATCCGGCTGGCAGCCGCAGCGATCACTGTCTGGTTGATTGGTCAGGCACTGATCAATACCGGGTACGTCGTGGGTCTGTTGCCGATCACTGGTCTCCCGCTCCCACTGATCTCGTCCGGCGGCACCTCGCTGATCCTCACAATGTTCGCCGTAGGGGTGCTGGCGAGCTTTGCCCGCCACGAGCCTGCCGCAGTGAGCTACCTCAAGGGGCGCCGGCGCAGTCACTGGGCGCGGCTCTTCGTCCCCGTTCCCCGCAGTGCCAGCTCCGAAGTGAAGCGACCCGCGGTATCACGCTCGGCCAGTCGGCCGGCTCGGCCGCCGACCCGCACCTCCGCGGCACGGTCTCGACGGTGACCGCCCGGCGCATCGTCCTCGCGGGCGGGGGTACCGGGGGCCACATCGAACCGATGCTTGCAGTCGCTGATGCGCTGCGCGCCCGCGATCCCGAGGGAAGTCTGACCTGCATCGGAACTGCCCGGGGGCTGGAGGTGACGCTCGTGCCGGCGCGCGGACATGACCTTCGGCTCATTCCGCCGGTCCCGCTGCCCCGCCGGCCCACGCTCGACCTGTTACGCGTACCGGATCGACTCTTGACCTCGGTGCGAGCCGCCGCAGGCATCCTGCGCGACACCGATGCTCAGGTCCTCGTGGGATTCGGCGGTTACGTCGCGCTGCCAGCGTACTTGGCCGCGCGGCGGGCCCGCATCCCGATCGTCGTCCACGAGCAGAACGCGGCGCCCGGTCTGGCCAACCGGATCGGCGCCCGGTTCGCGGCCGTCGTGGCCGTCAGCTTCCCGGGGACGCCGCTGCCCGGCGCGGAGTTCGTCGGCATGCCATTGCGCCCGGAGATCGCCGAACTGGACCGGCCGAGCCAGCGGCGGCAGGGGCGAGCCCACTTCGGATTGGATCCCGACCTGCCCACCCTGCTCGTGTTCGGTGGGTCGCAGGGAGCCCGAAGGTTGAACACGGCGGTGGCCGGTGCGCTGGACAGCCTGCTTGCTCGTGGGATTCAGATACTGCATGCGGTGGGACCCAAGAATGATCCCGGTCCGCATCCCGGCGCGGGCGACCATCCGACCCCGTACGTCGCGCTGCCCTACATCGAGCGGATGGATCTGGCCTATGCCGCCGCCGACCTCGCGCTATCGCGGGCGGGCGCGGTGACGTGTGCCGAACTTTCCGCCGTGGGGTTGCCAGCGGTCTTCGTGCCGCTACCCATCGGCAACGGTGAGCAGCGGCAGAACGCTGCGCCGGTGGTCGCGGCCGGTGGCGGGCTGCTCGTCGATGATGGTGACCTCACCGCGGACTATCTGCGCGACACGGTTGCGTCTCTGGTTCTGGACACGTCGCGCCTCACCTCGATGGGCGCTGCGGCCGCCGGCCTGGGGCGCCGGGATGCAGCTGCAAAGATGGCGGAGTTGGTGCTGGCTGCAGCAGACAAAGGCAGGCAACTGCGATGAGCGAACGATCGCGGAGCAGGCTGTCCACGTGAACATGGCTACGTGGAGTGCTCCGACTCCCACGGCTGAATCACTGGGCCGCGTTCATTTCGTGGGCATCGGCGGGGCTGGCATGAGCGGGATCGCCCGCATCCTCTTGGGTCGTGGCGCTCCGGTCTCGGGCAGTGACGCCAAGGACTCGGCGGTCCTGCTCGGTTTGCGTGCGCTCGGCGCCCGAGTCAGCGTCGGGCACTCGGCCGACCACGTCCGTGACGTGGACACCGTCGTCTACTCCACGGCGATCCGACCGAACAACCCTGAGCTGGTCGCCGCTCGGGAAGCTGGGTTGCTGGTGCTACCGCGGGCCGTGGCACTCGCCTCCGTCCTGGTCGGCCGGCGCAGCATCGCCGTTGCCGGCACCCACGGCAAGACGTCGACCACATCGATGCTCACGGTCGCACTGCAAAACTGCGGGGCCGACCCGTCGTTCGCCATCGGCGGACATCTCAACGAGTCTGGCTCCAACGCTCACCACGGCAGCGGTGACCTGTTCGTCGCTGAGGCGGATGAGAGCGATGGTTCGTTCCTGCTCCTCTCGCCGTCGGCGGCCATCGTGACCAATGTGGATGCCGATCATCTTGACAACTGGGCCGACCTGGCGGCGATCACGGCGGCCTTCGAGCAGTTCGTGGCCACGGTCCGCCCTGGCGGATTTCTGGTCCTGTGCCGGGATGATCCGGGGGCGCAGAGTCTCGTCGCTGTTGCCGAGGAGTGCGGGGTACGAGTCCGGACGTATGGACGAGGTGAGGGTGCCGACCTGCAGCTGACCGATCTGAAGCACGATGCCGGCGGCACCGGGGGAATCACGTATCAGGCGATGCTGGACGGCGCCTCGCTCGGTCGGGTCCAGTTGCACGTGCCCGGTGAGCACATGGCGCTCAACTCGGCTGCGGCGTTGCTCGCCGGGACCGAACTCGGGCTACCCGCACAGGCGATGATCGACGGTCTCGGCGCCTACGCCGGCGTCCACCGCCGCTTCGAGCACATGGGAACCGTTGGTGGCATTCGCGTCTACGACGACTATGCCCATCACCCGACCGAGATCACGGCGCAGCTGCGGGCAGCGCGCTCGGTAGCCGGCGACGGGCGGCTGATCGTGGCCTTCCAACCGCATCTGTTCAGTCGCACGCGGGCTTTCGCCCAGGAGTTCGGCGTCGCACTCGGGGCCGCCGATCTCGTCGTCGTCATGTCGATCTTCGCCGCCCGCGAGGATCCGGTCCCCGGTGTCTCCGGTGCGATGGTCGCAAGCCACGTCCCGTTGCCGGCCGAGCAGGTCCACTTCGAACCTTCCTGGTCGGCGGTCGCCCCGCTGCTGGCTTCCCTCGCCCGGCCGGGGGACCTTGTGTTGACCCTCGGTGCAGGCGACATCGCGATGATCGGCCGCGAGGTGCTCACCAGCCTGGCCGGCCGGGGGGAACGCTTAGCGGCTGCGGGATCGGCATGACGAAGCGGCGGGTCATCAGTGCGGCCGCGGTCGTGCTGGCGATCGCCGGCGGCCTCGGCTGGCTGGTCTTCTACTCCGGCGTACTGGCCCTGAGCACGATCGAGGTCCAAGGGACCGACGCACTCTCGGTGGCCACGGTGAAGGAGGTGCTGGCGATCCCGGACGGAACTCCGTTGGCCAGGGTCGACCTGGCAGCTGCAGAGAATGCGCTGGAGAACATCAGCGCGGTCGAGTCAGCAAGCGTGACGCGAGACTGGCCGAGCACCTTGGTCGTCGAGATCACCGAGCGAAGTGCTGTGGCGGCTGTGGAACTGGATGGAACGACCTGGCTGGTCGATCGCTTCGGTGTCCGGTTCGCCCAGGTCAGCGAGTTGCCCGAAGGCGTTGTTTCGCTTCGGCTGACCGGATCAGGCCCGCAGGAGGCAGCAACGACTGCCGCGATCGAGGTTCTCCAAGCCCTGACCGCCGACGTTCGGGCGCTGCTCGTTCAGATCACCGCGTCGAGCCCCACGGTCATCGAATTGGAACTCACGGAGGGTCGCACGGTGCTGTGGGGCGGGCCCGAGGACTCGGACCGGAAGGGCCAGATCCTCAGTGGCCTGTTGGCCGGCGGTGTGGCGGGCACGGTGTACGACGTGAGCTCACCGACGTCGGCCGTCGTACGGTGACGCCCGTGCCCACGTCCACAGACTCCGTTGACCGCTACCTCACGAGCGGCTCCCGCCAGGTTCGGGGATGGCTGCGTCCCGAGGCTGGGCAGCTCATCGCCGAATTGGTCAGGGGACAGGACGCATCAGGAGCGATCGGGGAGATCGGCGTTCATCATGGCAAGCTCTTCGTCCTCCTGGCGCTGTTACGCAACGACGGCGAAGCCGGTCTTGCCGTCGATGTGTTCGAGGAGCAGGACAAGAACGTCGACGGGTCCGGCCATGGCGATCGCTTGGCCTTCGAAAACAACCTGACCAGACATGCGGTCGACCAAGGGATCACCATCAAGATGGCCGATTCCAGCATGGTCTCGGGAGAGGACCTGATCGCCTGGGCCGGCGGCCCCTTCAAGGTCTTCAGCGTCGACGGTGGACACACCGCTGAGCTGACCGAACACGACCTGAGCATCGCCGCGCTGGCGCTTGCGCCGGGTGGGTTGCTGATCCTCGACGACTATTTCAATGAGAGCTGGCCCGGGGTCTCCGAGGGCACCAACCGCTTTCTGACGTCTCAGCCGGGTGTCGAAGCGGTGGGTTCCGGGCACGGCAAGACGTTCTTCACAGACGCCGAGCATGCTGACGGCTACCGGGCACGGATGGCCGCGATCGCCGCCGCCCACGGCTGGCTGTGCACCGTGCAGCCCTTCTTCGGGCGACCGCATGTGATCGTGCGACGGCAGTCTGGGCGGGCCCGCCGGGCCGGGCAGGTCCGGGGGTTGGGCAAGCGCGTTCCGGGCCTGGCCCCAGCGGTGCGCGCCATCCGCAAGCGGGTGCGGTCGTGACGGCGCCGAGTCAGGGCAACTCGTCGGACGGGGGCCAGCGCATCAGCCGATTCCCCGTACCGGCGCCGAATGACCTTCCGCCCGACCTCGCCGAGCGGATCGCCGCGGTCGCGGACAAGTCAGGATTCGTCCCCAACATCTTCCTGGCGCTGGCCTGGCGGCCGGTCGAGTGGCGGGCGTTCTTCAACTATCACGACGCTTTGATGGACAAGGAGTCTCCAGCTCTGTCCAAGGCAGACCGCGAACTGATCGTCGTTGCGACCAGTGCCGCAAACGACTGTCTCTACTGCGTGGTCGCGCATGGCGCGATCGTCCGCATTCGGGCCCGCAGTCCGTACCTGGCGGACCAGGTTGCCGTCGACTGGCGCAAAGCGCCGCTCACCGCGCGGCAGCAGACGATGCTCGAGGTTGCTGTCCTGCTCGCGACGGACCCGGTAGCTGTGGGGACTCAGCATCTGGCGGAGCTGGCTGCCGCGGGCTTCAGTCAGGACGACATCTGGGACATCGGGTCGATCGCGGCGCTGTTCGCGCTGTCCAACCGCCTCGCGCATTGGGCCGCGGTGCCGCCGAACGACGAGTTCTACCTGCTCGGCCGGTTGCCGCGGGAATGATGAGTCCCGCCGAGAGGGAGGGAGCATCGACCGAGCGCCAGCGAGGGAGGAGCGGACCGACCGGTGCGCGCAGCGCACGACGACCAGCGATCGAGCGGTTGCGGGCGCTGTGCCTGGCCCTGCCCGAGACAACGGAACGACTCAGCCACGGGGAACCCACGTGGTTCGTGCAGGACAAGAAGGTCTTCGTGATGTTCGCCGATCGCCATCATGACGACCGGCTCGGATTCTGGTGTGCTGCCCCTCCAGGGGAGCAGGAGGCGCAGGTCAGCGCCCGCCCGTCGAGCTTCTTCCGGCCCCCCTACGTGGGACACCGCGGTTGGCTGGGGGTGTGGCTCGACGTCCCGGTCCATTGGAACGAGATCGACGAGATCGTCCGCGAGGCCTATCGGCAGATTGCCCCCAAGCGACTGCTGGCCACATGGGAAAGCGATTGATGCTCATCGTCTTTGCCGGGCTTCCAGGAGTCGGCAAGACCACGCTTTCCCAGCTCCTGGCTGAGCGCCAGCGCGCGTCCTACGTTCGCGTCGACGCGGTCGAATCCGGGCTGCTCGCGGCTGGGGTCGTATCCGATCAGGCGGCGATCGGCACCGCCGGTTACGTGGTCGCCAACCGCGTGGCCGAGAGCTGCCTACGGGCCGGCCTGGACGTGGTGGTTGACGCGGTGAATCCGGTCGAAGCGGCGCGCGAGGGGTGGCGGGCGCTGGCCAACGAATACAACGCCGAGCTGCTCTTCGTCGAGGTCGTGTGCTCCGATCCTGACCGGCATCGCCGACAGGTCGAGGAACGCGTGACCGACCTGGCCGGGTGGACGCAGCCGGATTGGCAGGCGGTGCTGGATCGCGAGTACGAGCCCTGGCAGGGGCCTCGGCTAGTGATCGACAACGTCGGTGACCCCGAGCTGTCCGTCAACACGATCCTCGGACGCGCGCACTCCAGGACGAGCTAGATCTGGTGGTTGCCTCGCGCCTGACCCGCCGTCAGGACTCGCCGTGCCGCCAGAACGAAAGTCCGCACTCCTCGCAGGATTCGAAGGACTGGGGCCCCCACACGAACTCGTCGCAGGCCGTCATGTCGTTGGGGTCGTGGTATTCGAAGAAATGACCCGCCGACGCGAGTTCCTCCAACTGCAGGGCGATGACCTCGGCCGGCCGGAACCGCCCCGACCAGAATGCATCCTTCGCCGTGGCCAGCAGCAGGGCAGCGCCGCCGTCCTCCATCATGGGATTCAGGTGGTAGCCGGCGGCGGTCAGCGCCTCCAGCTGGTGCCTGGTCACCTGGGCAGGAGCCACACGACCGGTGCGCAAGGTCGCTTTCGTCGCCTCCAGCATCACCTCGGCTGGTGTCGGCGGCTCGGTCACGGCGTTAGCTTGCTACGCGGGGTACGTCCGCGCCACTACCGCCCACCCTGTGGTGGAGGGGTAGCGCCCCCTGTGCTCGCAACGTCTGAGAAAGTGCGTGATCCTCGGCGCGCCTTGTCGGCCGAGCAGGCACCGCGCCCTTACCGTTTCAGGAGCCGACAGGTTGACATAACTATAAGCCTTCAGTAGAGGGTAAGACTGTAAGGGGAGCGGCACCGTGACACCTCCACACAACTATCTAGCCGTGATCAAGGTGGTCGGGATCGGTGGCGGAGGCGTCAACGCCGTCAACCGGATGATCGAGGTCGGCCTCAAGGGCGTCGAGTTCATCGCCATCAACACCGATGCGCAGGCGCTCCTCATGAGCGATGCCGACGTCAAACTCGACGTCGGGCGTGAGCTCACCCGGGGCCTCGGCGCCGGCGCCCTGCCCGAGGTCGGTCGCAAGGCTGCTGAGGATCATCGGGAGGAGATCGAGGAGGTGCTCAAGGGTGCCGACATGGTCTTCGTCACGGCAGGCGAAGGCGGCGGCACCGGCACCGGGGGTGCGCCGGTCGTCGCGAGCATGGCGCGCAAACTCGGTGCACTGACCATCGGTGTCGTGACCCGGCCGTTCTCCTTCGAGGGCAAACGTCGGGCCACGCAGGCCGAGCAGGGCATCGAGGAATTGCGCAACGAGTGCGACACCCTGATCGTCATCCCCAACGATCGGCTGCTGCAGCTCGGAGACCGCAACGTCAGCGTCATGGACGCATTCCGGACTGCCGATCAGGTGTTGCTCTCCGGTGTGTCTGGCATCACCGACCTGATCACCACGCCGGGCCTGATCAACCTCGACTTCGCCGATGTCAAGGCGGTCATGTCCGGAGCCGGCTCGGCGCTGATGGGCATCGGCAGCGCCCGCGGGGACAACCGCGCTCTGGCCGCAGCCGAGCAGGCAATTGCCAGCCCACTCCTCGAAGCCTCGATGGAGGGCGCGCACGGAGTGCTCCTGTCCATCTCGGGTGGGTCTGACCTCGGGCTCTTCGAGATCAATGAGGCTGCCTCGCTCGTCGCGGACGCCGCGCACCCCGACGCCAACATCATCTTCGGCGCGGTCATCGATGACGCACTTGGCGACGAGGTCCGGATCACCGTGATCGCAGCCGGCTTCGACACGGGCACACCGACGTACAAGAAAGCCGCACCTGCAGTGGCCGACGACGGTAGCTCGGTGCCACCGCACGCGGCATTCAACGGCTCGTCGACCTACGGCGGCCGCGAATTCGTCACCCCGGAACCGTCGGTACCCGTCCCGGTGCCTGCGGGCGTGTCCAGTCGGCCGCTGGCCGCCGAGGACTTCGACGACGACCTCGACATTCCGGAGTTCTTGCGCTGACCGACAGCACAAAGGCCGCTGCGAAGGCCAAGGTCCGCCGGGTCGTCACCTCCCGAGAAGGTGGCACCAGCCAGGCCCCGTACGACACGTTCAACCTCGGTATGCACGTCGGGGATGCGGCCGAGACCGTCTCAGCCAATCGACGTCGGCTGGCTGCGGGGCTGGGGATGGAGGTCGGCTCCCTTGCCTGGATGAATCAGGTCCATGGTGATCAGGTGACCGTGATCGGATCCGCGCCGCCGGTGGATCCGCCGGCCAGCGACGCCCAGGTCACGGCGACCCTGGGTGTGGCGCTCGTCGTCATGGTGGCTGACTGTGTGCCGGTCCTGCTCGCCGATCCGGAGGCCCGGGTCGTAGGCGCAGCGCACGCGGGCCGGGAAGGTGTTCGCCGGAATGTGGTCGCCCGCACGGTCGAAGCCATGGTCTCGCTGGGAGCAAGCCCGATCGGCATCGACGTCCTCCTCGGCCCGGCGATCTGCGGGAGCTGCTACGAGGTGTCCCAAGAACTCGTGGATCAGGTCGAGGCAGTCGCCCCGGGCGGTGCGGGGCGCAGTCGCACCGGGGCACCCTCGCTGGATCTACGGGATGCCCTCGCTGGTCAATTGGCCGGCCTCGGCGTGCAGCGGGTGGTCAGTGATCCACGGTGTACCGCCGAAGACCCCATGCTGTTCAGCTATCGCCGAGACGGAGTCACCGGTCGGCAGGCAGGGGTCATCTGGCTGGCATGAGCGAACCTCAAGGGTCCAGCGCGGCGCAGCGCCTCGAGGCCCTCCGTGCTCGAATCGTGGCAGCGTGCGCCGAGGCCGGGCGGGATCCACGTGAGATCACCGTTGTGGCTGTGAGCAAGGGGGTGCCGGCGCAGCGGGTGGCCGAGATGCTCGCCCTCGGCGTCGCCGACCTCGGGGAGAACAAGGCTCAGGAGGCCGCGGCCAAAGCCGCCGAGGTCTCGGCCATGGCACCCACCCTTGTCCCGCGGTGGCACTTCATCGGGCAGTTGCAGCGGAACAAGGCGCGCAGCGTTGCCGAGTTCGCATCGATGGTCCACTCAGTGGATCGCGAGGGCCTGGTCACGGCGCTGGACCGGGCCTGCGCCCAGCGCATGGATCCGCTCGATGTGCTCGTACAACTCGACCTCGATCCTGACCCTGATCCGAACCGCGGTGGTGCGCGCCCCGAGGACCTGTCGGCCTTGGCAGAGGCGATTCTGGGCGCCGACCATCTGCGGTTGCGTGGGGTGATGACGGTCGCGCCGCCGCACTCAGACGCGCGGACATCCTTCGACCGGCTGGTCGGGTATTCGGCGTCGCTGCAAGCGATCCAGCCGTCGGCGACCGTCATCTCGGCAGGTATGAGTGACGACCTCGAGGCGGCAATCTCGGCCGGGGCCACGCACGTGCGTGTCGGAACGGCCTTGTTCGGGGCGCGGAAGCTAGCCTCCGAACACCGGACTTGAGCGGCAAGCGGTTCAGGGCCGCGTGGTGTGAGCGGAGATCGCGAAGAGAAGGGCAGTCCCGATGGCCGGAGCCATGCGCAAGATGGGCGTTTATCTCGGTCTCGTCGAGGACGACGAGCGGGCCGACTACGACCCATATGCCGAAGATGCCTATGACGCGTACGACGGCTACGACGACGATGTCCCCGGGCACCGCGGCGCGTCGGCGGATCTCGACCACGGCAGGCCCGCCCGGCGGTCAGCGATCCCTGCGGTTCCCGGTGGCGCAGTAGCAGCGTCGAGCGGCGTGGCGCTACGCGATCGGCCGAACTCGGCATCCCATGCCTCGGAATACCGAATCACGACCCTGCACCCACGCACGTACAACGAGGCCCGGACGATTGGCGAACATTTCCGCGACGGTGTTCCCGTGATCATGAACCTCAGCGAGATGGACGATTCAGATGCAAAACGGCTGGTGGATTTCGCCGCCGGGCTCTCCTTCGGTCTGCGAGGTAGCATCGAGCGGGTCACGAACAAGGTCTTCCTGATTTCACCGCAGAATGTGTCCGTCACGGCTGAGGACAAGGCGCGGCTCAAGCAGAATGCGTTCTTCAACCAGAGTTGACGAGCATGAGCTGACGCTGTTCAGCGTTGCTGGAGGACCGCCCACCTACTTCCGCAAGGGGCGCGCAGAGCATTGAGCATCCTCTGGCAGATCATCGCCTTCGCGTTGCTACTCTTCATGCTGCTACTCCTTGCCCGCCTGGTGATGGACTGGGTGATGATGCTGTCAAGGGGCTGGCGACCAGGCGGGGGCGCCGCTGCGGGGCTGGAAGTCATCTATTCCACGACCGATCCACCACTGAAATTGCTGCGCCGAGTGCTCCCACCGCTGAACCTGGGCTCCGTCAAGCTGGACCTCGGGTTTATGGTTCTACTGATTGTGGTGTTCGTGTTGCGCCAGTTCACTCTGTCTCTCGCGTACTGACGATCTGATGAAAGCGTTCTCAGCTACAAAGCTCCGCCCCGTTCCAATACCTTGTTCAGTTCAGACCCGTAACCTCAGGAGTGATTGACCGATGCCGCTGACTCCAGCCGACGTCCACAACGTCGTGTTCAAGAAGCCGCCCATCGGCAAGCGAGGATATGACGAGGACGAGGTGGACGCATTCCTCGACGTCGTCGAGGCGGAGCTCGCCCGTCTGATCGAGGAGAACGCCGAACTGCGGGCCCTCGTCGATCGCGCAGGTTCCGGTGGCCGGGATGAGCGTTTCGCGAATTCGCAGACGACCACCTTTGCCGAGCCCCCGCGTGCGGCTGCCCCGCCACCGCCACCCCCGACGCCGGCACCCGCCCCAGCGGCTCCAGAGCCGATGGTGGCCACCCAGACCGGGCCGGTCGGCGGGGACAACGATCGCACCTCCCGCGTGCTCCAGCTGGCCACTGAGACCGCAGACCGCTACGTCTCCGAGGCGACGGCCGAAGCCGAGCAGCTCCGCAATTCCGCCAAGGCCGACAGCGAGCGGATGCTCAGCGAAGCGCGGACGAATTCCGAGCGGATGCTCAGCGATGCCAAGTCGCGGGCCGAGTCGATGGTCAGCGAGGCCAAGAACCGGGCGGAAACGATGGAACGCGAGGCGCGGGCCAAGGCAACCGCCATCACCCAGGACGTCGAGCGCAAGCAGGTCGAGACCCTCGCCGCGCTGGAAGAGAAGCGGATCGCCGCCGAGAAGAACATCGACCAACTCCGCACGTTCGAGCGCGAGTACCGGTCGCGGCTGAAGTCGTATCTCGAGCTGCACCTTCGCGAATTGAACGGCAGAGGCTCGGCCGAGCCGTCCGGTCCGGCGGCCCGTCCCGGAACGGCTGCCCAGACCGGACAGCAACCGGTTGCCGCAGGTCAGAATCCGTTCGGCGGTGCCCGACCTGGCTCCAACAGCGCGTCCGGGGACCAGGGATCACGCAGCGGGCACTGACCGCGACTGCTCGGCCGTACCGCTAGCCGATGGTCCTCGTCGGATTCTTCTGTGTCCTGGGAGCCTTGGGGCTCCTTGTCGTCGGCCTGGTGCAAGGCGAGCCGGACCTCGTGTGGGCCTCCATTGGTGCCAGCGCGGTCGGTGGTGTTGTGGTGGCGATCGCTTCGATCCAACGAGGCCGGGCGCTGCGCCGGCTGCGGGCCGGCACCGCACGACCGGAGGTCACGGGTAGCCAACAGCCGGTCGCGAAAGCGTCGGTGACCGCCCAGCCGGCCAAGCCGCCCGCGCCCGAGCGATCCTTGGTCGAGAACCCCCCGTCCGCGAAAGCCTCGGCCGCGAAACCCTCGGCCGAGAAACCAGTAGCCCAGGAACCAGTGGCCGAGGAGCCAGTGGCCGAAAAACCAGAGAAAGTCTTCAAGCACTCGGTGCCAGTCGTGCCCGAGGTCGCGCCCAAGAGCCCAGTGGCCGCCGAATCCGAGGGTGTCGAGCACCCCGACCCCGATGACGAACTGCAGGACATCGAGGCGCCCGACCCACCGGACGAACCGGCCGAGGAGGACGTGGACATGGCCGACCTCCTGGTGGTCATCGACCTCACCGACGAGGTCCTGGTCGTCGATCTCCGGCCCCGTTACCACCTGGCTGCGTGCGCGCACCTGGATGGCCGCGAGGCGATACCTATCCCGGTCTGCGAGGCGCGCGAAGACGGCTTCACCCCGTGTGCCCTCTGCCGACCCGATGCCGCCCTGGCTGCCGCAGCCCGCGAGGCCAGGGCCGGTGCGGTTGACCGGTCTGCCCCGCGCCATGGGCCGTAAAGCGCTGGCAAACCTCCTGCACAGTCGCGCCGAGAGAGCAAGCACTCGACGGCGGCAACGGTCGGGCCGCGCAGGTGGGCTTGACCCCGCGCAGTAGAGGTGCGAATTTGACGTCGGCCAACGGCTGGAGGATTCGCATGAGGGGACGGCCGGCGATCGCTCTGCTGGCTCTTGCGCTCGCCCTGGCGGCATGTGGTGAGACCGCCGACCGCGATGACGGCGGGTCTGTGACGCCGACCGAAGTCGAGAGCGGTGTGGCTGCCGAGCAACCGATCGTCATCGAGTTGCGGTTGGACATTCCCACCGGCGAGGTTCTCCCGGCCTCGCAGCTAGGCGAGGCACCCTTCTGCCCTGGCGGGACGACCTTCGACGAGCACGGAGGCACCGGCGACCTCGGGTTGGTGGTCACGACCATCGATTGCTCCGACGGCGAATTGACGATCACTTTCAGCCCCACTCAGGACAGCTTGATCCAGAGCAGCACGTGGCGAGTCGTGGAGGGAAGCGGCACGGGCGTTTTCGAGGGGCTGCAGGGCGGCGGCGAGATGACCGTGGAGTTCGAGGAAGCGAACCCCGATCACGGCTTGGCACACTTCACCGGCACGGTCAGCCAGTAACCGTCGGAAAATCCTTACCCGTACGCGGTGTCAGTCCGCGCGGCGGACGTTGATTCCGACCAAGCCGGCCGGTCCAAGGTCGAGAACCTTCCGGTCTTCCTGGGGCGCCGCAGCCGCCGGCGGCTGCGCGACGACCAGCTCGGTGGCAAGTGTCTCGGCCGCGATCAACTCCCGATGCGCGCGCACTGCGTCCTGCGCCGTCCCGGCTGTGGGGGTGAGCTCGAGGTCGATCCGGTCGCTCACGGCCAGGCCGGCCTCGCGGCGTGCCTCCTGTACTGCCCGGATGATGTCGCGGGCCAACCCCTCGGCTGCCAGTTCGGGCGACACAGTGAGGTCCAGGCTGATCAATCGACCGTCCTCGTACCGCGTGGCGCTCGCGTCCTCGACCGCCGGGGTCAGCTCGAATTCCGTTGGACTCAGAACCACTCCCGCACAACTGACCGTGCCGTCTGCGTTCTCCGTGAACTCTCCGTTGCGGGCCGCTCGGATGACGTCCTGCACCATGGCTCCGAGCCGGGGCCCGAGCGCGCGGGCATTAGGGCGCAGCACGAACGATTGCGCGACCAGCGGCTCGAGGTTGACCAACTTGGCGTTGACCTCGTCGGCGAGCACGTCGGCATATGGCCGCAATCCCTCGGAATCGGCGGCCCGCACTGTCAGGGACGGTAGCGGCTGACGGACCCGAACCTGGTTGGCTTTGCGCAGCGACAGCGCAGTTGACGCGACCGACCGGACGGCGTCCATCTCCTCGACCAAATCGGCTTCGTCGGGCAGATCCTCCGCATCCGGCCAATCGGTCAGGTGCACCGAGGCGTGCCCAGTCAGTCCCCGCCAGACCTGCTCGGTGATCATCGGCAGCAGCGGAGCGGCCAGCCGAGACGTCACCTCCAGCACCGTGTAGAGGGTGTCGAAGGCAGCGGAATCGCCCGACCAGAACCGGTCGCGGCTGCGCCTGATGTACCAGTTGGTCAGCGCGTCCAGAAACGCACGCACCTGGGCACATGCGCCCGCGATGTCGTAGGAGTCCAGCGCCGCGGTGACTGCCGTGCAAGTCGCCCGCAGCTTGGCCAGCACGTATCGATCGAGGACATGGCCGGAGTCCGTACGCCACTTCGCCTCGTAGGACTCGGCGTTGGCGTACAGACAGAAGAAGTACCAGGCGTTCCAGAGGGGATGGATCGCCTGGCGAACGGAGTCCCGGATCAGTGTCTCGGTCACCGACAGGTCTCCGCCGCGCAGGATCGGCGATGCCATCAGTGCCCAGCGCATCGCGTCCGCGCCGTAGGAGTCGTACATCTCGTAGACGTCCGGATAGTTGCGCAGGCTCTTGCTCATCTTGCGCCCGTCCTCGCCGAGGACGATGCCGTGTGCGACGCAGGTTCGGAACGCGGGCCGGTCGAACAGGGCGGTCGCGAGTACGTGCAATGTGTAGAACCAGCCACGGGTCTGGGCGAGGTACTCCACGATGAAGTCACCGGGGTAGTGGTTCTCGAACCAGTCGCGGTTCTCGAACGGGTAGTGCACCTGCGCGAAGGGCATCGACCCGGATTCGAACCAGCAGTCGAGGGTCTCCGGCACTCGGCGCATCATCGAGCGGCCAGTCGGATCATCCGGATTTGGTCTGGTCAGGTCGTCGACGTACGGGCGGTGCAGGTCGGTCGGGCGTACCCCGAAGTCCGCTTCCATCTGATCCAGCGACCCATAGACGTCCGTACGCGGGTAAGTCGGATCATCTGACACCCAAACCGGGATCGGGCTGCCCCAGAAGCGATTCCGGCTGATGGACCAGTCTCGGGCGCCTTCGAGCCACTTGCCGAACGATCCGTCGCGGACGTGGCCCGGCACCCAGGTGATCTCCTGGTTGAGCTCCATCATCCGGTCGCGGAACGCGGTCACTTGCACGAACCAACTGGACACCGCCATGTAGATGAGTGGCGTGTCGCAGCGCCAGCAGTGCGGGTACGGGTGCTCGTAGCTGTCCTGACGGAACAGCATCCCCCGCTCGCGCAGTTCGGCCAGCAACGGCTTGTTGGCCTCGAACACCTGTAGTCCGGCAAAGCGCGGTGCCACCGCGTTGAACCGCGCGTGCGGATCCACAGTCATGATGACCGGGATGCCCGCTGCCGTGCACACGTTGAAGTCGTCCTCACCGTGCGAGGGAGCCACCTGCACGACGCCGGTGCCGTCCTCGGTGGAGACGAAGTCCCCGGCCAGGACGGTGAACGCGTTCGGCACATCGGCCATCTGCTCGACGAGGAACTCGAACACCGGGGTGTAGCGGCGGCCAACCAGGTCGGCACCCCTGATCGTGTCCACCCGCCGGGCGTCGCCCAATTCGCGTTCGTAGGCCGCCAGCCGGCTCTCGGCAAGGACGTAGCGATGGCCGTCGGAGCCCTGCAGCACCGCATAGTCGATCTCCGGTCCGACGACGAGGGCCACGTTGGGCACCAGCGTCCAGGGCATTGTGGTCCAAGCCAGGATCCGCTCACCGGTCTCCATCTCGAACCACACCGTGCTCGCCGGGTCCTGGCGGCTGCGGTAGACGTCGTCCATCCGAGTCTCGGTCGCTGAGAGGGGGGTCTCGCAGCGCCAGCAGTACGGGAGAACCCGGAAGCCCTCGTAGATCAGTCCCTTGTCATGCAGTCTCTTGAACGCCCACATGACACTTTCCATGTACGGCAGGTCCAGGGTCTTGTAGTCGTTGTCGAAGTCGACCCAGCGCGCCTGCCGGGTGACGTAGCGCCGCCACTCCTCGGTGTAGCGCAGGACCGAGGATCGGCAGGCCTCGTTGAACTTCGCCACGCCCATCTCGATGATCTCGGGCTTACCAGAGATACCCAGTTGCTTCTCGGCCTCGACCTCGGCCGGCAACCCATGGCAGTCCCAGCCGAACCGGCGCTCGACGCGCTTGCCGCGCATCGTCTGATAGCGCGGGACGACGTCCTTGACGTACCCGGTCAGCAAGTGTCCGTAGTGCGGCAGGCCGTTGGCAAACGGCGGACCGTCGTAGAAGACGTACTCGTTGCTGCCGTTCACGCCGGGGTCGCGCGCCTCGACGCTGGCCGGGAAGGTCTTCTCGGCCTCCCAGGTCGCCAACGTGTCCTGCTCGAGGTCGGGCAGCCGGGGGGTGGGTGTCACCACGACCGGTTGGCCGGTACTGGTGCGATGCCGGGGATAGGACATCTGGATCTCTGCCTCGTTCCTCGCGCTCAATCGATCGGCCTCGATGGCGCGAGGACGAGCGTTGCGGCCACTTGGCCGCCGCACCCGCGGTACCACCTCGCTTGGCCGGTGTCGCCTCTCGGCGCTGCCGACCCGCTCTGGTCACGCTGGCTGTAACGGGCCGTTCCCGTCCGGTTCTACTGGGGCCGGCGGACCGACCTTTTCTTCCGGAGGCTCACCGGTGATAGCCGGGTCGATGCCTGTGCAATCAAGGGTAGTCGAGCGCGCAACCGGTGGGGGTACCTTCCCAGCGCATTGGCGTACGGGAGGATGCCCTATGGCCGCACTGACTCGCATCTGGCGCGGCACGCGCTCGTGAGCGCTGCGGACTTCGCGCCCGTCCTCCTGGTCGGATCCGTGGTAGTCCTCGTCGGCGTCCTGGCCGTCCGAGTGGCGACCCGGGTGGGCCTGCCGAGCCTGTTGATCTATCTCGGGCTTGGCCTGGTCCTCGGCGAATCGGGCATTGGCATCGAGTTCGAGAATGCCGAATTGACCCAGATCCTGGGGCTCTCGGCGCTGGCGATCATCCTGGCCGAGGGTGGTCTCACCACCCGCTGGTCGGTCGTGCGGCCGATCCTCGTGCAGGGCATCGTCCTGTCGACCATCGGTGTCGCCATCAGTGTGGGCATCACTGCGTCGGTGGCGATGCTGGTCTTCGGTTTCGATCTGTCCACCAGTCTGCTGTTCGGCGCCGTCGTCAGTTCGACCGACGCGGCAGCGGTCTTCGCCAGCATGCGCCGCCTTGGCCTGCCGGCGCGGGTGACCGGAACGCTCGAACTCGAGAGCGGATTGAACGACGCGCCGGCAGTCATCCTGGTCGTTGCACTCTCCGAGGCGCTGGCGACCTCGGATTCGCCGCACGTGCCCACCCTGATCGCTCTGATCACGTACGAACTGGTTGCCGGAGCAGCCATCGGAATCCTGATGGGCCTGGCCGGTGCGTGGCTGCTGCGGCGCAGCGCGCTGCCGGTGTCCGGTCTGTATCCGCTGGCCACCGTCGCCCTTTGCCTGACTGGATATGCCACCGCGACGGTCGCCCACGCGTCGGGCTTCCTGGCGGTCTATCTCTGCGGCCTGGTCCTGGGGAATTCGGCGTTACCACACCGCAGCGCCACGCTCGGTTTCGCCGAAGGCTTGGCCTGGCTCGCCCAGATCGGGCTGTTCGTGCTTCTCGGTTTGCTCGCCAGTCCGAGTCGACTGCTCGGCGTGGTTGGTCCGGCCATCCTTGTCGGGCTCGCCCTGCTCTTGCTCGCCCGTCCGGTGTCGGTCTTCTTGTCGATGGTCGGGTTCCGCGTCCCCTGGCGAGAACAGATCTTCCTTTCCTGGGCAGGTCTGCGCGGGGCGGTCCCCATCGTCCTGGCGACCATCCCGGTGTCGCTTGCCGTCGATGATGCCGATGCTCAGCTGATCTTCGACGCGGTGTTTGTCCTCGTCGTGGTTTTCACCGTCGTGCAGGGCACCACCCTGCCGACCGTGGCCCGGTGGCTCGGGCTGTCCGCCCCGCTCCCTGAACGTGAAGTCGAGGTTGAGTCTGCCACCCTTGATGGGCTGAACGCGGAGTTGCTGCAGCTGACCGTTCCGGTGGCATCTCAATTGCACGGCGTCTACGTCGCCGAGCTGCGGTTGCCCCCGGATGCCTCGCTGACGCTCCTCGTGCGCGAGGGGCGCTCCTTCGTCCCGATGCAGGGCACCAGGCTCAATCGGGGCGACCAGTTGCTCGTCGTGACCACGATTGCCTCGCGTGAGGCAACGATGCGCCGGCTGCGCGCGGTGAGCCGGGCTGGCCGATTGGCCCGCTGGCGCGGCGAGGCCGGCCGCCAGCTGGTGGACTGACTTACCGCGGCCCCCGCGGTGCGGCGCGTTGTGTCGGAGAGACTGCGACCGTAAGGTGGCACGCCACGTGCCCGCCGCCGAGTGCGCAACGGTGGCGGATTTCCCAGATGCGATGGAGTGTGCCGGGTGGTCTCAGCGAAGAAGGCACCTGCCAGGAAGGCAGCTCCCTCAGCCAGGTCGACGGCGGCGCGCCCAGCGGCCAAGAAGGCTCCGGCGAAGAAGGCCGCCGCGAAGACCTCGACGGCTGCGAAATCCGCTGCGAAGAAGCTCCCGGGCAAGCGGGTTCCGCCCACGAAGACCTCGGCGAAGAGCGCGGCCAAGAAGGCGACCACAGCCACGGCGCCGGTGAAGAAGGCCCCAGCGAAGCAGGCCCCAGCGAAGAAGGCCCCAGCGAAGAAGGCGCCGGCGACAAAGGCCCCACCGAAGAAGTCGTCGGTGACGAAGGCCGCGCCGAAGCAGGCCCCGGCCAAGAAAGCCCCAGCGAAGAAGGCCCCAGCGAAGAAGGCGGCGAAGGCCCCGGCCGAGCCGACGGCGACAAAGGCGCCGGCCAAAGCGAGCACCCCGGCCAGGACCACGGCGACGGAGACCAAGGCGCCGGCCAAGCAAGGGACGGCTCGGGCCTCGGCCGGATCAGGGTGGACGGCCAAGGAGCTCCGCGAGGCAGGCAAGACGCTCGAGGCCGAGCTCAGTGCGCTGCGCAGCGAGTACGACGAAACGATGGTCAACCTGAATGCCCTGCAGCAGACCGTCAGTGACGGCTCGGGGGACGATCAGGCAGACGCCGGTAGCAAGACCTTCGAGCGCGAGCACGAGATGTCCCTCGCCAACAACCGGTTGGACCTGATCACCCAGGTCGAGCACGCGCTGGTCCGCATCGCTGATGGCACGTACGGGCGCTGCGAGAGCTGCGGCGAGCCGATCGCCAAGGCCCGACTACAGGCATTCCCGTCAGCGACCTTGTGCCTGACCTGCAAGCAGCGGGAAGAGCGGCGCTGACTGCCCGAGGGGTGGGATGCAAAGCTGAGGTGTGACAACACCGCCAACCGGGTCCGAAGACACTCCGGCGAGCGAGGTCGAGCCGAGTGTGGCCGACCGTCCGCGAAGACTCGGCCTGTTGCTCACGCTGGGCGTGGCCGTCTTTGTGCTCGACCTGGTCAGCAAGGTGCTGGTGGTTGCCCTGCTCTCCGATCGGCCGCCCGTCAGACTGCTCGGTGGCCTGTTCTATCTCACCGAGGCGCGCAACACCGGCGCCGCCTTCGGTTTGGCGCAGGGGATGACCGTGGTGTTCACGGTCGTCGCGGCTGCGGTCATCGTGGTGATACTGCGCACCGCACCCCGGCTGCGCTCCACTGGTTGGGCTTGGGCACTGGGGTTGGTCGTCGGCGGTGCGCTGGGCAATCTCGTCGATCGCATCTTCCGCGCGCCGGGGATCTTCCGCGGCGGAGTGGTCGATTGGATCAGCTTTCTCGACCCAGCGGGACAGGTCTGGCCGATCTTCAACGTGGCCGATTCGGCGATTGTCTGTGGCGGGCTTCTCGGCGTCCTGCTCGCACTTCTGGGCCGCGACTTCGACGGGACTCGCAGCCACTGAGCCGCTGCCGATCCGCGCGGCTCGGGACCCTCGCGCCGGATTTCGGCACACTGGTGTCGTGAGCGATCTGCTGCGGGCTCTGCCGGTCCCTGAAGGCCTCGCCGGCCTGCGGATCGATGCGGTGCTGACTCGGCTGTTCGGGCTGTCGCGCACGCAGGCGGCGGATGTGGCCGACGCCGGGAAGGTGAGCGTGGACGGCCGGGTACGGGGCAAGGGAGACCGCGTCACGGCAGATGCCTGGCTGGAGGTACGCCTGCCCGGCCCGGCGCACCCGCCGCCCCCGCCCGAGCCGGTGCCGGGGCTGACTGTCCTCTACGACGACCAGGACATCCTGATCGTGGACAAGCCGGTTGGCGTGGCCGCGCATCCAAGCGCCGGCTGGACCGGTCCCACAGTGACCGGCGGGGTGGCCGCCATGGGCTATGAGCTCGCCAGCAGCGGCACGGAGGAGCGGCAGGGGATCGTGCACCGCCTCGATGCCGGGACGACCGGCCTGATGGTGCTCGCGCGTAGCGACCGCGCCTACACCCTGCTCAAACGGGCGTTCAAGGAACGGACGGTCGACAAGGGCTACCACGCGCTGGTTCAAGGCCACCCGGATCCGAGCACCGGCACCGTCGATGCGCCGATCGACCGACATCCGACGCATGACTGGAGATTCGCCGTCACGGCTGGGGGTCGCCCTTCGGTGACCCACTACTCGACGATCGAGGCCTACCCGGCCGCCAGTCTCCTGGACATCACACTGGAGACCGGCCGGACGCACCAGATTCGCGTGCATATGGCAGCGCTTCGGCACCCCTGCGTCGGGGATACGACGTACGGCGCGGACCCGACGCTGGCCGCCCGGCTGGGCCTGTCCCGGCAGTGGCTGCACGCAGTCCGGCTCGGCTTCGGTCATCCGGCCACGGGGTCCCCGGTGAGCTTCACCAGCCCGTACCCGGCCGATCTTGCAGCGGCGCTGGAGAAGTTGGCGGGCAGGCAATGAGCTGGCTGCCGCAGTCTTTGGATGCGTTCGGGCCGGCCAGCCTTGCCGCGTTGCTGGTGGCGGGTTATCTGGTCTTGGGCGAGCCCTTCGTCGGATGGGTTCTGCACCGCAGGTTCGAGGCCGCAGTCGGCACGGCGCCGGGCGCCCGACGATGGCTCTATCGCCGACTGTTGATCCTTGAGTGGGGCTTGGTGGTCCTGGTCCTTGCCGTCGCGGTGGTGGCTCCCGGGATCGGCTGGGAACAGCTGGGTCTGCGCTGGCCGGATCACGTCGGTGCGGTAACTGTCGTTGCGGTGCTGGTTGTCTCGATCGCCACCGTGCTGTCAGTCCGCGCGTTGCGCACCGGAGTCCTGCGTGACGCAGGTGCTGAATCGATGGCGCTGCGGTCGGTCGGGTCGCTGCTCCCGCGGACCCGTTCCGAGCGCCGGTTGTTCAGCTTTGTCGCGTTGACGGCCGGGGTCGCCGAAGAGGTCGTCTACCGCGGGTTCGGCATCGCCGTACTTGCCGCCGCCGGCCCAGCGCTGCCCTGGTGGGGGCTGGTCGCACTTGCCGGGGCGGCCTTCGGGTTGGCCCATGCGTATCAAGGTCTGGCCGGGATCGTCACCACCGGCCTGCTCGGCTGCGTGCTGGCCGCGGTCTATCTGGATACCGGTTCCCTCCTGCTCCCGGTCTTGCTGCACTCCGCGATCGACCTCCGCTTCCTCGGCGTGTCCGCCGATGTCCTGCCACAGGGGATTCGACCTGCAGAACCGGCGGCCTCGACCACTGACGCGCCCGAGCAGCCGCGCGACAGCGGGGAAGGTGGCCAGAACGACACAAGGCCGATCGATTACGGGCCGGGACGATGACCGAACTCTCCGCGGCCGCGTGGCCGGGCGAATTGCGATCGGCGACCGATGCGGATGCGGCGGCGCTGCGCACGCTGATCGGCGACTGTTTCGCGGAGTACGAGGGATGTGTGCTGGATCCGGACGGGGTCGACGCCTGGCTGGCGGCTCCGGGCACGTCGTATGCAGACAAGGGCGGTCAGCTCTGGGTGTTGAGCGGACCGGACGGCCAGGCGCTTGCCTGCGTCGGCTGGGCACCGGCGGGCGGCGCGGGTTTGGAACTGAAGAACCTCTACGTCAGCGCGCCGGCCAGGCGCCAAGGGCTGGGCCGCCGGCTGGCGGACCTGGTCGAGGCAACCGCCCGCGAGCGGGGCGTCGAGGAGATCGTGCTCTGGAGCGATACGCGCTTCCTGGACGCACATCGCCTGTACGAGGGGCTCGGCTACCGGCCGACGGGCCAGACCCGCGCCTTGAATGACCCGTCGCACACGATCGAGTATGAATTCGTGAAGCCCCTCCGGCGCTGAAACCCGGACAGACCTGACCAACCGAGTGTCGGTCGCGTGGTCTACAAAGACAGGGCGAGACAATCACGTGGCCATCCCATCCCCGCACTTCCGAACCGTGTTCCCGCACCATCCGCCCCCGTCACCGAGCACCTTCCCTCTCGGTACGAACGAGTGAAGGAGGCCGAACCCGCGATGGGCGACTCGGCTCAGTTCGTGCACCTCCATGTGCACACCGAGTACTCCATGCTCGACGGCGCGGCCAGGCTGAAAGAGCTCTTCGCGGAGACCAAGCGGATGGGGATGCCCGCGATTGCCATGACCGATCACGGCAACGTCTTCGGTGCCTATGACTTCCACAAGCAGGCCACCGCCGCGGGAATCAAGCCGATCATCGGCATGGAGGGCTATTACACGCCGGGGAGCCGCTTCGATCGCCAGCCGTTCGACTTCGGCGATGCGCTGCTGGAAGAGCCCGGCGACGGCGGTTCCAATCGGGGCAAGTCCGCCTTCTGCCACATGACAATGCTGGCCACCAGCACTGCGGGGATGCACAACCTGTTCCGCATCTCATCGTTGGCCAGCCTCGAAGGGCAATACCGCAAGCCGCGATTCGACCGGGATCTGCTCGAGCGCTACGGGCAGGGCCTGATCGCGACCACCGGTTGCCCCTCCGGCGAGGTGAACATGTGGTTGCGGGCCGGCAAGTACGACAAGGCGCTGGCCGCCGCTGCCGACTTCCGGGACATCTTCGGCAAGGACAACTTCTACGTCGAGTTGATGGAGCACGGCCTCGAGATCGAACGAGCCACCCGAAAAGAGCTGCTCCGGATCGCCGACGCGCTCGCGCTCCCCTTGCTCGCCACGAACGACCTGCACTACATCCACCAGCGCGACTCCGCATCCCATGACGCCCTGCTCTGTATCCAGACCGGCGCGAAGCTGTCCGAGACCAAGCGGCTGCGGTTCAACGGCGACAGCTACTTCCTGAAGTCCCCGGCCGAGATGCGAGCGCTCTTCACTGAGCACCCCGAAGCCTGCGACAACACCCTCGCCATCGCCGAGAGATGCAGCGCGGTCACGTTCGCCGAGGGCGTCGATCTCATGCCGAGATTCGATGTGCCCGAAGGGGAATCGCAGGAGTCATGGCTGGTCAAGGAGGTCGAACGCGGCCTGCATCTGCGTTACCCCAACGGAGTGACCGACGAGGCCCGCAAGCGCGCGGACTACGAGCTGGGTGTCATCTGCCAGATGGGCTTTCCGGCCTACTTCCTGGTCGTGGCGGACTTCATCCGGTTCGCCCGCGATGCCGGGATCCGCGTCGGTCCGGGCCATGGTTCGGCCGCCGGCTCGATCGTTGCCTACTCCCTGCAGATCACCGATCTGTGCCCGCTGGAACACGGACTGCTCTTCGAGCGCTTCCTCAACCCGGACCGGGTTTCGATGCCGGACATCGATATCGACTTCGACGAGCGTCGACGCGGGGAGGTCATCCGGTACGTGTCCGACAAGTACGGCGAAGACCGGGTCGCCCAGATCGTCACCTACGGCACGATCAAGGCCAAGGCGGCCATCAAGGACGCCTGTCGGGTGATGGACAAGCCCTTCACCCTCGGCGAGCAACTGACCAAGCTGATGCCCGCCCCCGTGATGGGCAAGGACATGTCGCTGGCCGGCGTGTTCGATGCCGCCGATCCGCGCTACCGGGAAGCCGCCGACCTTCGCAAGCGCTACGAGGACGACGCCGACGCCAAGGAGGTGGTCGACCAGGCGCTGGGTCTGGAGGGACTGAAACGGCAGTGGGGTGTGCACGCGGCCGGTGTCCTGATCGGCAGCCAACCCCTGATCGACCTGATTCCGATCATGCGCCGCGAGGCTGACGGCGCAGTCATCACCCAGTTCGACTACCCGACCTGCGAGACCCTCGGCCTGCTCAAGATGGACTTCCTAGGGCTGCGCAATCTCACGATCCTGGATGACGCGGTCAACGCCATTGCCGCCGACGGCGGACCGTTGCTGGACCTGTCCACCCTGGCCCTGGATGACAAGCCCACCTACGAGTTGCTCAGCCGTGGCGACACCTTGGGCGTCTTCCAACTCGACGGTGGGCCGATGCGCGCTCTGCTGCGCTCCCTGCGTCCGGACGCCTTTGTCGACATCGCGGCCGTTCTCGCGCTCTACCGGCCGGGTCCCATGGGGGCCAATGCGCACAACGACTACGCGGACCGGAAGAACAAGCGTCAGGCCGTCGGCGCCATCCATCCCGAACTCGCCGAGCCCTTGTTCGAGATTCTCGGCGAGACCTATGGACTGATCGTCTTCCAGGAGCAGGTCCTCGCGATTGCGCAGAAGATCTCGGGCTACACCCTTGGTGAGGCAGATCTACTGCGCCGGGCAATGGGCAAGAAGAAGAAGGCCGAACTCGACGCGCAGCAGGACAAGTTCTTCTCCGGTGGCCGCGCGAAGGGCTACTCCGACGAGGCGATCAAGGCGCTGTGGGAAATCCTGGTTCCCTTCTCCGACTATGCCTTCAACAAGTCGCACACCGCTGGGTACGGACTGATCTCGTACTGGACTGCCTATCTCAAGGCCAATTACCCGGCTGCGTACATGTCGGCCCTGCTCACCTCGATGCGCGACGACAAGGATCGGATGGCGGTCTACCTCGGGGAATGCCGGCGCATGGGGATCACCGTGTTGCCCCCTGACGTCAACTCCTCGGCCGCGGACTTCGCCCCGGTCGGTGGGGGACATCCGGTTTGGCCTCGGCGCGATCCGCAACGTCGGACGCAACGTCGTCGCGTGCATCGAGCGGGCTCGCGAGGAGTCCGGCGCCTTCACCGACTTCTTCGATTTCCTGCGCAAGGTCGATGCGATCGTGTGCAACAAGAAGGTGCTGGAATCACTGATCAAGGGCGGGGCATTCGACTCGCTCGGCCACTCGCGGCAAGGATTGCTCACCGTCCACGCCCAAGCAGTGGACATGGTCCTCGATATCAAACGGCAGAGGCGGTCGGCCAGTTCGACCTGTTCGCCGACGCGCTCGACGTGGACGGTTCGAACGCGGCGATGATGGATCTGCCGGTGCCGACCGCAGACTGGACAAGCGGGAACGTTTGGCGTTCGAGCGGGACATGCTCGGGCTCTATGTCTCCGATCATCCGTTGCTAGGCCTGGAACATGTGCTCGCCGCGCATGCGGAGGTCAAGATCGCAGACATCCGACCGGTCAGACGAGGACTGCATCCGCTCACCATCGCCGGACTGCCGTCCGGTCTGACCTTGCGCACGACGCGGGCGGGAGCGTCGATGGCCTCGGCCAATCTCGAGGACATGGGTGTGCGATGGATCTCATGATCTTCCCGCAGACCTATGCCAAGGTAGCCTCGATCTGGCTAATGACGCCAACTTCACTCGTCCGGGCAGAGTCGACCGGCGCAGGAGTCACCGAAGATCATCGTCCAGGACATCGGGGTCCCCGACGTCACCGAAGCACACCGCGGCCCCGTGATGGTTTCCATGGCCGCGGCCCGCTGCACACCGCCGATCGTCGCCCGATTACGCGAGGTCTTCGGGACCCATCCGGGACCACGGAGGTACAACTGCGTCTGCTCAACGGCGGTCGCGAGACCGTTCTGCGGTTGGACCAGGGCCTGCGCATGAGTCCTACGGCGTCAACTATGGGTCAGATAAAGGCGCTGTTGGGCCGGCTTCAGTCGCCTTGATGTAGCTCTGCGTCCGCGGCCCGGGATAGTCGTGCTCCGGCTGGCCGCAAAAATAAACTAGCTGTGATCAGTCGGGCCTGGGCGGACCGTTAGCCTCTAGCCGTGTCCTTCTCGCCAGTCTACCCCCCGGGAAGTCAAACGGCACTGAGTCGCGTCCGAACGCACCCTTCGCGCGCGGTCCCCACCAGCGAGCCGGTCGGCGCACGCTTTCCGCGGGGACGGCTGAAGGGGACGGAGGACCTGACGCGGGCAAGAGCCCCTCCCGACCAATATCTATGGCGGTAAGCGGGCGGCGCCGGGACCGCACCGAAGCCCAAGAGCCCGCTCGTCCACAAAGCGGCAGGTGGCGATTGCGCAACTGGCGGCTGCGGTCGAGACTTGGGTCCTGCTGGTGATTCCTCCGGTCGTGGCCGGAGTTCTCGGCGGTCTGCGGATCGCTTCCTCGGTGAACGACATTCAGGGCTGGCCACCGCACAGCGCAGGTGACGCTCAGTCAGAGCGTCGCCGCCGTCATCGACTCCCTGCAGACCGAGCGACACATGGCCGCTGCTGCGGCTGCCACGCAGGCGGTGGAACAACAGGCCCTCGTCGAGGCCCAGATCGAGCAGGTCGATGCAAACGTCGTTTCCCATCCAGAAAGCCGAGCTTGAGGAGATAGCGGACGAAAAAGTAGAGGACCGCCCGCAAATAGAGCGGCGCCCGGGCGTAGAGCCGGTCGCGCATGAAGCGCTTGCGCCGGCCCTGGGCGTTGAGCGAGCCCGCGTCGCGGTCTGCGATGAGTCCGTATTCGCGCGCGATGAAATCGATCATCTGGCGCGTCGCATAGCCGTTATGCTTGGCCACCCACCAGCCGATGTCCTTCAGAGCTGGCATCGACCAGGTCGCCGCCGGTGATGCGCCGACCCGCCCGCGCGTGATCAGCAGCCGCTCGTCCATCCAGCGCTGCTCCATCCGCGCCGCGCCCGGCGCGCCACAGCCGGGTCAGCCAGGTGCGGTAATAGCCGCCCCAGCGGATGAACTTGCCGCGGAACAGCACTTCAAGCTGGAAGGTCGATCGCGGTGACGTCGGCCGGGAAGATCGGGCAGCCGTCGCCTTCGATCTCGTCGATCAGCGCGGGCTCGAGATATTCGTCGCAATCGACGCGAATGATCCAGTCGCTGTCGATCGCGATCGTGTCGAGCGCCCATTGCAACTGCGCGGCCTGGATTGGTGAAGGCGTGCTGATGCACCTCGGCGCCCTTCGCCGCGCGATCTCGACGGTGCGGTCGGTCGAGAAGCTGTCGACCACGACCATCGCGCCGCGAGCGGCGCGATGCGCTCGAGGCAGCGGCCGATATGGACCTCTTCGTTGAAGGAGAGGATCAGGGCGGTGATGCCGAGGCCGGCGCCGGCGCCGTCACAATCGGCCCCGGCGATATCCAGCGTCGCGCGCTGACCGCGATCAGCTCGTCGAGCGGGATCGGCGCCGGGCGCGCCGTCGCGCGCGGCGGCGTAGAAGGCCTTGACGCAGGCCGGCCTGGCCCTTGTCCTGCGCGCGAGCGTGCGTGCGTCTGCGTCTTGCCGCCGCGGCGTGATCGTGGAGCTTGCGGAAATCGTCGAGCCGGATGACCGTGCCGGCGCGCGAAAACCTCGATATATTCCTTGGGCAGCGGCCGGATCGCCGAGCGAGGAATAGAGGATCGTGCCGGTCGAGCCGTCGGCGAAGCGGAGCACCGCGGAGACGCGTGTCGCTGACGCCTTCGGGCTGAACGCCTCGACCGCGACCGGCGGGCCGCCGGCGAGGAACGTCAGCGCGTCGACGAAGTGGCAGGCCTCGCCGACGATCCGCCCGCCGCCTTCGCTGCCGTGCAGCCAGCTGTCGCCCGGGACGTGCCCGGCGTTGATCCGGTAGTGCATCGCGATCGGCGCCGCCGCGATTGGCGAGCGTCGCCTTGGCCTCGGCGATCATCATCGGCGCGAACCGGCGGTTGAAGCCGACCGTCAGCACGCCGGGCGCGCTCTCGGCGCCGCCTCGGCGACCGTCGGCGAGCTCGTCGCGGGTCAGCGCCAGCGGCTTCTCGACGAAGACATGCTTGCCGGCCTCGCAAGCGCTGCGACCGCGAGCCGCGCGTGGCTGTCGTGGCGGGTCGCGATGAACACGCAATCGGTCTCGGCGTCGCCGAGCACCGCCTGCGGGATCGGTCGCGGCGTGCGCGAAGCCGTGGCGCTCGGCGGCGTCGTGCGCGCTGATAGGCCGGTCGAGGTGACGACGGTGGTCAAGCGCTCGTTGCCCGCTTTCTTCAGCGCGGGGAGCAGCACCGCCTTGGCGTAATTGCCGAAGCCGATGAAGCCGGTGCCGCGCGCCCCGCCGCGTCGCGCTTCGTGCTCGCGACGGGGATCGACCGTGCGATCGGCGGTCGGGCGTCGTCGGGATAGGTCAGCAGGATCGCGAGATACGGCTCGTCGCCGTCCATCAGCTTGTAGCCGGCTTCGGCCTGCGTCGATCGGGAAGCGGTGCGTGACGAGCTTGAGCGGCGTGACGCGGCCGTCGGCGACCAGTTCGAGGAACGCCTCCATGTTGCGCTGCTCGGTCCAGCGCACATAGGCGAGCGGGTAATCGTGGCCTTCGATGCTCGTAGGCGGGATCGTGGCGGCCGGGGCCGTAGGACATGGAGAGCCGCAGATCGAGCTCGCGCTTGTAGAACGGCTCGCGGTCGATCTCCATGCCGGTCAGCCCGACCATCACGACGCGGCCCTTCATCCGGCTGATCTCGGCGGCCTGGTTGGGCGGCGCGGAGGATTTGGTCGAGGCGGTGACGATCACCGCGTCGGCGCCGTGGCCGCCGGTGAAGCCGCGCAGCGGCGTCGTCGAGCCCGTCGCTGACCGCGACATCGGCGCCCAGCTCCAGCGCCAGCGCGGCGCGCGCCGGGTTGGGGTCGAAGCCGAGCACGCGGCAGCCATTGGCCTTGAGCAGCTGCACGGTAAGCTGGCCGATCAGCCCGAGCCCCATGACGACGACGCGCTCGCCGAGCGTCGGGTTGGCGACGCGCACGCCCTGCAGCGCGATCGCGCCGAGCGTGACGAAGCTCGCCTCCTCGTCGTCGACGCCGGCGGGGATGCGGACCAGACAGGTTCTTCGGGCACGGCATTATATTCGGCATGGTTGGCGACTGCCGGCGCCGGCGCAGGCGACGCGGTCGCCGACCGCGTAGCCGCCGGCGTCGCTGCCCGCCTCGACCACCGTCGCCGGCGAGGCGAATAGCCGAGCGGGATCGGCGTATCGAGCTTGGCGAACACCTTCTGCACGTCGGCAGACAGGCCTTCGTTGCGGACCTTCTGCAGCGTCTTGCGGACGAGGTCGGGCCGCGCCATCGCCTTGCCGGCCAGCGACGACCGCGCGAGGTCGATGATCTGCTTCTCGGTGCCCGCGCTGATCAGCGACACGCGCGTCGCGACCAGATTGCGGCGCCGCCGCCGGCGCGCGGCACGGGCGCGTCGATCACGCGGAGCGCGCCGCTGCGGTAATTCTGTTCGACCTGCTTCACGCGTATTTCTCGTTCCAGAACGGCCGCAATTGCCAGCTGCGCCTCGTGGCAATCGGGCGGGAGTGTCAAGCAGATGCGCTGCGTCGGAAGCTCCACCCCCATGTCGGGCCACCAGACGGCCTCCTCAATAATTACCTCAACGGTCAGCACGAGCCGCGAATCCGAGCCGCGACCCCGCCGCGCTGACGATCAACGTGCGCCGGTGCAGCTCGACGACGCACTTCGGGGTGGAGCAGCAGGCCGATCGACGCCTGCGTGCCAGATCTCGCCGGCGATCCGGTCGTGAAGCGTGATGCCGTCCCGCGCCGGCCTCGATCGGCCGTTCGACAAGCGGCGCTGCCTGGCAGGTGTGCGTAGCCGTCGTGATGCCCGCGCAGCGGCACGCCGTCCTCGCCGCCGAGTTCGAATTCGGCCTCGACCTTCGGCCGCCGGCCGCAGCGGAACGCGCCGAAGAAATCGGCCTGGTCGCCGCCTGCGATATGCGAGGCAGTTGTGGCTCGCTGCGCGCTGCGCGAACGGCCTGGCGCTTGTCGCCCGCGACATATTCGAACACGCCCTGGTCGACGATGAGGCGCTGGCCGCCGACCGACAGTTCGAAGCTGCCGATGTCGCCATGGGCGTGCGCGGGCAAGCTCGTCGGGGCCGATCGGGCCCATGTCGGCGATCGAGCGTGAAGCCGCGGGCGCGCGGCCCGAAATAGCCGGCGTCGCGAAAGGCGAAGCGCCGGCCGGGCGCGGCGGCCCGGCCGAGCACGGCCCGCGCAGGCGTCGAGGCAGCGATCGGGCGATGGGCCATATGTCAGCCCGGCATCGTTGAACTGCGGCGGGCCGCCGTCGGGATGGGCGAGATCGGCGAGCGGCTCGCGCCATTCGCGCGAGGCCTCGTCGAGCCTGCCGCCGAGCGGGTCCGATCCCAGCGCGTGGCGGGATTTCGAGCAGATCGGCGAAGACTTGCGCATGATAGGACGGCGAGCGTTCGAAATGCATGCCGTCGGCGAGGATCTGGCGCGTCGAGCTCGCGCGCCGAGCAGCGCGATCGCCGAGCGCGCGCCAGCGCGCCGCCCGCGGCCCGGCGAAGAACGCGCCCGCCCAGACCAGCGCCTTGATGTTCTTGATCAGGTGGTTGCCGCCGAGATCGGTCTCGAGATTGCGCTCGAGGAAGCGGATCTGGCTGGTCAGCGAGCGCAGCATGCGGCGAGCGCGGCCGGCGGCAGCCGCTCGCGGCGGCGGGCGATCTGCCTTCATGATCGCGACCGCGCGGATCGAGAGCGCGTAGCTGTTCCAATTGTAGGTCCAGTAAGCCGGCTCGTAGCCCGGATTGCCGGCGATCCAGTCGAGCACCAGCGCCGCGAACGCCTCGTCGTCCGCTTCGGCGAGATACTCCATATAATGGAGGTTGAGCAGCCACAGGCTCGTGCCCGTCTTGAGCTCGGCCAGATGCCAGTCGATCGGCAGGCGGAACTCGCGGCGCTCGCCGATGAAGGTGAAGGCGAAGCGCCCCTCGCCGAGCGTTTCGAGCGAGCGCCCGGGCCCGATCAGGCCGGCGGGAAGCGTCGTCGCGAGCGGCGCGGCGGCGTGCCTCAGCCCGATCGCCGGCAGCAGCGGCGCCGCCCGGGCGAGCAAATTCCGCTTGGCGAGCAGCGCCAGCCGCGCCGCGATCTTCCTCGGCGGCATGCGCGCGGCGAAGGCGAGCTGGCGGCCGATCATCGCGCGCGCTCGGCCAGCCGCCGCTCGAGCAGCGGCCGGAGCGCCGGCGCGACCGAGAAATATTGCGGGAAGGCGGCGGCGTCCGCCCGGCGCTCGGGCATCGGCTCGGCCAGCGCCGGCACCGCCGCCCTCAGGCCCTCGATCGCGGCGACGAGGCTTCGCTCGCGGAGCTGGTCGACGCCGTCGCCTTTCTCGGCCGCGAACGGCCTCGCTGCCAGCACCGGGCCGGTATCGACCCCGCTGTCGATATAGTGGATGGTGACTTCGAGCGGCCGTCCGGTGAGAATCGACCATTCGGCGGCGTTGAGGCCGCGTATCTCCGGCAGCGGCCCGGCATGGCCGTTGAGGACCCGCCCGCCCGCCGCCGCGATGAAGGGCTGGCGAAGCATGCCGCCGCCGCAATAGATCGCGCCGTCGGCCTTGCTCGACCGCAGGAAATCGAGCGCGCGCGGACGGTCGAGCCCGCTGACCCGCAAATAAGGGATGTCGTGGCGACGCGCGAGCGATCGCAAGTCGGTCATCTCGATCTCGTTGGCGGCGAAATAGTCGGCCAGCGGGCTCGCCGCCGCGGGCCGCCGCCCGATCGCCTTGCGCGCCGCCGCCCGCAACGCGCCCAGCCCGCCGCTTTTGACCACCGCCCGCACCC
This sequence comes from uncultured Actinomycetota bacterium, assembly GCA_963766765.1. Taxonomy (GTDB): domain Bacteria; phylum Actinomycetota; class Actinomycetes; order Mycobacteriales; family Geodermatophilaceae; genus JACCQS01. The sequence continues at coordinate 384,139 of CAVYBR010000014.1, forward strand.
GGCCGAGGCTCAGCGGAGTCACCACCAGGATGCCGCGTACCGCGACGCCGTCGCGACGAAGCAGCTGGCACAGGGCGATCGCCTGGGGCGCGCGGTCGTAGCCCGCGGTGAGGACTATTGAAGGCGGCTCAGCTGCGCAATTCGGCATCGAGCGTCTCGTCGAGCAGAAGCAGGGAATCGGCGAAGAACTTCACCGCCCAATTGGGATAGCGAAGCCGCATGTAGCGGCCCAGGAGCGGGTTCGATCCGGCCACCGCCCCGCGCAACGCCTTGCCGGGCCCGGTCCTTTGCAGGCGGCACAGGCGCTCGACCAGCTTGGCGGCGGCGTTCACCTGGCGCAGATCGGGCTCGATCCGGTGCGCCAGCAGCAGACAGATCGCGACCTGGGCGCTGCCGGTCAGGCATTCGAAGCTCTTGTCGGCCTTCCAGTCGCGGTCGAAGGTGCCCGCGAGCCGGCCGCCGCCCAGCTCCGCCTGCCGCCGAAGCCGCTCGAGCGCCGGCGCCAGCCGGGTCATGATGCCCGATCCCGGCCCGCTCAGCCGGTGGCTCTCGATCAGGCCCTGGAGCGTGTAAGCAATGGTGTGGGTGAAGGCCGGCGCCTCCTCGTCGAAGCCCCAGCGCTCGAAGGCCCCGTTCGGCAGCACATGGCCGAGAATCGAGTCGATCACGCGCAGCGCGGCATCCCGCACCTCCCCGTCCCCGGTCAACGCGACATAATCGAGCATCGGCCAGGCGACGAAGCTGTAATAATCGGGCTGGTGCCCGCGATAATGGCCGCTCCGCCAGACTCCGGTCTCGTCCACGCCCTGCGCGAGCCACGCCGCCGCCCGGTCGGCCGAGTGCCGAAAGCGGGCGCCGCAATCCCGGCGCGCCAGCGCCGCCAGACCGTTCAGAACCTGGCCGGTGTTGAACACGCTCGGCCCGGAATCGCGCGCATAAGGGTAGAGGCCGCCGCGCCAGCACCCCTCGGGCTCCTGGATCGAGAGCAGCCAGTCGCCGAGGCCGATCGCCGCCGCCCGGCTCTCCTCGTCGCCGAGCCGGTCGGCGAGATCGAGCAGGGTGGTCGCGATATAGCCGCTCGTCTCGGGATAGGCGCGCGACCAGCCCAGCACGGGCGAGACGTGCGCCCGCGATCCGCCGCTCGCGCCGATCGAATGGATCAGCCAGTCGCGGCACAGCAGCATGTGGCGCCTCAGCGTGTCCGCAACCTGCTCGTTCAACTTCGGGATTCCTTTTCGAGGCCGCCGCTTATGCGCACGCCGGGATTGATCAACAATCTCCGACAGGAAGTCCACGTAACGGGCGGCGAGCCTCGCCCGATCGAAATTCGCGGCGACGAACCGCCGGCCCAATTCGCCGAGCGCGCCGGCCCGTTCCGGATCCGCCGCCAGCGCCCGGATCGCTTCGGCGAGGCCGGCATCGTCCTCCGGCGCGATCCCGATGCCGGCGCCGGCCTCGTCGATCAGGGCCGCGCCTCGCCCTCGACCCCCAGGACGATCGGCCGCCGCAGCGCCATCGCCTCGAACATTTTCGACGGCAGCACGATCTTGAACGTGTCAGCCGCCGCAGCAGGACCAGGCGGCGTCGGTCGCCCCCCATACGGCGGGCATGTCGGCCTTCGGCAATTGGTCGAGCATGACGATATTGGCGAGCCCGCGCCGTCGCGCATCGCCTGCAGCTGCGCGCGCTCGGTGCCGTCGCCGACCATCAGGAAGGCGATCGCTCGTCGTCGCGGAGCCGCTCGGCGGCGGCGATCACCGTATCAGCCCGTGCGCCATGCCGTGGGTGCCGACATAGGTCGCGACGAACTTCCCGGTCAGGCCGTACTCGCGCGCGGAAGGCGGCGCCGGCGTCGGCGCGGTCGTGCTGCCGAAGAAGGACAGGTCGACGCCGTTCTTGATCACCGCGATCGGGCCCCGGCCGCGGCGCGCCGAATGTGTGGCACGAAGCGTCGGTCACCGAGACGATCGGGTCGGCGCTCCGATAGGCGAACGCGCTCCATCCGTTCGAGCAGGCGGATCGCGCAAGCCGCGCTTCATCGCGCCGACGGTGACGATGCTCTCCGGCCACAGATCGCGGATTTCGAGCACCCAGGGCCGCCGCCGGCGCTGAGCAACAGCCCGGCCAGGCCGCAGAAGAATTGCGGCGATGGTCGACATCACCATGTCCGCCTTCGGCAACCGCCGCAGGTCCGAACAGCAACGAGAACAGATAGATGAGATAATTGGCGATGCGCGGCGAGGAAACCCTCATTCGCGGCGAGAAGGTCCAAATGCGGATCACCGGATGCCGTCGACCGCTCTTCCTGCCACAAGCGGTTGCGATAGCCGGGATAGAGGACCGCCGGGATGGTTGGGCGCGCAGGTGACGACGGTGACCCGGATCCCCGCTTCGCTCCAGACGCGCGGCATTTCGGACAGTGCGCGACGCGGGCGCGTTCACCTCGGGCGGATAATAATGGGTCAGCGCGAGGACGTGCATCTGCTTGTCGCCGGGCCGGGCTCAGCCGGCGCGGCGGAGGACGATGTCGTCGAAATAGGCCACGCTCGGCCGGCCGCCGGCATTCGGATAGGCGCTCAGGTCGAGAACCTGGCCCTCGCAATCGCTCGGCACGGTAAATTGTCCGGTCCGCCGCTCCCATCCCGCCGAGCGGAGCGGCGCGGCGCTCATCTCGAGCAAAGGCGCGCCGCCCGCGGCGCAGCGCACGATCCAGCGCAGCCGCTGCGGCGCTTCGCGATCGTCGGATCGCATGCGGTAGGCGAGGGTGTAGCTGCCCGGCGGCAGCGCCCGGTTCTGTTGCGCCACGCGGCCGGTGGTGACTTCTTCGGCGACCGCGTAGAGCAGGCGATTGTCGCGGCCCACCTCGCGCTCCACCGCCGCCGCCGAGCGGTCCGCGTCGAAGACCAGCCAGTCGAACCAGCTCGCCGAGCTGCCGTCCCGATAATCGCTGTCGACGCGCTCGAAGGCGCCGTCGAAGACGAGGTTGGGCCCCGGCTGCGGGAAGAGAAGGGCATGAAGCCGGCCGGCCTCGCGATAGTGCCGATGCTCGGTCAGCCCGTCGATCGTGTAGCGGGCATCGCGCAGGCTCGGCGGGCTGGCGGTCCGTTTGAGCTCCGCCAGCAGCAGCGCCATCGCGCGCAGCTGCGGAGCGGAGGTCTTTTCGTCGGGCGACAGGAAATTGTCGCGCCAGAACGGGTTGGCCGCCAGCGAGCGGACCAGGCCGTGCCGGTTCTCGGGCGTCATGGCGAGCAGCCGAAGCATGGAAAAGACGAGCTCGCGGTCGCGCTGCAGCCGCACCATCGCCTCGGCGCGCTGCAGCGCCACCTCGATCTCGCCGGCGAGAAGTGCCTGCTCGATGAGCCAGAGCTGGGTCGGCCGGTCCCGCCAGCCGAGCCGCGCCGCGAGCAGCATCAGTTCGCGTCCCTCGCCGCGCGCGCGGGCCTCGCGCGCCTGGCCCAGCGTTCGGACCGCGACCACCTCGATCGGCGAGGCGGCGATCGCCGCCGCCGCCAGCCGTTCCGCCGCCGCGCCGTCATTGGCGCGGAGCTGCTGCTCCGCGAGCAGCGCGGCGGCCCGCGCATTGGCCGGCCTGAACTGGTGCGCGGAGCTCGCCAGGCCGGCGTCGACCGAGGCCTCGGCCAGGCCGATGGCGGCGATCTCCTTGACCATCAGCGCGCCGAGCGCGAGGAAAGCGACGGCGACGGCGCCCCGCAACGTCCGCGAGCCCCTCATGGCCGGTGGCTCTCCGCGGCGGCGCGGCCCTGCTCCGGGCCGGCGCTGAACATCAGCGCGCAGAATACGGTGAACAGCGCCTGCATCGTCATCGTGCGCAACGGATAATCGGCGAGCGAATGGACCAGCATGATGGCGATCGCCAGCCCCGCGGTGCGCTGCATCCAGAGATAGGTCGATCCGCCGCTCTTCCTCAACAGCTGGATCATCCTGACCGCATAAGCGAGCAGGAACAAGGCGACCAGGATCATGCCCGGCAGGCCCGCCTCGATCAGCATCTCCGCATAATCGTTATGGGCATGGTTGAAATAGGCCGGCACCACGAAGGTGAGGCTCTCCACGCCCCGGAAGACGGGATCGAAGGTGCCGAGCCCGGCGCCGACCGGGAAATAGGTGTCGGCGACGAGCCCGAGGTCGGGCAGCGCGTCGAGCCGCGAGGCCTCGGCGTCGAAGCGGCTGAGGATGGCGTCCCGCAGGTTGGGCGCGAAGGCGACGAACGCCAGCCCCGCCGCGACGATGGCGGCTAGGCCGATCGCGAACGTCTTCTTGATCGGCCGGGTCGAGGCGATCACGAAGGCGGCCAACAGGACCGGGCCGAGCATCACCGCGCCGCTCCGCGACAGGGTGGCGAGCGCCATCAGGGTGAGAAAGGGGATGCCGAGCAGGCAGATTGTCTCCCAGACGGTCAGCGAGCGCAGCCGCTTGCGTTTCAATTTCTCCGAAAAGCCGCTGATGCGCAGGGTGAGCGCGCACAGCAGGATGCCGATCAGCAGCAGATCGGACTGGAAATTGCGGTTCGCGAACAGGCCGCTCGGCAGGTCGAAATAGGTCTTCTTGTGGAGGTAGAGCCCCGGCGTGTTGGGCATGGTGAACTGGAGCGAGCCGATCAGCGCCGAGATCAGCGCCACGACCAAAGCGACGCGAAGCAGCGAGAGGCGCCGCTCGGGCTCGATCATATGGGTGCCGACCAGCATCGCGGCGGCGCCGAGCAGCGGCAGCGCCGCGGTCACGGTCCGCTCGGGCGCCAGCGACAGCGGCAGCCAGGGCTCGCCCAGCCCGGCGAGCCGGACCGCCTCGACCGCCTGCTCGCGCCCCGGCAGCGCGCTCCACAGCGCATAAGGCAGCGGGATCAGCTGGATCGCCGGCAGCAGCAGGACGAGAGCGAGGAAGACGCAGGGCCACAGCGCCTCGCGCGGCAGCGGCCTGCGGAACAAATGAAGCCAGATCAGCGCCAGCAGCCAGGCCAGCGAGAGCGCCTCGAGCAGCGCCTGGATGATCGGATTGGGGGCGCCGCCGCCGCCGAGCAGAAGCAGCAGGAAGAACAGCCCGAGCGTCCCCCAGTGGATCAGGCGCCGCACCTTCATCTCGGCCTTGGCCGCGGCGCGCTCGGCGCGCGTCGGGCGGCGGGGCTCGGCGGCGGGGAGCGCGGCCGTGCTCATCGGCTCTTGCGGCCCTCGATCAGCAGGAACAGGCCGTGGCCCGGCAGCAGCCGCCGGATCAGCGGGCGCGGCCAGATCCGCCGCGCGAAGGCGAGCAGCGGCCCTTCGTGGCGCTGCCCCGCTTTGCCCTCGAGCAGGTCGCCATGGGTGAGGATTGTACGGACCTCGACCCCGACCGCGCCCGGGAACAGCGCCCGCGCCTCGTCCGGCGAATAGGCCTTGGTCCCCGGGCTCTCGAGATGGCGCGCATAGATCGAATCGAGCGAGGTCAGCGGGCGGCCGCGCAGCAGCGCGTAGCGGAGCCACAGCATGTAGCCGATCAGGCTCCGCTTATGATAGATCATCACCGCGAACCTCCCCCCCGGCCGCAACACCCGCAGGATTTCCCGCGCCGCCGCGTCGGTTTCGGGAGAATGATGGATGACGCCCCACGAATATACCAGATCGAAAGAGTCGTCGTCGAACGGCAGCCGCTCGGCGTCGCCGACGCGCAGGTCCGAGGCGAGGCCGAACAGCGCCAGGCGCTGCCGCGTGTGCAGGATGGCGCGCTCGGTCAGGTCGACTCCGGAAAGGCGGGCGCCGGCCGCGGCGAAGCGCTGATGGTCGGCGCCGAGGCCAACTCCGATTTCGAGGACGTCCTTGTCCTTCGCCGCCTCGAAGCGCGCGAAATCCGCTATATAGGGTTCAAGCGCGTAGCGCTGTTCGGCCTGCGCGGCATAATCTTCCGCGGCGGTGCCTCTGAGATACAGGTTCTCGCCGCACGCGGCCTCGTCCCAGAAGTCACGCACCTGCTCTTTTGCGGAGCTGTCGAGGCGTGCCGAGGATCGGGACATCGTCCTTGCTAAGCATCAAAAGCCGCGGCGGCAAACCCCCCGCAACGCAAGCCAAAAGAAAAGCCCAAAAGAAAAGCGGCGCATCCGTCGTTGGACAGGTGCGCCGCTTGATCAGGTCAAAACTTGAAGCTGACCGGCTCTCCGATCAGGGGCTGTGCGGGCGATCGTTGTCGCCGCCGACGGCCGCGAGAATGCCGAGGATGATCGCGATCACCGCGATCGCCGGAACGAGGAAGCCGCCGCGGGCGTCGCTGGCGTCGCTGATTTCCGCGCCGCTGGGGGCAGCCGCCGACTGGGCGAGCACCGGAGTGGCGACCATCGAGACCGCGATCATTGCAGCCACAGATGCTTTCTTGAAACTCATCTTGAACTCCCTGTTGAGCTATTCGGCGTCGGCAGTGCCACAGTGGTACAGTGTTGACAACCCCAAAATTCGCCGCGCGCCCGGCCCTTTTCCGCACTGTTGCCCTTTTGCAAGGGTCGCTGTCGCGCGAAAGGTACATGCCCGGAAACGGCCGATTTGAACTCCATGGCCGTCCGCGGGCTACAACTCCGTCCCCGGCCCGGCGCCGGCCGGCTGTGAAATGGGAAGTGGTTGATGGCAAGGAGCTTTTGGCGGCCGGCGTTGGCGACATTGCTGCTTTTGGCCGGCGCCGCGGCGCCGGCGCAGCGCGACGCGGCCGGGGAAGCGTTCGCGGTCATGCAGGGCCGCTACCAGCGGATGGTGGCGGCCGGCCACCGCCTCGCCGTCGCCGGGCTCGATCTGTGCGCGGACCGCGAATGGCTTCCCGGCCTCGCCTTGCACGACGCTCGCAATATGACGCCGATCTCCGGCCGGCGGCGATTCGCGTCTTCGCCTTCGCCGCCGGGCCGGGCGTGCTGGCGCTCGCCCCCGGCGGACCGGCCGAACGCGCCGGCCTGCGGCTGAACGACGTCCTGGTCGGCGTCGACGGCCGGGCGCTGCCGCGCGCCGCGCCCGCGCGGAGCGGATCCTTCGAGCAGATGGAGCGGATCCTCGCGATGCGTCGACCAGGGCTTTGCCGACGGTGCGGGCCGAGCTCGCCGTCCAGCGCGGCGGCGAGCGGCTGGTCGTGCCGGTCCGCGCCGAGCAGGGCTGCGCGAGCCGCTTCCAGCTGTGTCGAGGGGAGCCGGCGCAACGCGCGGGCCGACGGCCGCTACGTCCAGGTGACGACGGCGATCGCGGCCTATGCCGCCGATGACGAGGAGCTGGCCGCCGTGCTCGCCCACGAGCTCGCCCATAATGTCCTGCGCCACCGGGTCCGCCTCGACGCGGCGAACGTTGCGCGCGGCTTCTTCGGCAATTTCGGGCGCAATGCCCGGCTGATCCGCGAGACCGAGGCCGAGGCGGACCGGCTCGAGCGTCTACCTGCTCGAGCGCGCCGGCTATGATCCGGAGGCGGCGGTCCGCTTCTTCTCGCGCCTCGGGCGGAGCGGATTGAACTTCCTCGGCAGCGCCACCCATCCCAATTGGGGCCGCCGCGTCGCCTCGATGCGCGCGGAGATCGCGGCGATCCGCCGCGCGCGGGCGGCGGGCGAGCCGGTGCCCGCTTCCCGGCCGCCGGCACCGGTTTCGCCGCGTCTCGAGCGACCCTGATTCAGGTCGACAGGAACCAGCGCTCGTTGCCTTCGAGGCCGAGCGCGGTCAGCCGGCCGCTGGCGAAGGCGCCGGTGTCGATGCCGATCCGGTTCGGCCTGAGATCGACATCGTCGGTGATGCTGTGGCCGTGGACGACCATCTTGCCGAAGCTGTCGCGATGGTTGAGGAAATCCTCGCGGATCCAGTAAAGGTCGCTGGTCGCCTGGTCCTCGAGCGCGATCCCCGGCCTGAGGCCGGCATGGACGAACAGATAGTCGCCGATCTCGATCATCGTCTCGAAGCCGGCGAGGAAATCGACATGGGCGGCGGGCACCCGCTCCGGCAGCAAAGCGGCCAGCGCCTCATAATCGAGGTCGCGATATTCCGCCTCGGTGATGCCGTAGCTGAAGATGGTTTCGCGGCCGCCGATGCGGATCAGGAAGCGCAGCGCCCGCGGCGTCGCCCCGCGACGGCGCGCAGGAACACTTCCTCGTGATTGCCCATCAGGAAGCGGGCCGGCGTCGGCCCGTCGCGAAGCCCGAGCAGCCGCTCGACGACGCCGCGCGACTGCGGGCCGCGATCGACCAGGTCGCCGAGGAAGATGAGCTCGGTGCCGGCGCCGCGCCGCGGTCGCGGTCGTCCGCCGCGATCGCGTCGAGCAGCCGGTCGAGCAGGTCGAGCCGGCCGTGAATGTCGCCGACCGCATAGACGCGCCGTCCCGGCGGCACCTGCAAAGGTGCGGGGCTGCTGCCGGGAGACGAGATTGAGCAGGCTCTTCAGGGGCATCTTTTCCGCAATCGCGCAGAGACTTGGGGCGGGCGCAGCAGATAGGCGCGCGGCGGGGCCGAGTTCAATCGGTGCGGCCGTCATCGCGCATCTTGATCGCGGCGAAACGGACGCTTATCCGGGACGGCCTGTCAACGGATCGGGGTTTTCTCGTTGAGTGAGAATGGCTTTGCGCTGCCGCGATCCGCAGCGTCTCGTCTTCGCGCGAATCGCGGCGCGCGCTGGCGCTGCTCGCGGCATTGCTGCTTCGGCGCCTGGACGCCCGCCGCCGCCGCGGTCGAGATCGCCTTCTATTCGCGCGAGCTCGGCGGCAACAATTTCCCGCACGCCTTCATCGTGCTGCGCGGCACGCTCGACGCCGACCGGCGAGGCGGTCGATACCAGCTTCGGCTTCACCGCCAAGGCGATCACCCCGGCGATCCTGTTCGGCTCGGTCGCGGGCGAGGTGGTGGTCGAGAGGGCCGCGCCAGATCGCGCGCAGCGACCGGCAGTTCGCGCTGATGCTCCCGGACGAGCACTATCGGGCGGTGATGGCGGTGGTCGAGCGCTGGCGCAGCCGCGCCCAGCCTTCCTACAATCTCAACCGCCGCAACTGCATCCACTTCGTCGCCGAGATCGCCGCAGGCGGTCGGCCTGCGGGTCGAGACGCCCGGCGGCTGATGAAGCGGCCGCGCTCGTTCCTGCAGCACGTGCGCAGCCGCAACCCGGGGCTCGGCGCCCGGCTGACCGCGCCGAATCTGCCGCCCGATTCGGCATTTGGGGGCTTCCGTCGTTCTGCTATGCATGCGGCTCTCTTGCAGGAAGAAGAGGGGTAGCCAGGGGCATGGCCTTAGGCGGGCCGGCCGAGAGCGCGATCCGAGCGAGCGCGGCGCGCCGCTCGACGCGGCCTGTCGCGCCGCTGCCGCATCGGCCTGGCCGCGGGCTGCGCCCGGCTGCGCCGCCAGCGGCCGCAGCGCAGGCGCCGACGGCGCCGACCCGCGAGGAGATCGAGCGCCGCCGTCCACCGAGCGGATCGGCCGCCGCACCGGCCCGGCTGACCGTCGAGGGCGGCGTCGAACGGGCGCCCTGCGCGCTCGACCGGCCCGAATATCAGGACATCCGCTTCACCCTCACCGACGCCGTCTTCGACGATCTTGCGCGGTCTTCCGCGCAGCAGGAGCTGCGGCCCGCCTTCGCGGCCCTATCTGGGCCGCGAGCATCCGGTCGCCATGGTCTGCGAGATTCGCGACCGCGCCGCCGCGATCCTGCGCAAGGCCGGCTATATCGCCGCGGTCGAGGTGCCTGAGCAGCGGATCGACGACGGCATCGTCCGCTTCCGGGTGCTGATGGCGCGGCTGGTCGGCCTGCGCGTGCGCGGCGAGGCCGGCCGGTCCGAGCGGGCGATCGCCGCGCTATCTCCAGCGGCTCACCGAGCGGGAGGTGTTCAACCGCTTCGAGGCCGAACGCTATCTGCTGCTCGCCGGCGATCTGCCCGGCTACGACGTCCGGCTGGCGCTGCGCTCGGCCGGCCGCGCGCGCGGCGAGGTGATCGGCGAGGTCACTGTCGCCCGCACGCCGGCCCTGGCTCGACGTCACCGTCCAGAATCTGGGCTCGCGCGAGCTCGGCCGCTGGGGCGCGCTGCTGCGCGGCCAGTTCTACGGCCTGACCGGGCTCGGCGACCGCACCACGCTTCGCCTTGTTCACCACCGCCGACATCGCCGAGCAGCAGACGCTCCAGCTCGCCCACGATTTCCGGCTCGGCAGCGAGGGCCTCGCGATCGGCGGCCAGCTCACTTATGCCTGGGCGCGGCCCGGACCTCGGCGATCCCGGCGATCGACATCGGCTCGCGCACCTTGTTCGCGACGCTGGAGGCGAGCTACCCGTTCGTCCGCCGCCAGGCGCGGACCCTGCGCGGCGCCGTCGGCCTCGACATCGTCGACCAGGACATCGATTTCAACGGCCTCGCGCTCAACCGCGACCGGCTCCGCGTCGCCTTCGCGCGGCTCGATTTCGAACGCGCTCGGCCTCGCCGGCGACCGGCGCTACACGCCGGCCGAGCCGCGTCTGGCGGCTCAGCGCGTCGGCCGAGCTTGCGCCAGGGGCTCGACCTGCTCGGCGCCAGCCCGGGCTGCGGGCCGCTGCTCGCCGCCTGCCTCGCGCCCGGCGCGGTGCCGCCGACCCGCTTCGAGGGCGATCCGACCGCGACCGTGCTGCGCGGCGGCGCTCTACGGCGAGTTCCGGCCGGTGCCGCGCGGTCACCTTCGCGCTCGGCGCTCGCGGCCAGTATAGCGGCGACCCGCTGCTCAGCTTCGAGGAATTCTCCGGCCGGCAATTACAGCGTCGGCCGCGGCTACGATCCCGGCACCCTGCTCGGCGACAGCGGCGTCGGCCTCCAGGCCGAGCTGCGCTTCGGCAGCGCTCTATCCGGCGCGCGCCGACCGAGTTCGCCTTCGAACCTTATCGTCTTCTTCGATCAGGCCTGGGTGTGGAACGAGGACCGGCTGTTCGCGCTGCCGCCGCCAGGAGCTGAGCTCGATCGGCGCCGGCGTGCGCGCCGCTTATGGCGACCGCTTCCGGCTCGACGTGCTGGTCGCCGAGCCGCTCGACCGCGCCGGGCTGGCGGCGCGGCGCGGCGAACCGCGCCTCTTGGTCTCGCTCACCGCCCGCCTGTGGCCATGGAGGTCCCGATGATCGTCCGCGATCCGTTCAGCGCAGCTTCGTCGCGGCCGGGCCTCGGGCCGGCGCGCCGGGCGCTGCTCGTCGGCTGCGCCGTGGGCGGGCTGTGCGTCGCCGCCCCTTATGCGCGGGTCGATGCCCAAGCCTTCAACGCGGACCCGAAGACCTTCGCCGGCACCGTCGCCTACGACCGCGCAACGCCGGGGATCGAGCGGGTCATCGTCGAAACGTCGACCGCGATCGTCAACTGGACGCCCAATGTCGCCGGCAATCCGATCAACTTCCTGCCGGGGCCACCTTCGTCTCGCGCGGCGTGACGGTCGTCGAAACGGCATCACGTCCGGGCGACCACCCGGACCCCCACAATGGCATGCCGCCCGATCCGGCAGAATACCGTGCACGCCGGAGTGAGCGCTGATCACTGCCCAGTCACCGACAACTACGTGCCCGCCGAGGGTTGCCCGATGCCCAACACGCAATGTGACCCCGAACTTCACGTCGTGCGCGACATGCGTATACGCCATCAGCAGGTTGTCATCGCCGATTGACGTGACCAGGCCCCCGCCCGCCGTCCCCCGGTGAATTGTGACAAACTCGCGGATCTTGTTCCGCGAGCCGTCTGGTTTTGCTTTTGCCCCATACTTTAAGTCCTGTGAGGCCACTCCAACCGTTGAATAAGGATAGAATACGTTCTCCCCGCCGATTGAACTGGTCCTCGCAATACACATGCGCCTTCAATTCCGTGAGGGCGCCAATCGCCACTTCCGCCCCCACAACGCAATATGGCCCTATTGTGGCTGATTCTGTCGATCCGCGCCGCTGCATCGACTATCGCGGTCGGGTGAATCGGCATCCGGTTCAGGCTGTTCTGCTGTCCGGGATCACGCACATCAGGGTGGCCTCGGCGACAACAACGCCGTCAACCGTTGCCTTGCCATGTATTTCGCAGATCGTCGTCTTCCAGTTGATCACGTTCATCTCGATCCGCAACTGATCGCCCGGCGAACCGGCCGGCGGAACTTCGCCTCGTCCACTGACGCGAGCAGTACCAGCTTGCTGTGCCGGTCCGGGATCTCCTTCAGCACCAATATCCCGGCCACCTGGGCGATCCGCTCTCCGTTATCAGCACGCCCGGCATCACCGGATAGTCCGGGAAACGCCCGGAAGTAGGTGTCATTCGCCGTGACATTCTTGATTCCGACAATACGGAGAGGCTCCAGTTCCACGATCTGTTGACCATCAGGAACGGATACCGGCGGCAGGATGTCGCGAATCGCGTCGATATCCAAAATCGCCATGTAAAATGCAGCGATTGTAACAGTAGCATGGTATTCATTGACCCTGTGAAAACGCAGGTGTCACATTATCAGAATCATCGTAGTTCAGTCTGATGCGAATCCCCAGCGATGACCCCGCCAGTGAAAATCGCTGCGTCGATCTCCTTTGCGACCTCCTCCAGGGCGAAGCCAAACTCACCCGCAAAAGGGTGGCCGATTCGGCGACCATCTCCTGGCCGAGTTTCTACTTCCTGGCCGCCGCAAGACCAGTCGGGTTTAGCGCTCTGGCCAGACAGTACCGAGCACCGTTTCGCCATCTTTCCGGCACGCTGCGCACACGCCTCTCTGATCGCCGATGGCCTGCTTTGGGGTCCCGGCGTCCTTGATATGAAGGTGGCGTGGCCTTTTTCATCTATGCGATGCGAACCCTCCGGGAACTTGACGCGCCAGTCGCCAAACGCGTCGTGATGCAGCTCAATTCCGACCAGGAGGTCGGGTATACCTCTTCCCGCGCCTCGACCGAATCGATGGCGAGGAAGTTGGATCGTCTCGGTTGAACCCGGCACGGGGTTGCAAGAAAATCCAGAACCGCCCCGCAAAGGTGTCGGCGGCTACCGTGTGTCTGTGCGGGCGGGGAATCGGCGCCCACGCCGGGCTCTCGACTTTACCAACGGCGCCAACGCGATCTTGGAGCTTTCGCGGTCTTCACCATCGCCGGGTTGAGCACCTGCTCCCGGGCTTGCCGGCCGGGCCGGTGGGCGCGGCGTCCAGGAGCGCGAGCTGCTTGTCGTAGTCGGCCCGCACGAAGAACTTCGACTGCTTCCCGGTGCCCGACCCGGTGCCCGCGGAGGGCGACCTCGATGCGCCGGTGGTGGGCTCGTCGGTGGCGCAGCCGGCCAGCACCAGTAAGGTGCTCACGGCCAGCACCGTCATGGAATGCCTCACTGAGTCCCCTTTATCTGGACGGGAAACGGAAGGACGCCGCCGCCACGGCGAACAGGATGATCGCGCCCTGGACGGTCGGTTTGAGGGCGCCGGAGACGCCGTAGAAGTTCATGAGCGTGAAGAGCGTCTCGAGGGTCAGCGCGCCCAGCATCGCGCCGACGACCGAACCGCGGCCCCCGCCCAGAGCGACACCGCCGAGGACCGCCGCGGTGATCGCGCCGAACTCGAGGCCGGCACCGGCCTGGAACGACACTCCGCCGTACCCGCCGATGAGGACCGCCGCGAGCGTGGCGGCGAGTCCGCTGAGGACGAACGCCATGGTCTTGGCGCGCCACACGCGCACGCCGCTCAGCTCGGCGGTCCGCGGGTTGCCGCCGACGGCGACCAGGGTGCGGCCGAAGTCCGAACGCGTCAGCACCAGCGCCAGAGCGGCCGCCGCCAGCAGGATGACCAGGGCGTACGGTATCCGTCCCAGCGCGGGCACGTCCTCGAACCCCGACCGACCGAGTCGGCGGAACTCCTCGGAGAGGCCGCCCTTCGGGGCACCGTTGGACCACAGGTACACGGCACCGACGAGGATCAGGAACATCCCGAGGGTCGTGATGAACGACGGCACCCGCAGCCGCGTGGTGACGAGGCCGTTGACGAGGCCGACGGCGATGCCGAACGCGAGCAGGAGCACGACGACAGGCCAGCCGGCCGATGGATCGCTGTCGATCAGCCGGGCGGCGATGACCACCTGCGCGGTGACCAGAGAGCCGACGGACAGGTCCAACTCGCCGGAGACGATCACGAAGTACTGGCCGGCGGCGAGCAGGACGATCGGCGCGGAGCGGCCGAGGAACGACATCAGCGACGGCGGTGAGAGGAAGTCCGGTTGGCGGGCGGTCAGCAGAACCAGCAACACCGCCAGGATCACGATGATCGGTGCGAGACTGCCGGAGCGGAACTCGAGGAGCCGCAGTGGGCGCGCGATCCGCATGCTATGACGCCTTTCGCATCGCCCGGCGGGCGTAGACGGCGACCGCCGCGATGATGATCACGCCACGGATCACCTGCTTGAAGAACACGTCGGCCTCGAGCTGGTTGAAGATGGCGTCGATGCTCGCGAGCAGCAGTACGCCGCCGACCGTGCCGACGACGCCGCCGCGCCCGCCGGCCAGGGCGGTGCCGCCGAGCACCACCGCGGCGATCGACTCCAGGTCGTACAGTCCCTCGGTGCCCACCCTCGGTGCGCCGGCGCCGAGCCGACTGGCGAGGTAGACCCCGGCGAGACCGGCGCAGAGGGCGCACAGCACATGGGCGGTGACGAGGACCCGGCTGCCCTGCACGCCGGAGAGCCGGGCGACCTCCGGGTCACCGCCCACGGCGATCAGGTGATGGCCGAAGCGGGTGCGCGCCAGCACGAACCAGGCCGCGGCGGCGACGGCGAGCAGCAGCAGGAACGACAGCGGCACCGGGCCGATGCGCTGATACCCCAGGCCCTGCACCAGGGCGGGTGCGGTCTTGCCGGCCGGGCCGTCGTATCCGTTGTCGAGGTATCCCTTCAGCAGCAGTCCGACGCCGACGGTCGCGATGAAGGGATTGATCCGCGCCGTGGTGACGAGCAGGCCGTTGACGAGGCCGATCGCGCTGCTGACGGCGAGCGTCAGGCCGATCGCCGGCAGCAGCGCACCGTCGTCACCGGCCATGGTCTCGGCGGCGACGAGGGTGCTCAGGCTGACCACGTACGCCACGGACAGGTCCAGCGAGCCCCCGACGACGACCAGCGTCTGGCCGACCGCGACGAGGCCCAGACCGGCGGCGACGTGCAGCAGACTCACCGTCGTCGGCAGGCTGAACAGCCGGCCGCCATCGACCGTGACGACGAGCCAACCGATCGCCAGGGTGAGGACCAGGGCGACGAACACGCCGGGCGGGGTCCGCCGGGCCGGCAGGGACAGCGCGCCGCTCATCCGGCCGCCTCCCCCACGGTGCCGACCGCCAGGGCGACGACATCCTCCTCCGTCGCGCCGGCGGGTAGCTCGCCGGCGATCCGGCCGTCTCGCACGACGATGATCCGGTCGCTCATGCCGAGCAGCTCGGGCAGCTCGGACGAGACCATCAGCACGGCGGCACCGTCGCGGGCCAGCCGGCGGACGAGATCGTGGATCGCCGACTTGGCGCCCACGTCGATGCCCCGGGTCGGCTCGTCGAAGAGCAGGATCCTCGGGGCGAGCGCGAGCCACCTGGCCAGCACCACCTTCTGCTGGTTGCCCCCGGACAGGAAACGGATCTCCTGGTCCTCCCCTGCGGCTCGGAGCTCAACGGCCGCGAGCAGCTCCCGGACCCGCGCGGTCCGGGCACCGCGGCCGACCCAGCCCGGGCGGACGGCGCGGCCGGCCAACAGCGCGTTGTCGAGCACCGACTGCTCGGCGACGATCCCCTCGCCCTTGCGGTCCTCGGAGACGTAGGCGATACCGGCCCGCATCGCGGCGCGGGGCGAGCGCAGCCGGACCGGCGCTCCGTCGACGGTCACCTGGCCGGTGCTGAACGGTGCGGCGCCGAACAGTGCGCGGGCCAACGCCGACCGGCCGGAGCCCTGCAGTCCGCCGACGCCGAGCACCTCGCCGGCGCGCAGCCGTAGGTCGATGCCGCGCAGCTTCCGGTTGCCTCCGCCCTGGACAGTCATCCGCACCGGGCCCAGCTCCTGCGGCTTCACCGGGTCGGGGTAGTAGCTCGACAGCTCGCGGCCGACCATGTGGCGCACCAACTGATCGGCGCTGGTGTCCGCGGTGTCCAAGGTGGCCACCGCCCGGCCGTCCTTGAGCACGGTGATCCGGCCGGACAGGTCGAAGACCTCCTTGAGGCGGTGCGAGACGTACAGCACGCCCATCCCGTGCTCCTGCAGCCGCCGTACGAGCGCGTAGAGCTGGTCGACCTCGTGGTCGGCGAGAGCCGCGGTGGGCTCGTCCATGATGAGCAGCCGCGCGTCGAGGGCGAGCGCCTTGACGATCTCGACCACCTGTTGTTGCGCCACGCCGAGTCGTCCCACGCGCGTGTCGGGCGGTAACGAGCCCTCCCCGATGGAGGTGAGGAGCCCCGCGGTGTGACTGAGCATCGCCCTGCGGTCGACGAGCCCGCGGCGCAGGGGCTCGCGGCCCAGAAAGACGTTCTCCGCAACGGTGCGCTCGGGCAGCAGGGTCAGCTCCTGGTAGACGATGCCGATACCGGCCTGTCGGGCCTCGCGCGGGCTGCGGAACGTCCGCGGTGCGCCGGCGAACTCAACCG
This sequence comes from uncultured Actinomycetota bacterium, assembly GCA_963766765.1. Classification (GTDB taxonomy): domain Bacteria; phylum Actinomycetota; class Actinomycetes; order Mycobacteriales; family Geodermatophilaceae; genus JACCQS01. Next base: position 400,675 of record CAVYBR010000014.1, read on the forward strand.
TTCCCTCGTCGGGCTGGTGGACGCCGGACACCACTTTCATGAGCGTGGACTTGCCGGCGCCGTTCTCGCCGACGACCGCGTGCACCTCGCCCGGCCGGACCTGGAGGTCGACGCCGTCGAGCACCCGCACGCCGAGGAACGACTTGCCGATGCCTCGCAGAGCGAGCAGCGGCGAAGGCAGCAGGCCAGACATCGTGGGACCCCCTACATTCGCGTCGTCAGCAGGATTGAGTCACCGATAGCTGAATCGTTCGGGTACGGCCGGCATGGAAGGGCAGTTCCCGCCCGCGAGCTGTCGTCGAATAGCCGCGAACTCTCGCCGGACGTGATGGCGACATCGCGGCCCCGAGGGTAAATGCCTCGATGAGCGCCTGGCAATACCGTCGGACATCACAGGAGGACGTTCCCGGTTCGAACTGCGCAATATGGATCGGTGATTGGTCGACAGCGATTGATACGCCAAAATCTGTTATCGAATCGGCTCGTCCACAGTCGCGCGCCGAACCACGAAGACTGGTGCGCAAAATGTGTTATTGAATCGGCCCGACGACAGTCGCGCACCGAACCACGACGATTGATACGCAAAATGTGTTATTGAATCGGCCCGCACCCGAGCCATATTGACTGTTGCGATACGCCGCTGCATGCTGGCCGGCAGACCACGGGAGACGGTCGCAACCCGTGTGACGCCCCTCTCTTCCGTAGGGACTTGACTGCCCGTCACGGCGGACGGGATGACGAGCTGACGGCACACGCGTGCCTACGACGCGCTCATGAACTCTGGCGCATCGGAGGTGCGGCCGACGCGTGCCCGTGGTCATGCCATCGTTGCTCCGCCGAAATAGGAGACGGCATGCGTCGCATCATATTAATCTTCGGGGCGATCGCGAGCGTGCTCCTGTCGCTCGTCATCGCCCAACCGGCGTCAGCGGCGCCGGCCTTCCGAGCCCTGGTTTTCACGAAGACTGTCGGCTACCGGCACGATTCGGTCCCTGCCGGACTCACGATGTTTCGGGAGCAGGCGGCGGCCAACGACTTCGAGTTGGTCCATAGCGAGGACTCGAGCGTTTTCACCCCGTCGAACCTCGCCACCTTCGACGTGCTCATCATGTTCCAGACCTCGGGAATGGTGTGGACCACGGCGGCCCAACGTCAGGCGTTGGAGGGCTATCTCGCCAGCGGCAAGGGCATCGTCGCGATCCACAACGCCACCGACATGGGCATCGAGAACGAGTACCCGTGGTGGGACCAGACCATCAACGGCGGCGCGCACATGCCGGAGCACTCCCCCGGCGTGCTGCCCGGTACCGCCGTCGTCGCGGACAAGAAGCACCCGTCGACGGCCGGCCTGCCGGACCGTTGGAACCGCAGCGAGGAGTGGTACAACTTCGACCGCAACCCCCGCGGCGACGTCCATGTCCTGGTCACCGCGGACGAGCGCACGTACAACCCGGGCTCCCGCGCCATGGGGCCGGACCACCCCATCTCCTGGTGCCGCAACACCGGCGGCGGCCGCGTGTGGGCCACCGCCATGGGGCACACCAGCGCGGCCTACAGCGAGACCCATTTCCGCAACCACGTCCTCGGGGGCGTCAAGTGGGCCGCCGGCAAGGAGCCCGGCGACTGCGGCGGCACCGTGTGGAGCAACTTCGAGAAGCGCACCCTCGACGACAACACCGCGGACCCGATGGCCCTCGCGGTCGCCCCGGACGGGCGGGTGCTCTACGTCCAGCGGGGCGGGCAGCTGAAGATCTTCAAACCGACCACCAACAGAACCGTGACAGCCGCCACGCTCAGCGTCTACACCGGCGGCGAGGACGGCCTCACCGGACTGGCGCTCGACCCCGACTTCGCCGACAACGGCTACGTGTACCTGTATCACTCCCCGGCCGGAGTCCCGAACGACATCAACCGGGTCTCCCGGTTCACGCTCACCGGCGACACCCTGAACATGTCGAGCCAGGTGGCGATCATCGACATCCCCGCGACCCGGGACCGCACGTTCGCCGAGCCCGGGCACACCGGCGGGTACATCGAGTTCGGCCCCGACAAGAACCTCTACATCGGCACCGGGGACGACGTCCCACCGAATCTCGACTCCAACTGGCAGGGCTACGCCCCGCTGGACTGGCGGCAGGGCAAGGCCAACCTCGACGCCGCCCGCACCGCCGGCAACACCAACGACCTGCGTGGCAAGCTCCTGCGCATCCGGCCGTCGGCCGACGGCGGCTACACCGTCCCGGCCGGCAACCTCTACCCGCAGGGCACGGCGCAGACCCGGCCGGAGATCTACGCGATGGGCTTCCGCAACCCGTTCCGCTTCTCGATCGACCCGGACAACGGGTGGGTCTACCTCGCCGACTACGGCCCGGACCGGAACCCACCCGCGACCAACCGCGGCCCCGAAGGGCTCGTCGAGCTCAATGTCATCAAGGCCCCGGGCAACTACGGCTGGCCGTTCTGCCACGGCGACAACCAGGCTTACGCGCCCTACAACCCGAGCACCGGCGTCGTCGGCGCCAAGTTCAACTGCAACGCGCCGGTCAACAACTCGCCGAACAACACCGGTTTGACCAGCCTCAAGCCGATCGTCGCGCCGAACATGTGGTACGGCTACGGCGTCTCACCGAACTTCCCCGAACTCGGCTCCGGCGGCTCGGGGCCGATGGGCGGACCGGTCTACCGCTACGACGCCGCGAACCCGTCCGAGACAAAGTTCCCGCCCTACTACGACGGGGTCCACTTCTTCTACGAGTGGTCGCGCCACACCGTCAAGGAGGTCCACTTCGACTCCGCGACCGCGGTCACCCGGACCAACCCCTTCATGCCCGCCGCCAAGTTCCTCAAGCCGATGGACATGGAGTTCGGGCCCGACGGCTCGCTGTACCTGCTCGAATGGGGCAACAACTTCTCCGGTGGCAACAACGACTCGGGGCTCTACCGCATCGACTACAACCACGGCGGACGGTCGCCGATCGCCAAAGCCACCGGAACGCCCACCAATGGGGACGCGCCACTGAACGTGCAGTTCAGCAGCGCGGGCTCCACGGACCCGGATCCCGGCAGCACGCTCAGCTACCACTGGACGTTCGGCGACGGCACCACGTCCACGGCGGCCAACCCGTCACACACCTACACCGCCAACGGCAACTACACCGCCCAGCTCAAGGTCACCGACAACACCGGCAAGACGGCCTTCGCCAACGTGCCGATCACCGTGGGCAACACCGCACCGATCGTCACCCTCACGATTCCGTCCAACGGCGGCATGCTGGACTTCGGCGACCGCGTCTCGTACAAGGTGTCCGTCTCGGACCCCGGCGGCGCGCCCATCGACTGCGCCAAGGTGTTCGTCAACCCCGCCCTCGGCCACGACGACCACCAGCATGAGACCACGGACCATCCGGGGTGCTCGGGCACCATCGACACGACGCTGCTGGGCGGGCATCCCGACGGCGCCAACCTGTACTACGTCCTCAACGCCCGCTACACCGACGACGGCGGCCCCGGCGGTGCGAACCCGCTCACTGGCTACGCCCAAGCGATCCTCCAGCCCAAGCACAAGCAGGGCGAGTTCTACACGGACCAGTCGGGTGTGCAGATCGTCGAGCAAGCCGGCGCGGAGAGCGGCAAACGGGTCGGCAACATCTCCGACGGCGACTGGATCGCGTTCAAACCGATGAGCCTGTCGGGCGTCACGAGCGTGCGCTACCGCCTGTCGTCGCCGAGCGGCGGCGGATCGATCGAACTGCGCGCCGACTCCCCGACCGGCACACTCCTGGCCACGACACCGGTGCCCAGCACCGGCGGCTGGAACAACTACCAGTCCACGCCGGCGGTGAACACTGCGGATCTCGCCGGCTCGCACCTGCTCTACCTGGTGTTCAAGGGCACCTCGAACAACTGGTTCGACCTCGACTCGCTCACCTTCGGCGGCAACGGGGTCGGCGAACCGGGCAGCGGCGGCGGTGGCGGCGTGGCCGGTCGGACCTGGACGGTCGCAGCACAGCACAGCGGCAAATTCGTGGACGTCAACGGCGCCTCGACCGCTGACGGCGCCCAGGTCGTCCAGTGGCCGGCCACCGGCGCCGACAACCAGAAGTGGCAGGCCGTCGACGCCGGTGGCGGCGCCGTCCACCTGAAGGCGGTGCACAGCGACAAGTGCCTCGCCGTCACCAACGGGTCCACCGCCCAGGGCGCGTTCCTGCAGCAGTCCACCTGCAACAACGGCAACCCGCAGAAGTTCCTCGTCACACCGACCACCACGGTGGGCGTGTACACGGTGAAGAGCCTCCCCAGCGGACTGTGCGTCGACGTCAACGGCGGCTCGACGGCCGACGGCGCACGACTCCTGCAATGGAGCTGCCACAGCGGCTCCAACCAACAGTGGCGGTTCACCGCCGTATAGACCGTCCGGACGGGATGCCCGGCGCGGTTGCGCGCCGGGCATCCCTCCCTACGAACAGGTGAGGAACCGCCATGGTGTTTCGGATACTTCGGCCCCGCTGGTACGGACGGCTTTCCGCGCTGGGCACCGCCCTGGTGCTTGTCGGCGTCGGCGCCACCGCGGTGGCGGCACCGATCGAGCCCGGGCAGAGCGCCCCCATCGTGGGCGCGCCGTCCGGCCGCTGCCTGACCGTCCCCGGCGCCGGCACCACCAACGGCACCCAGACCCAACTCCAGGACTGCACCGGCGCGGCCGGCCAGACCTGGTCCTACACCGCCGGCAAACAACTGACCGTCTCCGGCAACAAGTGCCTCGACGCCAGCGGACGCGGCACCACCAACGGCACCGCCGTCGTCATCTGGGACTGCAACGGACAGAACAACCAACAGTGGAACGTCAACCCCAACGGCACCATCACCGGCGTCCAGTCCGGACTGTGCCTCGACGCCAACGCCGCCGGCACCGCCAACGGCACCAGGATCACCCTCTGGTCCTGCCACAGCGGCACCAACCAGCAGTGGACCTCGCCGACCCCGCCGCCGAACCCGCCGGTGCCGGGCGGCGCGGGCACGTGCGACATCTACGCCTCGGGCGGCACCCCCTGCATCGCCGCCCACAGCACCGTACGAGCGCTCTACGGCACCTACAACGGCAACCTCTACCAGGTCCGGCGCTCCTCCGACAGTACGACCCGGAACATCGGCGTCCTGAGCGCGGGTGGCACCGCCGACGCGACGACGCAGGATTCGTTCTGCGCGGGGACCACCTGTGTCGTCACCGTCGTCTACGACCAGTCCGGCCGTGGGAACGACCTGTGGTACCAGGGATCGAGTGTGGTTCCCGGCTCCCCCCAGAGCCGCCCGGCGATCGCGACGTCGGAGTCGTTGGCGGTCGGCGGCAGCAAGGCCTACTCGCTCTACATCAACCCCGGCAACAGCTACTGGCGGGACGGCCACCTGACCGGCGTGCCGACCGGCAGCTCCCCCGAAGGCATGTACATGGTGACCAGCGGCACCCATGTCAACGGCGGTTGCTGCTTCGACTACGGCAACAGTGAGACGACCCGAGCGGCCGACGCGGCCGGGGCGATGGACGCGATCAATTTCAGCACCCAGTGCTGGTTCGGCGGGTGCGTCGGCAACGGCCCATGGATCCAGGCCGACCTCGAATGGGGGCTCTACTCCGGTGGCAGCCAGACGTGGAACACGAACCAGCGGGCCTTCACCAGCAAGTTCGTGACGGCGATGTTGAAGAACAACGGGACGAGCCGTTTCGCGCTCAGGGGTGCCAACGCCCAGACCGGAAGCCTGACCACGCTCTGGGACGGTGCGCTTCCGCCCGGCTACAGCCCCATGAAGAAACAGGGCGCCATCATCCTCGGCAGCGGTGGTGACTGCTGCAAGCCCGGCGGCGGCGCGAACCTCAGCGCCGGCACCTTCTACGAGGGCGCGATGGTGTCCGGATACCCGTCCGACGCAACCGAGATCGCGGTACAAGCCAACATCGTCGCCGCCGGCTACCGCTGAGTCGCCACATCCATGAAGGGAGAAACGTGATGCGACAAGGCAACAGTCGTCACCGATGGCGCACGCCGATCGCCGTGGCCACCACGCTCTTGCTCGCCGCGGCTGCGGCATCGCGCTGACGTCCGCCGCCGCCGAGGCCCCCTCCCTCACCGCGAGCGCCGGATGTGGCAAGCCCCGCCACGCTGTCGAGTGAGGGGTCCGCGCTCGATTCGGAGCTCCCGCAGGACGCGGAACCACATCCTGCGGGAGCCCGCCGACTACGCCGACAACCGCCCGTACCGACTGGTCTTCGGTGGTACACGCGGAACATATACCTCAACGGCTTCCAGCGCGCGCAATCCTGACCCGCTGCCACCGTTCCTCACCACGCGGGCCGAGCCGGCACTCGCCGCCGCGGTGGTGGTCCTTCAGGAGTGGGCGCAGGCGCATGCGCCAGGCGTCCCGGCCTGCTCGTGAGCACGTACTCGGCCATTCCCGCACCGGAGCGCGGCACAGCCTGATGTCAGCCACACCCGGCCTGGGAACTCGGAAGGGCCACCGCCCAGTGGCAGGTGGCCCTTCCAGCGTGCCGAGTCAGCTCAGGGCAGGGTCCATTTCTGGTTGGCTCCGCCGCGGCACGTCCACAGGTGCACGAGGGTGCCGTCCGAGGAGTTGGCGCCCGACACGTCCAGGCACTTGCCCGACTGCGGGTTCCGCAGCGACCCGTCCGGGTTCGCCTGCCAGTTCTGGTTGGCGCCACCGTTGCAGGACCACAACTGGACCTTCGTCCCGTCCGCCGTGCCGTTACCGCTGACATCCAGGCACTTGCCCAACGCCTTGACCGTCGACCCCGGCGCCACCGTCCACCGCTGCCCCGCCGAGCCCGTACACGACGAGATCTGCACCGCCGTCCCATCCGCCGAGCTGCCGCTCCGGACATCCAGACACTTGTTCGCGAGTCCGACGATCGGACCCGCGCCGGGGCTCGGGCCCCCGCCCAACTCCTTGATCCGGACGTTGCGGAACGATACGTCGTCGCCCGTACCGTGATTCTGGATGCCGACGTGCCCGGCGAGCGAGCGGGCGGGGTCGATGTTGGTGAAGTCATTGATCTTCACGCCATTGAGCCAGACCTGGAGCCGCTCGCCCTCCACCAGCAACTCGAAGGTGTTCCACTCGCCCGGTGGGTTGAGTGCCGCGTCCCGGGCAGCCGTGTCCGGGGCCTTGACCGCGTAGATCGAGCCAGTCGTGCGGTCGGGCGCGTCGGTGGCGTCGATCTGGACCTCGTAGCCGTTGTTCAGTGCCGACGACGGGTCGCTCGACGGTGGGAAGCCCACGATCACGCCGGAGTTGTCGTCGCCGGGCATCTTCCAGTCCAGCTTCAGCGAGTAGTTGGTGAACTGCCGGGCGCTGTACCAGAGCATGCCCAGGCCGCCGGACGAGGCGAGGGTGGCGTCCAAGTTGGTGAAGCCGCCTGGGCCGGCCTGCGACCAGCCGGTGGTCGAGCCGTTGTAGAGGGCCGTATAGCCGTTCTCGGGCCGGCAGTCGGCCTTGGTCCGGGCTGCCGCGTACCGGATGCCGCCGAGCAGGTGCGCCCGGAACGCCGGCTCCGCGTACGACGCCTGGCTGTGCCCGCCGCCGGTGTAGAAGGCCCGGCCCCCCGAGTAGGTCTTGCACCAGGTGTGCGGGTGGTCGGCGCCCATCGAGCCGCCCGAGTACGACGACTCGTCCAGCGTGGTGAGCACGCGCGCGGTGGTACGGGGGTTGGTGCGGAAGTTGTACCACTCATCGGTGCGGGTCCATGTCTGCGGCAGGTGGGCGGTCGCCGCGTGCGCCCGCCCCTCCACTTTGACGTTGGCCTGCTGGACAGCGGGGTGGGAGGCGAAGTAGGCGCCGACCAGATCGCCGTAGAACGGCCAGTTGTACTCCGTGTCCGCGGCCGAGTGGACGCCGACGAAGCCGCCGCCCGAGCCGATGTACGACTGGAACGCCGACTGCTGGGCGTCGTTCAGAACGTCGCCGGTGGTGTTGAGGAAGATCACCGCCTCGTAGCGGCTCAGGTTGTTGGTGGTGAAGTGGTTGCCGTCCTCCGTGGCCGTCACCGTGAAACTGTTCGCCGCGCCGAGGTCGCGGACGGCCTGGATCCCCGCGGGGATCGAGTCGTGACGGAAACCGGCCGTCTTGGAGAACACGAGGACGTCGTAGGACGTGTCCGCGGCACTGACGGGTGTGGGCTGCGCGAGGAGGGCCAGGGCGGCGAGTGTCGTGGCCACCCCACCAAGCAGCATTCGGGGTTGTCTGCGCATGTCCGTCGCTCCCTTCTTGGTGACAGAAATCAGGGCAGGGTCCATTTCTGGTTGGCTCCGCCGCGGCACGTCCACAGGTGCACGAGGGTGCCGTCCGAGGAGTTGGCGCCCGACACGTCCAGGCACTTGCCCGACTGCGGGTTCCGCAGCGACCCGTCCGGGTTCGCCTGCCAGTTCTGGTTGGCGCCACCGTTGCAGGACCACAACTGGACCTTCGTCCCGTCCGCCGTGCCGTTACCGCTGACATCCAGGCACTTGCCCAACGCCTTGACCGTCGACCCCGGCGCCACCGTCCACCGCTGCCCCGCCGAGCCCGTACACGACGAGATCTGCACCGCCGTCCCATCCGCCGAGCTGCCGCTCCGGACATCCAGACACTTGTTCGCGAGTCCGACGATCGGACCCGCGCCGGGGCTCGGGCCCCCGCCGGGATTGAAGGTGAACGCATCGATGTCGAAGAGGAACCCGGAGCCGCCGGCGAAGGTCAGGTAGAGCGTGGTGGTGCCGGCCGGTGCACCGGAGATCGCGCCGTTGACGGTGGTGAAGTTCGTCCACGAGCCGGTGACCGGGACGGTGGCGGAGCCGAGGACGGTGCCGGTCGGCGAACCGGCCCGAACCTGCAACGTGCCGCCCGCGCCGGCTGACGACACCCGGGCGCTGAACGACGTGGCGTTGCTCAGCTTGTACGGCTCGAACGCGATCCAGTCGCCGTTCTCGATGTCACCGACGGACTTGCCGCCCTCGGCGGTCGACTTGTCCAACGTGGCGATGCCGGACGATGTCTTGTAGTGCTCGGCCTGCCGGTGCTTCGGCTGCAGGATGTGCTGCTTGTGCGTGGTGAGCCCGGCGTTGTCGGTGTACTCGGCATCGAAGACCCCGAAGATGTTCGCCGCGTCGTCGTGCTCACCGTCGACCGGGATGGTGATCGTGCCGGAGCAACCGGTCTTCGAGGTGATCGGGTGGCCGTGGCTGTCGTGACCGACGATGTACGTCAGCTTGACCTTGGCGCAGTCGACCGTGCCGTCCTCGGGATCCGTCACGGTGATACTGAACGGCACGGTGTCGCCGAAGGCGAAGATCTCCCCCGCGGCAGGGCTGTTGATGGTCACGGTCGGCGCGGTGTTGCCGACGGTGATCCGCACGTCGGCGGTGCCGGTGGCACCCTGCGGGTCGCGCACGGTCAGCGTGGCTGTGTAGTCGCCGTTCGTATTGTACGTCTTCGTCGGGTTGGCGGCGGTGGAGCTGGTGCCATCACCGAAGCTCCACGCGTAGGTCAGTGCCCCACCGTCAGGGTCGGATGAGCCGGCCGAGGAGAATGTCACGGTCAACGGCGCCGCGCCGGAGGTCCGGTTGGCGCCGGCCATCGCCGTGGGCGCCCGGTTGCCGCCGCCGACGTAGTCGAAGCGGTAAAGGGCAGAGTATTGGTCGCCCTGGTACAGCCCGGCGCCGTAGTCCAGCACGTAGTAGGAGCCGTCCGGGCCGAACGCCGAGTCGATCACCTGCTTGCCGGTCCAGGGGAAGCTGTCGATGGTCCCCGGGGAGCCGTCGGCGTTGAGGTGGATCGGCTTGATCCAGCCGCGGCCGAACTCCGTGGCGAAGAACTGCCCGTCGAACGACTGCGGGAACTTCGTGGGCGAGCTGACATCGGGGTCGTATCGGTACACCGGGCCCGCCATCGGCGACTCCGAGCCGCCGCCGAACGCCGGCGGGCTGCCGGCGTCGCCGCCGTAACGGATCCAGGCGGCCTTGGCGGGGGGCAGCGTGCTCAAGCCGGTATTGCGGAACGAGTTGTTCGTCGGCCCGCCCGAGCAGTTGTACTTCGTGCCTGCCGTGTTGGTGGCGAAATCCCACTCGGCGTACGTCTCGGAGCTCGTGTTCGTGCCGTTGCAGTACGGCCAGCCGTAGAAGCCCGGGCCCGTGATGCGGTTGAACTCGACCTGGCCCTGCGGCCCGCGCGCCGAGGTGGCGCCGGCATCGGGGCCGTAGTCGCCGACGTAGACGATGCCGGTGGCCTTGTCCACGCTCATCCGGAACGGGTTGCGGAGGCCCATCGCATAGATCTCCGGCCGGGTCCTGGCCGTGCCGGGCGGGAACATGTTGCCTGACGGGATCGAGTACGACCCGTTCTCGTTCACCTTGATTCGTAAGATCTTGCCGCGCAGGTCATTGGTGTTGGCGGCGGTGCGCTGCGCGTCGAACGCCGGGTTGCGGTTGGACCGCTCGTCGAGTGGGGAATATCCGGCGGACTCGAACGGGTTGGTGTCGTCGCCTGTGGACAGGTACAGGTTGCCTGCCGCGTCGAAGTCGATGTCTCCGCCGGCGTGGCAGCAGATACCTCGGTCGGCCGCCACGTCGAGGATGTCCACTCTGCTGGACTGGTTGAGCGTGAAGTCGGCGTTGAGCGTGAACCGGGAAAGCCGGTTGGCACCCTGCCACGCCGACCAGTTGCCGCCGGTGGTCGGTGCGTCGCCTCCTGGTGTGGACAGCGGCGGGGAGTAGTAGAGGTAGATGTGCCGGTTGGTGGCGAACCCCGGGTCGATGCCGATGCCCTGCAGGCCGTCCTCGTCGTGCACGTATACGGGGATGTTGCCGATCACCGTGGTGGTGCCGTTGGCCTCCGTACGACGCACGGTCCCGTTGCGAGCGGTATGCAGCACCGACCGGTCGGCGAGTACGGCCAGCGACATCGGCTCTCCGACCTCCGCGACACCGCGGGCCAGTTGGACCTGCTGGAAGTCGGCGGCGTTGATCGGGTGCGCCGAGGCCGGGGGCGCAGTGGAGAAGGTCGCGATGAGAGTGGCCGCGACCAGGAGCAGAGCCGAACCGATGGCCGGCCAACGCGCGGCTGTAGCCCTCCTGGTTATCATGAACATGACAATGCAATCCCCTTCCTGAACAGGTGGCTGCCAGGCTTGGGGCGCGCGCTGCCGCGCCGATGCCGTAGCGGGATGTCGCCGCTTCAGCCCGCCAGGTGTGCTTCAGCAGGTCACTACGCCGAGCGGGGGCAACGGCTCGGAAACGGGAGAGGTCGATGGCTACCGCGCTGTCGGGTCACATCGACGATCGTGATGGTTCGCCGACAAGGCTAGAGACTTCAGCCCCATGTGTCCACACCTCCCTCCGGATCAGCCAGGCTTTCGGCTGTTGTGGAGAAAGTTTCGCTTTGCACTGATCAGCGATGCGCTGCCGCTGCACCACCAGCAGACGAAGAACCTACTGGTGTCGTATTCGCCGAAGAAACTGGGCTTCTTCTAGGGGCACGAGAAAAGGGCGCCTGTCTTGGGCTTTCACCCGTCAGGCGCCTTTCGCTCAGCCGAATTCCCAGCCGAGCCCGGATGGCGTTCTCGAACGCCGTCGAGGAACTTGGCGTAGTGACGGTAGAGAACCTCGATGCGCTGTCCTGCGCGGCAAGCGCACTCGGCCGGGTCCACGCCGGAGCAGTGCCAGAACGAGATCCCCGGCATGGCGGAGATCGTACGGCCGTTTGGCCAGACCGGAAGCGCGCTCCGTCCGAGTCAGGACGGGTTCCGTGCCCGCGCCCACGTCTTGCCGTACGCCGCGGCGTCCACCTGGTCCTTTCCGCCTCGACGCGGCCTCGACGCGGCCGTCGAGGGGCCGGCCTGAAGGCCCGCGGGGCGATTTCACCAGTTCGGACAGCGCCTCGAAGCCCCCCCGGCGGCGGATTCCCTGTCTCCTGAACTGCCCGTGCGCCGCCGCGCTGCGACTGCCCGTCAGTTGTGGTACTGCTCGTCCTCATGGTGGCAACGCGGAAACGGTGCCCGTGGTCGTGCTGGCCGCCGTCGTGTCGTTCGTGGCCACAGAGTTGCTGCCGCAGGGACCGGGAATTCCTGAGTTCAGGCCGCGAGTCGGTCGAGCGCGTCGTCCAGTGTCGTCGCGGCCATGATGAGGGAGAGATGGGTGAAGGCCTGGGGGAAGTTGCCGAGTTGCTCGCCGCTGGGGCCGATCTCCTCTGCGAACAGACCGACGTGGTTGGCGTACGTCTGCATCTTCTCGAAGGTGTAACGGGCCTGCGGGAGGCGCCCCGCGCGGGCGAGAGCGTCGACGTACAGGAACGTGCACAGGCTGAAGGTCCCTTCGGAGCCGCGCAGTCCGTCCGGGGAGGCCGCGGGGTCGTAGCGGTAGACGAGGCTGTCGGAGACGAGGACGCGGTCCATGGCGTCGAGGGTGTTGAGCCAGCCGGGGCTGCGGGGGGACAGGAAGCCGACTCGGGGGGCGAGCAGCAGGGAGGCGTCCAGGACGTCGCCGCCGTAGTGCTGGACCAGTGCCTGCTCCTTCTCGTTCCAGCCGCGCTCCATGACCTGTTCGAGGATGTCGTCCCGGGCCCGGGTCCAGCGGACGGTGTCGGCCGGCCTGCTGAACTCGTGGGCCAGCTTCAGACCGCGGTCGAAGGCGGCCCAGCACATGACCCTGCTGTAGGTGAAGTCCTTGCGTCCGCCCCGGGTCTCCCAGATGCCCTCGTCGGGCCGGTCCCAGGAGTCGGCGAGCCAGTCCAGGGTGGCGGCCAGGCCCTTCCACCCGTGATACCCCGCCTGTTCACCGATCTCGACGGCCCTCGGCCAGCGCGTAGAGGGCCTCGCCGTAGATGTCGAGCTGCAACTGGTCGGAGGCGGCGTTGCCGGCTCGGACCGGGGAGGAGCCGCGGTAGCCCTCGAAGTGGTCCAGGATCTCCTCGGTCAGATGGGGGTCGCCATCGACCCGGTACATGATCTGGAGGGGTTCGTCGTCCGGGCCTTCGCGGGCGCCCAGGCGGTCGCCGAGCCAGTGGGTGAAGCGGGTCGCCTCCTCCACGAAGCCGAGGTCGAGCAGCGCCCGCACCGAGAGGGAGCCGTCCCGCACCCAGGTGTACCGGTAGTCCCAGTTGCGCTCACCGCCCACCTGCTCGGGCAGTCCCATGGTGGCGGCGGCGACCGGCGCGCCCGTCGGCGCGTAGGTGAGGAGTTTGAGGGTGATGGCCGAGCGGTGCACGATCTCCGTCCAGCGGCCGTGGTAGCGCGAGGTGCGCACCCACTTCTGCCAGAAGTCGATGTTCTCCCAGAGCTCTTCGGTGATCCGCTCGGTGGTGGGCGGCGGTGGCGCCTCCCCGCCCGGCGCACACACGGTGAACACCGCGGCCGCCGACTCTCCGTCGTTGAGGGTGATGGTGCCCCGGACGTCCTGCCCGTCCCGTTCGAGCGGGATGCCGCCCTGAAGGTAGGCGGTCATTCCCGGAGCCCGGAACGTCGCCGTGCCGGGCGTCAGGTCGAGTTCGTGCTCGGCCCGCGCGTAGTCGAACCGCGGCCGGCATTCGAGGCGGAAGCGTACGGTGCCGCGTACCGAGCGTACGACGCGCACCAGGCGGTGCCGGTCGGTGGCCGTAGGGCCCGACTGGACCGGCATGTGGTCGATGATCTCGCCGACTCCGTCGGGTGACATGAAGCGGGTCACCACGGCGGCGGTGTCCGGGTAGTAGAGCTGCTTCCAGGTCCCCTCGGGGTTCTCGGGCGCGAGGAGGAAGTAGCCGCCGCCGTCGTGGTCCAGCAGGGCGGCGAAGACACTGGGCGAGTCGAAGCGCGGCGCCGCGAACCAGTCGATCACGCCCTGGGACGACACGAGAGCGGCGGTCTGCAGGTCCCCGACGAGCCCGTGGTCGGCGATGGGCGGGTAGCGCTCCATGGCGGTCTCCCTTTCAGGCTGCTTCAGCCGCTACCCGCCCGGTACGGACGGCGTTGACGAGTGCCTGGTGGTCCTTCTCGTTCTGGTCGGCGTAGTGCTCGGCGAACGTCACCAGTGCCCGGTCGAAGACGTCGCCTCCACCCAGGTAGGCGGCGATGGCTATCCGGTCGCCCGACCTCGCGTGCGCGCGGGCCAGCGTGGCGCCGCACAGTTCACCGAAGGCCCGCATGACGGCCGGCGCCATCGCCTCGGGTGCGGCGATGCCCTTCCAGTCGCGCAGCTGTCGTATGTAGAAGTCCCGTCGGCGGCCGTCGATGCCGTCGACCCTTTCCCAGCCGAGGAAGATGTCGCTGGTGGCCTGCATGAGCCGCTGGCCGCAGACCACGCGCTCGCCCTGTGTCCTGTAGCCGCCGGCGCCGGCGAAGGGCGCAAGCACCGACTCGTCCGCCTCCTTGGCCTGGAGGAACAGTGGATCCTGGTCGTCCCTGCCGAGCAGGAGCACGATCCAGCAGCGGGTGCCCACGCTGCCGACCCCGACCACCTTGCGGGCCATGTCGGCCACCCGGTACTGCTCCAGCAGGAAGCGCCGGTCCGACTGCAGGGTCTGACCGTAGCGTTCGATCAGCCGGTGGATCTCCTTCTCCAGCGCGCCGCGTTCGACATCCGGAAGCAGGTCCTGGAGCGGCGTGATCAGGGGCGGATCCGCGGCGATGCGGACCTGCCCGTCGACGATGTGGGTGAGTTTGCCGAAGGCCTGGAGGCTGTCCCGGGTGCGTGCCTTCGCCACCGCCCTCGACCAGCGGTCGCGGGTCCCCGCGCTCAGCTCCGGCGCGAACTGCGCCCGCACCCACTCCTCGTCGAACCGGGCGTACCACACGGGGAGGTTGCCCATCCCGGCGAAGCGCCGCATCCACTCGCGGTAGGACCGCACCGTCGACCGCACGATGCCGGCCCGCTCCTTGGCGCTGAAGTCGTTCGCCCGGCCTGCGATGACGAAGCTTGCGGACAGCCGCTTGACGTCCCACTCCCACGGGCCGGGCAGCGTCTCGTCGAAGTCGTTGATGTCGAACATCATGCGGCGCTCGGGCGAGGCCAGCAGCCGGAAGTTCAGCAGATGCGCGTCGCCGCACAACTGCGTCCTGATCCCGGAGCGGGGGGTGTCGGCGAGATCCCCGGCCATGATGGCGGCGGCCCCCCGGTAGAAGCGGAACGGCGACTCGGTCATGCGGCCGTAGCGGATCGGTACGAGCTCGGGCACCCGCGTCGCCGACTGCGTCTCGATGACCTCCACAGGGTCGGGCCGCTTCGGCGTGGGGGCGAACTCGGCGTGGCTGGAGCGGGGTACGGAGGAGCGGGCGGCCTTTCCGAGTGCGGCTCGCTCCTGCGGGGTGCGGTTCCTGGTGTCGCCGCCGACCAGGTGGTCGGAGGTCATTGCAGTCGCTCCGCGATGTGGTCGCCGACGCGCAGGGCGTTGGCGATGGCGGTCAGCGAGGGGTTGACCGCTCCGATGCTCGGGAAGAAGCTCGTGTCGACGACGTAGAGGTTGTCGAGGTCGTGGGCCTTGCAGTTGATGTCGAGGGCGGAGTCTTCGGGGTCACGGCCGAAGCGGACCGTGCCCGCCTGATGCGCGGTGGCACCGATGGGCATGCCCTTGTGCAGGTAGATGCTGTGCGACAGGAGATGACGTTCGTGCATGCCCAAGTGGCCGAGCATGTCCTGCAGTTTGTGCCGCAGTCGTTTCAGCCCGGCGATGTTGTTCTTCTCGTCGAGGGCCAGGTGGATGCCGCCGTGCCGGTCCAGCGTGACACGGTTGTCGGCGAGGGGCAGGTCCTCTCCGCACAGCCAGAAGTCGACCGCGTGGTGGGCGAGCACCTCGAACGGCATGTCGGGGGCGACGGCCCCGGCCCAGCGGGGCGCTTCACCGTGGATCTGCTCGGAGTCCGACTTGCCGAGCATCTGGATGCCGCCGAGGGGGTAGTCCCAGTCGTCGGATCCCAGGTACCAGTCGTGCAGCGCCAGGGTCTTCTGGAACCTGGTGTCGTTCGGTTCCCTGGACACGGCCATCAGGGCCAGGTTGTTGTGCCGCATGTAGTGCCGGCCCACCACGTCCGAGTTGTTGGCCAGGCCCCGCGGATGCCGGTCGTCCGCCGAACGCAGCAGCAGGACGGCGGAGTTGACGGCGCCGCAGGCGACGACCACGATGTCGGCGCTGAACTCCACGGTTGAGGCGTCCCCGTCCCCCACTGTCGCGACGACCGAGGTCACGCTGCGGCCGGTCGCGTCCGTGTCGAGACGCCGCACGTCCGCATGGGTGAGCATCTCGACGTTGGGATGTTCGAGGGCCGGGTCGACGCAGATGACCTGCGCGTCGGACTTCGCGCCGACCAGGCAGGGGAATCCGTCGACGCGGTCGCAGCGTATGCAGGCGCTGGTGTGGGTGGCCCGGCCCCGGTCGTCCTGGGTGAGGTTCACCCCGATGGGAAGGTGAAAGGGGTGCAGGCCCTGCTTCTCCAGGTCGTGGCTGAGTTGCTGAATGCGCGGCTCGTGCTGGACCGGCGGGTGGGCGTACTGGGCGCTGGTGGGGCCCTCGGTCGGGTCCTCGCCGTGCCGGCCGTGGACGAGGTAGAGATGTTCGGCCTGCGTGTAGTACGGCTCCAGTTCCTCGTAGCTCAGTGGCCAGGCCGGGGACACGCCGTCGTGGTGGCGCAGTTCACCGAAGTCCTCGGGGCGCATGCGGAAGAGCGCTGCGCCGTAGAACTTGGTGTTGCCGCCCACGTAGTAATTGACCTCGGGCGGGAACTGGTTTCCGTCTTTGTCGTACCAGAACTCCGGGGCGCGGTATTTCCCCTTGACGAAGACCGCGGTGGATTCCCAGTTGTCGCGTTCGCGGGGCAGATAGTCACCGCGTTCGAGAAGGAGGATCCGTTTTCCGGTGGGTGCCAGCCGGTGGGCAATGGTGCCACCGCCCGCACCGGTGCCGACAATGATGACGTCGTAGTGCTGCGCGTCGGTCATGCCCGCCACCGTCCTCGGAACGTGCTCCGGTCCTGCCGGTGAAAAAAGGGGCGTCCAGCCCGACCACCAACGTATCCCCGGGGGCTGGTTCCGGCGAGTTGGGCTGTTCGGGTGAGCCGCGGTGCCGGACACTGCGGGTTGCGTACAGCTTGGCGATCATCGTCAGCGCGGTCATGGCCGCCCGGTGAGGACCCCGTGACCGCCCCGCCGAGACCGGTCGGCCGTCACAGGATCGCGAGGGGATTGACGGGGGAGCCGGTCGCCGCGGGCAGCCGGAGCGGGGCGATCACGCAGAGGAACGACCAGCGGTCTTCCTGAGCGCAGATCGGCGTGAGGTCCTCGAACCGCAGGTGGTCGAGCAGATGCAGTCCCATCGCGTGCACGGCGAGCACATGCACCGGGAACGCGACCCCCTGCACCGCGCTCGGGGCCGTGTCGTTGTTCCCGTCACTGCCGAGCACGGCCACTTCCCGTTCGGCCAGGAACTCCAAGGCGGTCGGATGGAGTCCGGCACGCGCGCCGGCGACGTCCCAGGGGCCCAACTCCTCCCGGCGTCGACGGTGTCCGACCCGTACGAGGAGGATGTCGCCCCGGCCGGCCCGGACCCCCTGCTGTGCCTCGGCGGCAGCGAGGTCGTCGGCCCTCACGTGCGTTCCGGGTTCGAGCCAGGGGACGCCGTGCAGCCGGGGGATGTCGAGGAGGACCCCGCGTCCGGCGATGCCGTCGCGGGCCAGGTCGACGGACAGGGCGCTTGCTCCGTCCGGCGACAGCGCGTCCGCCGCAGGTACGCCGCCGTGCAGGGTTCCGTCGTAGACGACGTGGCTCAGCGCGTCGAGGTGGCTGTCCACATCGCCGTGGATGTTCATGGCGAATCGGTCCCGGGCGAATTCCAGGCCTGTCGAGCCGGGTCTTCCGTCGGCGGGAGCGGTGAGCCGGTGCTGGGCCGGATCGGCGTTGTCCGGTCCGGTACGGGTCTCCACAGGAGCGGCGAGCGACACCGTACGTCCCGTCCGCACCTCGCGAACGGCTGCCAGAACGTGTTCCTCGGTGATCGTGTCCAGTGCGCCCCGGCGCGAGGCGCCGGGGGCCGTGGCGCGCAGATGTCGGTGGAGGCGCCGGAATTCGGCCTCGCTCAGCTCGCCGGGCGACCACATGCCCCCACCCTGCGCCAGGTACCGGATCCTCGCACGCCGGGTTGCCGGGTTCGGGGACCGCCCCGTTAATGGATGGGCGACTGCCGGGGCGCACATCCGGCGCACCGCACCGATCCGCGGAGGTCCGGATGGACCTGATCCATGTCCGAGCGGTGTGTCCGCCGGACCTCAGGGAACGCACCATGGCCCTGCTGACGCCGAGCCGTGTGTCCTGAACCTTTTTTCGCAGACGGGCAGCGTACGCAATCCCGACGGTGACGCCATCGAGTGCGACCTCCTGACCGGAGCCGCGAACGAGGTGTTGCGCGGTCTGCGGGACCTCGGACTGGAGCACCGTGGCTCCATCGTCCTCGATCCGGTGGACACGGTGTTCTCCGAACGCGCGGCCAGAGCCGGGGCCGAGGAGCTCGGGGCCGAGTTGCGCGCGCCCGTGTGGGAGCAGGTGGAGGCCCGGATCCGGGCCGAGGGCAGATACCCCCCCCGAGCTTCTATCTCTTCCTCGTCATCGCCGGAGTGATCGGTGCCGTGGGCATCATCACCAACTCCCAGATCCTCATCGTCGCGGCCATGGTGGTCGGGCCCGAGTACGGGGCCATCACCAGCATCGCGCTCGGCATCGACCACCGCGCCCGGCCGAGAATCGAACAGGGCCTCATGGCGCTGCTCGTGGGCTTCCTGCTGGTCGTTGCCGCGACCTTCCTCTTCGCCCTCCTCGTCCGGGGCTTCGGGCTGCGGCCGGAGGCCTTCGAACGGGGGCTGAGACCCGTCTCGAATCTGATCAACACCCCCAACTTCTTCTCGGCCGTGGTGGCGGTGCTGGCCGGGATCGTCGGCATCGTCTCGCTGGCCGAGGCCCGGACGAGCGCACTGCTCGGCGTCTTCATCTCGGTGACGACCATTCCGGCGGCGGCCGACATCGGGGTCTCGTGTGCCTACGCCAGCTGGGACGAGGCCTGGGGTTCGTTGCTCCAACCGCTGCTCAACATCGTCGTACTGATCGTGGTCGGCACCGGCACGCTCAGGTGCCAGCGGGCGATCTGGCGCCGGGTGGGCGCACGTCGGCACGAGCGCGCGGTCAGGCGGCAGGCGTAGCAGCGGACGGCGTGTCATGAGTGTCGCTGTCCAGGAACTCGCGGATCGCGAAGGCGATCAACACGATCACCAACGTCCACAACACGACCGCCACGGTGGGGTAGTTCCAGGTGAACAGGACGATCGCGGCTACCGCCAGGATCACGCCGCCGATCCACTGCTTGTAGCGGTGGACGAACCGGCCGACCGCCCCCAACGGGAGCCCCGCCGACACGGAAGCGTCCCGTAGGGAGCCGATGGCCTTGCGGCAGCCCGTACGGGTGAGGACGGCGACCCGGGACGGGCCCACGAGGAAGGCCCCGACAGCCGTCACCAGAGCGACCGCCCCGACCGTCCGCACGCCGGCGCGCAGGAACCTGACCAGCGCGTCGAACACCGCACCGGCGGCTGCGTCGGACGCCCCGGCGGGCAGATGGTCGAGGTAGACGGCTCGCAGGACGGTGAGCGTGATGCCGAGCAGCAGCATGGCGGCGAACACCCCCAGCGCGGCCCCGATCAGGGCCCGGCGGCGGTGCACGGCCAGGTAGACGCCTGCGGCGGCGATCAGTACGACGATGAGGGGGAGCCAGCTGCCGATGATCTCCAGCACCCTCAGATACCACTTGATCTCGTCGACGTCTTCCGACGCGAACACCACGAACTCCGTGTGGACGGCCGGGATACGAGCGGCCGGCTTGAAGCCTGCGCTGACCAGTCGGTCCTTGACCTGGGCCACGATCGGTCCCACATCGATGGCGACCTGACCGTTCTTGACGGACACCGCGGCGTCGGACTCGCCTGTGAGGGCCTTGTCGATCGCGCTGTGGGCCCTGCGGTTCGCGTTCACCCAGACGGTGTCGAAGGCACTGCTGGAGACCACCCGCTCCACGGTGTCGCTGACCAGGCTCTTCAGGCCGCTGGTGATCGGGCCCTTCAGGTTGCCGAGCAGTTCGGCCGTCTTCGGCGGGGCCCCTTTCTGCGCCGCCGCCCGCTCCAGCTCCTTGACCAGTGCCTCCACGTCGACCTGCGCCAGGACCGCTGTGGTGACCCGGTTGGTGATCGCCTTCTGTACGTCCGGATTGCTCGCCAGCGGCCCGACGGTGGCGACGTAGCGGTCCGTGTCCCGCACGATGCTGTTCGCCCAGACCGCGACGACGGCCAGCAGCGACAACAGCGAGGCGAGAAGGATCAGCAGGACCGACCCCGTAGACCGGAACCAGTGGTGTCGCGCGGCCGGCGACCGCCCGGTGCTCTCCAGGGCCCTCACCCTGCGCCGCAGCTCGTCCAGTTCATCGCGTTCCCGCGCCGACCGCTGATCGCCGGGCGGGCCCGCGGAGGGCTCGTCCGGGTCCGGTGGAGGTGTGCTGCTCGTCATGGTCACAGGAGACCCGTGCTGATCCGACCCCGCGACCCGGACGGGCCGACGGGTTGAATACCGCACTGAGGTGCGGCGGCTTCTGCCCGGTGCTGCAAGGGCATTCGGAGGCTGGGGGGAGTTCTCCATGTCATGACCATCCAGGGGTGAGGCCCTGAACGATGAATTCGCTGAAATGGGACCGATCGACTATGTGGTCGTCGAATTTCCCGGCAACCGAATGACGGGCGAGGGTTCTCCCCTCCTGGTCGACTTGGTGGATCGCGGCCTCATTCGGATTTGACAGCGCCGGCGGCGGGCCGGACATCTGGCGGGAGGCCAGACCCCCGCACCGCATGATCGTGCGGGCTGTTCTGCGGACCGGTCCCGGGTCTCCTTCCTGGGCTCCGAACAGCCTCGGAAACGATGCCCCTCCGGGCCCCGCCCGGAAGCCGCGGGAACGGGAGCAGGAACCGTTGTCGGTCAGCACCCGGATCTCGCTGCAGGCCAGGCGGGAGTGATCGTCGACGGCGCTCCCGAGCTTCTTCCGCGGTCGAACCAGAAACGGTCAAAACATGCCTGGAATATCGCAAGGGGGGATAATTTACCCACCGTGGGTACGCATGTCCGGCGTACCCCACTGACCATGAAAAGGCAGACCCGGCCATGTCGAAGAAACCACGTTCGTCCGAGCCATCACACGGAAAGGGTCCCAGCCGTCACGAGGGCACCGGACAGCACGGCTGGTCGCCCGATGTGGACGAGACGCACCAGCAGGACAACCCGAGTGCCCGCCGCTCCTTCCGTACGGCTGAGCAGGCCGGCGAAAGGGGACGGGGCCGGACGAAGTCGCCGGAGGAGAAGAAGTCCGTTCCTGGCGACACGGTCGAAGGTCACGGTGCAAGCGGCGAGGAGTACGGCAACGCGGACGAGAAGGGCAGACACGACACCGGGCGCAAGGGCCGCTCCCAGCGTCCCAGCGGTTCCAAGGACGCTTCTGCCACGACCGGCGTGGACCCGCAGGACCCGTAGGTACTCGCAGGCTCCGCTGCCCGGGCGCCGAACGGACCGCTGACCCGTTCGGCGCCCGGACGACCCCGGCTTCCCCTGCAAGCGAAGCCCCTGTCAGCAGATCCGCGGAAGTTGCTCCCCGATCGGCAGATCGACCACCCGCGTTCCCCCCAGGCCGGTACGGGCCACGACCATGCCGGGATGCGCCTCGACGGCCTCACCGATGATCACGGAGTCCGCGCCCAGAGGATGGGCTCGCATCGCCTCCAGGACGGCCTCGGCGTGCTCGCGCGGGACGAACGCCACCAGCTTGCCCTCGTTGGCGATGTACATGGGGTCCAGTCCGAGAATGGCGCAGGCATTGGCCACGGCCGGTGGGACCGGGACGTCGCGTTCCCGGATGACCACCCCGGCGCCGGAGGCCTCCGCGATCTCGTTGAGCGTGGCCGCCAGGCCGCCTCGGGTGGGATCGCGCAGTACGTGCAGATCCGGGGTGACGGCGAGCATGGCGTCGACCAGGCCGCCGAGCGCCGCACAGTCGCTCTTGATCTCCACTCCGAATTCCAGGCCCTCGCGAACGCTCATGACCGCCACCCCGTGAACGCCGATGGCGCCACTGACGATCACGACGTCGCCGGGGACGACCCGCTGCGGACGCAGGTCGACGCCCGCGGGGACGAGACCGACGCCCGCGGTGTTGATATAGATCCCGTCGCCATGGCCGGCCTCCACCACCTTGGTGTCGCCGGTGGCCACCTCCACACCGGCGGTGCGCGCGGCCGCACCCAGCGCCTCGGACACCCGCGTGACCACGTCCAGCTCGACACCCTCCTCCAGGATGAATCCGCAGGAGAGGTAGGCGGCGCGGGCGCCACTCATGGCGAGGTCGTTGACGGTGCCGTTGACCGCCAGGTCACCGATGCTGCCGCCGGGGAAGAACAGCGGCCGCACCACGTAGGAGTCGGTGGAGAACGCCAGCCGGGCACCGCCCAGGGAGAGGACGGCGGCATCACCCATCTGGGCGAGCACCTCGCCCCCGAACGCGGGCGCGAAGATCTGCTGGACCAGTTCGGCGGAGAGGACTCCACCCCCACCGTGGCCCATGACGACACGCGGCCGGTCGCGCAGGGGCGCCGGACACGTCCACGCCTCGACGTCCAGAGCGGGGGCGCGGAGATCAGTGGTGTCAGACAACGGGGGTCACCTCCCGGGCCTTGTCGGCGGGCATGTCCAGTCGCCGGTAGAGGTAGTACGCGGCGCAGGCTCCCTCGCTGGAGACCATGGTTGCTCCCAGCGGCGTACGGGGGGTGCACAGGGTGCCGAAGGCCTCGCACTCGTGCGGCTTGAGCAGCCCCTGGAGAACCTCTCCGCTGCGGCACTCGGCGGGTTCCTCGGTCCGGATGCCGTCGACCGAGAAACGGTACTCGGCGTCGTGGTCGCGATACTTGGACGACAGCCGCCAGCCGCTGTCCGGGATCACCCCGATGCCGCGCCAGGCACGGTCGGTGACCTCGAAGACGTCCTCCAGCATGGCGCGGGCGGCCGGGTTGCCCTCCGGGCGGACTGCACGGGCGTAGGCGTTGTCGACGGTGTGCTCACCGCGTTCCAGTTGACGGACGGCTCGGCGCACCCCTTCGAGGATGTCCAGTGGCTCGAAGCCCGTCACGACGATCGGAACGCGGAAGCGTTCGGCCAGTTCCGGGTACTCCCCCACGCCCATCACGCTGCAGACGTGGCCGGCCGCGAGGAAGCCCTGCACCCGGCAGCTCGGCGACGACATGATCGCCTCGATGGCCGGGGGTACTCGGACATGGGACACCAGCATGCTGAAGTTCTCGATGCCCAGCTTCCGGGCCTGATGGACCGTCATGGCGTTGGGGGGTGCCGTCGTCTCGAAGCCGATACCGAAGAACACCACCTCGCGGTCCGGGTTCTGCTGAGCGACCCGCAGGGCGTCCAGCGGCGAGTAGACGACGCGCACGTCACCGCCTTCCCCGCGGACCTGGAACAGGTCCCGTCCCGTGCCCGGCACGCGCAGCATGTCACCGAAGGAGCAGAAGATCACCTCCGGCCGGGAGGCGATCTCCAGAGCCTTGTCGATGACCTCCAGCGGGGTCACGCAGACAGGGCAGCCAGGCCCGTGGATCAACTCGACCTCCTTCGGCAGGAGTTGGTCGATGCCATGCCGGATGATGCTGTGCGTCTGTCCTCCGCACACCTCCATCAGGGCCCACGGCCTGGTCACCGTGGCGTGGATGTCGTCGAGGAGCCGACGCGCCAGCTCCGGATCCTGGAACTCGTCGATGTACTTCACTACTTGCGCACCTCTTCCACCGGGTCCACGCCCGCCTCCACCGCCGCCGTTTCCCAGGGGTCGCCGAACTCCTCCTGCAACAGGCCGAGTTCGGCGAAGAGTTCGAGCGTCTGCCGCGCCGACTCCTCGTCCAGCCGTTGCAGGGCGAACCCGACGTGGACGATGGCGTACTCGCCGACCTGGAGGTCGGGCAGGTACTCCAGGCACACCTCCTTGACCACGCCGCCGAAGTCGACGGTGGCCATCCGGGTGCCGTCCCGTTCCTCGATGTCCATCACTCTGCCGGGTACCGCCAGGCACATGAGCCTCTCCTCGCTGTGGGTCGCGCTTGCTCAGTCGGTGGGAGTGGCCCGGGCGGCCACCATCAGCTGGCCCAGCGCCAGGCCGCCGTCGTTGGGCGGCACCAGGTGGTGCCGCAGGACCGTGAAGCCGTCCTCGCGCAGGGTGGCGGCACAGGCCGAGGAGAGCAGCGTGTTGGCGAACACGCCTCCCGTCAGGGCGACCGTGTCCAGCCCGTGGCGCTCTCGCGCCCGCGCGCACATCCGGTGCACCAGGCCGGTCACGGCCCGGTGGAAGCGAGCCGCGACGAGGGCCGGATCGGCGCACGCGCGCAGGTCGTCGACGATCGCCGCGAGTACGGGTGCCGGGTCGGCCCGTACAGCGCCGCCCCCGTTCTCCTCCGACGCGTGCAGCGCGAAGGCGTACGCGGTGGCGTCGTCGGCGGGTGCGTGCAGAGCCGCCCCCTCCAGCTCGACGGCGGCCTGTGCCTCGTATCCGGATCGGTGGCACACCCCGGCGAGAGAGGACACGGCGTCGAAGAGCCGGCCCATGCTGGACGTGGGGACACAGTTCAGGCCGCGCTCCAACTGCCGTTCCAGGAGGCGGAGTTCATCGGGCGGGCAGGCGGCAGTACAGGCGAGGTCGTCGGACCAGTCGATCCCGGCCGCCCTCAGATGGGCCAGCGCCATGCGGTACGGCCGGCGCACCGCGGCGTCGCCACCGGGCAGCGGGACGTACGCGAGGTGCCCGAACCGGGTGAAGCCGTCGTAGTCCGCGAGCAGGAACTCCCCGCCCCACACAGCGCCGTCGTCGCCGTGGCCCGTGCCGTCGAACGCGACGCCGATCACCGGCCGGGTGCCGTCCAGCCCATGCTCGGCCATCACGGCGGCGACGTGCGCGTGATGGTGCTGGACGCGCACGACGGGCCGGTGCGCCGCGTTCCGGTCGGCCCATCGGACGGAGCGGTAGCCGGGATGCCGGTCGGAGACCAGGGTCTCGGACCGCACCCCCGTGATGGACTCCAACTGCGTCACCGCGCGCGCGAACGCCCGCTGCGTACCGACGTCGTCCATGTCGCCGATGTGCGCCGACAGCCAGGCGCGGCGGCCCGCCCCCAGGCAGAAGGCGTTCTTCAGGTCTCCGCCGACGGCGAGAGCCGGCCGCACGGGCAGTGGGAGGGAGACAGGCAACGGGGCGTAGCCACGGGAGCGGCGGATCACCAGCGGCTCCCCGTCGCAGACGCGGACCACGGAGTCGTCGCACGGGACGTGGATCGGCCGGTCGTGCGTGAGCCAGGCGTCGGCCAGGTGCGCGAGCCGCTCCAGCGCCTCGCTGTCGTCGGTGACGATCGGCTCACCGGACACGTTGCCGCTGGTCATGACGAGCAGCCGGGGGCCGTCCAGGTCGCCGGGCAGACCGAGCAGCAGATGGTGCAGGGGCGTGTACGGCAGCATCACGCCGAGGTCGGGGCTGCCGGGCGCGACGGACTCGGCGGGCCGCGGGTCCCCGGCTGCGACGACGGGTGCGGACGCCGCCTCATCAATACGACCGGCCTGGCCCGGCCTTCGAGCAGGCTCCGCTCCTCGGGGCTCAGCCGCACGAGGTGCCGGACGTCGTCCGCCGTTCCGGCCATGACGGCGAACGGCTTGTCCCCGCGCGCCTTCCGGCGGCGCAGGAGGGCGACTGCCGCCTGGTTCGTGGCATCGCAGGCCAGGTGGTAACCGCCCAGGCCCTTCACGGCGAGGATCGCGCCCCGCGTCAGCAGCGTGCGCGCCTCGGTGACCGGGTCCGCCCCGTCGACGCTCCTGAGCCCTGGCTCCCGGGCGCCGACCAGCCGCAGACGCGGTCCGCAGGCCGGGCAGGCGACCGGCTGCGCATGGAAACGCCGGTCGGCCGGATCCGCGTACTCCCGGGCGCAGTCGGGGCACATCGCGAAGCCGGCCATGGTGGTGTTGGCCCGGTCGTACGGCACGCCGGTGACGATCGTGAAGCGCGGGCCGCAGTGGGTGCAGTTGACGAACGGATGGCGGTACCGCCGGTCCGCCGGGTCGGCCAGCTCTGCGAGGCAGTCGGCGCAGGTGGCGGAGTCCGGGGAGACCAGGGTGCGGGCCGGTCCGTCGGCGCGGGAGGCGAGGATGGTGAACGCGGTGCCGCCGGCGGGAGGCAGCTCCCGGTGGTGGACGGACTCGACGCGGGCCAGCGGTGGTGCCTGGGCGGCGATCCGGTCGCAGAACCGGGCCACGGCCGAGGCGGTCGCCCTCGACCTCCACGACGACGCCCTCCGGGGTGTTGGTCACGTGTCCGGCCAGGGCGAGTTCGGTGGCAAGGCCGTACAGGTAGGGCCGGAAGCCCACGCCCTGCACCACGCCCCGGACGGTGACCCGGCGACGGCAGCGGAGTGTCCTCGGCGACGGCGGCCGGGGCCTGCGGACCGCTCACGGGTGGGTGTGGGCCATCGTGCCGGTGGCCTCCGGGTGCGCATGGGGTGCGGTGACCGTTGTCCGCGTGCGGTGATCGTGGTGATGGGGCTGCCGGGCCATGACCGGCGCGTGGACGGGTGCGCCGTCCGCGGCCGCCATCGCCCGGTCGAGCAGCACGCCGACTCCCTGCCCCCGGCGTGCCGAGGTGAGGACCACCTCGACTCCCGGGGTTGACCTGCTCCACGTTCGCGCGGAACGCTGCCTCGTCGAACTCGACGGCCTCCGCGATGTCGGTCTTGGTGACCACGACCAGGTGGGCGAGGCCGAAGGCGGTGGGGTACTTGAGCGGCTTGTCCTCGCCCTCCGTCACGGAGGCGAGGGTGACCCTCAGCGTCTCCCCCAGGTCGTAGGAGGCCGGGCAGACCAGGTTGCCGACGTTCTCCACGAACAGCAGCCGGGTGTCGTCGGGGAGCCACCCCTCCAGATGCCCGGCGAGCATCCCCGCCTCCAGATGGCACAGTCCGTCGGTGAGCACCTGCTTGACCGGGACGCCCGAACGCGCCAGGCGTGCCGCGTCGTTCTCGGTGGCGAGATCGGCGCTCAGCGCCGCGACGGGAACGGACCGCTCCCGTGCCCGCAGCAGTTCGCGCTCCAGCAGCGCGGTCTTGCCGCTGCCCGGGCTGGACAGCAGGTTGACGACCGCGGTGCCTCGAGCCGCGAGGTGGGCGCGCAGTTCGTGGGCGCTCGCGTCGTTCTTGGCGAGTACGGCCTGGCGCAGGTCGACGACACGGCACATGGTTCAGCGCTCCTCGGAGATCGGTTCGCGGGTGGGCGGGTACGTGGGGCTGCCGTCCTCCCAGTGCACGTCGACGATCTGCAGTTCCCGGCCCGCGAGCAGGTCGGTACGCGTCCCGCCGCACGCGGGGCAGGTCAGCCGGGGTGGCATGCCGACGGCCCACTCGTGCGCGCAGGGCGTGCAACGGGCCCGCCCCGGCACCGCTTCGGTGACCAGTTCGGCGCCTTCCAGCAGAGTTCCGGCGCAGGCCAGTTCGAAGGAGAAGGCGAGCGCGTCGGGTACGACGCCGGCCAGTTCGCCCACCTGGAGCCGTACCGATCGCACGGCCGTGACATCGCCGGCCCGGGTGGCGGCCTCTGCCACCTGGTCGACGACGGCCAGCGCGACGGACATCTCGTGCATGGGTCTTCGTCCTTCCGCAGCCTGCCTCCAGCCGGGCTTCATTAGAGGCGCGCGCCCCCTGGTCGCACGGCCCGGCACGCCGTCACCGGCCGGCAGGTACGCCGTTCGACGCAACCGCACGGCACACCGGTGGCTCGCACGGTTCACATACGTCGGATCCTCAGATAGCGCCGGAGGTCGGGAAGTACCTCGGCGAAGACGGCGATCACGGCGGCGAGGGCCGCTCCGCCGATGACGATCTTCTTCATCCGTCTCTCCTCACGTCGAAGCCTCAGGTCGAGGCTTGCGCCACGGACGGCACGCCGCCCTGCAGCAGCTCTTCGATCAGCCGGACAGCCTGCGGTACGGCGTCGGACACCGGCGGACTGAGACCGATGCCCTCCTCGACGGAGGCCGGTTCGCAGCCGACGATCAGGACGCGTCGCGGCGGTTGTCCGCCGGTGCCGGCGCAGAGGGTGCCGAGCAACGCCAGGACGGTGTCGGGGGTCATCCGGTGGCCGTCGATCGCGGGGACCGCGCCGGTATCGCCGCCTTCGTACTCGATCACGTACAGCGTGCCGGGGGCTTCGCCACGTGCCGTGGCGTCCACGAGGACGAGGGTGTCGTAGCCGTCCAGGAGCTGGTAGGCGAGGTGTACCCCACGCACCCCGATGTCCACGACCTCGAGGTGTCCGGGCAGGTCGCGCTCGGCGAGCCGGCGCGCGGTCTCCACGCCGAAGCCGTCGTCCCCGAGGAAGATGTTGCCGATGCCGGCGACGAGCGTCCTGGGGCCTGCCTGCGGGGAGGGGCTCATACGTCGTCCTCCAGCGGTGTGACCTCGTCGGGCTGGAAGTACAGGAACCGTCCCTGCTCGCGGCGGATGTCGGCACCCGGGTCACTCTCGACCGTGACCGCCAGGTGCACCCCGCCGTCGACGTCGTGCAGCACGGCCTCGACCTTCGCTGTGCGGCCGCGCAGGAAGATGTCCTGCGCGTCGGTGTGGCGCAGGCCCGGGCGCAACTCGACGCGGGTGCCCTTGCCCACCGGCCGGCCGTCCACGACCACCCGGTCGCGCTCCGGGTCGAAGCCCTCGTCGCTCGCCGGGTCCCACCAGGGGGTGTCAGGCTGCTGCACCCCGTACTCGTCGGGGAAACCGTCGTGCGAGGCGGTGGGGTCCGGGCCGGTCACCTCGCGCAGGCTCCGGACCGCCCCGTGCAGCCGCTCGAGGACCTCGGCAGGCATCGAGTCCGCCAGCTCGATCACGGCGGCCGCCCGCTCGTCGGTGCCCCGGGCCTCGCGTTTCTCCTCGTCGGTGAGGGCCGCGGTGCGCAGCGCGAGGATCTCGTCGATCTCGGTGGCGTCGTAGAGCGCGCCGGGGCTCTCCGGCGCGATGGCCGGATGGTCCTCCAGGATGATCGGCGAGGACAGCACGAGGTCGGCGCGGCCGGGTTCGCCCGCGAGTACGGGCCAGGTGTGCAGGTTGCGGCAGGCGGCGACCGCGCCCTTCGCCCACTCGGGGGGATCGGTCATCGACAGGAACGATCCGGCGTCGAGGGCCATGAGGAGGTGGGTGGCCACCAGTGAGTGCGGCAGTGCCGCGTCCCGGCCGGCGCCGCGTCCCTCGGGCGGTGTCCAGTCGCTGGTGTTCTCGACGACGGCGGTCAGCCGCATGGCCCGGTAGGGGCCGTCGAGCTCGCGGGCGGACAGCCGGACCGTCCCGCTGACCTCCTCGCACCGCCGGACCAGTCGGCCGACGGTTCGGCCGGCTGCGTCCAGGACCGGTTCGGTGTCCTCGCGGGCGGGGCGTCGGAAGGGATGCGTGACGCCGTCGCCGAGGAGCTCGTCCACCGACGCGACCACCTCGACGCGCTCCTCGCCCCCCTCGTCCCAGGGCACCAGCACCCGGTCGTCGAGGCGGAGTTCGGGCAACCGTGTCGAAGCCGCCGTCCAGGCGTGCCCGCTGCACCGTGCGCCGTCGGGCGTGCAGGAAGCGCACCTCGACCGAGAGGGTCGCGCCCGCCTTCGGTTCCATCAGGCATTCGGTGTGCTGGAAGTCGTGCTCTTCGCACTCGGCGCCCCAGCCGGGCGGCACGAGCACCCCGAACTGCCAGCGCAGCCGGTTCTTGGCCGCCGAGGCGCGGTACGGGTAGAGCACATAGCCCTCGAAGAGGACGGCGTCGGCCACCTGCCGGGCGAGGGCGAACCGCTCCTCCGTCTCGGAGGCGAACGCGGTCACGGTCACGGATCCGTCCTTCCGGTGGTGCCGGTGAGCGCGCGCAGCGGGTCGCTGCGGGGTGGGTCCGCTGCGCCGTCGGCGTCGAGCAGGGCCTTGAGGGTCGCCTCCCAGGAGGGCAGCGCGCGGCGGGAGCGGTAGGCGAGGAGGGCGTTCATGGTGTCGCGGGGCAGCCGGATCCAGCCGCACCCGGGGAAGTGCTGCTCGAGCATCTCCCGCCAGGTGGCGACCGGCATCCGGAAGGCCGCCTCCCGGTCCCACGGGACCGGCTCGACCTGGAAACCGCCGGCTCCGGTGAACGCCGTGCCGGAGAAGAGCATCAGCAGCGGAACCTCGCCGCCGGTGAGGGCGGTGAGGTAGCGGGTCGCGGCGACGTCCATGTCGTAGGTGCAGGGCACGACGAGGTCGGCTTCGGTCTCTCCGGTGAAGCCGGGAACCATGAGCGAGACCTGCGCGAACTGCACCGGCTGGAGCGTGCTGCCCCAGCGTGAGCGTTCGCCGAAGAGGTCCGCCAGCCCGTCGGCCTCGGCGGACTCGTAGCCACGGCGGGCGGGTTCGATGCGGATCTGGCAGCGCAGCGCGAGAGCGTGCACGCGCGCGTTGCCGGCGGCGGTGACACGCAGCCGGAAGACGAGGGTGGGTCCGGCGGCGAACCGGTCGGCGCGGACGCCGGTGCAGGCGAAGGAGAACTCCGTCACGGCCGCACCGCCTCGCGCACGGGCCGGGCGCGTCGGGAGACGTCCGCGAAGAACGTGTCCAGAGCGGCGCGGGCCTCGGCTCCGCCGTCGAAGCCCTGCCACAACAGGCGCATGCGGCCGACGAGTTCGTAGCAGATGTCGATCGGTACGAGGTGGCACTCGCAGCGGCCGTCGACGCGGCGCAGCAGCAGCGCCTCCACGTCGGGTTCGAGCAGGTCGGCGAGGCGGCTGCCGCCGAGGACGTCCGTCCACGTGGCCGGTTCGAGTTCGCTCTCGGTGGCTCCGGCCGGGCTCGGGTAGAGGGCGACCAACCGGTCGAGCGCCGCGTTGCGGAAGAGGAAGGCGACGCCGACCGGGATCTGCAACGCGTCCCACGCACTCTCGTCGAGGCTGTGTCCGGGGTCGGCGAGGTAGCGGGCCGGGACCGTGCGGAAGCGGCCCGCGGCGGCACCCGGCTGTTCCATCAGCAGTGCGCAGGGGGCACAGGCGCAGACGAGGGCGCGTTTCTCGGTGTCGACCAGGTGGCGGTGGTCCGCTTCGGCGACGGCCACCGCGCACAGTTCGCACCGTTCGGGCCGGGGCGGACGCTCGGTGAGGAATCTCCGCAGGCCAGAGGAGTTGCGCTCCGGGCGGGCGCCGGGGACACGCTCATCGGGTCCTCGTCGGTGCCGGACCGGTACCGATCTGGAGGAGCGGGGGCCCGGCGGGCGCGGTCTGTACGTCGACGGCCCTGACCTCCGGTGCGAAGCAGGCGAGCGCTTCCTCCGCGGCCTCCCGGGCGCCAGTTCCGGAGCCGCAACCGCAGCCGCCTGACTCCCGGGCCCGCAGCGACAGGGTGCCGCTCTCCTCGTCGAAGCCCACGACGTCCAGGGCGTGTTCCCTGACGCTGTCGAGGGCCCGGGCGATGCGCGTGTCGCGGTCCTCGGGGTGCAGGTCGTGCAGGACGAGCAGGCTCGCGACCAGTTCGTCACCGAGCAGTCCCGCCGACGGTTCCCCGGCGGCGGAGGACAGCAGGTGGAGGATGCGGGCCAGGCCGGCGCCGTAGAAGTCCATGAGGGACCGGACGAGTTCCTCCGCCGCGGCGGCGGCGGCCGGGTCGCTTGCTCGCGGCCAGTCGCTCCAGCACCTCCTCGACGCGGCGTCCGGCCTGCTCCGCGTTCACCGGCGGTGCCGCCGTCATCGCGCTCATCCGCCCAGTCCGCTCAGGCCGGTGGGCACGTGCATCGACTTCACCGTCTTGCCGCCCCCGACGTACATGTGCACGCCACAGGGCAGACAGGGATCGAAGCTGCGGACGGCGCGCATGATGTCGATGCCCTTGAAGTTCTCCGGGGTGTTCTCCTCGAAGATGGGGGTGTTCTGCACGGCGTCCTCGTACGGGCCGGGCGTGCCGAAGGTGTCCCTGGTGCTGGCGTTCCAGGGGGTTGGCGGGTACGGGTGGTAGTTGGCGATCTTGCCGTCGCGGATCACCATGTGGTGGGAGAGGACACCGCGGACCGCCTCGGTGAAGCCGACGCCGAGGCCCTCGTCCGGGACCTCGAACTTCTCCCAGGTCTGGGTGCGTCCGGCGCGGACCTCCGCCAGGCCCTTCTCCGCGAAGTGCAGCGCGACGGCGGCGGCGTAGGCCTGGAAGTAGGTGCGCGCGCGGTTGCGTTCCAGCGCGTTGGACCACTTCGGGATCTTCCACTCGAAGCTGGTCTCGGGCTTGGTCATCGTGCGGGGCAGGTTGATGACCACGCTGTGGCCGGTGGCCTTGACGTAGCCGATGTCGACGAGCCCGGACAGGGCGGTCGACCACAGGCGGGCGATGGGGCCGCCGCCGGTGTCGAGGGCGAGGTGGTCCTTGCCGTCGAACCAGCGCGGGGACATGACCCAGCTGTACTTGTCGTCGAAGTTCGCGCTTCTGCGGGGCGGGGATGGTGTGCTGGTTCCACGGGTGGCGCGGGTCCACCGGGTTGCCGAGCGGGTCGTGGGTGACGAACTGCTCCTGCCCCTGCCAGTCCTCGTAGTACGAGCTGCCCAGCAGGATGCGGATGCCGAGGTTGATCTCGGTGAGGTCGTTGGTGACGAGCTTGCCGTCGACGATGATGCCGGGCGTGACGAACATCCGCCGGCCCCAGTCCGTCATGTTCGCGTAGGTGAAGTCGCAGTACTCGGGGTCGTTGAGCGCGCCCCAGCAGCCGAGCAGGACACGCCGGCGGCCCACTTCCTCGTATCCGGGCAGCGCCTCGTAGAAGAAGTCGAACAGGTCGTCGTGCAGGGGCACGACGCGCTTCATGAACTCCACGTAGCGCATCAGCCGGCTGAGGTAGTCCGTGAAGAGCTGTACGGAGGCGATGGTTCCGACGCCGCCCGGGTAGAGCGTGGAGGGGTGCACATGGCGGCCCTCCATCAGGCAGAACATCTCGCGCGTGTAGCGGCTGACCTGGAGGGCCTCGCGGTAGAACTCGCCTTCCAGGGGGTTGAGCGAGCGCATGATGTCGGCGATCGTGCGGTAGCCGTGCTCCGCCGCGTGCGGGGCCTCGGTGCGCTCGGCGAGTTCGAGGACGCCGGGGTTGGTCTCCTTGACCATCTTCTCGCAGTAGTCGACCCCGACCAGGTTCTCCTGGAAGATGTTGTGGTCGAACATGTACTCCGCGGACTCGCCGAGGTTGATGATCCACTCGGCGAGGTGCGGGGGCTTCACGCCGTACGCCATGTTCTGCGCGTACACCGAGCAGGTGGCGTGGTTGTCCCCGCAGATCCCGCAGATGCGGCTGGTGATGAAGTGGGCGTCGCGGGGGTCCTTGCCCCGCATGAAGACGCTGTAGCCGCGGAAGACCGACGACGTGCTGTAGCACTCCGCGACCCGCTTCTGCTTGAAGTCGATCTTCGTGTGGATGCCCAGGCTGCCCACGATCCGGGTGATCGGGTCCCAGGCCATCTCCACCAGGCCGCTGCCGTCGCCGGCCGCCTTCGTCTTCGGTGCCATCTGTGTGCCGTGCCCTTCGTTGCGCGGGAGGTTCGGGTGTGGGGGTGCACGAAG
The DNA here is from genome assembly GCA_963766765.1 of uncultured Actinomycetota bacterium. Lineage (GTDB taxonomy): Bacteria > Actinomycetota > Actinomycetes > Mycobacteriales > Geodermatophilaceae > JACCQS01. Next base: position 434,357 of record CAVYBR010000014.1, read on the forward strand.
CAGGGAGCGGATTACTTGCGGCGGATGCTCACCACGGGGGCCGGTATCCGGTGGTGATCTTGTCTCCGGTGCGGCGCCACTTGGGCTCCTTGTCCACCGTCTTGGCCGTGATCGACCGCAGCTTGCGGATCACGGTTCCGTAGGCACCACTGGCCGTGCTGGACACCTTGGCGCCGGGCGGTTCGTCCATGAACGGCATGAACTTGTCGGGGAACCCCGGCATGGTGCAGGCGATGCAGATGCCGCCGACGTTGGGGCAGCCGCCGATCCCGTTCATCCAGCCGCGCTTGGGCACGTTGCACTTGACGACCGGACCCCAGCAGCCGAGCTTGACCAGGCACTTCGGCGAGTCGTAGGACAGGGCGAACTCACCCTGCTCGTAGTAGCCCGCCCGGTCGCAGCCCTCGTGCACGGTGGCCCCGAACAGCCAGGTCGGGCGCAGCTTGTCGTCCAGCGGGATCATCGGGGCGGCGCCGGCCGCCTGGTAGAGCAGATAGGTGAGCGTCTCGGAGAAGTTGTCGGGCTGGATCGGACAGCCGGGGACGCACACGATGGGGATGCCGGCGTGGGACTTCCAGTCCCAGCCGAGGTAGTCCGGCACGCCCATCGCGCCGGTCGGGTTGCCCGCCATGGCGTGGATGCCGCCGTAGGTGGCGCAGGTGCCGATGGCGACGACCGCCAGTGCCTTCGGGGCGAGCCGGTCGATCCACTCGCTGGTGGTGATCGGCTGGCCGGTCTCCGGGTTGTCGCCGAAGCCGCACCAATAGCCCTCGGGCTTGATCGCCTCGTTGGGGATGGAGCCCTCGACGACCAGGACGAACGGGTCGATCTCGCCCCGCTCCCCCTTGAAGAACCACTCGATGAACGTGTCCGAGCCGCCGACCGGACCGCACTCGAAGTCGATGAGCGGCCAGTGGACGGCGATCTTCGGAAGACCGGGCAGCACACCGAGCACGATCTCCTCGATGCTGGGCTGCATGGCCGCGGTCAACGCGACCGAGTCGCCGTCGCAGCTCAGCCCCGCGTTGATCCAGAGAATGTGGATCGTGGGTGTCTCCTCGGCGGGCGCGCCGCCTGCGTCCACAGCGCCGACCGTGTCCGGCGTCGCCTCAGTCATGGGACCGCCTCCTGGGGAGGTAAGGGATGAAGGCCTGCATTTCGACCGTCGACCTTCTTCGTATCAGCCGTTCGGCAGTGACGAGACACCATCGAGGGCTGTTCCGGTGACATCGGCGGCGGAGGGGGTGGGACCGGTTTACGCAACCGCGGCAGGACCGAGGTGCGGCGGGGTGCACGGTGGCCGCTCCTTCTGGACGAAGGAACGACGCAGAGCGTGATAAGGGGCGTCCTGGTCGTCGAAGGTCCGGCGCATCCGGGCCAGCTCCCGCTCGCGGAAGCCGGCCAGCGGGGTCGCACTCTCCAGCCGGTCCAGCTCCGTCTTCTTCGCGGTGATCCGTGACGCCGTCGCCGGAAGTGACGCCAGACGCGCCGCCAGGCCGCCGACTTCCCGCGAGAAGTCGGAAGGAGCGCAGTCGACCACCCGGTCCACGAGACCGAGGCGCAGTGCGCTCGCCGAGCTCACCGGGAGAGCCTCGCGCATGAGCCGGTCGGCCGACGCGGGGCCCACCCTGCGCGGCAGGGTGTGCGTCCAGTACTCCGAGCCGTACAGGCCCATCAGACGGTAGTGGGGGTTCAGCACGGCCCCCGAGCGGCACCACACCTCGTCGGCCGCCAGGGCGAGCATCACGCCGCCCGCCGCGGCGTTGCCCGCGACCGCCGAGACCACCAGCCGGTCCGTCGTCGTCAGGACCGCCTCGACCAGATCGTCGATGGCGTTGATGTTCGCCCAGGACTCGGCGGCGGGGTCGTCCGCGGCCTCGATGACGTTGAGGTGGATCCCGTTGGAGAAGAAGTCCCGTTCGCCGCCCAGCACCAGCACCGACGTGGGCCGCGCGCACGCTGCCCGGTAGGCGTCCAGCAGACGTCGGCACTGCTCCGTGCTCATGGCGCCGCCGGGGAAGGAGAACGAGAGGAAGCCCACGTTCCCGTCCTCCCGGTAGCGGATGTCCGTCCAGGTACCGGGCCGCACCTCGGGCAACAGGGGCAGGGCGTGCTCGGGCAGCGGGGGCAGCCGGTCGCCCAGGGCCCGCACGGCGGGCAGTTTGAACGTGGGCGGCTGCCCGGGCCCGCGCCGGAGCCGCAGTTCGGGGATCCACACGGCGCCGTCCTTGGTGGCCCGGCAGACCGCCCCGGCCCGGGTGGCCAGCAGCTCGCCCGGGCGGCCGCGCAGCACGCTCTCGGGATGACCGCCGTGCAGATACCACTCACCTCCGAGCAGCACGTCCAGCACACCGGGCTGCGAGTCCGCCGCTCTCAGCTTGCGCAGGACGTCCTGTGTGCAGTCCTCGGTCCAGTCGATCCGCCGGACGCTCTGGTCGAGGTACGGACGAGGGCGCGGGCGAGCGTCCGCCGTGCGTGCCGCGTCCTGCTTGCGCGGCATGTGGGTTCCCCCGGCGAAGCGCTCCACCGCGAGCGTGACGGCCTCGAGCGCGGCGTCGGCGATCTCCCCTCGGTACAGCTCGCTCTTGGACACCGGAGGGACCCGGCACGGTACGGAGGCCCACACATCACCGGCGTCCATCTCCCGGTCGGCCTGCAGGACGGTGACGCCCCACTGGTCGGCGCCCTCGTGAATCGCCCAGTCCAGGGAGGACGGTCCGCGGTCGCCCACGGGGCCCGGATGGACGATGAGGCAGGTGTGCGCTGTCCACACCTCCTCCGGGATCGCCGTCTTCAGCATCGGCGCCAGGATGAGCTGCGGTGCGTGCCGCCGCACGGCGTCCGGCAACGAGCTGTCCGGCAGGGCGAGTTCCACCGCCACGGTGTGGCCGAGGTCGCGCAGTTCGGCGTGGGCGCGCTGGGTGAGGCTGTTGAACGCGCTGGCTAGGAGCAGGATGTGCACGGCTGCCTCCGGGCATACGAACGGCAGGCAGGGATGGCCGCCGACCGCGATCCTCGGCCAAGGCGGCCTGCCGTTCCCGACGACAGACGGTGAGGTCATCCGAAAGCGGGCGCCGATCCGCCGTCCGGCCTCACCGGCCGTCGCCCGCGGCGGCACCGGCGACCCGGGGCACAAACGCCCCGGCTCACCGAGTCAGCCCTTGTCAACGATCACTGTCGTCGCAGGCCGCTGACAATGCGCTCCCACGGAGAGCGGGTGGCACCGAAGTGGGTCTCGTGTGTCCAGATGTGCGTGCACGACCGGCACTGCAGGTGGAGCAGGCTGCCGACGTTGGAGAGCAGGTAGCGCCAGTGCTCGGAGCAGGTACGCCCCTCCTCACAGGTGGCGCACCCACGACGGTCGTCGCAGTTCGGGCAGGCCACCCAGGCGCGACGCCCGATGTCGGCCTGCGGGTCAAGCGGCAGCATGGCCGTCCCCTCTCCGCGGCAGCACACCGGCCGAGACCAGCTCGTCGTACACGCGCTGCTGCTCCGCGCTGAGGCCGGAGTACAGCAGCTCATACGCCGCTTCCTCGCCGCGCAGTGCGGCGACGGGGTCCCATTCGGAGCCGAGAGCGTCCAGGACATGAGCGCGCCGGAGCATTTCGTGTGCGCTCAGGTCGACGTCCAGGTCGGCCAAGGGGAGGGCGCCGGGTCGGTCCGCCGCAGGCCTGCTCGCCTCAGCGGGTTCGTCCGGTTCGCCGGGAAGGGCGCGGCCGTGGGAGGACATGCGACCGAACGTAGGTAAGCGTTCCTCGCCCCGGCAAGAGCAGGTGGGAGAAGTCACAGCAGGTCCGCGCCCCCGGGACGCCCGGGGGCGGACCCCACACCGGCCGGGTCGAGCCGGCCCAATTCGTCGCACAGCGCGGGTACGCCCCGGGAGAAGGGCCGCTGCGGACCTCGGCCCGATCCCCCCCGGCCGCCGCACGGCAGCGGTCGGCGCCCCGTCGCTGGTGTCCCTCGGGTGTGGCCCGACTCGGTGCAGAAGTGCACGACCTGTCGGGCAAGGGCTGCACCGTCCTCAGATCCGGCTGGACGGCCGGGCCCGGCACGGCTGATGACCGACTCCCGCCAAGGCGAGCTCGACCCTGTGCCGGCCGGTATCGAGCGCGCCGCCACTCAGGCGCCGGCCTCGATGCGCCGTACCGTCGGCGTGCTGCGCGACACCGGCCCGGACGCGGCCGACCGCCGCCCCGTCGGCGATCTGGCGGGCATCGCCGAACTCACCAAGGACTTCACCACCCCCGGCCGGCACCGTCCCGCACCGCGGCCCGTCCGTGTCGGACGACCTCCCGCACGAGGTGCGGGCCGCTGTCTTCCGGGTCGTCCAGGAGGCGCTGACCAACGTACGACGCCACGCGGCCGAAGCCACAGAGGTCAGCGTTCGCCTGCGGCGGGACGGCGACCGCCTGGAGGTGACGGTGACCGACGACGGCCACGGCGGCCCCCAACTCCCGGCCGCCGCACACGGCGGTGGCTTCGGCCTCGTCGGGCTCAAGGAGCGGGTGACCGCGCTGGGCGGCGAACTGCGCGCCTGCCCGCGCGGGGACCACGGATGGGAGACCCAGGCGGTCCTCCCGGCAGGGCGCTGAGCACGCCTCGCGGAACAGAGCCCGCTCAAGTGCCCTGAATCGCGAGCGGAGCCGCACCCGTCCACGCCGCTGTCGGGTTCGACCACGCGGAACACCCGGTGGGCTCTCCACCGCGGCCTCGTCGTCACTGACGACGGCAAACGCCCCCGCCGGGACTCCGGGCAGCGGGGCCACGCGGGAGGCGACTCCGCCCACCGCCCGCGGGGCCGGGCTGTTCGCGCGGCCGTCCTCGATGCCGGTGAACGGTGCTTCGCCGCATGCCGTCCGGTGCCGCCGAGGTGATGTGGCATCAAGCCAAAGTGACCCCGGATCCGTCGATCGCCTTCCGGGATCGGTGCGTCGCTCATATCCTCGTGCGCCAATGGTTACCGACGGTAAGAGGTAGTGATGGGCGGCACCACACGAAGAGGTTTCCTGGGTACAGCCGCGGCCGCCGGTGGTGGAGTCGCCCTCGGAACCCCGCAGCGGGCAGCGGCCCAGGACGGCGCCGCCCCACAGACCGTGGCCGTACTGGGCGGGGGTGTCGCCGGGCTCACAGCCGCACACGAACTCGCCGAACGCGGCTTGCGGGTCACGGTCTACGAACGCAAGGCTCTCGGCGGCAAGGCCCGCAGCATGGACGTGCCGGACAGCGGCACGGGCGGTCGCGGACCCCTGCCCGGTGAGCACGGCTTCCGCTTCATCCCCGGCATCTATCACAACCTGCCCGACACGATGCGGCGCATCCCGTTCCCCGGCAACCCCAACGGTGTCCACGACAACCTCGTTGCCCCCAAGGAGATGCTGTTCGCCCGGTCGGGCGGCCGCGAGGACATCCGGATCCCGCTTCCCTGGCCCGGCAACACCCCGGCCGAGCTCACCCCCGACGAGATCCGCCGCGCCCTCACCTCGGTCCTGGACACCGCCTTCAACCTCCCCCTCCACGAGGCCCTCTACTTCGCCAACCGCTTCCTGGTCTTCCTCACCAGCTGCGACGAACGCCGTGACGAGGCCTGGGAGCAGGTGCCGTGGTGGGAGTTCGTACGCGCCGGACGGATGTCGTACGACTACCAGCGCATCCTGGCCATCGGCATCACCCGCAACATCGTGGCGACCAAGGCGGAGGAGGCCAGCACCCGTACGGTCGCCACCCTGCTGGAGGCCTTCGCCTTCAACCTCCTCGGCCGGGGCGCGGACGGACCACTGGACCGGATCCTCAACGCGCCCACCAACGAGGCCTGGATCGACCCCTGGGTGACATACCTGAAGTCACTCGGGGTCGAGTTCCGCATCGGCTGGACCGTACGCGACCTGACCCTGAACGCGGGCCGGATCGCCGGAGCCGTCATGGAGGACCCCGGAGGTGCCCGCCGGAGCGTCACCGCCGACCACTACATATCGGCCATGCCGGTCGAGCACGCCCGCCGCACCTGGAACTCCGCCGTACGCGCCGCCGACCCCCAACTCGCCGAGTGCGACCGTCTGGAGACGGACTGGATGACCGGCATCCAGTTCTATCTGACCGAACGAACGCCGATCCTGCACGGCCACCTCGACCTCATCGACTCCCCCTGGTCGCTGACCGCGATCGCCCAGGCCCAGCACTGGCCGGGCCATGACTTCCCCGCCGACTTCGGTGACGGCACGGTCAGGGACTGTCTGTCCGTGGACGTCTCCGAGTGGGACCAGCCGGGCATCTTGTACGGCAAGACGGCCAAGCAGTGCACCCGCACCGAAGTCGCCCGCGAGGTGTGGGCACAGTTGAAGGCAGCGCTCAACGACAGCGGACGTACGGTCCTGAAGGACTCCGTGCTGCACTCCTGGTTCCTCGACCCGGCCGTGGACGGACTCGGCACCCCGAACCCGGTCAACGAGGAACAGCTGCTCATCCATCCGACGGGGACCTTCCACCACCGCCCGCGGTCGGCCACGAAGATCCCCAACCTCTTCCTGTCCGGCGACTACGTGGCCGTGCCCATCGATCTCGCCACCATGGAAGGCGCCAACACCTCGGCCCGGCAGGCCGTCAACGCCCTGCTGGACACGATCGGTTCGGCCGCCGAGCGATGCACCGTCACGCCGCTGTACCGGGCACCCGAGTTCGAGTCACTCAAACGCCACGACCGCACCCGTTACCTCCTGCGACTTCCGAACCTCTTCGACGTCGGTTGACAGCAGGCCCCTCCAGTCGCTGCGGGCGCGCAGGAAGCGGCCCAGCTCGGTGCCGTGCTGCTGCTCACTCGTCGCGACTCGGGTGTCGCAGCGCTGTGACCTGCACGGTAGACGTGCGGGGGGTCCTGTCACACCCCTGAACAGCGCTCCCCGGCTCAGCGGGGACTCCGTTGTGACGGCAGATGCGGGCAGGGTCGATGTTGTTCAGAGACAGGATCGACACTCGGACGTCTCCGCGGGCAGCCGAAAGACACACGGAGCAGTAACCATGAAGCACATCAAGCTGGGGGACCTGGAGGTTTCCCGTATCGGCCTGGGCACGATGGGGATGAGCGCCTTCTACACCGGGCACAGCACGGACGACGCCGAGTCGATCCGTACCATCCACCGGGCCTTCGACCTCGGCGTCACTTTCATCGACACCGCCGAGGTCTACGGGCCCTTCACCAACGAGGAACTCGTGGGCCGGGCCGTCAAGGGCCGTCGTGACGAGGCCGTCGTGGCGACGAAGTTCGGTTTCCTCTCACACTCGGGCCGCCCCGCCGGCTCCCTGGACAGCAGCCCCGCGAGTATCCGCACCGCCGTCAGGGCTCCCTGAAGCGGCTCGGCACCGACTACATCGACCTCTACCACCAGCACCGGGTCGACCCGGACACGCCCATCGAGGACACCGTCGGCGCGCTGGCCGAGCTGGTCGCCGAGGGCAAGATCCGCCACATCGGCCTCTCCGAGGCCGGCGTACGGACGATCCGCCGCGCCCACACCGTCCACCCGGTCACCGCCCTGCAGTCGGAGTACTCCCTGTGGACCCGTGACCCGGAGGAAGAGGTACTGCCGGCACTGCGCGAGCTGGGCATCGGCTTCGTGCCCTACTCCCCGCTGGGCCACGGCTTCCTCACCGGCCGGATCCGCTCGACGGACGACCTCGCCGACGACGACTGGCGCAAGGCCAACCCGCGCTTCACCGGCGAGAACTTCCAGCGCAACCTGCGCGTGGCCGACGAGGTCAAGGCCGTCGCCGACGAGATCGGCGCCACCCCGGCGCAGGTGGCCCTCGCATGGCTGCTGGCCCAGGGCGACGACATCGCCCCGATCCCCGGCACCAAGCGCGTCGAACGCGTCGAGGAGAACACCGCAGCCGACGGAATCGAACTGAGCGCCGAGCAGATCGCCAAGCTCGACAACCTCACCCCGGCCGCCGGGGAGCACCACGACGAGGCGGGCATGCGGTTGCTCGGCCGCTGACCCCACTCATCCCCCGGCCCTCGCCGTCCCCGTCCGCACCGTGCGGACGGGGACACGCCCAGGTACGGCGACGAAGTCGCGCTGTCCACCGGGGGAACCGACGGCTGGTGGAAAGACGGAGATCCAGCGCCCCCGGGAGACCCGGTCGAGGCACAACCCGCAGGCAGACCACTTCAGCGGCTGACGGTCGGATCCCGGCGGCGCTCGTCCGCTTCCTGTGACGCCGAAGCGGAAAACCCGTTGCTGGCCGTCCGATCGCCGGCCTCGGTCTCGGCGGGTGAGGTGAGGCCGCGCGACTGCGCGACCGGAAGGCCGGACGGATAGAACTGGGCGTACCAGCGGCGCAGTGCTTTGATGCCCTTTTCGTGCGGAAGCAGGACCGGGCGCGGCTGGTGGATCTTGTGATCCCAGATCCGGACCTCCTCCCGCACCTCGCCCAGGGCTTCCGCGCGGAAGACGAGCTTGAGCGCGGGCGTCAGGAACGGGGCGCGGGCCGGTTTGCGGAGGTAGTACAGCATCCGCAGCTCGCTGGTGCGGTCGTCGACGGGGGTGGAGAGGGCGACGGCGGTGACGGAGAGGACCGGCCCGTGGGTGCGGACCACCATCACTCCGGGGCCGTACATGAAGGCGTCGAAGGTGTTGTCGATGTCCCAGCCGAGAACGCGCCGGCTGATCCGGCCGCGGACCTCGGCGAAGGGGCCGTCCGTCCGCCAGTCCTGGACCGGGGGTTCGCTCTGGCCGTGGATGAAGTGGAAGTGGGACTCGTCGACGATGTTCTCGCGCATCTCCTGGACATGGACGCGCGCCCGGCAGGTGTCGTCGATCGGCTCGGCGAAGTCCCTTGCTCCCGCCTCCGGGATTTCCGGTACCTCCCACGGGGGTTCGGTCGGCCCCACGTAGACGAAGACGAGCCCGCTGTGCTCGCGGACCGGGAAGCCGCCGAGGGACACCTTGGGAGTCCGGACCGCGAACGGGGCGTTCACGCACCGGCCGTCCGCACCGAATCGCCATCCGTGGAACGGGCACTCCACGGTCCCGTCCACGACCTTCCCTCCGACGCCGAGATGCGCACCGTAGTGGGGGCAATGCGCGTCCCTTACGGCCGCTTGTCCATCGCTCCCACGGAAGGCGACCAGCGCCCGTCCGAAGTAGTGCAGGCTGACGACCCGGTCCGGCCGCAGCTCGGCGCTGCGGAGAACGGCGTACCACCCGTACGGAACTGCCGGCATCGGATACTCGTCGGCTCGCGGATCGCGGGGTAGGCCCGCCAGGTTGTCATGACTGCGACGGATACGCATGCGCCGATGCTAGCGGGCGCTCCGGTCCCGCACTGCCGAAGACGATCACGACCGGACAGGAAAGCCGTCACCTCTCCCCAAGCGGTGGCCCATCCGCGGTCGGGGCCGTCAGGAGCCGGCGTCGGCGCGTGTGACGAGGTCGGTGATACGGGTCCACATCTCCGGTGCGTTGGAGTACATGGGGAAGTGGGCGCAGTGGCTGATCTCGGCGAGTTCGACGCCGCCTTCGGCCAGCGTCGGGAGGTAGGACAGCGAGTTGTCCTGCTCGCCGTACATGAACATCCTCGGCGCGGGGAGTCCGAGGAAGCGGTCGAGCAACTTGCCGTGGTCGGAGAGGTCCACCATGGACTCGAAGATCGCCCTGACGGGCTCCGGCGCGGACCTTGTGAGGAAGACTCGACGCGTAGAGGGCACTCGCGTAGAAACGTGACCCGCCCACGCGTTCGGCGAACCGTGCCAGGAACGCGTCGGGATCGTCGTCGCCGTGGGTGACGATCTGGCGGCTGAGGGAGCAGTCCTCGGGGGCGACGTTGCCCTCGATCTCGGTGAAGCTCGCGATCCTGCCCGGGTCGCCGTCCGCCAGGAGCAGCGCGGTCAGGCCGCCGATCGAGTGGCCGACGACGTGGAACCGGTCGATCTGCCAGGACTGGAGGACCTGTTGGGCGACGGAGACCAGAAAGGGGATGGAGACGGCGCCGAGGTCCGCGCAGGTGCTACTTCCGTTCCCGCGAGGCCCAGGGCCGCCAGGACAGCGGGGAGGCGCTGGGTCTCGTCCTGGACTGGGCGCGCACCGAGGCCGAGCAGGACCGTGCCGTGGCGGCGCTCGCCTTCAAGTGCGACGTGCTGTGGTCGCTGCTCGACTCGATCGACCACGCCGACGGGAAGGAACGGCCGTGGAAGGAGCCGCCGTTACCGGGTGGCGGCCTGCCCTGGCGCGCTCGGTCGTGCTCCGCCACGACCGGGTTCGGCGGGCGGACCTGCTGGTGCGGTTGCGCAGGGCCCATCCGTAGAACTGCACGTTGGCCAGCTCGATCCGCCCGGCACTCCAGGCCACCCCGAGGTCCACGACGGCGTCGAGCGGCGGCGGCCCGCTCCCTGGAGTGGATCTGGCACAGTTCCCCGGCCTTCAACCGCTACCGCGGCACCGAGTGGATGACCGGACCGTGCGGTGGCTGCCCCCGCCGCGAGACGGACTTCGGCGGCTGCCGCTGTCAGGCCCATGCGCTCACCGGCGACGCCGCCGGCACCGACCCCGCGTGCTCGCTCTCCCCCGACCACGCCCTCGTACGCGCCCTGGCGGAGACGCCGCCGGACGATCCGCCGCGCACCGACGCCCCGCGCTACGTCTACCGCGGCCTCTGAGCGACGTTCACGGCTGGATCACGAGCCGCACCGTCCCGCGGTCCGGCCAACGGAACCGGCACCCGCAAAGGTTCACATACACAAACCCATCAGCCGTAGGCCAGACGGAAGTTGGGCAGTTTCTGCACGCCTCTTGACGCGTTCGGAGCCTTCGACTCAATAATAGCCGTCCACATATCTAAACGACGTTTTTCCTTATGGATGGGCGGCTCTTGGTTGCGCTCGGCTTCGACCCCGGCCCCGGCCGGCGGGCTTCCATCGGTCTTCCCCTCGAGCGGCGCGGAGGAACAGTGACTGACCCAGGCTCGGTGCGCACGCGTTCTCGTGCGACCGTCCGCATCCGCCGTGGGCGAACGGCGGGCGCGCTCGCGTCCGTCGCCGTTCTGCTCACCGTCTCCGGATGCTCGGTGGCGGGCGCCGACCCCATCGGGGAGGGCCCGGGCACCCTGCGCGTGGTCCTGCCCGAGGAGCCGCCGACCCTTGAGCCCTGCGACGCCTCGCTCACGGCCACGGGCCGGGTGACGCGCGCCAACATCACGGAGGCGCTCACCGAACGCGACCCGTCCACCGGACGACTGGAACAGGCACTGGCCACCAAGTGGACGCGTACCTCTCCCACTTCATGGACGTTCGCCCTCCGCAAGGGGGTCAGGTTCCATGACGACTCCCCGTTCACGGCCGAGGCCGCCGCCTTCTCCATCAAGCGCGCCACCGACTCGGGCATCGACTGCAACGTCGACGGATACATCTTCACGGACAGCGAGGTCAGCGCAACGGCCGTCGACGACACGACACTTGAGGTCACCACGGCCGAACCGGACCCGATCCTCCCGTTACGTCTGTCCTTCGTCGAGATCGTGCCGACGACCACGGACCCGATTCCAGGGTGCGCGAACCGGTCGGACCGGCCGGCCTGGAACGGCATCCGGACATTATGGAACTGCGGGCGAAGTACGAGCACGCCGCATCCAGCATGACCGCACAGGCGGTTGACGGGCTGACGGTGCTCTCCGGGCTTTATCTCGCTATTTCGCCCTGGGTGGCGGGATTCAACAACCTGTCCCGGCTCTCCGTGTCCAATCTCGTCACCGGCTTCGCCCTGGCCGCTCTCGCGGTCGGCTTCGCATGCGCCTATGGCCGCACTCACGGTCTGAGCTGGATCGCACCGATCATCGGCCTGTGGGCGATCGCCGCACCCTGGATCATGCAGTCGGCCACGACTGCGAGCATCTGGAACAACACCGTCACCGGTGTCGTGATCTTCTTGCTGGGGCTGGGTGCCGTCGCGGTCGGTCTCCGCAAGAGGTCGGGCAGGATGGGTCCCGTCGGCCACTAAGTCATCGGACGCCTTGAGTCATCGGGCGCCTCGCGCTATCGGTCTGCCAGCCCCGGTTCGGGCGCCAGCCGTCCGGAGACGACGATGCCGTAGAGGACGTGGTCGAGAGCGAGGACGGCACGGCTGACGGGCCGTTGTGCCTCGGCGTGCCGCAGGCCCAGGAGTGGTGCGATTCCCGATTCGAAAGCCAGCCATACCGCGAGTCCGTAGGCCGGGCCGGTCAGCGGATGGGCGCGCACGCGCGCCGGCAGGAACGAGAGGGACGCCCCCCGCCGCGCCGTACCCCCAGTGGGCGAGTTCGGTGAGGGCGGTGCGATATTCGGCGGCGAGGCGGTGAAACGCGTCCGGCGCGTGTTCTTCCGCGATCGCCTCCGGCGGGCTCTCCTGGAGTAGCCCCACGCTCTCGGTGAAGGTGCGTACGCCCGTCATGGCCATGGCGGCGACCAGACCGCGAAGGCCCGCGCGTACCGTCGCCGCTGGATCGTCGATCTCAGCGGTCACGAAGATCTCGGGAGCCATGCCTACCCCCCCAAACCCGGATCGCCACTACGTGCCTCATACCCGGGCGGGAATTGTCGAATCGGGCATTCCCGCAGCTCAGGCGCGTTCCCGGCCGCGACCGTGCTGCCTCCTGATGTTTGACGCGGCCCGCGAGGGCAGGCCATGTAGTCGGACCGAGGAGACGACCGGTGACCACTGACACCTCACTGACCGGCGACAGCGGGGGGATCGACGGCAAGAGCCCGGTGCCCGGACCGCCCGCAACTTCATGGAACTGCTCCAGGGCCTGCGCGTCGCGGTGACCGGCGTCCAGGTGCTGTTCGCGTTCTTGCTCACGGTGCCGTTCGCTCCCGGCTTCGCCCGGGTCGCCGAGGCCGAGCGGTGGCTGTTCTACGTCGCGATCGTCGGCGCCGCTCTGGCGTCGATGTTCTTCATCGCACCGGTCGCCCAGCACCGGATCCTGTTCCGGCAGGGCCTCAAGGAGACGCTGGTAAGGCGATCCAACCTGTACGGCCTGCTCGGCACGATCGCGCTCGCGGTGTCGATGACGGCCGCGACGCTGATGGTGGTGAACTACCTGTTCACCAGCCCGCTGGCGCTCGCCACCGCCGCCGGCGCGGGCCTGCTCGCCGCGTGGCTGTGGTTCGTCGAACCCGCCCTCGACCGCCGCGCCAACGAAACCTCCCGGCATGGCCATCCGGAGAATGCCACCGGCCGAGTGACCACGCGGCGAGACCGTAGCAACCGGCGGATGCGGTTCCGGGCTCACGCACACCCCGCCCGGTCGGTGATCCGGAGGTGGTGGCCGGGGAGGATCGGGAGTCCCGCAGGCCCAGGGGCTGTAGGCGAGGTATTCCACGGCGCCGGCGCGGGAGGTGTCGTAGCCGCCGAGCGCGTGGACCGATGACTGCAGGTTCGGGTCGCGCAGCGCGGCGATGAGCGCTTCGGCGGCGGGGAGCGCCTCGCCGCTGAGAACGATGTCGAAGTCCTCCCAGACGACCGGGACGAAGTCGAGGTCGAGGGCGATCGCGGCCGCCCGGACTCCGAGGCCCGCGTCGGCCTGGCCGCAGGCCACCGACATGGCGACCTCCAGGTGGGAGCCGGCGTCCGGCCCCGATACCGCGGCAGGTGGAATTCCGGACTCGGTCAGCAGCCGGTCAAGGAGTACGCGGGTGCCGGTGCCCGGTTGGCGCCGCGCGACCCGCAGGGCGCGCAGGTCGCTCGGCCTGGTGACGTGGCCGGGATTGCCCGCGGGGATCAACAGGCCCTGCTCGCGGCGCCACAGATGGATGATCGCCGGCTGCCGGCCGCGGAGCAGCGAACGGGCGAACGGGCTGTTGCAGGCGCCGGAACGGTGCCGCAGGTGGACCGCCGCGGCGTCCGCCGTGCCGCGCCAGAGCCTGGTCAGGCCGTGGAAGCTGCCGCGGGTTCCCGAGGCGAGGACGTCGGATTCCGTCTGGCGTAGCACGATGTCCAGACCCGGGTCGTCGCTGCCCGCCAGACGCAGGGTGGGACGGCCGTCGAGCAGGTGTCGTGCCGCGGCGGCGCCGCTCGCGGTGACCCGGGAGCGGCGGCGGTCGGCGATGTCGATGACACCCGCGTCGGCGAGGTGGCGGTAGGCACGGCCGACGGTCGAGCTGGTCGTCTCGTACCGCTGAGCCGCCTCGCGGAGACTGGGCAGCTCCTGGCCCGGCCGCAGCGCTCCGGATGCGATGTCGTGGGCGATGTCATCGCTGACCTGAAGGTATGTCGCCACGCTCAAGGACCCTACTTCCAGAGTCGGTTCGTGGGTTGGCGGGGCTGTTCTGACCGATGGGTGTTCCTGTTAGAGTCTGCCCTGTTCTGCAGTACTTCAGAAGGAGCCAGCGGCGGCTATGGCACCGACGAGACCGGCAGTGGGTCCCTTGAAGCCAAGGCGGATGACGGGTGCGCTCGTCGCGGCAGGCGTGCTGCTCACGCCGGGGTGCGGCAGCGGGCAGGACGGGAACACCGGTGGCGACGCCAAGACCATGATCCTCGCCACCACCACGAGCACCAGGGACACCGGACTTCTCGACGCGATCCTTCCCTCGTTCCAGAAGAGCTCGAACTGCGTGCCGAAAACGGTCGCGGTCGGTTCCGGGCAGGCGATGACCATGGGCGAGAAGGGCAACGCCGACGTACTGCTGGTGCATTCGCCCGAGGCAGAGCAGAAGTTCATGACCGCTGGTCACGGCTCGAGCCGGGAGCCGGTCATGCACAACGACTTCGTCCTGGCCGGTCCGCCGGAGGACCCCGCGAGGACCGGCGACGCGGCCGACGCCGCGGGGGCGATGCGGCTCATCGCGGAGAAGAAGGCGCCGTTCGCGTCCCGCGCCGACGAATCCGGCACGCACGCGAAGGAGGAGAGCCTGTGGAAGAAGGCCGGCATCACCCCATCCGGCGGCTGGTACATCGAGACCGGGCAAGGCATGGCCCAGACACTGACCATCGCGAGCCAGAAGCAGGCCTACGCCCTCTCCGACCGCGGCACCTTCCTGGCCAGCAAGAACCTGGAGTCCAAGATCGTCTTCGAGAAGGCGCCCGACCTGCAGAATCCCTACCACGTGATCGTCGTCAAGGGTGCCGCCAGCACCGCCTGCGCCCAGGAGTTCTCGCAGTGGATCCGCTCCCAGCCGGTGCAGCAGACCATCGGTGCCTTCGGTGTGCAGAAGTACGGTCAGCCGCTGTTCGTCCCCGACGCGTCGAGCTGAGGCGCGGTGGACGAGCCCATCCACGAGGTGTTGCTGCGGTCCGCGTTCGTGTCGGTCACGGCGACGCTGATCGCGGCGGCGATCGGCATCGGGCTGGGCACCGCGCTCGCCTTCGCCCGGTTGCCGGGGCGGCGGCTGATGACGGCGGTCGTCAACACGGGCATGGCGGTGCCGACGGTCGTCGTCGGGCTGATCGTCGCGTTGCTGCTCTGGCGCAGCGGCCCCCTGGGCGACCTCGGCCTGATCTACACGGTGAAGGGGATGATCCTCGCCCAAGTGCTCATCGCCACGCCGTTGATCACCGGGATCACACTGGCCGCGATGCAGTTGCTCCCGGGCGAACTCCCCGACCAGCTGCGCGCGCTCGGAGCCGGCCGGGTCCAACTGGTACTGCGGATGTGGATCGAGGCCCGGATCCCCTTGCTCGCGGCGGCGATGGCCGGGTTCGGGAAGGCGATCTCGGAGGTCGGCGCGGTGACCATCGTCGGCGGCAACATCCACCACCAGACACAGGTGATGACGACCGCCATCGTGGAGCATGTCGGCCGCGGACAGTTCGCGCCCGCGCTCTTCTACGGGGCGGTCCTGGTGGCGCTGGCGTTCGTCGTCAACGGCCTGCTGGCCTCGGTTCAGCGCCGGGGAGCGTCGTGGGCGCGGCACTGAGCCTGCGGCAGGTGCGGCAGACGCGGGACGGCCGCGAGGTCCTGCGGGTCGACGACCTCGACGTCGACGCTGACGAGCACGTGTCCGTGCTCGGCCCCAACGGCGCGGGCAAGACCACTTTGCTCCGGCTGCTCGCCGGCGTCGACCGGCCGTCCACCGGCACGGTGACGCTCGGCGACGTCAGTACGGCTCGTGGCGGGGTGGAACTTCGCCGGCGGGTCGCCTACGCGACCCGCAGCCCGGGCTGCTGAGCACCTCGGTGTGGCGTAATGTCGAGCTGCCGTTGCGCTGGCGGAAGGTGCCGCGCAAGGAACGTGCCCGGAAGGTCGCGGCGACCCTCGAACGACTCCGGGTCGCGCATCTGGCCGGCCGTCCGGCGCGGGAGCTGTCCGGAGGCGAGCGGCAGCGGGTCAACCTCGCACGAGCGCTGGCGCTCGACCCGTCGGTGCTTCTGCTCGACGAACCGGCCGCGGGACTGGACGCCGCGACCCGATCGGCCTTCTTCGCCGATCTTGAGCAAGCGCTGGCCGACCGCGCCATCACCGTCGTGCACGTGTCTCACCGGGCGGAGGAGGCGCTGCGGTACGCCGACCGGGTCGTCGTACTCGTCGCCGGGCGGGTGCACCAGATCGGCACCCCGGAGGCCCTCTACCGCCGGCCCGCCGACCCGAGTGTTGCCGCGCTGGTCGGCTACGACAACCTCGTGGACGCCACAGTGCGACCAGACGGCTCGGTGCTGATCGGCGGCGAACCGACCGGGCTGGTGCACCGGGGACCCCTGGGGACGGCGGCCACCGTGGCGGTGTTCGCCGGTGGCGTGCGCCTCGTGGACGCCGATCACTCCGGTCTGCTCATGCGGATCGCCCGCGTGACTCCGGGCCCGGGTCATCGCGTGCTGGCGCTCGAGGGGGCCGTGTCGCTGCTCGCCCATCTGCCGATGGACATCCCGGCGCCGTCGCCGGGCGAGGCCGTGCGGGTGGTGTTCGACCCGCCCTGAGCGCCGTTCTTCCGCGAGCCGCCGATCCGTGGGGCCGGTCGCCTCGCCGAGGGTCGTTCCACAGGGGCATCCGATGGGCCTGAACCAGCGTGTGAGTCGTTCGAGTGCCCTGGACGTCCCATCCTGCGGTGTAGTGCGGTTCGTGACCTATCATCGCGGAGTGCGGACTGCGGCGGGCGTGGTGCTTGCGGGGGACGCTCCACCCGGATGGGCGAGCCGAAGGCCGGGCTGGAGTGGCACGGTTCGACGCTGCTGACCGCGCCACCGCGGTGCTCGCCAGGACGGTGACCGGTCCGGTCGTCGTCGTGGCCGCTCCCGGTCAGGAGCTGCCGGCCCTGCCCGCGGGGGTGGCGGTGGTCGAGGATCCGGTGGAGGGGCGCGGACCCATGCAGGGTCTCGCCGTCGGCCTCGGGGGCGGTGGCGGACCGGGCGGAGGTGGCGTTCGTCGCGTCCACCGACATGCCGTTCCTGCATCCGGCCTTCGTCCGGCGCGTGCTGCGCGGGCTGACCGACGGCGTCGATGTCGCACTGCCGGTGGCCCGCGGTTACCGTTAGCGACTGGCCGCCGGCTATCGGACCGGGCTTGCGGGGCTGGTCACGGAGCTGCTCGCCGAGGGGCACCTGCGGCCCGGAATGATCTTCAAGCACTGCGACGTGGTCAAGCTGGGTGACGCGGACCTCCTCGCGGACCCGCTGGTCAGCCGCCACGACCCGACGCTGGAGTCCGTGGTCAACATCAACACGCCGGAGGACTACGCGGCGGCGGGACCGGCGGCCACCGGAGGTCGTGGTCGACGTCCGGCGCGCTGGCCAAGGGCGGTGGGCACCGGCCGCGCAGTGTCCGGGCCGCGACGATCGGGGCGGCGGCGGAATCGGTCGGGCTCACCCTGGACCGGCACGTCGTCGCCGCGCTCAACGGCGACCAGGTCACGCGAGACGACCGGTTGCCGCTCGTCGCGGGCGATACGGTCGCCTTCCTCGGCGGATGCCGGCGGCTGACGGTTAGAGTCGGGTCCATGGCACCAGGTGGTCTCTTCGGGCGGGCACTGGTGATCGACGTCCAGGGCCGGGTGGCGACCGGCACGTCGTTCGCGCTGGATGAGGGGGTCCTCCGCGACTTCCTCGGCGGCGTCGGCCTCGGTACCTGGCTATGCGGCTCGCGCCGCCCGGGTCGACCCGCTGGCGCCGGAGGCCCGCTGGTGTTCGCGTTCAGCCCGCTGGTCGGCAGCCCGCTGACGACCTCGGCCAAGTTCGCGGTCGTCGGCCAGTCACCGCTCACCGGCCGGCTCTGCGACGCCCTCGCCTCCGCCGGTTCGCCATCGCCGGCAAGCGGACCGGGCTCGACGCGATCGCGATCCGGGGGCGTGCGACGAGCCCTCGGTGCTGTTCATCGACGGCGACCGAGCGTCGCGGCTCGAACCGGCGCCGGCGAGCTCTGGGGGCTCTCGGCCGCGCGAGGCCGAGGCGGCCGCGCGAGCCGGTTCGGCCCGACTGGCAGGTCGCGGCGATCGGCCCGGCCGGCGAGCGCGGCGTGCGTTCGCGACGATCAGCCACGACGGCCGGCACGCCGGCCGCGGCGGGCTCGGGGCGGTGCTCGGGTGCGAAGAACGATCAAGGCGATCGCCGGTGCGGCGGCGACCGCGGTCCGCGCTGGCCGACCCGGCGGGGATCGTCGCGCTGGCCCGCGACCTGCGCGCGCGCGTCGTTCGGCCCGGCGACCGAGAAGTACCGCGAGCTGGGGACGCGTCGCCAACCTGCTCGACCTTCAACCGGTTCGACACGCTGCCGACCCGCAACTTCCAGCCGGGCGACGTTCGACGAGGGGCCGACGGCTGGCGGCCGAGGACCTGCACGAGCGCGCGAGCGTCGCCGCGCAACGCTGCGCCGCCTGCACGATCGGCTGCGAGCACATCTACGCGCGCAAGCGGCGGCGGCAGCGCTGCGGCTGGAGTACGAGACGCTGTTCGCCCTCGGCCCGCTCTGCGGCGTCGACGACCCGGACGACGTGCTCGCCGCGGCGCGGCCTGCGACGAGCGGGTATCGACACGATCTCGCGCCGGCGGCACGATCGCCTTCGCGATGGAGTGCGCCGAGCGCGGGCTGATCGACGAGCCGTGGCTGCGGTTCGGCGACGGCGCGGCGCTGCTGCGAGGCGCTCGACGCTGATCGGCGGCCCGCGAGCCGAGGGGCTGGGCGAGCTGCTGGCGCTGGGGAGCCGGCCGCGCCGCCGAGCGGGTCGGCCACGGCTCGATCGAGTTCGCGCCGCACGTCAAGGGGCTGGAGATGCCCGGCTACGAGCCCCGTGCCTGCAGACGATGGCGCTCGGCCTCGCGGTCGGCACCCGCGGGGCCGACCACAACCGCTCGGGCGCCTACGAGGCCGACTTCTCCGGCGAGGTCGACCGCGCGACGGCGGCGCCGCCGCCGTCGCGGCCGCGATCGAGACCGAGGACCGCGCCGCCTGATGGATTCGCTGATCCTCTGCAAGTTCCTCCGCGGCGTCTTCGCCGATCCGTTCGCCGAGTCGGCCGAGATGCTGCCGCCGTCACCGGCTGGGACGTCGACGCCGACGAGCTGCGGGGACCGCCGAGCGGATCGTGACGGCGAAGAAACTGTTCAACATCCGCCAGGGGTGGACGCCGGCCGAAGACACACTGCCGGCCAGGATGCTGGAGACGCCGCCCTAGCTCGAGTCGGGCCGCAGTGCCGCACTCAGTGCCGACCGGTTGCGATTCATGGTCGCTGGTTATTACTCCGCGCGGGGGCTGGACGACGA
>CAVYBR010000015.1:0-336787 GCA_963766765.1 uncultured Actinomycetota bacterium
CTCCGGCGCTGACTCAGGCAGCAATAGTGGTGAGCTCACCGACGCGCCGGCCGCCGGCAGTGTGCTGTTCGAGGATGCCCTCGACGACGATCGCAACGGATGGGCGCTGCCGGACAATGACCAAGGCCGTACTTACTACGAAGACGGCGACTTCGTCTGGGAGAGCATGGTCGAGAATCTGCGCCCGCATTTGATTGCTACACCGCTTGGTGAAATGTTCGACGCGGGCGAGCTCGACATGCTCGACGTCGTCGTACGGGCCGAGGTCACGCCGACGCAGGGCATCGCCTCGATGGGCGTGTTCTGCCGGGAGTCCCCTGACACCGACGCTGACTTCACGTGGTACGAGTTCGTTGCGCGCGACGGGTTCGCCGCCATCAGGATCGCGGACTCGGCGGGCAATCTCGAGGTGCTGACGTCGACGGAGACCCTCGCGTTGCCTGCTGGCGAGCCTTTCACCTTGGAGGCCGCGTGCGTGGATGACGCCGACGGCGTTGGACATCTCTCGATGACAGTCAATGACACGCTGATCCTGCAGACCACGCAGAGCGAGCCGTTGGGGAACGGTGTTCCAGGGCTGCAGGCATACGACTCACCCGAAGCAGCAAGTCCGGATCGGTTCATCATCCGGTGGCACGACTTCACGGTGTTCGAACCGGACAACTGAACCCGCAGGACGGATGGATTCCTCGCCGACGACGTTCATCTTGCCCGGCCAGCCGGACGCGCCTACGGTGAGCGCCGTCGACGGGGAAATCCTCTGTCAGAGGTGCCAAAATGTTGAATCTCAGCGAGGTCCACGCGAACATCCCGGCCAGCGACCTCCAACGGGCCAAGACCTTCTACACCGAGAAGCTCGGGCTGAAGCCGTCCGATGAGAACGAGTACACAGTCACCTTCCCCACGCCCAGTGGCTCGTGGTTCCAGGTCTATGAGACCTCCTACGCGGGTACGGGCAAGCACACCATCGCCCAATGGGAGGTCGACGACATCGAGGAAGCGGTGCGCCAGCTCCAGTCGCAGGGCGTCAAGTTCGAGAAGTACGACATGCCCGACCTGGAATGGGACGGTTACATCGCCTCCATTCCCGGTGGCCGCACCGCGTGGTTCCAGGACAGCGAAGGCAACACGATGTGCTTGGACCAGCGCTCGGGGAACTGACCGCCCCTGATCCTGGCGAGGTTGACCTCGTCGGCTAGATTTCCGGTCACCGCCCGACCGACCGGAAGGACATGCTCGTGCCGAAGTTCGGATGGTTGTCGCCTGTCGCCGGTCACGCCGGCAGCGACTTCCAACCCATCGTGATCTACCAGATGGAACACATTTTTCCGCAGGCCCTGCCGCACTTCGATTCCGTGTGGATCGCCGATCACTTCTACGGTTTCGACGCCGAGAAGACCGAGGGCTTCCTGGAGGCCTGGACCACGCTCACCTGGCTGGCCGCGAAATTCCCCGATGTGATGCTGTCTCACCACGTCCTGGGGCACGGTTACCGCAACCCGGCCCTCACCGCGAAGATGGCTTCGTCGCTGCAGGTCCTCTCCGGCGGTCGATTCATCCTGGGCATCGGTGGCGGGTGGCGTGCCGACGAGTATCGCGCGTACGGCTACGACTTCCCTTCCACGCCGGTACGCCTGGAGCAGTTGGAGGAGGTGGTCCAGATCTGCCGCCTGATGTGGACCGAGCCACACCCCACATTCCACGGCAAGCACTTCTCGATCGAGGACGCGGCTGCAACGCCCCGACCCGATGTCGTCCCGCCGATCTGCATCGGCAGCACCGGCGAAAAGTTCGGCTTGCCCGTCGTCGGTCGGCGGGCCGACATGTGGAACGACACGCGGCCCAACCCCGTGGACTGGAAACGCAAGCGCGGCATCGTCGACGCTGCGGCTGAGGCAGCCGGCCGCGACCCAGCAGACATCGAGAGCTGTGTGACGGTCGGCGGGGACCTCCCGGAAACCGATGCCGACTCAGCTGCCTGGGTCGAACGCCTCGCGGGTCTGATCGACCTCGGCATCACCTACTTCGTGCTGGACTTCGGCCACCCGCTGGATGTGGAGCCCGCACTGCGCTTCGCCGAACAGGTCATCGCCCCCTTGCGCGAGCCCTAGGACCGCCGGTAAGCGTCCTGGTAGGGCTCGAGTTCGGCGGCCCGCTCGAAGGCAGCGGCCGCGTCAGCCAACCGATCCTTCGCCACGAAGGCCTCACCGAGTGCGAACCACGGTGCGGCATCTGTCCGGTCGAGGGTCACGGCATGGTGCAACGCCTCGATCGCCGCATCGATTCGTCCCGAGGCGCTGTGGATCCGGGCTCGGTGGAGCAGCACCCGGGCGTTCGGGGCGACCCTGGCGAGCACGTCGTCACTGGCGGCTAGTGCCTCGTCGAGCTTGCCCGCAGTAAGCGACGACCGGCTCTTCCGCTGATCGGCGACAGCACTCGAGTCATCCAGCAACAGGTCCCCGACCATCCACCGGAAATCGTGCAGCGAGGGTTCGTCCGGGACGTAGACCAGATGCCGCTCGGCAAGTTCGTGGATGACCACGTCCGGCTTCTCCTGCTCGAGCAGGTCGTACAACACAGCGTTCTCGCTGGCGACATAGACGGTGCGCCGAAATGACTCGGAGAAGAACTTGGCCGGCGCCGTCATGGCGGAGTCGCGCAGGATGACCGCGACGGGGAGGTCCGGCGCGTCCTGCTCGGAGACGAAGAAGCCATGCCGGATCTCGTTGGTGACCCGCTTGATGACCCGCGCGGCCGGACTCTTCAGCTTGGCCACCGGCACCGGCACACCGGCCTGCTGCTCCAGCGCGGCCCCCAATGCGCCGAACGTCTGCCGGGTCGACCATTCGACGGCGGCGTCGTTCAGCACCCGCACCCTGGGCAGCCGCGCCTGCAGGGCGCGCACAGTGTCGAGATAACCCAGCCAGGCACCCCAGTCAGTCCAATGGCTGTCCGCGGATTGGAAGGTTTCTTCGGTTTCGCGCCCGTCGATCAGGGTCTGCAGCGGGTAGATCGTCTGCCGAAGAGTCGGCTCGTCGAGCCGAGCGGCCAGCCGGGCGAACGGCGAGCGGTCGGCCAGTGTGATGTCATCAGGCAGTTTGTCGCGGTAGACAAGGTGGGCGTCAGGGACGATCAAGGTCAGGTACGTGATGCCCTGCTCGGCGAAGCGTTCCCGACGCCGAGCGAGCACGGTTGCCCAGCGTTCATATGCCGACTCCGGCAATGCTTGCTCGTCGGTGTGCAGGCTCATGACGTCGACGCCGTCGAACGTCTTGAGGAACAGCCACCCGTCCCGTCCCTCGGACACCGTGAAATCGTTGCCCTGCAACAGGTTCCACATCCGATCCAACACTGCTGTCATCCCCTCCTAGGCGCGAGATGCGCGACGAGCAGTTCGATCAACTGGCCGACGCTGGCGGCGTTGGCTGCGACGTCCTCGGGCACGGGTGCACCTACGGCCGTGCCCAGCCGGATCATCAACACGGTATGGCCCAAGGAGTCCCAGCCTTCGACGTCCGCAGCGACCGTGGCCGGCCCGATGGTTGCTGGCTCCACCCCGAACGTCGAGGCAATCATGTCGATGACTACCTGCTCGACATCCACGGCCGGCTCGGATTGCACTGTGGGCTCGACAGTCACCGGTAGTTGGCGCTGGAGTTTGGCGGCGTTCTCCCGTCGACTGATCTTTCCGCTGGTCGTCTTGACCAACCATCCAGGTTCAACGACATGGACTCGCGCGACCATAACCTGGTACCGATCCGCTATGGCCCGCTTGACATTCGAGCACAGTTCGTCGTCGGTGCCGGCGGTGCGGGCGGGGTCACGCTCGGCGATGAGTTCGATCTGCTCGCTGCCGCTGGGCTCGTCGTACACGGCCACTGCCGCACATCGACCTGGCCGCACGCCCACGACCGAACTCGCCGCAGCCTCCAGGTCGTGGGCGTAGTAGTTCACCCCGTGATGAATGATGATGTCTTTCGACCGGCCGAGGACGTAGACCTCGCCGTCGATCAGGCAGCCCAGATCCCCAGTCCGGTACCACCCGTCAACGAAGGCATCGGCGGTCGCCGCGTCGTTACGGTCGTAGCCGTCGAAGACGAACTCCCCGCGTAGTTGTATCTCGCCCACCGCGTCGCCATCGCCGGCCACGTCGACATTCGGATCGACGCGTGCCTCGACACCGGCGAGCAGCGGTCCATTCGACAGGTACTCGACGCCACCGGGGCCGCCAGGCTGGGCCACGACCGCACGGCCGGCCGACAGCGCCTTCTGCCTCAACCGCAGCCGTCTAACCGGAACGCCTAGGGGGCTCTGCGAGACGGCCAGCACCGTTTCGGCCATTGCGTACGACGTCTGCAGCTGTTCGCTCGTGACGCCGTGCGCAGCGAATGTCTCTGCGAACGCGTCGAAGGTCTGCGGCTTGCACGGTTCCGAGCAGGAGATGAACGCGCGGACGTGGTCGAGTGAATAGTCCTCGCGTCCCTCCTTGGTACGCACGAGGTGGTTGAACGCGAAGTTGGGCAGCCACGTGTAGTCGCAGCGGTAGGAAGCCATCAGGTCGAGCAACATGTGCGGCTTGAGTGCCCACTCGAAGGCGTCCACGCTCACCACCGTGGCACCGACGTCGACCGGCATGAGGAACGCCGCCATGAGTCCCATGTCGTGATAGAGCGGTAGCCACGAGGCCACGCGACTCTCCTCGGTCAAGCCGAGTGCCGCGGAGTAGCTCTCGATCTGCCGGGCGATCTGCCGGTAGGTCAGCGCGACGCCCTTCTTCTGCCCGGTCGTGCCGCTGGAATGTTGCACGAGAGCCACGCAATCGCCGTGCGGAACGTCGAAGGATGCGGCGAGGTCGGCGACGGGTGCGTCCGAAACCGGGCCTGCCTCGTCGAGGAGCAGGGTCGTCGCGGAGGGAAGCGCCTTCGCCACGTCTTCGGCGTTGTCGGTGTAGGTCACCATGACCCGCGCCTGCATCCGTTCGAAGAGGGCTTGGTGAGTCTCCCAGTACAGCAGGGGGTCCTGCTTGTCGCTCGGAAAGGCAAGAAACGCCGGAACAGCACGAAGCAGCATCGCGCCCAGATATGCCGGGTAGAGCGACGGGCTGTGTTTCAGGGAGAGGAGGACAGCGGCTCCAGCGTCGACCCCGGCGGCGGAGTAGCGGGCCGCGTACGCGCCGGCTTGCCGCAACAGCTGTTCCCACGTGATGCTCGTGACGGCGTCACCGATGACGACGTGAAAGGCGACGTCGGCACCCCGGGTCAGCGCATGCTGGATCAACCGCGCGGGCAGCGTGCGCTCGCCAACAGCCCCTTCGACGGGATGGGTCTCACCACCGCCAGCCCGCACCCAGTGCTCCGTTTCTCCTCGCTCGAACAGGGAACAAAACCCGGAAATGTGGTTTGGCACAAGCATCCCCGT
Organism: uncultured Actinomycetota bacterium; assembly: GCA_963766765.1. Lineage (GTDB taxonomy): Bacteria > Actinomycetota > Actinomycetes > Mycobacteriales > Geodermatophilaceae > JACCQS01. Next base: position 5,419 of record CAVYBR010000015.1, read on the forward strand.
GCGCCAACCGCGGGCCGATCAACCGCGGAGGAACGCCCCTCCTACGCGACTATTCTTCTCGGATGGAAGTCTCGCCGTTCCTCTTGCTGCTCACCAGGTCGGTGCGACAAGATCCCTACCCGCTCTTTGCCAGGATGCTCGCCGAGGCGCCGATCTCGGATGGTCCCAACGGCATGGTCGTGTTGGTCAGTCACGCCGACTGTGCGCGGTTGCTGCGAGACCGCAGATTGAGTAACGACTACACGCTGGGCACCCGATTCCAGCAGCTCATCGAGGCCGACGCTGTCAGTGCAGAGGAACAGGCAAAGGTCGACGACCGCTGGTTGATCTTCCGGGACCCGCCCGACCAGACCCGAGTGCGGCGGCTGGTCGCGAAGTCCCTGGTGCCGCACACCATCGAGGGTTTGCGCCCTCGAGTGCGGGAACTGGTCGATGAAGTGCTAGACGACGCCGTGGACTCGTCCGGGAAGATCGACTTCGTCGATGACTTCGCGTTCACCTTGCCGCTACGGATCGTCACCGAGTTTCTCGGCGTGCCGCCCGAGGACTACGCCCAGGTGGAGGGCTGGTGCCGAACGATCTCGTTCAGCCAACTCACCGACATCGTCGAACAACACGGGGCCTTTGACCCGAACAAGATCTTGCCGGCCGACGAACTGCGGGCGCTGACCGATGCGCAGACAGCGCTGAATGCCTACCTCGAAGAGCTGATCGCAGCGCGCCAAGCCCACCCGCGCGACGACATGCTGTCGCACATGGTCACCGCCAGGCTGTCGAGTTCCGGTGACCAGCTGACGACGTCAGATATCAAAGGCATGTGCCAGCTCCTGGTGGGCGCCGGCGGCGTCGACACGACGTCGAACATGATTTCGAGCGGCATGCTCGCACTGCTGCGGAACCCGACCGAATTCGACCGGCTACGCGACGACCTCACGCTCGCCATCCCCGCGGTGGAGGAGATCCTGCGCTACGAGCCGCCGGTGCAGTTCGCTCAACGGTTCATCCTGGAGGATCTCGAACTAGCCGGTCGCACGCTCCAGCGGGGGCAGATGGTCATGCTGCTCTTCGCTGCCGCGAACCGGGACCCGAAGCGGTTTCCCGATCCGCAGCGCTTTGATGTCGGCCGGGCCGACAACCCGCACCTGTCGTTCGGCGCCAGCATCCATGTCTGCAGCGGCGCAAGGCTCGCCCGGGTGATCGGCCAGGTCACGTTCACGCGCCTCGCAGAGCGATTGGTGCAACCCGAACTGCTCGACCAAACGCCGCCCTACAAGCCAGCCATGAGCCTGCGCTCGCTTCAGTCCCTGCCGATTCGCATCCAGGATCTGAAGCCGGCCTGATCGAAAGGCACCATGATCAACTGCGGACTTTGAAGATCAGGATCGCGTTAATCTGGCCCGGTGGGTGTCTCACCATTCCTCATGCTCCTCACCCCAGCCAGGCGGCAGGATCCGTACCCGCTGTATGAACAAATCTTGGCGGAGGCACCGATCTCGGACGGGCCGAACGGCATGGTCGTGGTCGCGCGTTACGCCGACTGCGCACGGCTGCTGCGTGACAGCAGCCTGAGCAGCGACTACACCAACGGCGCGCGCTACCAACAACTCCTGGCCTCCGACGGACTCGACTCGCAGCGGCTGGCCGAGGCCGAGCGCCGCTGGCTCGCCTTTCGGGACCCGCCGGAGCACACGCGGCAGCTGCGGCTGGTGATGAAGGCCCTCGTCCCCCGCCTGGTCGAAGCGCAACGCCGCTTCGCGCAGCGCCTCGTAGACGAGCTGCTCGATCAAGCACTCGGTGAGGGAACCGAGATGGATCTCGTGGAGGACCTCGCGCTCGCCCTGCCCATGCGGGTGATCAGCGGGTTGCTGGGCGTGCCGACCGAGGACTATACCGGCGTCTATGAGTGGTCCCGCACGATCGCGCGCCGCCAGCAGGCCGACGTCATGGAGCAGTCCGGCGCGTTCGACCCGCTTGATGCCTTGGCGGTCGAGGAGCAGACGGCACTACTCGAAGCACATGCGGCCCTGATCGCCTACTTCGACGAGCTGATCGCAGCGCGACGCATGCGGCTGGGTGAGGACCTCGTTTCCCGACTGATTGCCGCAGAGGACTCCGGGGACCGTCTGACGACGCCAGACATCAACAGCATCTGTCAATTGATGATTGGCGGCGCGGGCGTCGAGACCACCGTCAATCTGATCGCGAACGGGATGCTTGCCCTGCTGCGCAACCAGGACGAGCTTGATCGGCTGCGCAATGACCCGACCTTGATCGGTACAGCCGTCGATGAAGTGCTGCGCTACGACTCGCCGGTGCAATACGTGCAGCGGTTTGCGCTCGCCGACGTCGACGTGTGTGGACGCACGGTGCAGCCCGGCCAGTCGGTGATTCTGTTGCTGGCGGCGGCAAACCGCGACCCGGAGCGCTTCGTCGATGCGAACCGCTTCGATGTGGGCCGGACCGACAACCCGCATCTGGGATTCGGGGCAGGCATCCACTTCTGCATCGGTGCGCGCCTGGCCCGCATGGAGGGCCAGATCGCGATAGAAACGCTCGTTCGACGGCTGGTCAAGCCAGCCTTGGTTGATGACCTGCCGACGTACAAGGAGCACCTGAGTCTGCGTGGTCCCGCGGCCCTGCCCATCCACGTGGCTGACCTGTTGCCGGCCCAGTCATGAGATGGGGTCGCCGCCGGCGAATCGTGCGTCGCGCTCGGCGACGGCTTGCTTGACCCCCTTGTCCCTGGCGGTGTTCCAGAACGTATCCGCACCTGCAGCGAGCCGGGCCAGAACCTCCTGCGTCGCCGCGGTCTCCTGCAGCAGGGTGCGGCCCATGAGGTCGAGCCCGCGATTGACCACCGCCTTGTTGGCTACCAACAGGTCCCGCGGGATCCAGGACATTCGGGTTGCCAGTTCGAGAACGTGCGCATCGAGTGCGCCGGGCACGACCGCCTCGAGAGCAAGACCGAGCTCGGCCGCCTTGGCGCCGGTGATCGAGTCGCCGGTCAGGAGCAGACGCTTCGCCCATTGAGCACCCAGGTGGTAGAGCCACATGTGCGTCGCCGGAGACCCCATCGAGCGGACCGCTGGGTACCCGATGCGAGCGTCGGTGGCACAGACGACGAGATCGCAGTGCAACGCGAGATCGGTGCCCGCGGCGAGGCAGTGGCCGTGAACCTGGGCAATCGTGGGAATCGGGCACTGCCAGAGGCGCTCGAAAAGTGCATTGTCGCGGCGCACCGCCTGAACGTTCTCGATCGCCGACGCAGCTGGCACGTCCGTCTTCGAGGACACCGGCGAGACGTCGTACCCGGAACAGAAGCTCGTACCGGCACCCCGCACGATCAGAACGCTGATGTCCGGGTCCCGCTCCGCCGCGGCGATGACATCGAGCAGTTCGCTGACCAATTCGTCGGACAGCGCGTTGCGACGCGCAGGTCGATCGAGGGTGACCCGGAGGACCGACCCCACGGTCTCCAGCAGCAGGTTCTGGTAGCGGTCGGACCTCATCACGCGCGGTGGCGGCTAGATCAAGACCCAGCGCTCGCGACGACCTTCGCCACCAGCCCGTCGACGGTGATCTCAGCCAACTCCGGACGAGGGATCATCACGCCGAAGCGCTGATCGATCGTCGTCAGCAGCTGGGAGATGTCCAAGGAGTCGATCAGGTCGTCGATCTTGGCCTCCGGGGCCATCGTGTCCAGGTCCACGCCGGCGTCCTCGAGTTCTGCGCGAATGACTTCCAGCACGGTTTCGTGGGGCGCGGCCGAGGACAGTTCGGTTGACATGGCATCTCCTTGGTCGCGCCTGCGTGGCGATCGGATGTTAACGTGAAGTTGGTCGGACGTCCAAGTAACTCAATTCCGTTACTGCTGAACACGTTCGAGCGTCATTTCGCCAAGTCCGTACGCACTCCCCTCGATCAGTTCGAGTCGGTCGCCTTGAGTGAGCGTGGTGTCGGTAATGCGCCGCAGGCTTTCGAGGATGCCCTCGACTCTCGTCTCTTCACGTGGCAGAGAGAGTTCGATCAGCCCGGCACCCGGATCGGGCGAGGACGCTCGCGCTGGCTGCGCATCCGCCCGGGCCGGGAGGAGCTGCACGTGCTGGATCAGCAGGCCGTCCTCCGTCTCGGCCGACATGAGCAGAGCCGCCGCCCCCACCGCACCGGGCCCGCCGAGATTGAGCACGACCAGCATCGCGTGCGCGAGTTGGTCGGCCGTCATCAGCGCGCGCACGGTCAGAACGCCGCTCGTGAGCACCGGCTCGCCGAGCAGGCCCACGGCAATGGGTATGGCAGTTTGCAGGCCCGTTTCCCATTCCAACTCATGCATGAGCCGGTTTGCGAAGGCGTTCTCGAGCACCGGCTCTGCCGCGACCTCACCGGCCGGCACACCACTGCATGCGAGAACAAGGAGGCTCGCTACCGAGGCTGCCGAGCCGGCCGATTTCAGGACGTCCCGGATCGACGCCGCGGCGGCCGCGAGGACCTCCTGACCCGCTGAACTGTCCGTCGAGTCCGCAAGGTGCACAGCGGGGTGTCGGATCGAAACCATCATGTGGCTTGAGACCCGGCTGGTGCACGCGTGCCGCTCGAGGCTGTCTTCCGCACTGCGGAGGCCCCCCAGATCATCGGCCCCGTAGCCAGCAGGAGAACTCGTTGGTCGACATCGAGTTGCGCCGTGGCGTCCAACTCAGCCAGGTTGATCAAGGGATCGGCGGCAAGCACGTGACCGACCCGCGCCACGCTTCCCTCGAATGCCCGCTCGATGCCGACTCCCGTGATTTGCGCGAACTCGTTGCGCGTGGACCGGGCGTAATTGTTGGTGATCAGCCAGCGGTAGGCGTCCGCGTCGGTATCAGTCGTCTCGTACAGGCGCTTGGCGGCTCCGCGGATGCCGGACATGATCTCCACGCGCTTCTGTAGTGCGTGCCGAGTGCTCAATCCGCCGATTCGGGGACTGGCCACCTGACCTACTCCGTCGAGCACGTAGGGACCCGGGCCATCGGCCGAGATGATGCACGACGCCGCGCCGTCCCCCACGACGGCGATCCCGTCCCGCATCGCCCGGTACTGAGTGCGGCCACGCGGCACGACATCTGCCGTGACACAGAGGACGGCGCGATAACCCTGCGCGAGGACCAGGCTGCGGGCCAGCCGCCAGATGCTGGCCACATTGCCGGAACCGGCAAGCCAGATCCCGCCGAACACCTGGCAGTTGCGCAACCCGTTCGGCTCGAGGACCTGGTCGACCACCGCATCGCGCAGTTCCCACCTTCTGGCGGTCTCAGGCAATGGCGCACCTGCCCGGTCGCGACCGAAGCATCCGGCTGAGTAGATGACCGCATCGATGTCGGATGCCTCGAAGCCGCCTGGAGCCAGCGTCTCCCGCACCGATCGCGCGGCCAACTCAGTGGCGGACTCGTTCGCGACCGAGCAGGTACGGAAGCCGTTCTTGACCAGACGCTCGAGCAGATCGGACGGCGCGGCGTCGTCGAGGATGGATTCGATCGGCAGGATCTCGCCCACAGCCCACCCGAGGCTGCCCAACCGTACGGTCGACCGGGCCGTGATCGTCGCGGCGGTCACGTACTCGCGCCGATGGCTCCGGCGTCGGGTGCATGACGTCGCAATGCCATCGCGCTGAACAAGTAATTGGCGCCGGCGCCGACTACCAGCAGCCGCTCGCCGTGCCTGACGGCGCCGTCGACGACCAAGGTGTCGAGCTTGATGAGTTGGTCGTAAGCGAAGCAGTGCCCGAAGCGTCCGATGTTGGCGGTCTCGACGCGCGCGAACGGGATCCGTGCGATGGCGGCGTAGTTCTTCAACGCGGAGATGCCGAGGTTGGGCAGAACGAGATGGTCGAAGTCCTCAGGCCCATGCCCGGTCGAGGCATAGACGTCGTCGCACGCGTGGCCCATCGCCTTGGCAAACAGATCGATGAGCTGGATGAAGTCCCGGTCCGCATCCAAGCCGACGAGTTCGGAATCAAACCGATGCGACAGTTTCTCGACCACGTACCCCTCATTTGCGGGCTCCGTCTGCAGAACGCAGCTCACGATGGCGTCACTGAACACCGACACGTTGCGGTCCAGCAGCCGGGGCGTGTCGCCGTCGCCGATGGCATCAGCACCCAGCAGGACGACGGTCCCACGGCCGAGGGAGCCGAGCAGAGCTGCGGCAACCAGAATGGCGCTGCTGAAGTTGGTGCACTCGCCGAGGAAAGCGCCGAGCGGCAGGGCATGGCGCATGCCCAGGTCGCGGCAGAGTTCCGCGACATCGTCCTGCTCGGCCTCGGAAAAGGTGGTGGAGAAGAACACCACAGCGTCCACGTCAGCGGGATCGACGCAGCCCTTCTTGAGCGTCTCACCGACGCACTCGACGTAGTCCGCGCGCACGGGCCGGTTCAGCACCGAGAACCGGCGCAGTCCCCCCCGTTTCAGGTCCTCAAGCGCCTTTGGTGAGGCCGCTTCCCGTTCGGCCAGTGTGTCGATGTCGTGCCAGGTGCCGTGTCGGTAGGAGACCGCATGCAAGGTCAGCTGTGGTTGCGTCGACGAGTCCGGCCCGGCAGTCGAGGGGAGGTCGGCCACCAGATAGTCGCCGGTCACGACGTCGTGATCTGACTGAGCAGGGCCCTGCGGTCGATCTTGCCGTTGATCGTCGTCGGCAGACTTTCGATGAACTCGAACTGCCGCGGGACCATGACGCGTGGCAGCGACCGTACGCAGTGTTCGCGCAGCTTGTGCGCCAATTCGTCGACTTGCCGGCCGTTGGTGTCGGCTTGCCGCGGCGTCGTCTGGATGAACGAGACGATGCGCGGCGGCTCCTCGGGGACAAGCACGGACACCGCCTGGAACACCTCGTCGTGCCGTTCGAGATGCACGTCGATCTCATCCAGCTCGATGCGATGCCCGAGCACTTTCACCTGGAAGTCGCGGCGCGAGTGGAAGTAGTGCTCACCCGCCTCGTCGAGGAACACCAGGTCGCCCGAGCGGAACGCGGTGGCGTTCGAGTCCGGCCGTGGACTGGGCACGAGCGCCGCCTCGGTCGCGGCCCGATCCTTGAAATAGCCGTCGAAGAGGGAGTCACCCTCGATATAGAGCTCGCCAAGGGTGCCCGGACTATCGATCACGGTTCCGTCCGCACCGACGACAGTCATCGTCATACCGGCAATTGCCTTGGTCCCGAACGGCAGCCGGCCGTCGATCGAGGTCAGGGGCGTCGGCAGGACCTTGTAGGTGCAGGCGATGGACTCCGAATGACCGAACACATTGACGATGCGGAGTTCGGGAACGGCTGCGCGCAAGGCACGCAGGCCTTCGAAGGGGAACGCCTCGCCGGCGAACAGGATGGTGTCGACCACCGTCTCGCGCAGCAGCGGCGCAGAGTTGCTCGCGAGCATCGCTCGCCACAACGACGGGACCCCGCTGACCTGGGTGACCTGGTGTTTGGCCAGATAGCGGACGAACCCGCTCGGCTGGTGCAGGAGGATGGCCGGGATCTGGACCAGGCAACCGCCGGCGCCGAGTGCCATCCCGAGGTTGAGCAGGGAGAGGTCGAACTGAAACGGCGACGCACTACCCAGACGGACACCCTTGTCGACGCCGAATCCAGCGATCCCGCGCCAGAACGTCACGACCGCGCGATGCGACATCATGATCCCTTTCGGGATCCCGCTCGAGCCGGACGTGAACACGATGTAGACGAGATCGTCGGCCGATGGACTGCGCCGCGCACCGTTCGGCGGAGTCGAGCCGAGCATCGTGAGTTGCTCGTCCTCGGCCAAGATGCCTGGAACGATCGTCGGGTGTTGCGCAAGCAGTGGCGACTGCGTCCGGCCGACATGCGCTTTGGCCTCGAGATGACCGAACATGAAGTCCTTGCGAGCGTCCGGAGTATCTGGGCTGACGTGGACGAACACCACACCAAGACTCGCGGCAGCGATCATCAGCGCAACGGCGCCCGGTGACGGCGCCAGCTCGATCACCATGACATCGCCGTGGCGAAGTCCAGCCGCGTCGAGGATGTCGGCCTGCTGCGCCGCCCGACTGCGCAGCTCGCTGTGGGTCCAGAGCCGCGAGCCGTCGATGATGGCTGGGTCGTCAGGGCTCAGGGATGCATGAGCGAGCAGGTACTCATGGAACAGGTCGGGTCCGGGCGAGGGAGCCACGGGCAGCTCAGCCTCGGGCAACCGACAACTCTGCAGGTTCGGAGTTGGCATCCATCGGAGCGCCCGAGGTCGCCGCTGCCGCTTCGGCTTCGTTGACCGCCTCGGCTTGGGCTGCAGCGACCTGTTCGTCGATCGCCTTCAGAAACTCAGTGACCTGCGAGCCATTGCTGGCGAAGCGCAGTTCCGGCTCGCCATCGTGCGAGACGTCCACGTCGATCTGATTGGCTCGCCGCAGCGAGGCGAGCGGCACACTGCTCCGTACGGCGTCGACGATCACTTGGCACAGCTGCGGTACCGGCGCATCACTCTCGATGTCGAAGTGGAAGCGCAGGTCGTGGAATCGGGCCGGCACCTCCTTGCTCGTGTTTTGCATGCCCCGAATGTCCAGCTGGCCGTGGCTGTCCACCTCCACTCTCGACAGCGGCACTCCTGCATCGGCCGCCGCGCGCTGCACGCCGTAGACAAGGTCAGCTGAGGCGGCGGTCAACAGCAGCTCCTGCGGATTGCTTCCCTTGTCGAAGCCGGACATCTGCTTGGGCTGATCGGCCGTGATGGTCGGCGTCCGCCGGCGCTGCGGATCGGGCTCAAGGGCGGTCGTGATGTGCGTCTCGGTGCCGTAGTCCCAGCGCAAGGCGGCCTCGACGGTCCGGATCCGCCCGTTGTGCGCTGCTTCCGGGGACTCGTCCTCGACCAGGTCCGCCCATGGGATGACGATGTCCTCGGCTGTCCCGTCGGCTCGGTGGATCGTGGCAGCCACATCGAACTGGGCGGCGTCCAAGAACGCCCGATGATTCGGGCTGAAGCAGGTCGCGAACTGCGCGATGGCTCGCGTCTGCTCCTGCGGCCCATTGCCGACCACATTGATCTTGTAGCGGATGTTGCGCAGCGACTCGTCACCGCCGATCCAACGGCCATGCTCATCGACCTCGATGTCGGCGTGCACATCGACCGTCAGGGCGGTGAGGTTGACACCACGCACGGAGAATCCCTGAACGTGGGTGATGAGGACGCAGGCGCCTAGGGCTGCCACCGCGGCCTCGTCGGTGGTCAGGTGCTCGGTGACGGTCTCCGGAGGTTCGAGGTCCACCCGGAAGCCGCGCGCCATTCGGGTCGTGCCCAATGTCCCGGTCCGAATCTCCACCTGAGCCAGGCCGCGGTTGAGTGCAGTGGCCGTGCTGAACGTGATGACCGCTTCCTCGGGCTTTGTCTTGAGCTCGTTGACGTATTCCGAAAGACCGGCGATGTTCAATCCGTTGCGCATGAGCGACCTTTCCTAGCCTGGTGGCGTCGATGGATCGGAGGGGATCAGATACTCGCCAGCGCTTGGTCGAGATCGGCAATCAGATCGTCGGCGTCCTCGACGCCGGCCGAGAAACGGACCAGGCCAGGCAGGATGCCGACGTCCTGGCGCTGCTGCAACGTGAAGAAGCTGTGTGAGGTGTTGAACGGCAAGCTGACCAAGGACTCGACGCCGCCCAGGCTGGTTGCCACCACCGGCAACTGCAGTCGATCGAGGAACTTCAGCGCCGTCTCGTCACCGCCCTCGAGTTCGAAGCTGACCATGCCCCCGTAACCGTCCGGGCAGACATCTCGGATCCAGGCGCATTCGTAGTCGGGCAGGGACGGATGGTGCACGCGACGGACCCCGCGGTGACTGGCGAGGAACCCCGCGATGGCGTGGGCGTTTTCGTTGTGCGCTCGCATTCGCAGCGCAAGAGTCTTGATGCCGCGCTCCAGCAAATAGCACTCCATCGCATCTAATGACCCGCCGAGCCTGAGCATCAGCGTCCAGATCCGGTCGAGGTATTTCCTGGAGCCCGAAGCGACACCTGCGGTCAGGTCACTGTGTCCGTTGAGGTACTTGGTGCAACTGTGGATCACGACGTGCGCCCCGAAGTCCAGCGGACGACAGAACTGCGGGCTGAGGAAGGTGTTGTCGATGACGAGGTAGAGATTGTGCTCCTTGGCGAGCTCGCCGAGTTCGGGCAACTTGATGGCCTTGAGCAGCGGGTTGGTCAGGGTCTCGAAGAACAGGACCTGGGTGTTGTCCTGCAGGGCTGCGCGGATCTGGTCCATGTCGGTCGGTTCGACGAAGGTGACCTCCCGGCCCCACTGGTGCATGTCCTCGCGCAGCAGAGCGAAGGTGCCGCCGTACACGTCCCGCGAGCTGATGATGTGGCCGCCGTGGTTGGTCAGGGCCAGCAGCGTCGTCGTGATTGCCGCCATGCCGGACGAGAACATGACTGAGCTCTGCGCCGATTCGAGGGCGGCGATCTTCTCCTGTACGGCCCACTGGTTCGGGCTGCCGTAGCGCCCGTAGATCGGTACGTCACGGATGTGGCCCTGCTCGAATGCCTCGTAGGTGTGCTCGGAGAACTCGAACGTGCTCGTCTGGAAGATCGGCGTACCGACCGCGCCGGTGATCGGGTCCAAGTACGTGCCCGAGTGCACGCTCTTCGTGCTGTTCCCAGCCGACTCGGGCAACGCACGCTGATTGCTCATCCGGGGTCCCGGTACGCGCCCGCGCCGAAGTGTGTTGTGCCACTGGTGTTCTGCACCCGGATCTGCCGAGTCACCTAACGCTTTGGCCATGAACTTCTACCTCTCGTTGGGCTGTTCGCGATCATATGGCTGGTCTCGTTGAGCTGGTCAACACGCGAAAAAGCGACTCGACGATCGCTTCGGCATCGCTGCCGTGGAACACGTTGATGGATGCCCGACCCTCACCGCTGGCATCGAGTCGGGCGTAACCCAGACCCAGGCCATAGACCCCTTCGATGGGCGAGCCCTGCCGATCCAGGACGCCGCAGTTGTCATCGACGGCGACGAAGCCACCGTTCCAGCTCACGTCGATCGGGCGGCTCCGGTCGTCGAGCAGGTCGACCTGCGCAGTCCGGTAGCCGTAGGCATTGACGACGAGACCGGCGTCCTCGATCGCCTGGTCCGCCTGTGGATCCTCGGCGTGGATGAGCCGCACTCGGGACTCGGCTCCGGTGACCACGGCGCGGCACAGCTGTTTCGACGGCCCCCGAAGTCCGCGGAAGCGATTCACCAGTCCGGTGTCGGCGCATTGCACCGGAGGTAGCGAGCTCAGCTCGCCCGCGAAGTCCACCCAATCCTGAGCATCGGCGAGGTCCTCGAAGAACAGGACAACATCCCGGTGGACGATCGTGAGCTGGCCGGGGCGCACGCGGTCTCCGAATCGCTCCAGAACCAGACTCGCGACGGCGAAGCCGCTGTGGGATCCGCCGACGATCGTGATCTGTTGCCCGTTGGTCAGCGCACCCGCGATCTCATCGAGATCGCCACCGAGCACCGATGACGAGCTCACGGTGCTGAGCTGGCGATCGTCGCTGAACAGGCTGGTGTCCTGGCGTGCCCCGGTCGCCAGCACCACTGACTGCGATGTCGAGACCGAACTGCCGTCGGCGGTGTAACTCGTGAACGTGCCGTCGGTGTTCTTGGCGATGGTTCGGATGTCGACGCCGTGCACGAGCCGACTGGGTGATGCATCAACCGCGGCGAGGACGACATCGGTCAGTTCGTTCATGAAGTCACCGACCAGCGAGAGCGGAATGCGATCCGCGGCCCGGCAGCGAAGAGACTGTGCAGCCGGCCCCGCCAAGGCCGCCTGCAGCTGGCCGGTGGTCGAGATGGCTTCGTAGAAATCCTGTCCCGTCGAGTTGGCGACCACCACGTACGGGAATCGGTTGTCGCGCATCTCCTGCCGAGTGCGGCTGCGGTCCAGAAAGTGCACGCCGCGCTCGAGCAGACAGTCGAGCAGGCCGAGTCGATCGGCCGCGACGGGGAGTCCTAGGGCTGCGGGCCCGAAGCCCACGACCTGGCAGAAGGGGGTCATCGCTTGGTCAGACCTTCGGCGATCAGCCCGCCCACCCTGGCGGCGTGTTCTTCGGCCACGAAGGAGAAGTGATCACCGGGAAAGGAGTGCCAGGTCGCCGTCGGCAAGGCTCGCCGTGCGGAGGAGACGCTGCGCAGCCGACGAAGATGCGGACCCGCAAGGCCGAGCGCCTCCTCCGCCTCGATCACGGTCACCGGAACGCCCGGTGCCGGCAGCATCCGGTGGTCGGTCAACGCCAAGGAATTCCTCGCGTAGGTCCGGAACGCGCTGATGACATCGTCCATCGACAGGTGGCTCAGCGCCGGATGCAGCCGCTGAGCCGACTTCAGCCCATCCCGCAACAGTGCATCGAGGTCGTCGGACATCTCAGGCGGGGCCAAGTTGAGCCGGCCGTTGGACAGATTGAAGAAGAACGACTGGATCAGGTCGCGTGCCTCGATCCGCGTTTCGGAATCGTCCGGCGCAAGCCAGGGGTCGAGCAACACGACGACGGATTCCCGGCCGAGCAAGGTCAGCTGGCGGGCCAGCTCGTGCGCGATGACGCCGCCGAGTGACCAGCCGACCAGTCGACAGCGGCCCTGCGGAAACACCCGCAGGACGTCAGGCAGGTAGGCCGCGGCCAGATCGGGAATCAGGGTCGGACTGCTGTCTGGCGCCAGCCCGGCACGGATTCCGTACACGGCGCTGTCCCTGCCCAGATGCGGCACGAGCGGGCGGTAGCAGAGCACGTCGCCGCCGACCGGATGGATGAGGACGATCGGCTCGCTCGAGCCCTTGGCCAGCAGCACGAGATTCCCCTGCTCGCCACCTTCGGCGTCCAGGTCTATCCGGCGGGCCAAGGCGGGAACCGTGCTTGCCTCGTACAGCGCGGCCGGCGCGAGTCTCGCGCCGAACTCTCGCTCGATCAGACCCATCAACCGGGCGGCCGCGAGCGAACCGCCGCCCAACTCGAAGAAGTCGTCGGTGACCGTGACATCCGCGCCCAACAGGGTGCGCCACAGCGCCAGCAGTCGACGTTCGGTCTCGGTGTTTGCCGGGGCATGCGCCGGCACGGTGGACGCTCGGGCGTGCGCCACGTCCGCGAGCGCTCGCCGATCAACCTTGCCGTTCGCCGTCAGGGGCATCTCGCGCAGCAGGTAGATCCGGCTGGGAACCATGTAGGTGGGGAGGTCGTGCCGGGCCGCGGCGATCAGCTCGTCGGCCAGTTCCTGGTCGGTCCGTCGGGAGGCGACGCAGGCGACGAGGCGGACATCCTTGGCGGTTCGCGATCCTCGCTCACCATCGCGCCCCACGAGCACGACGGCGACGTCATTCACATCGGGGCTGCGGAGCAGGCATGCCTCGATCTCTCCGAGTTCGACCCGGAACCCGTTCACCTTGACCTGGGTGTCCTCGCGGCCGAGGAATTCCAAGGTGCCGTCCGGCCAGTACCTGCCCCAATCCCCGGTCCGGTACAGCCGCTCTCCGGTATCCGGATGAGCGCAGAAAGCCTTAGCCGTCGCGGGCTCGTCGTTGAGGTACCCGTCGGCCAGGCCGCGTCCGGAAATGAGCAGGTGGCCCGGCACCCAGTCGGGACGATCGCGCATGTCTTCGTCGAGAACGTGGTAGCGCTGATTACGCAGCGGGAACCCGTACGGAATGCTCGCCCAGCCGGGCGGTACGTCGACCGGAACTTCGAAATGGTTGGACCAGATCGATGCCTCGGTCGCACCGCCGAGGCTGACCACCCGGGCGGCCGGCGCCGCCCGCGCCAGCTGCCGAGCCAGATCAAGGGGTACCCAGTCCCCGCTGACCATGACCAACCGCAGGTCGGACAGTGCCGGGCGTTCACTGTTCTCGACGTAGTCGGCGAGCAGGCTCGCGTAGGCCGGCACGCTGTTCCAGATCGTCACTCCCGCGTCGCGGGCGAACTCGTACAACTGGGCCAGATCGGGCACGTCCTGGGAGCGCGGGATAGCGACGCTGCCGCCGGCCGCGAGCAGACCGAACACGTCGTAGACCGACAGGTCGAATGTGGATTGTGAGACCGACATGACGCAGTCGTCCGGGCCGACGGCGTAGCGCTCGTTGATGTCGATGGTCGTGTTCGCCGCGCTCTGGTGCCGGACGAGAACACCCTTCGGCTCACCCGTCGTCCCGGAGGTGAAGATGGCGTAGGCAGGTGACTCGGGGATGACCCGCACCCGCTCGAGGCCCCGCTCGGCCGTCCCCTGCTCGATGGCCTCGTCGATGCGCAAGATGGGGCGTCCGTCACCGGTCTCGGCCTGGGCGAGATCGACATCCGGATCCACCAGCACGGCACGTGCGTTGGCCCGGCCGAGAACCGCGCGGCGCCGGGCGGATGGCCATTGCGGGGTCAGCGGAACGTATGCGCAACCCGCGCAGAGCACGCCCAGGAGTGCGGCCACCTGCCGCCACCCACCGCGGGCGATGACACCCACGAAGTCACCGGCCCAGCACCCCTCGGCGTGCAGCCGATCCGCGATCGCGCCCGCGGCAGTCACCAGTTCTCGGTAGGTGACGGTGCCGTCCGGGCCGAGGACCGCGATCCGATCCGGCTGGCGCTGCGCGCGCTCCAACACCATGCCGTGCAACGACACCTGCGGTGTCTCGCGTGCCGTGTCGTTGGCCCGCTCCCGGACGGCGAGTTGAGCAGTGGGTGTCAGTGTGAAGGTGCGCTCCCCCCACGACTGCTCGTCCTCGGCCAAGCGACCGAGCAGCTGCCGGTAGGCGGCCAGCATGTCGTCCAGGACGCCCTCGGGATACATGTCGTCGGCGGTATCCCAGTTGATGATGAGTTCACCGGAACTCTCCATCACCTGGTGGTCGAAGGAGACCTGCGGCGTGTCGATCGCCCCAAAGGTCTTGTGCCAACCGATGCGCTCGAGGAACACCTTTCCGCTGGGCTCGCTGGCACCGAGCAGGCTCGCGAACACCACCGGCATCGCCGCGGACGCGAGGTTGCCGTGATAGCGGTTGAGTTCGTGGATGACCTCAGCGCCGCCGAACCGGCCGTGGGCGAGATCCTGCCGAAGTCGCTCCTGGAGTGCGGCCGCCCGCTCGGCGAAGGTCTCCCCGGCACCGTCGTACTGCAGCAGCAGTGTCGTGCCGAAGTTGCCGATGATCCGCGGCACGTCCCGGTGCAGGTCCAGCCGCTCCCCGTACAGCATGTTGACCGTGAAGGACCGGCTCTTCGACCAGTTGCGAAGGATTTCGCAGAACGCGGTGCAGACCGCGACCGTGGAGGAGAGCCCATGCCGGCGCGTCGTCTGCTGAAAAGCTGCCCACTGCTCGCAGTCCAGGGTCAGGCTGCGGCGTTGCAGCGGTAGCGCCGATGGCCGGCCGGTCCCCCGGATCGGCAGATCGGGAGCCGCCGGCAGCGTCTCGATGCGATCCATCCAGTACCGGCGACATCGCTGGTACTCCTCGTCCTGGCGACGCCGGTCCAACTCCACCCGGTATTCGCGGTAGGTGTACTCCAGCGGTGCCAGGTCCTCGCCATCCAGGAATGCCTGGAGGTCGTCAGCGAAGATGTATCCGGACAGGCCATCGAAGACGAGCAGCCGCCCGCAGAACTGCACCCGGAATTCGGTGTCCAGTTGGATGATCCGGCCCCGAAAGACCGCAGGTCCCTCGAGTGCTGGCGGTGCGGCCTGCATCTCGTCCCGGCTCTGCGCGAGACGCTGGTCCAGCTCGGCTGCGGGCAAGCCGCGCCATGACAGAACCTCCATCGGTACGGAGATCTCCGCCGCCACCCGTTGGGTTCCGGCCGCGTCGAACGAGGCGCGCAGCATTTCGTGCCGTTCGATCAGGCGCGCCATGGCGCCCATGAAGTGCTCGATATCGAACGGCTCGCACCGGTATTCCTCGAAGGCCACCGCCGGCCGGCCCAACTCGAAGCCGGCGGTCTCGCCGAGTAGGTAGGCGTGCTGCAACGGGCTCACGGGGAAGTCCCCCGCCGTACGGTCGGCCGCCTGCCCTGCGTCCTGACCCGGTTGCGCCGCGTTGTCCGTACCGGCCTCGCGCGATGCCTGCGGCGACCTCCGGCCGGCGGGCCCGTCCGACTGCGGTTGCTGCGCACCCACCTCGTGCGCCACGTGCGCGACGAGCTCGTCGAGCGTCGGGTGGTCGAAGACCAGCGTTCGCGGCAGGTCAAGTCCGCACTCGCGCGCGATCCGGTCGGCGAGGGAGAGCGCCAGTAGCGAGTAGCCGCCCAGTTCGAAGAACGTTGCGTCGCGCCGCTCATCGGCTTCGAGGTCCAGGGCCTCGGTCCAGAACTTCGCCACCATTGCCTCGAGGTCGAGGGCTTCACCTGCGGTCACTGTCGACTCCTTCGCCCTCAGCCGACCGGCGCCGGGAGCAAGCGGACCTGCAGCGTGATCGGGTGCCGGAACGTGCTTCCGGTGATGGGCGGAATCGGGTCCTCGTCCACCCTCGCCCCGGCGAACCGCTCGAAGAGCATGCTGAAGAAGATCTCCGCCACCCGCGACGCGAGATGCATGCCGAGGCAGGAGTGGATGCCATGGCCGAAGGCCAGGTGATGGGTCTCGGGTCGCATCGGATCGAACTCGTCCGGGTTGCTGAACACCGATGCGTCCCGGTTGCCACTGGCGAGCAACAACTTCAGTGCTGAACCCTGCGGAATGCCGACCCCGCCGAGTTCACAGTCCGCGACCGCGAACCGGACCGTGTCGTGTTGGGGCGGTTCCCAGCGCAGTATCTCGCGGATGACCCTCGGCATGAGCGAGGGATCGGCCACCACCCGTTCCCGCCACTGCGGAAAGCGGCTGAAGCAGACCATCCCGTTGGAGAGGAGCCCGGTGGAGGTCTCGACACCTGCCGCCAAGGTGAGCAGGACGAGGCCCACCGCTTCGGCAACCGTCAGGGTGCCCTGTTCCACCCAGACCCGAGCCTGGCCGATCATGCTGTCCGGTGGTGGCGATGGTGCACCGGAGAGCGGCTCCGTGCCGCCGAGTAGCTCAGTGACGTAATCGGACAACCTCGCCCGCGTGGCCGACGCCTTGGCGAAGTTGCCCTTGCTGCCATCCAAGTGCGCCAGGAGGTATCCGAGTTGCTCGGACACCTGGGCACAATCCGAGCGCGGAATGCCGAGGAATGCTGCCGTCGTCAGCAGGGGCACCCGGCTGGCGACCCGGTCGAGGTATTCGACGGTCTCGGCTTCGTCGACATCGTGTAGCACACCGGTGACCACGCGCTGGACCGCGTCGGTGAATCCGGCGTTCTCGGTTCGGCCCAGCAGCGCCTGAGCGAGAAGCTTGCGCAGTCGTCGATGTTCGGGGCCTTCGATGTCGAGCAGCGTCTCGCCCAGCACCTGCCGGCTGACCCGAAACGGGTAGTGCACGGTGAATGCCGGATCGGTCAGGCAGGTCCGGATGTCCTCGTACCCGAACACGCAGAACATTCGGATCGACTCCGCCCACCAGACCGGCTCGTGCTCGCGGAAGTGCGCGTAGGTCGGCCATGGATCGTCCCGAAAACCCGGGGACAGGAAGTCAATGCTTCTCATGACACCAACCGCACCGGCGCGGCTCAGATATGGCCGTCAGCTGGGACCGCGATGAAGGTCTCGTAGATCTGGTCGAGGGACGAGAACGATTCGATGCTTGCTGCCTCCAGATCCAGTTCAGATCCCCGGAATTTCTCGACGAACATGACGACGCTGACCACGCTGAAGGAGTCCAGGACACCTGCATCGAACAGGTTCTCCCCGTCCGCCAGACCTGCCGGGTCGACGTCCGGATTGAACTCGGCTAGCCAGGCCCGAAACTGGTTGGCGAAGTCGTCACGCCCTGCCTCCATCGGCCCTCCATCAATCCGTCATGCGGTGCCGCTCCATACTCGTTCTGAGCGACCTACCGCGGTGTAAACCAGTGCAGGCGACAGGGGTTCAGCGCTCCAGTTGGCTTTGCTGGAGATCAAAGTCGGACCCTACGTGCGCACTATCGCGGGCGCAACCTGACCGTTTTGGCACCAACATCGGTCGCATCGGGCGGTCAAAATCGCCGCTGGCTGCAGTGGAACCTACGAGACGATGACGGCACTCTGGGTGGCTCGCCACACGTCGCTGCACAGGAAAGGGTCGATCCGCTCGTGAACCTCTATGACGTCTACAAGGACGCGGCCATCGCTCGAGGGGCTCAGCCGGCGATCACCTACGCTCGCGAGCCACATGCCGGCACCGTGCTCAGTTGGCAGGATCTCGTCACCCGAGCCGAGGAGCTGGCGGACCTGCTGGCCGCTGAAGGCGTCAGCGCGCAGACGCGCTGCGCGATCGAGATCGTCGATCACCCGGATACCCTCCCGCTGTTCCTGGCCGTATGGGCCCGCGAAGCGGTCGCGGTGGTTGTCGATCCGATGTGGGGCGAGGGGATCCGCCGATCGGTGCTGCAACACAGTGGGGCGGAGATCCTGGTCAGGCTGCCGGACGGGTTTGCCGCGGAGCGGCTCACCGCGCCCGGTGCCGCGCAGCGCACCCACCCGCCGCTGCCGCCGAATACGGCAGCGCTCGCCTACACCTCCGGGAGCACGGGACAACCCAAGGGGATCGCTCTGCGACATGACCGAATCCTGGCGGGGAGCTTCGCCGGGGCGGCCGCACTGGTGAACTACCGAGGCGATACGCCCCGGCGCTTCGGGTCAACCATGCGCTTGTCCGGCTTCGGCGTCTTGATCCTGCATTACCTCTGGCACGCCTGCATCGGCTGCGAGGTCGTGGTCCTGCCCGAGGTGAGCGTGGCCACCGCGCATGACTACTGGAATCAGTTGGCCACGCATGGCATCGACCAAACCGTTCTGGTGCCGGCCTTGTTCGAGCTGGTGCTGCGGGCCTCGCGAGCCCTGGACGGCCATCGGGCTCCGCTGTTCATCAACTCCAGCGGTCCACTGACGAAGAACACCTACACCCAGTTCACCGAAAAGTTCGAGTGCACGATCCTGAACTGCTGGGGCCTCACCGAGGCGAGTTTCGCGTGCACGCTCGGCGATCTCGACGTTCCGGGCACGTCATCCCAGTCCATCGGGCGGCCCTTCCTCCTGAAGCTCCAACTGCGGGACGCACGCGGAGAGGTGGTCTCGGGACTGGATGAGGGAGAGCTCGAGATGTACGGGCCCACACTGTCCGACGGCTACTACGACAACCCGGACGCGAACCGGGATCTCTTCCGGCCGGGCGGATGGATGCGCTCAGGAGATGTGGCCCGGCGGGATGCCAGTGGCAAGCTGTGGATCACCGGCCGCCTGAAGGATGTCGTGATGAAGGGCGGGCAGAGCGTCTATCTCACTGACGTGGACGACGCGTGCATGGCCCTGGACGGGGTCGACGAGGCAGTGGCCGTACGCCTCGACCTCCCCGGTGGAATGGAGGACATCGGGGTCCTGCTCCGCGCTGCTTCCGGCGTCGATTTGGACGCCACCGACGTGCGTCGTCAGTTGGAGGAGGCCCTGGGACGGCAGCGCGCACCCCGGCGCGTGATCGTGGTGGACGAGCCGTTGCCGCGAATCGGGCAGAACAAGCCGGACCGCCGCACCGCTCGAGAGGTCTGGGCAGCTCGGGCCGGAGCCGGCGCCGCTTCCCGCTGACCGGTCGCGACTCAGAGCCCCGGATGCCGCGGCTACTCGTCCGTTGCCGCTGGGCTGACCAGGACCTGGTAGGTCGTTCGGATGGATTTCAGGGCTTCCAGCGGGATCCCCGTGTCCTTGGACATGGGGATGGGTGAGCCGCGGCGCTCCTCGATGAACTGGAGGAATGAAACGAGCAGCAGCGAGTCGAAGAAGGGAGCGTCGTAGAGATCGGTGTCGGGGCCGAGCTCGAATTCCTCGTCGCCCACTGCGCTGCGGAAGAAGTCCAAGGCATCGGTGATGAACTCTTCTTCGGTCATCGTCTGGACCATCTCAGCTGGCACCCCTGACTGGCTGCTGTCGCCGCTGACTGTCGTCGCGGCAACCGGATCGACCTGGCGGAAGGCGGCCAGATTGCCACATGGTCACCTACAGCCGCCACCGATGTCCTTTTGTGTTCTTGACGTGCGGCGCGTTCGGCCGCGCCGCAAGGCTTCTCGGCACCGCCGTACATCCGTCCGCGGAACCGGCGGTACACAAGCGGGCAGGCGACCGCAGGCGTACGCGCTGCTAACGTCCGATCCGGGCGATCATAGAAGAGGGCGGACCGATGACAAGCGACACAGCCGAGACCGGCCCGTTGCGCAGAGCCATGGAAACCATTCGCGCCCTGCGTGCGCAACTCGACGTCGCCCGTGGGGCCAGCCGGGTAGCGATCGTCGGTACGGGAGTGCGCGCCGCCGGCGGGATCAAGGACCGGGATACCTACTGGAATGCCGTGGAGCCCGGTGTGGAACTCACGACCGAGGTCCCCGCTGACCGTCGGCAGTTGTTCGGCTCGTCGTGGGACGGCCTGCCACCGCGGGGCGGCTACCTCCAGGACGTGCTGGGCTTCGACGCGAAGTTCTTCGGCGTCTCGCCACGCGAGGCACGCGCGCTCGACCCGCAGCACCGGCTGTTGCTCGAGGTCGTCTGGGAGGCATTCGAGGACGCCGCAATACCGCCGGCCACCGTCGCCGAGTCGGCCGGCGTCTTCATCGGCATCACCGGTCAGGACTACCGGACGTGGTCGGTCGGCGACCTGAACGCGAACTGGACGATCGGCAACGGCCACTGCTTCGCCGCGGGCCGCGTCGCGTACACGCTGGGCCTGCAGGGGCCCGCGATGGCCATCGACACCGCATGCTCATCCTCGCTGGTCTCTGTGCACACAGCCTGCCGTTCGCTGGCTGCCGGTGATTGCGACGTGGCCATCGCCGGCGGCGTGAACCTGGTGCTGTCGCCGCAGTCCACCCTGGAGATCAGCTGGACCGATGCGCTCTCCGCTGAGGGCAGGTGCCGGCCGTTCGATGCCCGGGCCAACGGTTTCGTACGAGGCGAAGGTTGTGCGGTCCTGGTGCTCAAGCGCCTCGATGACGCCGTGCGGGACAGCGACCGCATCCTCGCGGTGATCGAGGGCACCGCCGTCAACCATGACGGGCACTCGTCCGGCTTCACCGCACCCAACGTCGACGCCCAGAGCAACCTCATCTCCGGGTTGCTGACTTCTACCGGGCTGGATCCGTCTGACATCGGTTACCTGGAAGCCCACGGCACGGGCACAGCCCTTGGCGACCCCATCGAAGTCGAGGCCGTGGCAACGAGTATCGGCAGGCCGGCGACGGGTCGGACCCTCTACATGAGTTCGGTCAAGGGCAACCTCGGCCACGCCGAATCCGCCGCCGGGGTCCTCGGGCTGATCAAGGCCTTGCTCTGCCTGGACCGTCGCCAGGTCCCGCCCCAGGCGGGATTCGACACCCTCAACCCGCTGATCGACCTGACCGGCACTGGCATCACGATCCCGAGTGCGCTCACCCCGTGGGGAGATGAGGCAGGCACGTACGCCGCGGTCAGCTCATTCGGCATGAGCGGGACCAACGCGCACGCCATCCTGTCCGCGGCGCCGGCAGTCGAGCGCGCCCCGGCGAGCACGACGGGCTTCCTGGTCTCCGCCGACACCCAGCCCGCCCTGCAGGCGCTGGCACAGGCCTATGCCGAGCGGCTGGCCGAGCTCGCGCCGGACGACTTCCCCGCGTTCACCTACACCGCGACCCAAGGCCGGACCCGCAGGCGGCTCGCAGTATGGATCGAGGCCGACACCCCCGCCTCCGCGCGCGAAGCTCTGGCCGCGCTCGCGGCCGACACCGCGGACCCACGGGTGCGAGTCCTGGAGCCGGAGGACCCGGTAGACAAGACCACCGATCGCGCGGTGATCTCACTTCCCACCTATCCCTGGCAGCGCACGACCCATTCCATTCGGCCGATCACGGCCGCGTAGGCGCCTGCGCGTCGAACAGTTCCAACAGTCCCGCGCCCAGCCGGGAGAGGCTGCCGAACTTCCACAGCAACGTCGGGGTCAACCTGAGCCCCAGCGACGACTCCAACCGGTTGCGCAGTTCGATGGCCATCAGCGAGTCCAGCCCTAACGCTTTGAGCGGAACATCACGGTCACGCTCGAGAGCGTTCTCATCCAGCATGAGCACCGAGGCAGCATCGGCGCGGACGGTGTCCTCGACGATGCCCCGCCGCTGCGCCGCCGGAAGCTGCCGCAACCGGTCTGCGACCCCCTTGCTGCCGGTCGAGTCGGATGCGGAATCGACGATCGGGCGCCAGCTCGACATGGACGCGACCGCCGGATAGGTCTGCACCCACCGGTGCGGATTCAGGGCGGCATAGGCGACGACGGTCTCTCCACACTCGAGGAACTGCCGCAGGGCCGCCCAGCACTCCTCGACGGGCACTGCGCCGAGTCCTCGATCGGCCAGCCGGTCGCCGCGTTCTGCCCGGCTTGCGGCCAGGCCGATGTCTTTGACCGGACCCCACTGCACGCTCAGTCCAGCGCGGCCGGCCTGTCGTCTCTTGACCGCCACCGCATCGAGATAGGCGTTGGCAGCTGCATAGGCGGCCTGTCCCGCCGTGCCGACGAAGGCGGCCGCGGAGGAGAACAGGACGAAGACGTCCAGCGGGTCTTCTGCCGTAAGCCGGTCCAGCACGATGGTGCCGTCGACCTTCGCCGAGAGCACCCGCTCCAGCGGCTCCGGGTCCAGGGTGGGCAGGGTGGCGTCGTCGAGGACGCCGGCCGCGTGGAACACGCCGTGCAGAGCCGGTAGCCTCGCCCGAATCTCGGTCAGCGCATCGCTCATCTGCTCCTCGTCGGAGACGTCGGCCCTCCAGATGCCGACGGTCGCGCCCCGTCCGCGCAGCGCCTCGACCCGCGCGGTGGCCTCGGCGGTGGGCTCAGAACGTCCGATCAAAGCCAGCGCGGTAGCCCCCGCATCGACGAGGAACTCCGCAAGCGACATGCCAAGCGCGCCCAAGCCACCGGTGATCAGGTAGGTCACCTCGGGGCGGACGCACGGATCGGGTACGACCGTCTCGCACCGCTGCGGTTCGGTCAGCACGAGCTTGCCCGTGTGTTCGCCGGCGGCCATCGTGCGCAACGCGCCCTCGGCATCGCCGAACGCATGCTCGATCACCGGAAGCGGCGGCAGCCGCCCGGCCTCGACCTCCGCCAGCACGGTGCGCAACAGAACCGCGAAGCGATCCGGCCTGCGGCGCAGCATTCCTGCGATGTCGACGGCAGCGAAGGACACCGCCTTCCGGAACGCGCGAAGGTCGACCGACGCATCGGAATAGATGTCGCGTTTGCCCAGCTCGATGAAGCGGCCGTCCTCGGCGAGCACGTCCAGGCCGAGAGGGATGGCGGCGCCGGCCAACGAGTTGAGGATGACGTCGACGCCACGTCCATCAGTCGCCGTACGGACGCCGGCCGCCCAGTCCAGGCTGCGTGAGTCGAAGACGTGCTCCACGCCGATTCGACGCAGATACTCGCGCTTGGCCTCCGAACCCGCGGTGGCGAGCAGCCGCGCGCCGAACCGGCAGGCCACGGCGATCGCGGCGAGACCGACGCCGCCGGTCCCCGAGTGGATCAGCACCGTCTCCCCCGGCTGGATGCGGGCCGTGTCGATGAGCGCGTGCCAGGCCGTCGCCATCGCCATCGGCAACGCGCATGCCTGCGCCGGTGAGAGGCCCGCCGGCTGCCGGACCACGTGCCGCGCGTCGACCGTCGCGTGCGAGGCGAGGACGCCGAACCCACAGGCAACGACCCGGTCGCCCACTGCGAGATCCGCGACGTGATCGCCGACCCGAGTGATGGTCCCCGCACAATCCAAGCCGAGCAGGTTGGCGTCGACGGCGGTGTCGGGGTAGACCCCCATCGCCTTCATGACGTCGATGAAGTTGAGCGACACCGCATCGACCGCCAGCTCGACCGCGCCGGGTCCCGGTGCCGGCAGCTCCATCGGCTGCCGGCACAGCGAGTCGAGTCGACCAGGCACCCGCGCGCTGACCCGGAACGGCTGTCGAGGTGAGCCGGTCTGCCACGGCCGCGGTAGGTCGGCCACCGCAGTTCCTCGTTCGCGGCGACCCGCCCATCGCCGACCGCCGCGCAGGATCACCACGTCGTCGGCGGAGCCGCCGGCGAGCTCAGCCCCCAGGGCCGGGGTGGCCACGTCGATGTCCACCAGCCGAGCCCGGAACTGCGGGTACTCCGCCTGAAGGACGGTCGTGAATCCCGTATAGAGGGCGGCGCCGGGATCGACCGGGGAGCCGTCCGGGGCTGGTTGAGCCTGCCGGGTGACCACGGTGATGAGGACCGACGGCAGCTTGTCGAGGCAGTGGCCGACGAGGTTCGCAAGATCCACCAGTCCGGCGCGCTGAGCCGCCAGCCCGCTCGGCGCGACGAAGACCAGCGAGTCGCAAGCAGGGATCGGAGCCTCGCCGAGCACGACTGGACGCGCATTGGCCAACACCCGGGCCACCGCATCAACGTCGGCCCCCGGCGGGCCGCAGACCACGTACGCCGGCCGAGGGCCGGGGCTGGCCGGCTCGCTCGCGTCGCTGGGCTCGAATCGCATCCGGAAGACCTTCTCGGCCACCCATGCCTGGGTGTGCGACCCGAGGGCGGACAGAGTCAGGCCGTCAACGCGGCCGACGGGTTGGCGCGTCCGATCGAAGACGGTCAGGTCATAACTGTGTTCATCGACGCGACGGGCGTGCACCCAGAGCTCGCCGTCAACGGCGTCGGCCAGCACCGCCGCGCGAATCGAGGTCGGCAGGACCGTGACATCCGGTGCGACGAGTGCGAGCGCGGCCTGCAGGATCCCGTCCCACAAGGTCACGCGACCGCCAAGCTTCGGCTGGGCGACCACGGCCAGAGCCTCGGCGTCGGCGGTGTGCAGCCGTTGCACCGAACGAAAGGCTGGACCGTAGTGCAACCGCCGTCGCGCGCAGGCCTCGTAGAAGGCATCGCCTGGGGCGGCCGGTGTCTGCAGCAAGTGGTCCGGAAACGGTTCCGGCATGCCGCTGGCCGCGTCCCAATCCGCCCGTGCGCGGAAGTGCTGCGTCCACGCCGCTGCCGTCTGGGGCATTGACGCGATCGTCGCGATACCCGTCGACTCGGTTGCCGCAAGCCACGTCCCGGTGAGTCTGACGGTGTCGGCACCCAATGACAGCGCGGTCGGAAGGACGACGTCGTGCACCTGGACCGGATGCCCGGCGGACAACCCGCCAAGGCTCTGCTGCAGCAGGGCCAAGTAGCCACCTGCGGGAAACACGCAGGCGTCGATCACCTTGTGATCGCCCAGCCAGGGCTGCTCGACCAATGACAGTTCGGTCATGGCCTGCCATGTCCCGCCCGTCTGCGCGGGCACCAGCGACAGCTCGAGGCTGCGCTTTGACGACGATCTCGTGCCAGTGTCGGTCACGCGGTAGGACTCCCGCTGCCAGGGGTAGGGCGGCGGTACCTCCGTCGGCCGACCGTGCGGCCGAGTGCCCCATGGGCTGAGGCCGCTTACGTACGCACGCGCGAACGCCCGCACCAGATCGGCCGCGGAGCCCTCATCGCGGCGCAGGGTGGTGAGCACCGCCGGAGGTTGGTCGCGCAGCTCAGCCAGCTGGCCCAGCGCCGGTGTGAGCCCAGGATGCGGGCTGACCTCGATGAAGTGCGTGACACCGGCCTCGATCGCCTGCTCAACGGTCTCGGCGAAGCGGACTTGGCTGCGCAAGTTGTTGGCCCAGTATTCGGCGCCCAGCTCACCACCGACCAGCGTTCTGAGGTCCACAGTGGACATCATTGCGATGTCCGCCGCCTGGGGACGGACCGTCGCCAATGCCGCCCGGACCTGCGGCAGCAAGGGTTCGATCTGCGGGCTGTGCGAGCCGTAGTTGACCTCCACCAAGCGGCAGAAGACGTCGTCGGCTTCCAGGATCTCCTGCAGCAACAACACCGAGTCGGTGTCGCCGGACAGGACGCACGAGCGCGGGCCGTTGTGCACGGCGAGGCTGACGGTGTCCTCGAAACCGTCGAGCGCCTTCAGAGCTGCGTCGCGGTCCAGGTCGACCGCGAGCATCCGGCCCCGGTCGGCGATCTCACGCAGGATCGAGGCGCGTCGGCTGACGATCAGCGCCCCGTCCTGCAGACTGAGCGCTCCGGAAACCGTCGCGGCGGCTATCTCGCCCTGGCTGTGCCCGATCACGACGTCCGGCCGAATCCCAGCGTCCTGCCACACGGCGGCCAGTGACACCGACATCGCCCACAGTGCCGGCTGGACCACGTCCACACGGGTGAGCCACTCCGCCCCGAGGTCGCCGGTCACCAACGCACGGAGGTCCCAGTCGACCGTCGCCGACAACGCTGCGGCACACCGATCAATGGTTTCGGTGAAGGCGCGCTGCCGTCCGTACAGCCCGGCCCCCATCGCCTGCCACTGGGCGCCCTGTCCCGGAAAGACGAAGGCCACCTTGCCGACCTCCCGCGCCCGGCCGGGGACCGAGGTGGAGACGTCGCCGTCGACCAGCACGGCTTCCCGCTCGACGAAGTGGTCCCGGTGCCAGGCGAGCGAATGGGCCAGATCCGGTCCCGAGGTCCCCGCGGAGAGCCGGGCGAGTACGCCGTCCACGCGGCTGCGCAGTGCCGCCTCGTTGTGCGCGCTCAGCGGCAGGAAGTACGGACCGCCCGGGAGCTCACGCGCAGTCGGCGACCGGCCATTGGTGGTCGTCGGTGCTGCGCCCAGAACGACGTGTGCATTCGTTCCGCCCCAGCCGAAGGAGTTCACCCCGATGCGGACGTCCGCATCGGTCGGCAGGTCCAGTGGCGTCCGCACGACATCCAGGCCCAGTCCGGCGAAGTCGATGTCCGGGTTCAGGTCGTCGGCGTTCAGGCTCGGCGGGACAACGCCGTGCTCCAGCGACAGCACCGCCTTGACGAGTCCGGCCAGACCCGCTGCGGGCTCGAGGTGGCCGATGTTCGACTTGACCGAACCGATGGGCAGCGCCCGGTCGGCGGCTGTCCCCAGCACTCTGCCCAGTGCTTCTGCTTCGGACGAGTCCCCGCGCGCGGTCCCCGTACCGTGCGCCTCGACATAGGCGACGTGCTCCGGAGGCGTACCGGCGCCCCCGTACACGCGTGCGAGCAGGTCAGCTTGGGCGTCGGTGTTCGGAGTCACGAGGCTCGCCCCGCCACCGTCGTTGTTCACTGCGGTCGCCGTGATCACCGCCCGGACGAGGTCGCCATCACGAAGCGCCCGGTCGAGCGTCTTGAGGTAGATCGTGACGACGCCTTCGCCACGGACGAACCCGTCAGCACCGGCGCCGAACGGCCGACATCGCCCGGTGGGCGAGAGTCCGCCGAAGTGCGTGAGACCGACCGTGACGTCCGGGCTGAGCATGAGATTGGAGCCGCCGACGAGCGCGGCCTCGATCTCACCGCTGGCAAGTGCTTGGCAGGCCAGGTGCACGGCAACCAGGGAGGACGAGCAACTGCTCTCGACCGTCATGCTCGGACCGGTCAGGCCGAGGAAGTACGAGACGCGCGCTGCGACGATGTCGAGTGAGTTGCCGACAATGCTGTGCTGGGTGGCCGGCTGCCCGTAGTCCTTGCGGAGCAGCTCGTGGTCATGCCAGAGCCCACCTATATATACGCCGGTCCGCGAGCCGCGCAGCGCAGCGGCAGGCTGGCCCGCGTCTTCGAGCGCGCGCCAGCTGGTCTCGAGCATCAGGCGCTGCTGCGGGTCGAGTACCCCGGCCTCTCGGGGCGAGACCCCGAAGAACCCGGCATCGAACAGGTCGATCCCATCCAGGAAGCCGCCGACAGAGGGTATGGCGTGGGTCGGGTCGACGATGTCAGCCGGCGTCCACCGGTCAGCGGGGACTTCCCGGATGGCGTCCTGCCCGCCGATCAGCAGCTGCCAGAACGCATCGATGTCCGCAGCCCCGGGAAAGCGCCCGGCCATCCCGACGATCGCGACGTCCGTCATGCGCCCTCCTCCCAGCCTGCGGTGCCTACCCCCCGACGTCCGGCTTCGAACAACATCCACTCGACCATCCGGCTGGACGAGTGCCCCGAGTGCACTGCCGTGGTCAGGACCAGAGCACCAACGATCCATCTGGGCGCTCGCCCACGAAGGAGCTGGCGGTGATCCGCGTCGCGGTGTTCGGCGCGTCGGCGACAGCGTGGACGTTGGAGGAACTGAACATCACCAGATCGCCGGGTTGGATGGCGATCTTCACCATCCGACGCCCCGCGACACTGATCGGGTCGTAGTCGTAGAAGCGCTCACGAGCGCCGGCTTCCAGGTCCGGGCTCCACGAGCGGTCATAGACGAGGAGTTCGCCGCCGACCTCCGGCGCCGAGTAATACATGTTCCAGGCCAGCTGGCCGACGATGTCGCCGATCACCCAGCCCGGTCCGTCGCGCGGGCCCCAGTCGGCGTGCAGCTTGATGCCGGCACCCGATCGGAAGACACCCGCGAAGTAGGCCCGCCCATCCTCCACGGCGAGGCGGACCGGCTCCTCCCAGTCGGCGGCGAGCTCGGCCAGCACCAGGTGCAGTGGATCGGGCATCGTGGCGACCACCCGCGCCCGCAGATCAAGAGCCGCGGCCGCCTCGGCGAAGTACCGATCCTTCTCGTCGCCGTACGCGTATTGGGAGATGCCCAGCTTTCCGGTCGGCGGGCCCTGGGTGTCGTAGGTGTCCCAGGCCTCACTTGCCTGCAGCGTGTCGATCGACGCGGCACACGTGGCCGGGTCCAACAGGCCGGGTCGGCGGACCGCGGCCACGTCGTTGTCGAGCAACGCGCGCACGGCCTTGCGATCAAGCTGATCGACCGTGAGCACCGGCCAGTCGTGGTCGGCGTCCGGGCTCGGTCGAGGCATCGCCACCATTCGGTCCTCCCTATCACTGAGTTCGCATGATCAAAAAGTCGAAACCCGGCGGCGCTTGAACTGCGGGCCGGGCGATGGCCGTAGCTAGGCCCCCACTTGGTCCTTGAGCTCCCAGCGAGCCAGGCTCCGGATGTGGACTTCATCCGGCCCGTCCAGGATGCGCAGCGTCCGGGCCCACGCCCAGAATTCGGCTAACGGAGTGCCCTGCCCGACACCCGCGGCACCGTGGGCCTGGATGGCACGGTCGAGGACGTTCAGCGCGACCGTCGGAGCGACGATCTTGATCGCGGCGATCTGCTGACGGGCCGCCTTGTTCCCGACCTCGTCCATCATCCACGCGGTCTTCAGGACCAACAGGCGCGCCTGCTCAATCTCGACCCGGGACCGGGCGATCCAATCCTGGACGACTCCTTGGTCGGCCAGCCGGGTGCCGAAGGTCTCGCGGCTGGACACTCGCTTGCACATCAACTCAAGGGCTCGTTCGGCCATGCCGAGCACCCGCATGCAGTGGTGGATCCGTCCCGGTCCCAAGCGCGCCTGGCTGACGGCGAACCCATCGCCCTCGTTCTGGATCAGGCTGTCGGCCGGTACCCGGACATCAGTGAAGATGATCTCGGCCTGGCTGATGGGTTGCTGGAAGCCGAAGACCTTCCACGTGCCGGCGACCTCGACCCCGGGCGCGTCCATCGGAACCAGGATCAGCGACTGGCGGCGGAAGGGATCGGCCTCGGGATTGGTGACACCGACGACGATGGCCAGCTTGCACGCGTCCCGTGCCGCCCCGGTACACGGCGCCTTTCGGCCGTTGATGACGTAGTCGTCGCCGTCCCGTTCGATGGTGGCCCGGATGTTGGTCGCATCCGAACTCGCGACATCCGGCTCGGTCATGGCGAAGCAGGAGCTCATGGTGCCCTCGAGCAGAGGGACGAGCCATTGCTGTTGCTGGCTCGGACTACCCCAGTCGGCAAGCAGTCCCATGTTGCCGGAGTCCGGGGGGTCGCAGTTGAAGGCCTCTGGCCCGAGGAGGCTGCGACCCATCTCCTCGAACAGCGGCGCGAACTCGAAGTTGGACAGGCCCGCGCCGCCCCATTCGACCTGCGGGAGGAACAGATTCCACAGACCGGCCGCCCGGGCCTTCGCCTTCAGTTCCTCCATCACCGCGGGCTGGTGGTAGGGATTGCCGGACTCGGCGATCTCCCTGCTGTAGCGCTCCTCTGCGGGCAACACCTCACAGTTCATGAAGTCGCGAATCTCTTTGGTGAGCTTCGCGACCTTGTCACTCGTGCTGAAGTCCATACGTTCCCTCTCGGATCGTCAGAACAGGAACGTCATGGCCCGCTGAGGCGCGTCGGACCCCAGCAGTCCGATCCGCTTCTCGACGATGCGCAAATCTCCGTCCTGGCGGATCAACCGGTGCAGGTATCGGCCTGCCATATGCCGCTGGTGTCCGCGTCGATAGGACGTCAGCGTGAAATTGCTTCGAACCTGAAGACCACCCTCCCGGCGATCGTCGGCGGTCACCTGGACGGCGGAGACCGTCCGGGCCGTCAACGACGGCGGATCCTCTGTGTAGGCCGAACCGGAAAGCAGGCGAGTGACTCGATCCTGCATTCGTGCGCGATCGTCATAGATGACGTTGAGCCGCAGGGATCCGTCCGACGAGAGCGGGTCCACCGGCATCCAATACAGGCAGTCGTCGGTGTAGAGCTGCAACCAGCGTTGGTACTCACGGTCGTCGAGCAGATGTACTTCCAGCGCCAGCAGCGCGTGCACCTCGGCCATCAGACCCAGCGTCTCTGGATTCGAGTAGTCGAGCAGGCTGAGCAGGCTCGGCGTCGGCATGGAGCCGGACATGGGCTCTGACATCGGCGCGGACAGTGGCGCTGACACCGGCGGCGACACGGGCGCGGTCAGCGGCTGCGACACGTGCGCGGTCACGACGCGGCTGCCATGAGTTCGCTCCACCATCGGTACTGCCCGCGCTGCGGGGTCTCGTCGGTGATGTGCCCGATCCGATGCTCGCCCGCCAGCGCAGCTTCGCGGCCCAGCCCACGGTTCAGGTTCAGCCATTCGACGTTCTCGGCCATCAATCCCTCGCCGATCCGCTCGAACATCTCCAGGTCGTCCGGTTGGACGAATCCGGCCGGGCCGGATCCGATCTCGTGGTAGCGAAGTCGCAGGCGGTTGATGTCATCGGGCGCGCCGGCCAGCAACAACGGCCGCAGGACAACGCGGGTCCGGTTCACGCTGATCGGATGGACCTCGCAGATGTTGATGCTGCCGAGGTTGAGATTCGGGAAGATCGAAATGTTCATTGACGGACCAGTGCTGGCCAGGTAGAGCTGCTCGGCGTCCTCGATTCCGAAGTAGGCGTCGAGGTCAGTCCCCGGTGGCGGCGCGCCGGGAAGGATGTCCAGCCGATCGCGCAGTACGCCGGTTGCCACCGAGCGCAGGTCCATAACGGCGTGCCCGTGCGAGAACGCCTCATTCGTCGCCTGCTGCTCCGACCGTGTGTTCAGATACCGCGGCTGCTTTCCCATCCGCTCCTGCAGCACACCGAACAGCGATTGATGGACGAAGTTGAGGTGATAACCATCGATGTTGTTCTCGAGTTGCATCTTCCAGTTGGCGTTGTAGGTGACCTCGTTGGCATCGGGCGCGACCTGCAGCTCATAGCCGGCTGCATGTTCGACGAACCGATCGATATACGGCAGCACGTCCTGCAGGTACTCGGTCAAGGCCGGGACGTCGGGGTTGAAGGACGTGAAGATGAATCCTCGATAGGACTCGACCCTGGGCGCAGCGGACAACCGCATCGCCGTCGTGTCGACGGCTTCGTAGCCGTCCGGAAAGGGGATGCCCAGAACGTCGCCGTCCAGTCCGAACGTCCAGCCGTGGTACTGGCAGCGGAACGAGGAAGCGTTGCCCCGGGGTAGTTGACACAGCGTCGCGCCACGGTGCCCACAACGGTTCATCAGGACTCGAGGCTCGTGACTCCTGTTGCGGGTGAGAATCACCGGCTCGACGCCGACGAACGTGGACTTGTAGTCGCCCGGGTGGGCTATCTCGCTGTCGTGCCCGACGTAGACCCAGGAACCCATGAAGATCCGGCGCATCTCGGCCTCGAACACGCGCGGATCGACGTAGATGTCGCGGTGGACGCGGCCGTCCTCGACCAGAGACGCGTAGTCCAGGAGCTTCCTACCCTCGGCTTCCCGCAGGGCCATCGGTCTCCCTTCCGGTCGTGCACGGAGTCAACGGCGTCGGTCCGAATGATGTTGCCATGACCCCGCATCGGTGACCACAAACCGGTTTTGCGGCCGGGTTGTACGGACAGTTGCGCGGACAACTAGAGGAGGCTCCGGACGAGGTTCACCGCCCGGTCGGGTGAGTAGCTGCGGAGCAATTGCATCTTCTCGGCCTCGAGCGATCCCTCGGCGTGCGCGGCGATCACCGCGTGATAGCCGCCGTAATCGCGGACCGTCAGATCGGCGATCAGGTTCATCAGCCGCAGGCGGTCGGCACCGGGCACCGCTGCCGCGTAGTACTTCTCCAGCACCTTCCGGGTTTCCGGGTCGTTCCAGTCCTCGCCGCCCGGGCCAGTCACCAGCAGACCTCCGGCGAGGTCGAGCAGTGTGGCGACGGCATCGTGATAGCCGTGCGCGAATTCGAACTTCGCCATGTTGACCGACAGCGGTTCAGGTACCTGTACCCCGGCGGCGTCCGGCGCTGATCGCAGAGCCGCGACCTTGGTCAGCCCGCGGACGGTCTCTGCCCAACGAACCAGGTGCATGAGCTTGTCGCGGACATGACCTGCTCGCCCGATGCCGTTGGCCTGGACGACGAGATGCGCAGCTCCGACGATGAGGTCGACCAACGGGAGCTTGAACATGACCCCGGTGAACCGGTGATAGTTGGAGAACGCGAGGGCCAGCGGTGCGGCCCCTTCCGGACGCCGATCGAGGAAGACCCGGTCCTTGGGTACGACGACATCCTCGAACACGCTGAGCGATTCGATGAGGGAAAAGCGTGCGGACAGTGGGTGCTCGAAGTCGTTGCGGGCGCCACTGAGATACGGCGAGGCATACAGATGCAGGCCCGGAGTGTCGATGGGGATCGCAAAGGACACCGCGTAGTCGCGGTCTTCGGCGCCCATCGCGCGCGTGGGTAGCACGACGAGTTCGTCGACGTACGGCGAGAACGAGGTGTGGGTCTTTGCTCCCCGAACCGTGATGGAGTCCGGGCCTTCGTCCACGATGCGCAGATAGAGGTCCGGGTCCTGCTGCTTGTGTGGCGGCAGCGACCGATCGCCTTTGACGTCGGTCTGCGCCACGGCGATCGTCCGGTCCCCTGCTCGGCACTCCTCGTAGAAGGCCGTAGCCCGCTTCAGCTCGTCGCCTTCTAGAACGCTGAGCAACGCGAACAGTGCGTCCGTACCGACTTCCTTGAGCAGGATGAGGCAGCCGCCCATCGTCGAGGCCAGCTCGATCAGGGCCGACCGGCGCTGCAGATCCTCAGGGCTTCGTGGAATAGCGAACATCGCGCTGTGCTCGGCACCGTCGCTGACATCCACTGCCAGATCTCGGTGGTCAGGGTCGTGTTGCATGTCGAAAGCGATGGCGGAGCGCAGGGCGGCCTTCCGAAGATCCGGCTCGGCGAGAACGTCGTCGATCCGGCGACCCTGGTAGTGGACACGGCGCCCGTCACGCAGCCCGGCTAGGTACTGCTCCCTGGTTCGAATCGACATGGCGGGAGGCTATGAGCAATCCTGAGATGCCGCCAACGAGCCGCTCCCCGCCCTCATTGGTAGCAGTGCGCGCTGCTGTCGCACGCAACCGCGAACTCCTGCCAGGACTCGGCGCAGCCGCGGGCCAGATCGGCAACGACCTCGAGGAGATGCGGGGGGATTGCGTCCACCACATGGTCCCACTGGTCGGTGTCGATCATCCGGGCAAACAGCCACCGCAATGCATTGCGGCCAGAGGCGCTGAACCGAAGCGATGGATCATTGCGGAGCAATCCCAGTGTGGCCAGCCGCTTCTGCGGGTCGAGTCCGGTCCGGGCGGCCGCGCCATTCAACCTTGGCGTCACGTCGACCACATCGCCGGCCGGCAGTTGCCCGTTGGCTCGCTTGCGCGTCGGCACCGGATCCTCCCCACGGCGCAGTCTCGCCCGGACATCGCGGACGGTGCCAGGAGAGATGCCGGCCGCGGTCGCGATCTCGCGTAGCGGAAGCTCAGGGTTGTTGGAGATCAGCTCTGCGGCGGCTCGCCTACGCTGATCCCCGTCGCGCGGACGGACCCGTCCGTCGGCTCCGATCCGCGCGATCGACTGCGGAAGATCCGCACTTGCCTTGCGGCGGATCGAACCCACTGTCTTGTCCGAGAGTCCGGTGCTGCCTGCGATCGCGCGGTCGGACCACTCGGGGTGGCCGGTCAGGATGCGCCCGGCAGCAGCCCTCCGTTCCAGGAGGGTCAGCGGAAGTCCGTGCGCGATGTTGTTCCGTACCGCGAGGAGGAAGGCGGCGTCGTCGTTGCCGTCGAAGTACTGGACCCGGATCGTGGAGTCGCCACGCAGTTCGGCTGCGCGCAACCGGTGGATTCCGTCGATCACCCGGCGTCCCACTCGCTGGACGATGATCGGCGGGAACGGTTCGTCGGCCTCGGCAAGCAGATGCGCGTGCGCGACGCTGGGACCCGACAGCCGCGGCGATTCACCGACGACGAGCGAGCTGATCTCGACCACCACGACGGGCGCACGGGAAACGTCCACCGTCGTCGGTGACGTGCCCGGGCTATAGAGCTCCGGCGGTGACAGGGCAATAAAATCAGTGATCATCGCAGACCTCCTCATGGCACCCGGCGGATTGCCCCTGTGTGCGCACTGGTGGCCAGAGCCGCGTACGCGCGCAGAGCTGTTGACACTGTTCGGTCACGATCACGCGGCCGCCAGGGACGCTCGGAGGCGTCCATCTTGGCCCGGCGCTCGGCGAGCACGTCGTCGTCAACCTGCAGTTGCAGGGTGCGGCTACGCACATCGATCAGCACCGTGTCCCCGTCCTCGATCAATCCGATCGCGCCGCCGGCTGCAGCTTCCGGCGCGATATGGCCGACCGAGATCCCCGACGAGCCGCCGGAGAAGCGCCCGTCGGTGATCAGTGCACAGAGCTTTCCCAGGCCCGTCCCCTTGAGGAACGCAGTGGGATGCAACATCTCCTGCATTCCAGGGCCGCCGGCGGGGCCCTCGTACCTCACGACCAGCACCTCGCCGGCTTGGACCTGCTTGGTCAGAATGACCGAGACCGCCTCCTCCTGGCTCTCGACGACTCGGGCCGGGCCGACGAAGTTCCACAGCTCCTCGGGGATGCCCGCGGTCTTGATCACCGCGCCGTCCGGTGCGAGATTGCCGCGTAGTACAGCCAGCCCCCCCTCGGTGGTGTACGCGTGGGCGAGGTCGCGGATGCACCCTGCTGCCGCGTCGGTGTCCAGCGAGGACCAACGGTTCGAGGTCGAGAAGGCTTCTGTCGTCCGTACCCCGCCGGGGGCGGCGTGAAACAATTCGACCGCCGTGGCAGATGGTGACTCCGCCCGGATGTCCCATTCGGCGAGCCAGGACTCCACCGTGGGCGAATGCACCGTGTGCACGTCGGTGTTGAGCAGCCCGGCCCGCCAGAGTTCACCGAGAATCGCCGGAATGCCGCCGGCGCGGTGGACATCCTCCATGTGGAAGTCGGAGTTCGGCGCTACCTTCGACAGGCACGGCACGCGGCGCGAGACGTCGTCGATGGCGGCGAGATCGAAGTCGATGTCGCCCTCCTGCGCGGCGGCGAGGATGTGCAGCACCGTGTTGGTCGAGCCGCCCATCGCGACGTCGAGGGCCATCGCGTTCTCGAACGCCGCACGGGTGGCGATGTTGCGGGGGAGCGCGGAGGCGTCGTCGTCGCGGTACCACCGGTGCGCGAGATCCATCACCGTACGGCCGGCATTCAGGAACAGCTCTCGACGAGCGGAGTGGGTGGCAAGCGTCGAGCCGTTGCCGGGAAGCGCCAGCCCCAGCGCCTCGGTGAGACAGTTCATCGAGTTCGCGGTGAACATCCCCGAGCACGAGCCGCAGGTGGGACAGGCGCTTCGCTCGACGGTGTCCAGACCCTCCTCGTCGACCTCCGAAGACGCCGATGCAGAGATGGCCGTGATCAAGTCTGTCGGCGCCTGCGCTACCCCGCCGACCACGACTGCCTTGCCAGCCTCCATCGGGCCGCCCGAGACGAACACCGTCGGGATGTTCAATCGCATCGTCGCGTTGAGCATCCCCGGAGTGATCTTGTCGCAGTTGGAGATGCAGACGAGCGCGTCGGCAGCATGCCCGTTGACCATGTACTCCACGGCATCGGCGATCAATTCGCGACTGGGCAGGGAATACAGCATCCCGCCGTGTCCCATCGCGATCCCGTCGTCGACGGCGATCGTGTGGAACTCCCGCGGCACCCCGCCGGCCTCGCGGATCGCGCCGGCGACCAGATCCCCCATGTTCTTGAGGTGGACGTGACCCGGAACGAACTGGGTGTAGGAGTTGGCGATCGCGACGATGGGCTTGCCGAAGTCGTCTTCGGTCATGCCGGTGGCACGCCAGAGCGAACGCGCTCCAGACGCGTTGCGACCGTGGGTCGTGACACGGGAACGGAGCTCGGGCATCAGACGTCTCCTGCTGGGTGGGCGAGCGCGGCCAGTCGCGCGGATTCCCGTGGGGCGCAAGCCGAACCGATGTGCTCGCTCTGCACGGTGAGCAGTTCGAACTCGGCAGGTGCGCCGAGCAACTCGACGAGTCCGCGACTCGCGGCGGATCCGCCGAGGACGGTTTGGCCGCCGTCGGTGAACTCGATCATGAAGTCCCACGTCGAGCAGAGCGTGTAGACCCGCCGTACCCCGCTCAATTCGCGCAGGTCCGCAGCGGCCGGACGCCGTCCGGCTGGGAACCGCATCATCGCCAGCGCCGGCGGTGCCGCTGCCGGATCGGCGTCGGACGTTTCCGGGACCGCCGAAACGGCGTGATAGCCGCGGATCAGCCCACTCCGTTCAAGGCGCCGCATCCGGACCCGGATCCGACGATGCGAGAGACCCAGCAGCGCAGTGAGTTCGTCCACCTCCACGCGTGGGTGCGACTCCAGCACCGCGAGCAGGTCGAGATCGGCTGCATCGGGTCCGATCGAGGTCGGTGCCATGTCCAGGTCCCTTCGTTGCGCGGAGGGTGCAAATGCGGAGTTGCCGGACGTGTCTTCGGTTACTCTGGTTTGACCGGAACGGGGTGGTTCGGGCTGGCTCTGACGGCACGGGTCTCTCCCGCGTCCCAGTTGGAGAGGCTGTATGGCGAGCGCGAAGTTCGAGCAGGTGACGCGTACCCGTGCGTACGAGGCTGTGGTGAGCCAGGTCGAGGACCGCATCCTCAAAGGTGAACTGCGCCCGGGTGATCGATTGCCCTCTGAGCGCGAGCTGTGTGCGCAGATGGGGGTCAGCCGACCCACGGTGCGCGAAGCCATGCGGGCCTTGGAGAACGCCGGGATGGTCGCCCTGCGACCCAACGACCCAGCAGGTGGCGCGATCGTGCGCCTGCCCGACGGCGCCGACTTCGGCCGCTCCCTGCTGAGCATGGTCCGCTTCTCGCAGATGTCGCTGGCCGACCTGATCGGATTCCGCCTGCTGATCGAGACTGCCTCCTGCTACCTGGCAGCCGACGCCGACGATCCCAGCCTGGTGGACTCCATCATCGAGGCGCACGAGGCGGTCGAGCGGGCGCTGGATGCGCCGACCGCTGAATTCGTGGCTGCCGACATCGAATTCCACGTGGCCATCGCGCGGGCTTCCGGAAACCGCATGCTCGAGCTCTGCACCAACGCGGTGAAGTCCGCCATGGGTGAACTCATCGGTGACACCATGGTCCGGACGCAGGGCGCGGCCAAACGGGACTTCGTCCGCCGGCATCAGTTGATCGTCGAGGCGATCAAGGCCGGGTCCGCACAAGGTGCGTCCGAGCGAGCCCGGCAGGACATCGTGGACTGCTATCTGCCGCTGCTCAACGTCGAGGACGCAGGTCATGTGCATGCACTCCGGGCGCTTATGACGCCGTAGTCTGATGTCCCCGGGGTCTCCGGTCTGGCCCATACTGGTCAGTCCAGTGACCCATGTCAATCGCGGTTCCGTAGTCGTTCGGTGACCCAAAGTGCGCTTACCGGTCCCAACTGCGCAGTTTCGGAGCCCTCTACCGCGTATTCGCTGTATCATCCCGTCGGCGGCGAATCCTGCCGCGCGAAGCTGAGTATCAGGGACGGGATGGTCGAGCGGATGCGTGCTTCGGCCGAACGCGAGGGTCAACGATCCTCGCCGGTCGTCCTCGACGCCCTCGATCGCGACATCATCGCCCTGCTGACCGAGGACGCGCGGCTATCGGTGCGGGCGATCGCCCGCGAACTGGGCCGCTCCCCGGGAGCGATCAGCGAGCGCCTGACCAGGCTCGAGGCCGGCGGGGTCATCGTCGGCTATTACGCCGACATCGACTTCTCGCGGCTGGGCTACATGCACACGCTGCTCGGCGTACGGCTGGAGTCCGACGATGTCCTGGACAGTTGTGTTGCGGCCATGCTCGACCTCGAGGAGATCAAGCGGGTCTGGGTGGTCACCGGCTCCTGGGCACTGATGGCTGAAGCCCATGTCCGGGACACCGCACACCTGCGGGAGTTGCTGCAACACTTGATGCGCGGAATCTCGGGAGTCCAACACACCGAGGCGATGGTCGTGTTGGAGAGCGCCAGCAGCACCACGACGACCTCCCCCCGCTCAGGAGCCGACCCGGTTGCCCTGCTCGACCACCGGCCGAGCCAGACCGAAGCCGACTGAGCGCCGAGAGTCCTCCGCACGTCCAGTTCTAGGCGGCGGGCTCCCTGTCGAGTTGATCGGTCGGCTCCGTCTCGGGTTGCGTGCGCGGCTCGGCCGAGGCCGGCAAGCGCCGAAAGGTCAACGCAATGACCCCGGCCAGCGCCATGAAGCCCGCGCCCACCCACATGCCCGGTCGGAAGCTTCCGGTCCAGTCCTCCAGCCAGCCGACCACATAGCCGCTGGCAAATCCGCTGAGGTTGCCCAACGAGTTGATCATCGCGATCCCAGCTGCCGCGCCGGCGCCGGACAACAGCAGGGGGAGCTGCCACAGTGGCGCGAAGACCGCAAAGGCGCACATGGTGAACACCGTTACGCACACCATCACCATCAGCGGCGAGTTCATGTAGAGCGCTGCGGCGATCGCCACCGCGCCTATGAAGGACGGGATGGCGACGTGCAGGGCCCGTTCACCGGTGCGGTCGGAGTGCCGTGCCCAGATAACCATCGTGACAGCCGCGAAGGCGAACGGGATCGCAGTGATGACTCCGATCTCGAACAAGGAGTACGTGACCCCGAAGTCCTCCTGGAAGCCCTGCACGACCTGAGGTAGGAAGAAGCCCAGCGCGATGAACCCGAAGCTGAGCGCAAAGTAGGCGACCGAGAGCGCCAAGACGCGCGGACTCGCAAGTCCGGCCCGCAGCGACGTCTCGGCTGTGATCTCGCGCCGGTCCTCGTCGGCGATGGTCTGCGTCAGGGCGGTGCGCTCTTCCTCGGTGAGCCACTTCGCGTCACGCGGACGGCTGGGCAGCACGAAAAGGACGACAACACCGAGCAGGACAGCTGGCAGGCCCTCGACGAAGAACATGAAGCGCCAGCCTTCGGCGAAGCCGAGCGCGCCGTTGCCGTTTTCGATCAGGAATGTCGACACAGGCCCGCCGACCACGGAGGACAGCGGCACCGCGAGCAGGACGAGGGCGAGAATGTTGGCTCGTTTGGCTCGGGGGAACCAGTACGTGAGGTACAAGACGATGCCGGGGAAGAAGCCGGCTTCGGCAATGCCGAGAAGGACTCGGACGATGTAGAAGCTGATCTCACCCTGGATGAACGACGTGCACGAGGCAACGATGCCCCAGGTGATCATGATCCGGGCGATCCAGACCCGGGCTCCCACCTTGTGCAGGATGATGTTGCTGGGGACTTCGAAGAAGAAGTAGCCGATGAAGAACAGGCCCGCGCCGAGGCCGTACGCAGCCGTCGTCAAACCTAGATCGGCGTTCATCGTCAGGGCGGCGTACCCGACATTTGCGCGGTCGAGGTAGTTGATCAGGTAGAGCAGGCCGAGGAACGGCACCAGCCGGATCGCGGCTTTGCGTACAGCGCTCGAGATGGCGGCGGCAGTGTCCCCGGTCGGCTGCGCAGTCGCGGTCGGCTCCACGTCTCCACCTCATTCGAGTGCTTTCGGCCACCGGCCAATGGGACCGCGGCGGGCCAAATGATAACGATGAAGCATTTGTCAGTTAGCAAATGATTGAAATTCAATGTCCGCAGTTGCCGTTTGTCGACAGGCCAGGCAGTCCCCCGGATGATCCGTGGTCTCCGCCGCGAGCGATTGTTCGCAGCTGGGCGGAGTCGCGGTTCGTTCGACAAGTTCGCAAGCGAAATTGTTGTCAAGTGCCGTGACGTGCGGTACATCTTTGCGACATTCACCCGGCCTGAAGGAGAGCGACGTGGACGGTTCACCTACCGCACAGCCGGTGGCAGACCCCGCCACCACCTTGTCAGCAATACGCAAGGCCACCGTCCGGCTGGTGCCGTTCCTCGGCCTGCTCTACCTGATCAACTACCTCGACCGCGTCAACGTCGGCTTCGCCGCCCTGACCATGAATGCCGACCTGGGCCTGTCTGCCGCGGCCTACGGGTTCGGCGCCGGTCTGTTCTTCATCGGCTACTTCTTCTTCGAAGTCCCCAGCAACATCATCCTGCACAAGGTCGGAGCCCGGGTCTGGATCGCCCGGATCATGATCACCTGGGGCATCGTTGCCTCGTGCACGTCGTTCATCCAGGGTGAGATCAGCTTCTACATCGTCCGAGTCCTTCTCGGCATTGCCGAAGCCGGCTTCTTCCCCGGCATCATCCTGTACCTCACCTACTGGTTCCCCAGGGCAAAGCGCGCGAAGATCGTTGCCCTGTTCTTCCTCGCCGTGCCGCTGTCGTCGGTGATCGGAAGCCCGATCTCGACCCTGCTCATCCAGAACGGCGACGGCGTCTTCGGCTTCGCCGAAGGCTGGCGCTTCATGTTCTTCGTCGAGGGCCTGCCTGCGATCCTGCTCGGCATCGTCGTCCTTTTCGTGCTGCCCAGCCGTCCGCGTGACGCGAAGTGGCTCACCGAGGAAGAGCGGACCGCATTGGCGCAGACGATCACCGAGGAAGATGCCCGCGCGGTGAACGGCGAGGTCACCACCCGCCAGGCACTCACCAGCCCACGGGTCGCGGCTCTGGCAGTTGTCTACTTCGGCATCGTCTTCGGTTTGTACGTGCTGGCTTTCTTCCTGCCGCAGGTCATCGCGGGCTTCCAGGAGGAGTTCGACACGACGTACTCCTTGGTCGAGATCGGTTTGGTGACCGCGATCCCCTATGCCTTCGCGTGCGTCGCGATGGTCCTCTGGGCGAGGCACTCCGACAAGACCGCGGAACGCGGTGGCCACGTGGCCATCTCCGCATTCGTGGGAGCCGCGGCGATCGCCTTGGCGCTCTATCAGAACTCACCGCTGATGATCATGGTCTTCATCACGGTTGCGGCCATGGGGATCTACTCGGCCATCCCAGTGTTCTGGCAGCTGCCGAGCACGATGCTCACCGGGGTCGGCGCTGCGGCCGGGATCGGGTTGATCAACTCCTTCGGAAACCTCAGTGGCTTCGCCGGCCCGTACATGACCGGCTGGCTGGAGGACCTGACCGGCAACTTCAAGACCGGGTTGTTCGTGGTCGCCGGGTTCATGGTGCTGGCCGGCATCATCGCCTGGACCTTCCGCAAGACCCCCGTCCCGGACATTCCACTCTCGGGGCCGCCGGTTGGCGCGCGGTCATCGGAGGCGTTGTCGCCGTAACCGTGACGGACCTCCCTTCCATCAGGCTCCCACGTGCGGGCTTGGTGGAAGGGAGTCGTTCGTGATCGCGTGCCGGGTGTGGTGGGCCGCGCCCGTCGCGCCCGCGGACGCGCCCGATCTGGTCGATCTGCTCGACGGCCACGAACAAGAACGGTTGCACCGGCTGCGAGGTCCCGCGGATCAGGCCCGCTACCTGGCCGCCCACGCGCTGACCCGCCGCGTGCTCGGCCGCTGGATGGATCAGCGCCCCGCATCGATTGTGTTCGATCGCACCTGCACCTGCGGACAACCGCACGGCAAGCCGAGAACCACTGATGGGCCCGCCTTCTCCCTGACCCATGCCAGCACAGTGGTCGGCGTTGCCGTCCATGATCGTCCGGTCGGGTTGGACGTCGAACGGGTACGACCGCTGGCCGATCTGCCCTCCATCGCCAGGTTTGCCTGTTCCACCGCGGAAACGGTGGCCGACAGCGCTGAGTTCTTCCGACTGTGGACCCGCAAGGAAGCCCTACTCAAGGCTACGGGCGCTGGCCTGGCCAGCCCGATGACGGCGATCACCCTCGGGCGCAACGGCGTCTGCAGCTGGACCGGTCCGGACGCACCGGAGGAGCAGGTGTGGCTGACCGATCTCGCACCCTCAGCCGATCACCCGGCCGCCGCGGCCGGCTTCGGTCCGCTCCCCCAGGTTGATGAAGAAGACGGCGACGCGCTGCTCAGGCCTTAGTCGTCCGCGGACCCGACCGGCGAATCGGCCGAGGCCTTCTGAGTGATGGCCGCGTCGGTGGATTCGTCGGTGGCCTCATCGGTGGCCGCGCCGGGCTGATCCCCGGCCGCCTCGGGGTGTACGGGTGGCAGTTGACGGAAGAGAACCAGCGTGACGACAGCCAGGATCAAGAACAGGGCGGCGCTGATCCCGGCCACGACATTCAGACCATCGGTGAACGCGTCTCGCGCAGTCTCCAGAAGGTCGGCGCCGACCTGGCCGGGTAACTGTGCTGCTGC
Source organism: uncultured Actinomycetota bacterium (assembly GCA_963766765.1). Classification (GTDB taxonomy): domain Bacteria; phylum Actinomycetota; class Actinomycetes; order Mycobacteriales; family Geodermatophilaceae; genus JACCQS01. The sequence goes on from CAVYBR010000015.1 coordinate 48,259, forward strand.
CTCGTGAGCACCGGCGATGCTCTCCCGGGTGGCAGCCGCGGCTTCGGCCGGCAACCCGGTATCGAGCGAGTCGCCCAGCTGACTCCGGTAGACCGCGGCGCCGATGGTGCCGAGAACAGCCACGCCCAGGGCAAAGCCTAGCTCCGCGGCCGTCTCCGAGATCGATGACGCCGACCCGGCCTTTTCCGGAGGTGCGGATGCCAGAACAATGCCGTTGCCCAGCGAGGAGATCGGGCCAACCCCGGTGCAGGCCAACACCAATCCGGTCACCACCAACGGCAGTCCGCCGACGCTGTCAACCTGGGTGATGAGCAGCAGGCCGAGGGTCGTGATCACCATCCCGCCGGTCATCACGTAGCCCGGGCGGATGCGTTGCGCCAGGAAGGGCGCCAGCATCGTGGCGACCACAAGCCCGAGGTTCATCGGCACCAGCCACAGGCCAGCCGCCAACGGCGACAGCCCCAGGACCAGTTGCAGATACAGCGTGACCAGCAGGAAGGTGCCGGCCCACAGAATGCAGCCGAACAGCGACAGCCCGACCGCGCCGGTGAACAGGCGATTGCCGAAGAGTCGAAGGTCCACCAGCGGCGAGTCGAGCCCCTTCTGTCGACGGACGAAGGCGAACCCGAAAGCCAGCCCGATGACGATCGCCGCGCCGGAACGTAGGTCCAAGCCTGACTTGGCGAGCTCCTTGAGCCCGTAGATGACCGGCAGGATCGCCGCCAAGGACAGCGCGACGCTGACCAGGTCGAGCCGGCCGGCCGTCGGGTCGCGGTATTCCGGCAGCAAGATCGGCGCAGTGACCAGGAGCAGCACCATCACCGGGACGCCGAGCAGGAACGCCGAGCCCCACCAGAAGTGTCTCGAGCAGCGCCACCGACCAGGGGGCCGAGGGTCATGCCGCCCATGAAGCAGCTGATCCAGACGGAGATCGCCACGCCCCGCTGGTGCGGGTCGCGGAACATGTTGCTGATCAGCGCCAGCGTCGAGGGCATCAAGGTCGCGCCGGCGATGCCGAGCATCGCCCGGGCGACGATGAGGATCTCGACGTTCGAGGAGTACGCCGCGAGGATCGAGGCGACCGCGAACGCGCCGGCGCCGATCATCAGCAGTCTGCGTCGGCCGATCCGGTCGCCGAGGGTGCCCATCGTGACCAGGAATCCGGCGATCATGAATCCGTAGATGTCCATGATCCACAGCTGCTGGGTACCGCCGGCGTCCAGGTCCGCACTCAGATGCGGCAGCGCGATGTAGAGGACGCTCATGTCCATCGAGAGCAGGAGCGTCGGCAGCGCCAGCACGGCCAGACCCGACCACTCCCGCCGTCCAGCCAGTGTTGCCGGGCCGGTGTTGGTCGACTCCTCGGTCATCGAAATCCCTTCGCTCGCAATCGAGATGAACCAGAGTTGGGCGGTCGCGGCCTTCGGTGGGTCAATCGGGCAATGGTCTCGGGCGCGAACTGGACAAATGACCACGATAGTGCGCGACGTTGGACGATTGCACTGTCGACTTTCGCAGTTGCGCGCCGCGTTCGCGAGTGAACCGTGGCAGCCGCCAGGTGTCTTGTCCGCCGATCGGGGCGCGCCTAGCGTGAACCGCAAGGGGGCAAACATGCGGGGATATCGAGCTCTGGTCCTGGTCGCCGCTCTAGCGCTGTCAGCGTGCAACGCCGATGACCCCGCATCTGAGGGCGAGCCAACCTCTGGCGCAAGCACGGTGGCCGAGCCCACCGCAATCCCGTCGCCGGACGTCTTCTCCCCCATGTCAGGCGCTGTGATCGATGGCAGATTCCCGGTGGCTGACGACGGTCGCCAACTCGCCCTGAGCTGCTGGGGAGCAGGCAGCCCGACCGTCATCCTCGAGGATGGACACCCCTCCGAACAGGGCGGCCGGTTTCAGTTCGGCCGTACCGGCGGTGCCTTCCTGAACGCGCTCGTGGCCCACACGCGGGTGTGCGCCTACGACCGAGCTGGGTACGCGGCCAGTGACCCTGCCCCGTACGAGCCGCGGACGGCTGACGACGTCATCGAAGATCTGCACGCGCTGCTTCTCGCCGCGCAGGTCACCGGCCCCTTCGTGCTGGCGGGCTCATCCTTCGGCGGGATGATCGTCACCTACTACGCGGCTCAGTACCCGGAAGACGTTGTCGGCGTCGTGCTCATGGACGCGCCCGCACCCACGGACACGCTGACCTTGGCCGAGCTTCCGGAGTTGGCCTGGGACCATCCCGACAATCCCGAACACGTCGATGTCATCCCGGAGTTCGAGAGCCGGTTCGCGAATGCGCCACTGCCGTTCGACGCGCCGCTGACCGTCATCACCGCGACGGGCGGGCAATCCGACGTCGCCGACCAGAGCGTCTGGCTGGAGTTGAGCCCGCAGGCCACGCAAGTGGAATTTGCCGGCGAGCACGACATCTACCTGTCTGATGCGGCGGGGGTAGCCGCCGAGATCGTCAAGCTGCTCTGAGCCGGGTGGTCAGGCGTCGGCGACTGTCCGTACGGCCGCAACAACCTCCGGTCCGTACCCCAGGGCGGCATCGTTGTGGTCGGCTTCTTCGACCGCGAGGCGTGGCAACGGTGTTGGGCGCCGCCTCGGCGACCAGCCGGCTCTGCGCCGGGTCCACGATCGAGTCCGCAGTCCCGTAAACAACCGCGACCGGAATGTGCACGTCGCGGATCGGCTCGAGCACTGGGAGCTTGTCCTGCAGTAGCCACCGGACCGGGAGGAACGGGTACGCGTCGGACGCGACCGAGGCCAAGTCCACGAAGGGCGACCGCAGCACCATTCCAGCGGCCGACACCTGGGTCGCGAGCGAGTGACCACCGCGCCACCCAGGCTCTCGCCGAAGAGCAGGATGCCCTCGGCCGCAACGCCGGACTCCCGCACCGCGTCGTAGGCCGCTCGGATGTCGATTGCAAGCCCCTCTTCGCTGGGGCTGCCGGGGTTGCCGCCGTACCCCCGGTAGTCGACGAGCAACACGTCGAAACCTGCCTCGGTCAGTGCGAACGCCAGGGCGCACGATCCGAGCGGTTGCCGGCATTGCCCGGCGCGACAAGGACTGTCATGTCCGCACGAGGCGCCGACGCCTCGACGAACCAGGCAGTGAGTTCGAGGCCATCTTCCGTCTGCAGGGTCCACTCCTGGCCATCCGGCAGAAACTCGGCGACCGGCGGCACGGCCCGTGGACCAGTGAGATAGATCAGTCGCCGTTGGAAGATCGCCAGCAGGGCAATCAAGAGCACCGCAACGAGCAGCGCCGCGAGCAATCCCTTGACCACCCGACGCGACACCGGTCCCTCACAGTCAGGAAGTGTCGCCCGAAGGGATCGTCAAGCCGGTCTGGGCTCGGGAGAAGTTCTGGTACGAACGTGAGGCCGTGGGTCCGCGCTGACCTTGGTAGCGCGATCCGTACACCGACGAGCCGTACGGGAATTCGGCCGGGCTGGACAACCGGATCAAACACAGCTGACCGATCTTCATACCCGGCCAGAGCATGATCGGCAGATTGGCCACATTGGACAGTTCCAAAGTGATGTGACCGGAAAAGCCCGGGTCGATGAACCCTGCGGTGGAGTGCGTGATCAGTCCCAGACGGCCGAGGCTGGACTTTCCCTCCAAGCGGCTGGCGACGTCGTCGGGCAGCGTCACGACCTCCAGGGTCGAGCCGAGCACGAACTCACCGGGGTGCAGGACGAACGCTTCCTCGCCCCTCGGCTCGACCAGGGTGGTGAGTTCGTCCTGCTGGATCGAGGGATCGATATGGGTGTAGCGCGAGTTGTTGAAGACCCGGAAGAATCGGTCCAGTCGCACGTCGATGCTGGAGGGCTGCACGAGTTCCCGGTCGTAGGGTTCGAGGGCGACCCGTCCCGCGTCGATCTCGGCAACGATGTCCCGGTCGGACAACAACATGGCCAGACCCTATCCGCGCGTCTTAGCGCGGTTCGCTCAACCGGCCCGCCGGGCGAGCGTCACGCAGCATCTGCCCGGCGCCGGGTCGAGCGTTGCGGTGACGTCGGCGGTGCCGAGTTCATCCAGCAAGGCCGTGATGAGGTCGATGTTCATCCCGCAGACCAGTTCGGTGTGCTCAGCGGCCAAAGCGTGAAAGGGGCAGTTGGCCAAGACGATCCGGTCACCGTCGACTCGTGGTTCGTACCCTTGCTCGGCGAGCAACGTGGCCACTGCGCTCAATTCGATCGGTGCTGCGCCAGCCACCGCGGCGCGGACGGCCAGCCGTTTTCCGGCCTCTGCTGCGGCGTGTCCGACTGCCAGCCCGACCGGCTTGCCCTCGCTGCTCGACTCCTCGATCGCTCGAGCCAGGATCTGTCCGGCGAGGTCGTAGTGCCGCTCAGGCAGGGTGACTGCGACCTGTCTCGCCGAGCGCCGGTACAGCTTCGACGGCCGGCCGGCCCCGGGCCCGACACGACCGCTGAGCCGCCGGAATTCGACGTCCAGCAATCCCTCCTCGACCAGCTTCTCCAGATGGAACTTCGCCGTGTGGCGCGGGAGGCCCGCGCCCTTCGCGGCCTGGTCTCGGCTGACGGCGTCGGGCTGCGCGACGACGTAGAAGTACAGCGCCCGACGCGCCGGCTCGGCGAGGGCACTGACCCCGTCGATCTGCGCGAGGAGGTCATCGGACACGCTGAAACTTCTTTCTAAAAGAGAAATTCATTGACGTAACAGCCTCGATCGCTCTAACGTCCACTCTATCGTCTTTTAGACCTGATGGAGGACTGAGTGACCGCTGAACCGATTTCCGCGCTTCCACAGCGGCACCCGACCGGCGTCGTCCCACTCCGTGTCGTACCAGAGCCTGCCGGTACGGATCTGGCGGTGGCGGAGCGAGCAGCCGCAGACTTCCTGCTGGCGCTGGGTGTGCCAACCGACGTTGAAGCCATGTCGGACACACCACGTCGAATGGCGGCTGCCTACGCCGAGATGCTCACGGCGCGCTCGTTCGACCTGACCACATTTCCCAACGACGAGGGCTACGACGAACTCGTCCTCGCTCGGGCCATTCCGGTGCACTCGGTGTGTGAACACCACATGCTGCCGTTCATCGGGCTGGCCCACGTCGGCTATCTACCTGGCAAGCGAATCCTGGGACTGTCCAAGCTCGCTCGAGTCGTCGAACTCTTCGCCCGACGTCCGCAGGTCCAGGAGCGGCTGACCAAGCAGGTGGCCGACTGGCTGCACGCCAACCTCGAACCGCGCGGTGTCGGCGTCGTCATCGAAGCCGAGCATCTCTGCATGACGATGCGCGGTGTGCGCAGCGGCGGGACGAGCACCATCACCTCGACGCTCCTCGGGACACTGCGCGAGGACGCTCGATCCCGCGCGGAGTTCCTGGCTGTGACAGCGCGTACGCGCAGCGATGCATCGGAGGGACTGCGATGAGCGACGAGCGCACCTTCGTCATCGTCGGCGCAGGCCTGGCCGGCGCCAAAGCGGCCGAGGCGTTGCGGGAAGCGGACTTCGGCGGACGCATCGTCCTGATCGGCGCCGAGGCGCACCGACCCTACGTTCGGCCGCCGTTGTCCAAGGGCTACCTGCAGGGCAGCGAGGAACTCGACAAGGCATTCGTACACGAGGAGCAGTGGTATGCCGACCACAACGTGGACCTCCGGCTGGACTGCGCGGTCACGGCAGTGGACCGCGACGCGCATGAGGTCGTTCTCGGCGATCAGACGCGGTTGGGATACGACAAGTTGCTGATCTCGACCGGTGCGGTCCCCCGACGGCTGACCGTGCCCGGAGCTGATCTCGCAGGGATCCAATACCTGCGGACCATCGACGACAGCGACGCGATCAAGGCAGCCCTGCGGCCTGGTGCGCGAGTGGCGATCATCGGCGGCGGGTGGATCGGATTGGAAACCGCGGCTGCTGCTCGGGCCGCCGGAGCCGACGTCGTTGTCCTGGAGTACGCCCAGTTGCCGCTGTTGCGGATGCTGGGTCCCGAGATCGCCACGGTCTTCGCGGACTTGCATCGAGACCATGGCGTCGATCTACGCTGCGGCGTCGAGGTGACCGGTATTCGGCCGGGCACTGACAACTCCTCGGCCGTCGGCGCGGTCCAACTGGCTGACGGCACCGAGGTCGCAGCCGATGCGGTCATCGTCGGGGTCGGGATCGGGCCGGAGGTCTCACCCGCCGAGTCAGCGGGACTGACATTGAACAACGGCATCGTCGTCGATCAGCACCTGCAGACCTCCGATCCAGACATCTTCGCGGCCGGGGACGTGGCCAACGCGTATCACCCGTTCCTGGGTAAGCACGTACGTGTGGAGCACTGGGCGAACGCGCTGAATCAACCTGCGATTGCTGCCCGCTCGATGCTCGGGCAGGACGCCAGTTACGAGCATCTGCCGTACTTCTTCAGCGATCAGTACGACCTCGGCATGGAGTACAGCGGCTACGCCGAGCCCGGCTCGTACGACCAGGTCGTGGTCCGCGGCGACCTCAAGACTCGCGAGTTCATCGCCTTCTGGCTGAGCGACGGCCGGGTGCTGGCCGGGATGAACGTGAATGTCTGGGACGTCACCGACCCGATCCAGGCGATCATCCGATCCGGGAACGCGTCGACGCGGTGCGCCTGGCGGATTCCGACGTGCCGCTGACCGAGCTGTTACCGCCGTGATCTTGACCTTATTGCGGTTTCCCGGCCGATTCCATGGCGTGTCGCCGCAACAAGGTCAAGATCACGACACCTTGGCGCTGGCTTTGACGACGGCAACTCCGATGGCGGTCGTGACGGGCACCGCGAGGATCAGGCCGATCGCACCGACCAGCGTTCGTACGACCTCCTCCGCGAGGATCCCGCTGGTCAGGGTGTCCAGCACTGAGCGCTGATAGACCTCGAAGAGGAGCAGCAGCGACAGGGACGCTCCGGCGTACGCGAAGACGATCGTGTAGACCGTCGAGGCGATGTGATCGCGGCCGATCCGCATGGCACGGGCAAACAGCGATCGGACGGAGAGATCCGGCGAGAGTTGATGCAGCTCCCACACCGCCGACGCCTGAGTGATCGTCACGTCGTTCAGGACGCCGAGACCCGCGACAATGATCCCGCAGAGCACAAGGCCGGACAGGTCGAGCTGCGTGGCAAAACCCTGCAGCACCACGCTGTCCTCGCTGGCCAGCCCGGTCACCCTGGCCGTCGACTGGCCGACGGCGCCGAGGAGCGTGACCATGCCCAGTCCGAAGAGCGTCCCGAGCAGGGCAGTTGTCGTACGGGCCGAGAAGCCGTGCGCGAGATAGAGAACGACCAACATGATCGCCGACGACCCGACCAGCCCGATCAAGACCGGAGAGCTGCCGTCCAGCAGACCCGGGAGCATGAACTTGACGAGGATGACGAAGGCGAAGCCTAGGCCGAGGACCGCCGCTAATCCCCGCCATCGCGCGACGGCGACTACGACAACCAGGAAGCCGAGCGCGAGCATGGCCAACGGGAAGCCGCGGGCGAAGTCGTTGAATGTGTAGAGCTGCTCGGGATCTTCGTTGCCGGGCGCGCGGGACATGACGATCCGGGTGCCGGTTTCGATGCCGGCCGCGACAACCTCCGGCGGGAGTCCGATCCGTACGTTCTCGGTCGCCTCCGGCCCGTCCTCGATCGTGACGGTGGCGGTGGCGCACGTCTGGGTCTGACTCGGGTCGTCACCGTTGCTGCAGTCGTACGGTTCGATCGCGACGATCTCACCGGTCGGGTAGACGGTGCCCTCCGGAAAGTACGGCGCCGCCGCCTGCTGCGCCTCGGAGGTGCCGCTGGGCCAGAGCAGGATCAGGCCGAGAGTGGTGGCCACTGCGACGGGGATGAGCACCGCGGCCATGAGCTTCAATGCGCGACGCTGTTCGGCCTTCTCCGCCGGGGTCTCGGATTCGTCAGCGTTCTGGGCGTGGGTATGCGACTGGGTACGCGGCATGTGGTCCAGCATCGTCCGATGCGGCTGTCGAGCCCGGGGAGAAATGCCCACCGCGCGCGCCGTTCTCGGCATACCGTCTGCGGTTAAACCGAAGGAGATAGCGTGGCAATGGCCGCGTATCGACTTCCGCTTCTCGGAGCGGACCGCCGCCGATGACTGGCCAGCGAACGCGGCGTCGACCGGACCACCGCGACGCGGTCGGCGAGCCGGACCGGATCTTCTACGGCAGATTTCACACGTTCCTACGGAAGGAGGGCGGCCGCTGGCGGTTCACGGCGGGCGGCACCTGATCGGGGTTGTCGGGGTCATTCGTGCCGGCATGACCCCAACAACCCCGACTTCGTGCGGGTCATCGGGCCGGGATCGCTGCGTCCTAGCGATGGGGCCGTGAGTTAGGCTCGTTCAGCCCAAACGGGCTTCTGCGGGTGTAGTTCAATGGCAGAACATCAGCTTCCCAAGCTGACAGTGCGGGTTCGATTCCCGTCACCCGCTCCACCTAAACCCGCAGGGCAGCGTCACATTCGTGCTACTGCGACCCTTGGTTCATCTGACCGAACGTGACTGTCCAGGGGCCTTGTCAGCCGCTGCGTAACCCACGTTTGGCCCACGATCATCTTCGTCCCAAAGAGGCAACGATCGAACATCGGCGCGAGAGTCGCGAAATCACGAGGAGGCGCCCTCATCGAGATGATGCTTCCGCACTAGGGGTACATGTCGAGCTGGACGTTGAGGAGATAATCGGGGGCCAACAGGTGGTGGGTGGCCCCCAGTCGCGGCCGGGGGACCCGGCCTGGGGGCTTCACCCCACGGAGCCTGCCGCATGAATCTGGACTCGAGGACCCGGTGAAGATTCGTCGCATCGACATCGAGAACTTCCGCGGCATCCAACCGCGCGTCTTGGAGGCTCCCCGCGAACCGGCACTTCTGCGTTCTTCTGGGACCGGGCGTCTCGACGAAATCCACGCTTCTAACCGCGATCGAGCGCGCCCTGAGCGAACGCTGGAACGTCGCCTTCCACGACACAGCCTCTCATCGGGGAAAGATCGACGTGCCGATTCGGATCCGAAATTGGGTGTGATCTAGCGCTCCAGTCTTCACCGCCGTTGGCATCGAGCCAGGCTGCGCGCGCAAGCCGAGCCCGCTGACTCCAGTTCGGCCTCATCGTTTAGGTCTGCGGACGAGGCCGTCGAGCCTTGAGGTCCTCCGCCTCGGTATAGCCACGAACGATGGCTGTACCTCGGTCAGGAAGGGAACGGCGATACGACCTGCGATACGCCCAATTCGCTTCATGACGCAGTTCCTAAATGCAAGGTTTGGCTGGTCGAATGAAAACGTTCCTCCACTGGAAAAATTTTGTGATTGGCGAACCATCCGATCGCAAGGATTCCGACCATGGTAAAGAGTCCCGGCCGATAATCAGAGGCAACTAGCTGACCTGGGATCCCTTGCGCATCCAGGAACCCGTTGACGATAAGCGGTCCCGCTATCGCTGCAGCTGACCACGCTGTGAGCAAGCGTCCGTGTATCGCACCAACGTGGCCAGTACCGAAGAGGTCGCGCAGATAGGCTGGCAGTGTCGCGAAACCTCCTCCGTAAAGGGAGATAATCATAGCAACCAGCATTACGAATATTCCGCCCGTTATACTGCCTACAGTCGCGAGCAGAAAGTAGAGGACGATGGCTGCGCCCAAATACCCCGAGTACATGCGCTTGCGACCGACATAGTCTGATGCGCCCGACCAGATCACTCGGCCAGCCATATTTGACACGGACAGGATCCCAACAAATGCCGCACCCGCTGCGGCGGAGACCTGTGAGACGCCTCCATCGCGGAAAAAGTCCTGGATCATGGGACTGGCTTGTTCCAACAGTCCCATTCCTGCGGTGACGAAGGAAAAGAACGCCACCCACACCTTCCAAAACTGCGTTGTCTTTATTGCACTATTTGCGGAAACATTGGCTGAGGTCGTCACCTCTATACGAGAGGTGCTGCTGACGCTTAAGCACCGAGGTGCCCATCCTTGGGGAGGAATTCGAATAGAAAAGGCGCCCCCCATCATCACGACGAAGTAGACGAGCGCCAAGGTCAAGAACAGTTTCATTACTGCGTCACCCGACGCTACGGTAGTGCTATCAGAAGGGTCGAAACCTCCGTCATATAGGGCTAGGAGCCTGGTTGACATCGCTGAGGCTATTAGCGCGCCGCCCCCAAATCCCATCAAGGCCATTCCGGTAGCAAGCCCCGGCCGGTCGGGAAACCATTTTATAAGCGTCGCCACCGGCGAGATATATGCTATTCCCAAGCCGATTCCGCCAATGAAGCCATAGCCAAGATGGACCAGCCACAACTGTGTGGTGCCGATCCCTGGGCTCCCACAGCGAAGCCACCGGACCATAGGCCGGCGGCGGCAACCATAGCCTTTCGTGGCCCCACCCGCTCTACCCAGGTACCGGCAAGGGCTGCCGAAAGACCGAGGCAAACAAAAGCAATAGAGAAAGTGATGCCGACTGACGTCAGTGAAGAATCGAAGTGCCGAACCAGAGCGACCTTATACACGCTCGTTGCATAGGCTTGGCCGATGCTGAGGTGGACAGCCAAGGCGGCAATCGGAACGAGCCACCTGTTGAAATGGGGGCCTGCAACGGAGTGTTCTCGATCAAGAATATTCATGGCACTCACTCATGGAGCTGCCTTGTCCAGCACTTTGATGTCTGCACACAGACGGGTCTAGCGACGAGTTCAGATGGACCGGGATTCTGCTGGATGCCGATGGAGCCCAGCGTGCTTCCGACGGACGGCGACGACACGAGGAAGCGATTCGAGCGCGTTGCTTTCCACATGGTGGAAATCTCACCTCCGTTTCACGAACGAGGATTCCCCCGTCCCCCGTGCGTGTCAAGCGCGGGTCTCTGTGTAGCTAGGCTCCAGACGGCTCCAATTGGATCCCTAAGACTCCGTGCCGGTGTCCGGAGACTCCCATCGTGGGGAGGATCTGGACCACGGCAAGACCGAGCAAGTACCCCGAGGAACTGCGGGAGCGCGCTGTGCCGATGGTCGCGGAGGTGCCACCGCAGTTCGGGTCGCAATGAGCTGCGATCTGCGCGGTGGCTGGCAGGCCGGGAGTCGCGCCGTCGAGACCGTGCGCACGTGGGTTCATCGCGCTGAGGTCGAGGCCAGCAAGCAGTCAGGCGTGAGCACTGAAGCGGCTCAAGAGCGAGAACGCCGATCTTCGGAAGCGCACCGATTCGGTGCCGTACCCGAGCCGAGGACGGCACCAACTCATGCGCAGCCTCGACCATCTCCCCGGGGTCATTGACCGCCACCATCCACACCGCGGACGAGTCCGAGGCGCTGCTACCAGGGTTGGTCGAGAAGCTGATGGCGATGGCCGGCCGCGTGCTCTTCAACGGAATGCCGACGGGTGTGGCAGTCGGTGAGGCGCAGAACCACGGAGGTCCGTGGCCGGCCACCAACTCGCAGCACACATCGGTCCGGACGAGTTCGATCCGGCGATTCCTGCGTCCGGTCGCCTTCCAGAACGCGCCCTCCGCCATCCTGCCGGCCGAGTTGCGGCACGGGCCGCCGCCGGTTCCGCGCCGCGTCGACGGCCGCTCGCAGCCAGGGCAACCCTCGTAGGTCAGGGGATAGAGCAGTGGTTTCCTCAGTCGATCTAGGACCGTGCCCGGCTGATCGTGAGAACCATGAAACCGCAGGTCAACACGCTAAAGGTGGTTGGACACTGATTCTTACCGTGGTGGACCTTGTTCGCCGCTCCTTATGGCACAGATATGGCACAGGTGGGTTCTAGTAGTCCGCGTCGTACCAGGGTCAATATTCACGGGCCGCCGACTGGCGCGACAGCTTCGCATGCTTGGCAAAGCAGCCCCGCAGTGTGGATGGTGCGGCCCTGCCCTCACGCTCTTAGTCGATCGAGCGGGCAGTCATCGCGCACGTCGAAGCCGAGGTCAACCGACATCTCATTCGCTGCTGCTAGGACAGCGTTCGTCGCCTCTGTTCGACTCATCGGGCCGTTCATGTGGCTCGCGGGCGCCGCCATAGTCACGCTTGCGCAGATGCGGTCCGTGGCCGTTCGGACGGGTGCCGAGACGGCCCAGACGCCTTCGTCAAGCTCGTCGTCGCAAACGTCGTAGCCGCGGGCGCGGATCACCGCGAGCTGTTTGAGAACCCCCTCGACGCTGAGCGGTGTCGCTCTCGTGTAGGGCACCAACGTCCCTCGAGACAAGAGCGCGCGCACGACGTCGTCATGAGCGTCAGACAACAGCACCCTTGCCGACGCCGCCGCATGCAACGGCATCTCTTGACCGATTCGTACGAACAACCTCAGCGGATGGACACCCTCGACCAAGAACACACACATTGCGCGGTCACCCACCAACTCGGTCAAGAACACGCTCTCTCCGGTCGCGCTGGCCGCGCGTTGCAAAGCGTCGTGCGAGCGAACCAGGCTCCTGGCCGCCACCGATTGATCAAACTCTCGTGCGGCCGGGCCCAGGAAATAGCGTTTGGTAGTAGGTGAGCGGGTTACGAAGTCCTCCTCGGATAGGACCGCCAGAATTCGATGCATACTTCCCATCGGAATCCCAAGCGACTCGCTCAAATCTTTCAGCGTCAAGCCTCGCCCGGCGGTGCCTACGATGCGCAGCGTCCGCAGCGCACGTATCACCGGTTGCATGTGCCGCTCTTCCGGCTAGCCGTGGCTTGGCCTGATGTCTGGAAATAGCGGTCATGATCATCGCGTGGGGCTGCCGACCGCGCGCCGGAATCCTGCAACATTCCGGCGCAGGGGCCGCCACCAGGATTCCGCCACAAGGAAGTCATCTTTCCGATGTTACCTGCAAGCTATGTCTCGTTGCATGACGTGAAGGCCCGCGGCCTTCATGAATGTGAGCCTGGGTTCCGGTCCCTAACCCGTAGAGTTGCCTGCCGTGGAGCCCAATTGGAGCCAGCGGGCACGACTGGCACGTGGGGCTTGGCTGGCAGCCAACGGGGGGGATGACTGGAACGCAAAATCGCATCCCATCTTGTACGCCTACGACATCGAGGGCTCGCTGGACGAGGATGCTCTCGCTGCATCAGTGCGCTATCTCGGCTGGCGGCACGACGCGTTGCGAGCCAGATTCACTCGCCATGGCGACAATCCTTCGCTGACGATCACCGCCGATGAATTGACGCTAGAGAGGCTGACGGACGGACCCCATCACCCGGCCGAGCTCTCGGCTTGGTTGGCGGCGAACGCAGCTGCCTGTGCGCTGGACATTTACGATGGTCCGATTTGTGGCTTCGTCTTGGCGCCGTGGCAACGACCACAGGGCGGCTGGCTATTGCTCGTGTGCCTGGAGCACATCGTGGTCGACGGACACTCGGTAGGGATAGTGATACGCGAGTTGAGCGAGGCGTACAGGGCCTATGTCACCCACGGCGAGCCGCAGCTATCGAGGCCCCTGCAGATCGGTGACGCGCTAGCGGAGGAAGCACGGTGGCTCGGGACGGACGAGGCCGATACTGCCCGCGATTTCTGGCACGACAGACTTCACGATCACGGGCCATGGCCGCAACTGCAACTCGGTGCAGATGTAGTGACAGGCAAGGGCCTGGGCAGGTCGAGCTGGCACAACCTCGACCTCCCGGTCGAGGACACCGCGGCGGTCCGGGCCTACGTGAGGGAGCATGCCAGGACGCCGTTCTTCCTCATGGTTGCAACGCTGATGATCAGCACCCACCTCGAGGGCGACGTGGAGACGGTTGGCGTCGTCACCGCTGTCCGCAACAGGCCAGGGCTCGAGTGGGAGGAAACGGTTGGTTGGATGAGCAATCTGGTTGCTCTTACGCACACGGTTCGTCCAGACCGCACTCTGGGCCAAGAGTTGCTCGACGTGCGCGCAGACGTCCTGGATGCGCTGGAGCACGGCCGGTACCCGATCCATCGACTTACACACGAGATGACTCGACCTGCATGGGGGCGTCCGCGCCAGCACCCCTGCCTGCACCTGGACGTGACCAGCGAGGCGGAATTCGACCTCAGTCTCGAAGGTCTCGATGTGACCGAGGTTCCGACGCCGCGAGGTGCCGTACAGCCAGGCTTGGGCCTCTGGGTGCGAGAGGCGCACGACACCATCTCGCTCGGGCTTGCCCATAGCGAAGGATTCTTAGACGCCGATCGCGCCCAACGCTTCCTTCATCGCATTTCTCAGGTTCTGACGGCGATCGTGACCAACGACAGCGTGCGTGTGAAGGATCTGTGATCACGACCGATCGAACTCCCGCAGCCCTCGCCGCGGCGCGCGACGCACCGGACGCAGGACTAGCTCCCAGGTGGAGGGCCAAAGTGATCAACCTCGAACAGCACCTCGCAGACGTGCGAACCGACCGCACTGGCCATGATCGATTCGTCCAGCGCCGGTGCGACTTCCTCGAAAAGCAGGTCACCGCCGTTGCGTCGCCGCCATCGATCGAACAGGTGCAGTCCGGTTGGGCTTTGTAACGACAGGTACTGCGGCTTGCCCGACCACGTCGACCGGCGAACAAAGACTTCACTCGGAAGATCGTTGCTCCTCCTCCATCCGTCGACGGTGGATAGGTATTCGCTGTCGTTGAGCGAATCAGAACGGAGCGGGACGCAGCCGGCTGGCACATACCAAGACGCACGAGCAAGTACGTATCTGCCAACCGTCACTCTCGGCCTCGCTGTCACGTACGCCGAGCGCGAGAGCTGCTCGGAAGACCACAAGGACCTCCCAAGCGGAGGAAGATCGCCGCCGCCTCCTCCCAGCGCGTAGAGCAAGGTGGCATGCGGCGGGACATCATCTGCTGAAAACGTTGCCAGGTAAACGGGCTCGATCCGACGGCCTTCCGCGTCATGTATGACGACCTCGTCGTCGGCTGGGTCGTGGGTCAGCGTGAGGTCATCGAGCCGCAGGGATCCGGTTGGGTCACCGTGATCGGAGATCTCGTACGCCGCGAGTAGTGGGTGAACGTTGGCGTTGAACCCGTACACAGGGCGATACTCCGCCGTCGAACTCCCGTGGTGCGATGAATTAACTAGTCGAGCGCTGATGTTGGCCTGCACGCGTGGATTCAACGATGGCAAGAAGCGTGCGAAGTGACGGCCCGCGCCGGACAAGACTCGATTGACGAATACCGACGAACGCGCGTCAATCGCCCCCACGGAGGGTTGAACGAGAACCGCGTAAGAACTCGATGTCGTCTTGCTTTTGGAAAGCGAGTCGTCAGATCGCTGAAGATGCTCGATTGTCCGCTGGAGGGCGATGTCTGCGTCTCGCGGGGACCCCGCGACGGCATCGATAAGATGTTGCCGCAGTATCGCGAGCCTGCTGAAAGGCTGCCCCGGTGAGGTCTCCTCGATCAACCAGGACTCCAGCACCGGTTCGATAATTTCGGAAGCAACAGTTATCAGGGGCCGGCGAGAACCACGACCGTATCGCTGCACGTACTCCCGACGGAATGCCCTCCGAAGCCCGGGCCGGGGATCGAAAGCTTCGACTACGAACATCAGCGCACCCAGCTCGGCCTGCGATGGAACACACCACGATGGGTCGACCTCGAGCGATGGCGTACTGACTACGTCTTCGAGGAGTGGGGTTGTGGCCGGGCTGGTCGTCGGCACCCCGGCCTGCTCGAAGCCGGTAGTGACTTGACGGGCGAGCTCCTTACGCTCCTGAACGCTCGCGCCAGGGAAGCGCTGCTTGGCAGCCATGGCAGTTCGACACGTCTGGACCGCTTGGTCGAGAGTGGCAGACCGCGGAAGGTTCTCCAACCAAGAGAGCGACTGTCGGAGCGGATCTGCCTCCTGCAGATTCACGGGGATCACGGGCTCTAGCAGCCCGGCCGCCATCCACGCCAAGATGAGCGACACCGCTTCCTGAGCTGTTATCCCGACGTGCAGACGCAAGCCCGCCACGATCTGCTGACCCGACACCGAGCCGTCCCTGTCCTCAACCAGAGAAAGCAGTGCGTCAACCCCGGTTGTTCGCGCGATGGTGGATGGACGCCGCTTCGCGACCACAAGGTCTTCGTAACGCTGCGAAGCGGCAGACAGCGCCTCGAACTCGAGAACCGCGGGATCCGACGCGGCCCTGGATTGCGCGAGGCGTAAGCGCACATACGGTACAACGCCCGCTGACCTCGTCACCCGATCGAGGAGAGTCCATAGGAGCCTCAGATTCACTTCCACGGCGCGCGACCACGCCGGCGGAGGCGCGAGGACTACAGATCCGGGCTTCCACGTCCCATGCGCAACGACGGTGTAGCTCGAGTAGGGGCTCGTTCGTGTCGCCGCGCGCGCAACGTATTGCAGGAGGGCTACATACGTCTTACTGCGTTGCTTTTCGCGAGGAGGATTGGGATCTCGCAATCTTTCGACGTCGCGCGCGAGGGCTGGTGTGGACAGCTCAAGCGCCGCGCTGAAGGACGGACACGCCGCGGCCCCGAGCAACGTGCGTCTCTCATCGTCCACTACGCGGCGATGGTGCACATCGAGAAGAGGACCGAGCCGCTCCATATGGATGTCGCTCCCGCGCCACTGCACAATGCGCTCTACGTCCGGAGCATCCTTCCGGGCGGCCGGTAGGGGTCGGTCGTTGAAGACAGCCCGCTTGGCAGCGATCAGCCGCTGACGTGCCACACGATCGGGCGCCCGCGCTACGAGCCCCTCCAGCGCGTCGATGAGCGGTTGCCTGTTCTCTGTACGCCAGCGCCGGATTGTGTCAAGTCGCTCAAGGACCTCGACAATGAACTCGTCAGCGGCAGGAAGCGCCTCCGGCGGGAGCGGATTGAACCGCACGAGCACGTCTGGCGCCAGTTGGTACTGACGCGCCGCATCCATCAGGTGAACCCAGCCGGCGTCATGGGATAGCAGATATTCCTATCCGCTTGGCGCCTAGTTTCATGCAAATTCACCGTCACGAGCGATCAGTTGATCGACGTCGGCCTTGGCGTTCGCCAAGCCGGATGCAGAATCGGCCCGCACGATGATGTCAAATAGGCGGTGGTCGTCGCCTTCCCACCATGCCAGGCTGTCATCGACCTTCTTAACAGCAGTGGCGGCCACGACGCCAGGAATTGCTCGGATGGCTGCAATCGTCGGGAGCGCGCGTATTGTGTCGAACTGCGCCGGGGCATGCGGAAAGTAGCTCATCATGAATTCGAGCGCATCGACCGGTGCCGGCTCGGGGGTACGCCCCAGGGCCAGCACGAGAGCTGCCTGCACCATGTCGTAGGCGAATGCGCGTTGGCACAGACTCGCGACGTCCCCGCCAAGGCGCCCGTTCACCTCAACGACCGCTGGTGCGGATGGCGTCAGCTTGATCTCGGTGTGGGTGATGCCGGTTTGGACGCCAAGCGCCTGAAGTGCCTGCTCGGCTACGTCGTAGACGTCCTCCCGCATGGGGATGGGAAGGGCGGAAGGCACCAAGATTCCGGTCTCGCGTAACGGCCAAGCCGCCCGCGTGCGATCGCTGCACGTTATATGAGTGACCCGTCCAGCGGACACGACCGATTCGACTGAAACGTAATCGGCTAGCCAAGGAGCGCCTGGATGGTCACGCCCATCCAAGAATTCTTCGACGACAACCGCTTCGTGATATCCGGGCATGTTGGGGTCGAACTGCGATAAAATATCGCGAGCGGTCGCTTCGTCGAGACGGATAGCCATTCGGCTGCCCGTACCGATCCGGGGCTTGACGACGCATGGCATCGGGAGTGTGGGCAATGCTTGGACGACTTGGCCTAGCCCATCGTCAAACGACGTCGCCCTGACATACCGACCTGCATCGAATGTGTTAAGGGTCTCCCTCTGGAGACGTTTGTCTATAAGCCGTTGTGCTGTAGCCTCGGAGTGGTATGGGAGGTCGAGCCGATGTGCGATGGTTGCGGTCTTCTGTATACAGAACTCACTGAAGGTTGTTATGCCTGCGACGCCCATCTCACTCAGCATGAGCGCAATATCATCAGTAGTGATCCCATTGACATCGATGCTTGGTTCACATATCGACAGCCACTCGATCTGATCGGCGATCTGGGCGTCGGTGGAATCGAAGAGAAAGACCGGTACACATATTCGGTCGGCAGCGCGGATAATTTGCAGCGGACCGCAACTGCTACGTGAGTATATAACGGCCACGAGCGGCAGGTTCATTGCCGCGTGCTACTCGATAGGTCTGCGGCTACCTTACGAAGAGCATCCCGATCGACCTTCCCTCCGACCGTGCGGGGTAGGTGTGGAAGTCCGATGACACGCGCTGGCAGCATGTACTCCGGAAGACGTTCGGCGAGCCTGGCCCTCAGGGTGCGGCTAGCCAGCCGAGGGTTCTGCGCTGCGTCTGCTCCGCGATAGAACGCCACCAGGGTGGGCTCACCGCGGCCATTGGGAGCGACCACGACGGCAGCCTCCGCTTCTGTAGTCACCTCCCGCAACGCGAATTCTATTTCTTCCAACTCGATACGGAAGCCGCGAATCTTGACTTGATTGTCGAGTCGGCCTATGTGCTCTAAGAGGCCATCCGACCGCACGCGCCCCAAGTCTCCGCTTCGGTACCAAACGCGACTATCTCCATCGATGCGGATAAATCGATCATGTGTGAGCTCTGGACGCCTCCAATAGCCGGCGGCGACGCCACCCCCGGTAATCAAAAATTCGCCGACGTCACCAACAGGTACTGGAACGAGAGACCTGTCGACGATGCGGATCGTGAGATTTCGAAGGGCTTTACCAACAGGGGTTCTCGTATGCGAGCGAGAAGCATCAGCTCTCGAGACAAAATGAATGGTCGCATGTACCGTTGTTTCGGTTATGCCGTACATATTGACGAGAGTTGGGCCGTTGTTGTGCTGGTCATACCAAGAGCGGACGAGATCTGTGTCCAGCGCTTCACCACCAAATATGATGTAGTGGAGCTTGTCGAGACGCCCGGCGGCACTGCCACCGTTCAAAATATGACGGAAGACGGACGGTACCTGACACAACACTCGAGTGTCAGTGACAGCGATAAGATCGAGAAGCGCGCTCGGGTCTGCCGCGTTTTCGCTAGAAACGATCACCATATGTCCGCCGAATGCGATGCTGCCCCACATCTCCCACACAGAGAAGTCGAACGCGTAGGAGTGGAAAAGCGTCCATCCCCCCGATAAGTCTCCGAAAAGTCCATCGGTGGCGAGCAGCAGGCTGAGGACATTTCGATGCGTGACGCGGACCCCTTTGGGGCGCCCTGTCGAACCGGAGGTGTAGATGATGTAGGCGGTGTCGTCCGCTCGGGCACCATTTGTTGCTCCCCGTGTGCCGTTCGCGAGAACTGCATCGATCGAAAGCGCAGTGACGTCCGGGAGTTCGAGGCCACCGTCTTCGATGAGGACTAGGTCGACCTCCGCGTCCGTTGAGATAAGTTTGCGTCGTTCAGGAGGTTGCTGCGGGTCTATGGGGACATACGCGCACCCGGCCTTGAGTATTCCGAGCAGGGCGACGGGGACGCGGTAGGAACGTTGCAGGCTGACACCGACATGTCGCTCACGAGTTGGCAGTAAGCATGCACCGATTGCCAGTGCGACCGCATCCGAGGCTATGTCCAGTTCGCGCCAGGTGAGAGTTTTCTCACCGGATTCGACCGCGACTGCCGTTGGGGTCATGGCGACGCGAGCCGCGAATACGTCGAGGAGCGTCGCGCTTGAGTCGGTCGTTAGGGCGGTCATAGTCATTGCGGCGCCGGTTTGACCATGGCTCCGAGGAAGTGGTGAACCGCCTCGGTGTAGTCGGCGAACACGGGATGATCGAAGAGGAGCCGCAGTGGGACGGGGGCGTCAAACTTGCCACGGGCAGACGCGGTTACCTCCGCCGCGGTAAGCGAATGCCCACCCAGTTCAAAGAAGTCGGACTGCGGTTCGACATCTACGCCGAGGACAATTTCCCATATACCGCGAAGCGCTGTCTCCTTGTCATGACTTGGGTTCGACACCATCGTTTGGCCCTCACTCCTAGTGGCAGAATTCATCGAAAAACTTTCGCTCAAGCATGCTTGCTCAAGGACGATGGTTCTCGGTGTGCAGGCAGTTGATTTTCGGATCCTTTCTCCCAGCCTGTTAGGCCAGCGATCACGGCGCCAAGAAAGCCCGTGATCATTGCAATACTCAGGCCGGACCGCGCGCCGAAGGCGTCGATGGCCTGCCCCGCAGCTGCCGCCCCCGCGGCCGATCCGCCCGCAAAGAGGCTCGTCATCCAGCTCACGGCCTCCGCACGGTGTTGCGGGAGGAGATCATCGGCGAGCTGAAATTGAGAGATTGAGGCGGGAGCGAAACCGAGACCCAGGACTAGCCCGGCTGCTGCCATGGTCGCCGCCGAGGGCATAAAGGGCAGGGGCAAGAGTGAGACAGCGGCCAGCGCGCAAAACCTCCTGTAGCGCCCTGCCCCACGGTCGACAGGACTCCACACGCCATACAAGTAGCTCCCCACCCCCAAGCCGATGGCAGGCGTTGCGAGCAACCAGCCTGCGGTAGAGGGATGCCCCACCTGCCGAGCGAAGGCGGGTACCGCGACATCGATGGCGCCGAAGGCCATGCCGAAGAACGCAATGGTCATCAGCAGGGGGGCCAGCCTACGAAGGACCGTTCTGCTTTCCAAGAACGCCCCGCGCCGTCGACCCTGCGCCCCACGAACCAGGTGACAGCGCGCGACCGCGAGACTGGCACCGACGGAGAGCACAGCGACGGCGAGTATGCCGACCCCGGTCTGTCCGAGGGCGATTGCCGTACCGGCAATCAACGGGCCGATCAGAAAACCCATTTCCATGATGACGTTCAGGAGTGCGAAAGCGCGAGTCCTCAGTGCCTCATCCCTTACGGCATCAGCGATGACGGCTCGGGTGATCGCCGGTACCGGGGGGGTGGTGGCGCCGACCAACGCTGCTGTGGCGACTGCCAGGACTACCGGTGCGCCGAGGTGTCCGACGGCGACCAACAAGACGATGGTCAGCGCGTTCGAGATCCCAAGTACGACAACCAGCGAACCGGGACTTCGGCGATCGGCCAAGCGACCCCGAACAGGCGCGGAGACACCGCGGCCGAGGACTAGCGCGGCCAGAACGGCGCTTGCCATGCCGAATGATCCGGTGATATCTCGCTCGAACACCACAATCGTGACCGGTAACGTTGCGGCGGCCGATCCGGCCACAAGGCCAGCGGCGAGTAAGGCTTTGACGTCCGGGATGCGAAGGATGCTGCGGTAGGAGATCGGCTCCCCGGAAGACCCCGACCCGCTAATCCCGAGCGGCTTCCTGCGCAAGCGACTTCGGCCGGTTCCTCCCCGCTCGCTAGTGCTCACTTCACCGGCACCGCCCCGAGCCCGACGTTGACGTAGTCGCAGATCGCTGCTGCCAGGGATCGTCGCGACAACGAGGCGTCCAGGGTCAAGAACCGGGTCGGCCAATGCTCGATCAGTTCCAGTTGAACCTCTGCGAGGTACGCGGCATCGCGCTCCTCGAATTTGCGGACGCCGCCGCGAAGTTGCACCCGGCGTACCGTTTCTTGCGGGTCGATCCTAAGCAAGATGCCCAGATCAGGGTCGGGGACATACTGGTTGATGCTACGAACGAATGCCGGCTCAACCCCTCTGGCTTTGAAATAGCCGTAGCTAGAGTAGACGTAACGATTACTGATTACGTGCGTTCCGGCAGCAAGCAGCGGCCGAACAACATTGTCGAGATGCATCATCCTGTCGGCGGCCGCCAACAGGGCGATTGTCTCTGGTCGCAAACCACTCTGGCCAGTGCTGAGAAACCGGCGTACCTCAGGATTGGTCCGATACCAGTCCGTAGGTTGCTTGGTGCAAAAAACCCTTTCCCCCTTGGACCTCAGCGCCTCGGCAAGCAATTCCTCCTGCGTTGTCTTTCCCGATCCATCAATCCCGCAGATGACAATCAGCTTGCCAGGCGTCCTCATCGTATTCTCCCGACAAACGCTTCGACCTCGTCAGCCATGCGCATCACGGCTATCTCTGAGGTGTATGGCAACAATTCAGTAGCCTCATAGTGGGCGAGAACGTGAGTATAGAAGCGGCGAGATCCGATGCGCGTTGTCCATGCAGCTCTAGCATCGGCGACGACGCGCACTGCGACAGAGACGTAGTAATCGAGAAATCGTGCGTGAGCCTCCCCGAAATCCGTGCCGTCGTCGCTCGCGACCGCGTGATCCAGGTCGCCTGGCCTCTCGTCGTACCCGCGACCTTCATGGCCCCCTGTCAAGCGAACGTACTGCGCAGCAGCGAATCTGAGCTGCGGAAAAGACTCGTTCGGAAAGTGCCGTACCGCCTCGCGCGCGTCGTTCAGCGCCGTCGAGAGCAGTCGCCGGGTCGTATCCGGCAGCGTGGTGTCCTTGCTGGTTGCAACGTAGACCTCAAGGTCGGCAAGTGCGCGCCGCGCTTTTTGTTCCGAGGGCCGGTACAGCAAGTCCAAGACTGTGAGCGCCTCGCCGGCGCCGGCACCGCGCAGAGTTCGGTACAACCACTTGGGCTTGGAGTATGCCTCCGCACGCGGCCGACTCACGGCATCGAGGGTGCCGAGCAATTCCGTCCAGCCAATGAGCGCATGCTTGAGCCGCCCCGTCTCCGGCTGCGCCATCCCGCCATATTGCTGTGCCACGGCGGAGCAGTGCGCAAGCACCACACTACGATCCAGGTGGGAGTTCGCGGCGACCGTAGCTAATGGCGCGAACTCCGGCTGCAATGGGCTGTGTGCTCTACCGTCGCGCAACTTGTGCAGCTGACGCAGTGAGGCGAGATTGAAACGGTAGTCAGCAGCCTCTGCCAGAAAGCGATCGACATCGTGCTCTTCCACTGTCACGCGGGCACCGTCGACCTCGATGTGCTGCGGCGCAGATGCACGAGACTGAGATGTCGCGTAGAACGCCATGAAATCGTAATCAGAGCCGGGGAGCGCATAGCCACGAGCAGTCGACCCGACCTGCAGTAGGGCAACCAGCGGGGCATCATCATCGAGCAGGTCGAAGACTTGGTCAATGATCGCCCCTGGGACGGTTTCATCCTTCACGCGCGCACCGCCGCCCGTCATCGCGATCGTGCTCGACCTCGGACTCGGCCCGTGATTCGTCAGGCCCACCATCGGGGCCACTGAGACATTCGATCCAGTGGCCGAAGGCGTTCTTCTTCCCCAAGAGATATTGATGGACTCGCGGATCTTGGCATACCAACTTACGAATCCGCACGGATATACCGGCCCGCTCAATTTGGGCGACTTTGTCAGGATTATTCGTGAGAAGCCGGACATGTGTGAGCTGACTGTGACAGAGCACGGCGGCAGCTGGCTCGAAGGAACGATAGTCACGGTCAAGTCCGACCCGGTCGAATGCGTCCGCGGTGCTGATGTGGTGCTCATCTTGTTGGGCATACGTTATTGTCTTTGCGTGCGGTCCAGCCCCCCTTCCGTCATGGTCGGTCAGGTATAGCAGCACGCCGTTTCCGTCATCCTTCATCAGTCGGAGAGACTCCCAGAGTTGCCAACTGCAGTCGCACCGATCACAACCAAATACCTCACCGGTGAGACAGGCTGAGTTCAATCGGACGAGCGCGTCATTCTCCAGCGCGGGCTCAGTCGAGAGCGCAACAACGGTCGCGGTCGACGGCCCATGCCTTACGAGATACGTGCACATATAGAACAACCCGAGCACATTTCTCACGGGTACCCACGGCGAAACATCGAGAACCTTCGAGTACATCGTCATCGTCGCACCAAGCCTCCGTCAATTTCTACCGTCGATCCATGTAGGGCATCCGGAGCCCGCAGCAGGACGTACTCCACGAGGTCTGCGACTTCTGTCGCCCACGTGAAGCGTCGGATCGGGATCGTGCTCTCGTAATGTGCGCGCCGTTCAGGAGGCATCACCGACGCCATGCCCGTGTCTACCGGGCCGGGGCTCACCATTGTTATCCGCAACCCCTCAGGGCCGTACTCTCTGGCGATGCTCTTGCCGAAGGCGACGAGTCCAGCTTTCGACGCGGCGTATGCAGCGTCGGTGCCGCCCGTGATCGCCGCTTGGCTCGTAATGAGTACAAGCCGGCCGCGACGGATGGCGGCCATGGCAGGCACGACCAGGCGACACATCTCGATCGCGCTGACGCAGTTCACCGTCATGACCTCTTCGGCGTCACCGTCGTTGAGCTGCTCGAGGCTTCGTAATGGATAAATGCCCGCGGCATGACGAGGTAGCGGGGCGGACCGAATTGGTCCAAGAGCGCCCTCAGTACGTCACGAAAAGCCGGCGCATCCCGCAGATCCACCGGATTGGCCACCAGGTTCTGCGGCAGCGGGTCGGGTGTCCTCACATCAAGCCCGGCGACGGCCACGGCATTCGCCAGGAGCCTGCTGCACAGTTCGGAACCGATGGCTCCCGCTGAACCGGTCACGATGGCCCAGTCGATCGGACCGGTCACGCTCACCGAATCTCCTGCAGAGCTGCCGCCAGACGGAGCACGCCTTCCCGCAAGTCGGCCGAGGAGTAGGCGGCGTAGGAAAGTCTGAGGTGGGTCGTCGGCTGTTGGTGCTGGCTGAGCCGGAGGTCGGCGCCGGTGATTACCGCCAGCCGATTACGAGCGCATGCGTCGCGAAGCGTGTGTGCGCACACGGCTGTCGGGAGCGTCAGCCACAAGAAGAAGCCACCGTCCGGGGGCTCGAACCGGCAGGCAGGAAGGGAGCACTCGATCGCCGCACCCAAGGCGGCAGCTTTGTGTGCGTAGATACGTCGAGCGTCGACGACGTGTCGTAAGTAGTCTCCGGACAGCAATACTCGGCCACAGCCAACCCCGAGAGATGAGCCATACCGCCCCCGCTGCGATGCAGCGCACAGTCTGCGAGCTGATCTCGCAACCTCCGCGGCGGCACTATCCATCCGGTACGGATCCCCGGGCCTATGGTTTTTGAAAAGGTACCTACACGGATGACGACGTCTTCTAGGTCGGACTGCTCGCACCACAGGCACGGACGAGCTGCGCCGTCGAAAGCGAGGTCCCGGTACGCCTCGTCGTCGATCAACAGGAATTGAGATTGACAGCGCAGTCGATCAGCTCCCGCCGACGCGCCTCGTTCATGGAGCGACCGGTCGGATTCTGGAACGTGGACTGGCAGTAGACCAACTTGACGGTCTCCGCCTCGGCTGCGAAGGGCACGAACGCTGTCGGCGAGGTGTTGGGCCGACATGCCGGCCGCGTCAACGGGAATTCCGCGCGGCCTCAGTCGTCGCTCCCTGAACAGATCCCAGGCGAGGTAGTAGCCCGGGTCCTCGACCAGAATGATCTCCCCCGGTACGGCGAGCTGCTCGCAGACCAAATTGAGTGCGTGTGACGCGCCACAGGTGATCACCACGTCGTCGGGGCTGATCCTGTCGCCTCCCGCTCCGGCAATGCTCGCGGCTATCCAGTTCCTGAGTGGACCAGGCCCAGAGTTATGCCCATACGCAAGCGAGGACGGACCTATAGACCTCCATGCTTTCTGCGCAGCATCGGCGACCGCATCGACCGGCAATAGCGAGGCCTCGGGACAGCCAGGCCCCAGATCTATCAGGTCGGGCGCCGGCGTCCATTGCGCGATCCCGGAGCTCACCACCGTTACGCGATCCTTTTTCCGCCGTCGAGCGTCTCCGAAAAAGAGAACCGCCAGCCAGCGAGGATCTCGACTGGAGCTAGTAGATCGAGCTCCTCATGCGGGCTTTCGAAGAGTCGCAGGTGCGCGCTTCCGCGCCAGACGTTCGCGACTTCCTGGTCCCTGCTTCCTCCGGTTACTACAACTCCAAAACACCGGCGCCGCCCTCAGGATCCCATGCAGGGAACGCGCGGGTGTGTATGAGCGGGTCAGTCATGATGCGCGGGGCCTCATGGGCCGCTCCTCGAGCGTCTCACCCCAGCTTCGACAAGTCGTCGATCCGCCGCAGCCAACGTTCCCGCGAAGGCTCCGCCAGGCGCTAGTCGGGGGCCTGCGCGACCCACATCAACCGGCTGGGTCACAGAAATGGATCCCAGCTTCTTTGGATATCCTTGGATTAGGCCACGAACCAACGAGAAGTCCTTATCAACCCAGCAGAATGGACAGCGGACCGCTGGGCGTCCAGCGAAAGTGACCGCCAGGCCGATGTAGAACTCTTTGTATTAAAGCGGCACGGGATCGGCGAGCTCCCCTCCATTATCAGAGCATGATTGCCACGTACCAAAGATCGCCGCCGCTCGGCCGTCAGGATCGGCCACGGCACCTTCCAGCATAAAGCCTCGAACTACGGCGGGGTTGGCCAAGTATTCGATGACCAGCACGTCCCCCGAGAAGTGCCACGGCGGCGCTGGAACGAGGGCTGACTCCCCGGAGGGCGATAGCGGAAGCGTGTAGCCGCGGAGCGTCATCTCAAGCCCGCACCGGCGATGACTTAGTGGAGACAGCTTCTAGGCGCTCAACACAATCGACCAGATGCAAGACACAACGCTCGACCTGTGCCGTATCTCGTGCGAGCGCGAGACGCACATAGTATTCACCCACATCGGGTCGCGCCCAGTGAAATGGCGGGCAGGGTAGGACATGTCTCCTTCATGTGCCAGCTGCTCAGCGACGACTGAAGAATGACCGGCGTGCAACCGCACCCGAGCGACACTTACGCGAGCTCCATCGTCGGCCAACGAAAGGTGAGGAGACAGTGCCGTAGCCATGGCGACGACCGAGCGATTGCGAGCGATCAGGCTTGGTGCAGGGTATCCAGCCCACCTGCTTGAGCATCAAGGGAAAGTTGCTCCACCAAGAGAAGGACAAATGGCGACACACTTAGGAGCACGTCTGACAGCGCCGCCTGCAGCGGAAGCCGGCAACCTGAACCGACAACCATGAAGCCAAGCTTCAGTTCGAGCATCGGCCAGAGTTTCCCCGTGTCTTCGATCACGACATAACTCACGCCGATACGTTAGAGGACGCTGTAGTAATCCTCCTGAGCTCGGCGGTCGAAGCCACGAAATGACGTATCGAGAGCCAAGGTAAGTCCGCGCTGTACACACCCTTCAGCGAGCGCCGCGATCTGCCCGAGAGCGAGGACATTGCCAGTGGGATTGTTCGGGACCGTGACGAATACGCAATCGCCAGGACGCAATGAATCCGGAAATCGCGCCACGGCAATGTCTACTTCTTCGAACGGGATGAGCCGAATGTTTCGGCTGCGCAGCAGGTCAGGGATATTGTCAAACGTGGGGTGGATCAGCGCGACACTGGCTCCCGTATTGGCCAAGCACCGAGCCAGCAGGTCCATGGCGACCGACGAAGAGTAGGCGCTGAGAATGCGTCCCGTTCCTACGGGCGCGCTGGACTGGCCGAGAGAGCCGAAGAAGGCCTCGTGCGCGCGCCGTTCGAGCACCTCGATGGGCAGTCGCTGGGCCTCTCTGAACAACTCTGGAAATCGCGTGACGATTGCGAGCTGCCCCTCGGACAGGCTCTGCCTCGCGTGGCCATCGGCCGCGTTCAGGGGTGCGTTGATAGCCCGGATCTCAAGTTGGGTCAGATTCGGCGTCACTTGCCCGCCCGGATGGTCGCGGCTAGACGGCTCCCGCTTCGAGCAGCTGGTGCCTGGACTACTCCAAGCGAGTCAGCCATCCGATTTCCGCATCACCGAAGTCATCCTTCCAATTGTAGATGCGCCGGCAGTTGGGCAGTCAAGTGTCTGCGTGATCTGATTCGGCCCTTGGAGTCCCGCGCCACGGCACCAGCCAACGCGCGGATCGGTCTCTGGGGCCTCCGCCGGTCAGACAGGGCCACCGCTGACGAGGACCGCTGACGAAACGTTGGGCGGCATGGACATCGTGACCGACGTCGTCAAGCCCGACGCGTTACACCACGAACGGGGACGTCACCCTCGTGAGGTTCTCGGGCAACAGGAGGGTGTCGAGCTGGTCGCGCGTCAGCAGCCCCTTCTCAAGGACAAGGTTGTACAGGCTGCTCCCCGTGTCGAGGGCCTCCTGAGCGAGGCGTGTCGCTGGGTGATAACCGACCGAGGGCGTCAGCGCGGTGGCCAAGCCAGTCGAAGCCTCGACCATGCGTCGGAGGTGGGCACGATTCGCGGTTATCCCAAGTACGCAACGGGTCGCCAGGGCTTGGCAGCCAGCACGAAGGTGGGTAACGCTCTCGAACAGACAGTGCACGATGATCGGTTCGAATGCGTTGAGCTGCAATTGTCCGGACTCCGCAGCAAGGCTGATGGTGACATCGTTGCCGATGACCTGGAATGCGATTTGGTTGACCACCTCTGGTATGACGGGGTTGATCTTGCCAGGCATGATGCTCGAGCCCGCTTGTGCAGGTGGGAGATTGATCTCGCCCAGGCCAGAGCGGGGACCGGACGACAGCAGCCGTAAGTCACTGCATATTTTCGACAGTTTCACCGCGATTCGCTTCAACACCCCGGAGAGCTGGACAAATGCCCCGACGTCCTGCGTGGCCTCGACGAGGTTGGGTGCACTGATCAGCGATATTCCAGTGATCTTCTTGAGGTGCCCGCAGGCCACTTGCCCGTAGCCGGGATGGGCTGTGATTCCGGTCCCGATTGCCGTGCCGCCTAGGTTTATTTCTTGGATAAGTTCCCGGGCTTCTGTCAAGCGTTGCCGATCTTCCTCGACCATATGGGCGTAGGCGCCGAACTCCTGCCCGAGGGTCATTGGCACCGCGTCCTGCAGTTGTGTCCGTCCGACTTTGAGTACGTCGGTGAACTCTGCTGACTTGGTGTCGAATGCCTGAACTAGCAAAGCCATGGCATCGAGCAGGCGATCTATGACGAACCGAAGCGCCACCTTGGCCGCAGTCGGGTAGACGTCGTTGGTGCTCTGGCTTCTGTTGACGTCATCTAGCGGACACAGGTTGCTGTAGTCGCCGCGTCCATGTCCTAGGTGCTCCAGCGCGCGATTCGCGATGACCTCGTTTGCATTCATATTGGTCGACGTCCCGGCACCGCCCTGGATCACGTCGACGACAAAGTGCTCGTGCAGGTGACCGGACCGTATCTCGCAGCAGGCTTCGACGATCGCCGTCGCCTTAGCCTCATCGAGCAGTCCAAGGTCGCGGTTAGCAAGGGCGGCAGCCTGTTTCACGCTGGCCAACGCAGCGATGAGGTCGGGATATTTTGAGATGGGCGTCCCGCTGATCCGAAAATTCTCCAGAGCGCGGAGCGTATGGATGCCGTAGTAGGCGTCAGCGGGGACACCTCGTTCACCGAGAAGATCGTGCTCCACGCGCACTGGGACGTCACGCGCAGGGCTCGCAGCCGATGCTGCGACTGCCTTCTTGCCGGCAGGCTCGCCTGGCTCAGTCACATGTCTCCTCGCCTGGTGTGCGGATGCGTCGTCTAATCGCTGATGCCTATGCGGTCGTGGGTTACTACTCCTCGAAGCAATGTCGCGATGACCCGGTTGGAGAATGCATGTCCCGCGAACGGCGTGTTGCGGCTGCGACTGCCGAGTTCCTCAGCAGTCACGGTCCATTCTGCCGCTGGATCGACGAGGCACAGGGTGGCCGGCCGGCCGAGGTCAAAACCGTTCGTGTGTCGGGTCGCGATGCCGGCGATGCGTGCCGGGCTGTGTGACATCCGCTCGGCGAGTGTGGCCCAGCTCATCTGTCCGGTCGCCACGAGCGTGTCTGCGACCACGGCAAGGGCGGTCTCCAGTCCGAGCATGCCCATGGGGGCCTGGCACCAGTTGCGGGCTTTGTCTACAGCCGGATGGGGTGCGTGGTCGGTAGCCACGGCGTCGATGGTGCCGTCGACCAAGGCGGCGCGTAGGGCGTGCACATCGGCGGCTGTGCGCAGAGGAGGATTGACCTTGTACACGGGATCCCCGGAGCGGGTCTCCTCTTCGGTGAGCAGCAGGTGGTGTGGGGTCACCTCGGCGGTCACCGGCCATCCCCGCCGCTTAGCCCAGGCGATCACCTCGACACTGCCCGCAGTCGATACGTGGCAGACGTGCAGGCGTGCTCGTTCGTGGTGGGCCAGCAAACAGTCCCGTGCGATAACTATCTCTTCAGCGACGGCGGGCCACCCCGGAAGCCCGAGCTCGTGGGAGACGTCCCCTTCGTTGAGCTGGGCGCCGGCGGTGAGTGAGGCTTCCTGCGCATGTTGGCCCAGTACGCCGCCGACCGCGCTGACGGCACGCAGCCCCTCGCGCATCATGCGTGCATCGGCGATGCACCGCCCGTCGTCTGAAAAGAAGCGGACGTGGGCGGCAGAGGACGCCATTCCCGCGATGTCGGCCAGTTCCGCGCCGTCCAGATTGACCGTTACTGCGCCGACCGGGTGAACATCACAACGGCCGGCCTTTTCGCCAAGCTCCCGGACGTGCTCGACGATGTCGGGGCGGTCGGCGACGGGATCGGTATTAGCCATCGCGCACACCGCTGTGTACCCGCCTTGGGCGGCGGCTAGGGTGCCACTTTCGATCGTTTCTGCGTCCTCCCGTCCGGGTTGCCGCAGATGCGTGTGCAGGTCTACGAGGCCCGGCAGGGCGATCAGCCCTCCGCAATCGATGACCCGCGCCCCAGTCGTGAGGTCAGCGGGGTCAATGAACGCCCCGCACTCGACAGCGACCTCGCCCGCTGGACCGCCGAGCGGGCGGACACCACGCAGCAACAGGCCGCTCAGCGCAATACTCCACGGTCAGTGACGGTCTCTTGAACGACGTATCTGAATGCCGGACCATCTTGACAGATCAAAGGCGACTCGTCGGTCGCCGACCGTTCTCCCGTAGCGCACCCATGGCAGTAGCCAAGGCCGCACGCCATGTGCGCCTCGAGCGAGACCTGGATCTGTGCGCCCCGCGAGCAGGCTAGCTTCCCCGCCATCTGTAGAAGGCGCCGCGAACCGCATACGGCAATAAGAGTGGATTGTCCTTGGGGCATCGCCCGCTCGAGCTCAACAAAGAGCGGCTGCACATCACTCGAACCATCAGAGTCATATACCTCTCGGACGGGGATCCCATGGGCTCGATAAAGATCGCTACCGATCGCGCTGGCCGGTGACCGGCTGCTCGAGATTGCCGTAACCGGCACCCCGATCAGTTTGGCTTGCTTGGCCAGAAGGGTCAGCGAACAGATTCCGATTCCTCGGCCGAGCAGGACCAACGATCGCGCGTCAGGCACAAGGTCGAAGGCGCGACCGAGTGGGCCGACACACAGCATTTCCTCCCCGGGGGAAAAGGAGGTCAGCTGGGTCGTGCCGGCCCCGACGACTCCATACAGGATGTGCAGCAGACCGTCGGCCAGGTTTACGTCGTAAACTGCCATCGGTCTGGGCAAGACCGGAGTGGTTTGATGCCTGCGTGCAGCGGTGAGCATGACGAACTGCCCGGGTTGGACATCTGCGGCGATCGTAGGCGCGTGAAGACTCAGCGCCCAGTAACGATCGGCTATGCGGCGATTGCCGACGACCGGTGCGTCGTGCCATGTGGGTGTCGCACGTGTATCGCCGAGTTTCGGAAGCAGCTCTACCTCGCCCTGGACAAACATTTCTGTGTGAGCTGTCACGAAGACTCGCCTCCTCGGTCAGTTGAGGCGGCGCGTGGATCGCACCTGCGGCGCGTTGCTAGTTCCTCGTCTGCGCGGAGCAGAATCCGCAGCAGAACGTCCGTACCTGTGGCTAGATCAGCCGAGCTGGTCCACTCCTCGGGAACATGACTCAGGCCGTCACGGCTCGGGATGAAGATCATCGACGTCGGCATTATCTGGTTGATGGCCTGTGCGTCATGGCTAGCGCCGCTTGTCATGACCCGATAGCTCAGGTCTTGGGCTATGCATGCGTCGACACTGAATTGGCGTAGCCACAACGGGAGCACGACCGGAGACGAGTCTCCGATCAAGGCGGCCTCAAGGTCTATTTGTCGCTTGGCGCAAATGTCGCCAGCGCGTCGGAGCAGCTCCGCTGCGGTCGCACGTTGCCGGTCACTGTCGACGTCACGGACGTCCAAGCTCATGGAGACGTGACCGGGGATCGTGGTGATAGATCCCGGAGCGACGACGAGTCTCCCCACGGTGGCGCGGGTACCTCGGTGGCGAGCATCGTTGGCTAGCGATTCCGTAGCGAGCACGATCTCCGCAGCGGCTGCGAGAGCGTCAGCCCGCAGGCTCATCGGGGTGGCCCCGGTATGGGAGGCGCGGCCGAGCAAGTTCAGGTCAAGCCGGGTGCTGCCTGAGATCAGGTCGACGATGCCGATGGCGGCCTTGGTTTCCTCAAGCACACCACCCTGTTCGACGTGCAGCTCGACAAATGCTGCCCAGTCCGCGGGATCCCAGGGTTGGGCGGCTGCCGCGCGCGGGTCCACCCCGACGCTGGACATCGCCTCGGACAGGCGCAGACCTTCCGAATCCAGCTTGGCCTCCAGCTGGGAGATCGACAGCAGGCCGGCAGCGAGACGACTGCCGATGCACGCCTGGCCAAACCTCGCCCCCTCTTCGGCGGCGAAGGCTACAAACCGCAGATGGTGTCGATGGGACAGATTCTCCGTGACGACTATCCGCGCGACCTCCATCGCGGCGACCACGCCGGCGATGCCGTCGAAGCGGCCGCCACCGGGCACTGAATCTAGGTGGGATCCGGTTCCGATAGCCGGGTACTCTTCGACTTCGCCGGCGTGTTCGGCCAAGGTGTTGCCGGCGCTGTCCACCCACACGTCCAGGCCGAGGGCCTTCATATGCGCACCGAATTTGTCGTGCGCCTCTCTTTCGCGATCTGTGTATGCGAGCCGCGTTACCCCCTTGCCGGGGCCGCTCAGCGCCGCAAACTCGGCGATGAGGCTGCTGAGGCGGCCAGGATCGGAGGTCGGCAGAGGGACCCGATCCACAGGGGCCGCATCCTCCGACTCAGGAGATGCCGTTTGCGGCGCGGTGGGCTTTCGATTGGTCATGTAACGTGGCCCTCGGCCACAACGACTAGTAGGTCGGTCGTGGCCTGGGCAAAGTCGTCCAGTGGGGTGCTGCCTAGAATGGCCGCGATCGCGACGACAGTAATGCCGCGAGACTCGGCGATTCCGGTCAAGGCACGGAGCGAGTTAAGTGTCTCGAATTGATCGCTCATCACCACCGCCCGGTCGTGTTCGTTGAAGGAGCCCGTGAGTTCCACGATGCCTTCTTGTTCATGGGCTGACGCGGTAGCGCAGGATAGCTCCCGGCTGACAATGTGGGCAAGGACAGCCGTATTCGGGGTGTCCCAGGTGACTATTGTCTGGATGTCGTGGCCCCCGAGCTGGCCCGCGATTGACGCGGCGACCGATTCAGCAGCGCCAGGATTGGCAAGGAGATCGGGTCGTCGCTTCTGGTGGGAATCGTCGCGGTTACCGCAGAGGGCGGCAATCGCCGACGAAACATCTGCGCCATCGCCTAGCTGCATGTCAGTCCCTTTCACGGAGGGGTAGTAGTTCATCCAATGCAAACAGCGCTCTGCATGGCAAGCCCTCTGCGCCAATAGCCTCCGCACCGCCCTGCTGCCGATCGACGACGGCAAGTACGCCAACGACTTCGGCGCCTGCGGTTCGCAATAAACGAACCGCTCTTGCCGCTTCGCCACCGGTACTGATGACGTCTTCGATCAGAAGAACTCTCTCCTTGGTATGAAGCTCGCCTTCAATTCCGGAAGTTGTCCCGTGCGCTTTGGCAGCCTTTCGAACGATTATAAAAGGCAATCCCGTCTCCAGCGAGGCGGCTGTCACCAGCGGGACCGCGCCCAACTCCACACCAGCTAAGCGATCAACGTTTTCCGGTATATCTTCCCCGAGCATTGAAGCAATTCGACGAAGAATGGTTGGTTTGGTCTCGAACAGGTATTTATCAAAGTAGAATGAACTTTCCTGGCCGGAGCTCAGAACGAACTTGCCGCGCAAATAGCCAGCGGCAAAGATGTCCTGTCCCAACTCCCGACGGCGAACCTCGCGATCCTGGAAGACGTCGACGGCTGCACCGGAAAGGCGCTCATCGTTATGTTGGAGCATGCTGCCTGCCCTCTTGTCGGTGCGGGGGGTCAGTTGCAGAGGAGGCACCGTGAGTCCGGTCAGGCTCAGCCGGCACATGCCCCAGATCGGCGGCCATCGCCGCAGACGCTGCCGTCACTTGAGTGATAGCCGTCTCCCGGATCTGAGGGATGGCCATGCGTCCAGCGGGAGCCGCTAGCGTGACGCTGGCACATATGCGGCCCGTCGACGTGTAGACCGGTGCCGCGACGGCCCAGACTCCCTTGTCGAGTTCGTCATCGCAGACGTCGTAGCCCCGAGCGCGGATCATCGTGAGATGTTCCACAACATCCTCAACCGTAGCGGGTGTTTCCTTTGTGAAGGCCGTCATCGGATGACGGGCAAGCAACGCGGTCACCGTGCTGTCGTCAAGATCTGCGAGCAAGACCCGCGCAGAGGCGGCAGCGTGTAACGGCATTTCCTGTCCGATTCGGACAAAGAGTCGCAGGGGGTACTGACCCTCTACCAGGGAGATGCAGACCGCTCTGTCCCCAACCAGCTCGGTCATGAAGACGGTTTCCCCCGTCACATCCGCGAGATTCCCCAGTGCCGGATGTGGCGCGATGAGGGCACCGTGTGGCCGAGTGCCCTCGTTGGCGAGCTCTCGGGCGGCCGGCCCGAGAAAGTACTTCTTATTTGTCTGGGACCGCGTGATGAAGCGTTCGTCCGACAGAACGCTCAGTACTCGGTGCATGCTGCCTAACGGGATGGACAGCACATCGCAGAGCTCCTGCAGGCTCATGCCCCGCTCGGCCTGACCGAGGACCCGTAATACATTGAGAGTTCGCACGACCGGTTGCATTTGTTATTCCTCCGTCCCAGACTTCATGGAATTCAAGGGGAGCTGCTATCGTCGATATCTTGGCCGTCGGTTATTAGCGTGCTTATCAAATCGACCAGGTTTTCCACCCCTAGACTGTCGAGCAGCGGTTCCAGCTCATGCACAAGCTCTGTCATCGTACTGGGCCTCGTGAATGTCGCTGTCCCCACCTGCACGGCGGTTGCACCGGCGATGAGATACTCGGCCACGTCACGCGCCGTATTAATCCCGCCGCACGCGATGACCGGGATAGTGATGGCTTGTGAGGCCTCGCGAACGAGACGCATTACCAGCGGAAGGACACTGGGGCCGGACAGACCACCGGCGCCGTTACCCAACACGGCGCGACGAGATACCACGTCGATTCGCATTCCGATGAACGTGTTTGCGACCGTTACCGCAGCGGCACCTGCCGCCTCGGCGGCGCGAGCCAGTTCGGCTACCGATGCGACATTTGGGGTCAATTTCACTATTACAGGGCGCCCTGCTGAACGATGGCAGACGCCCGCTGTTACCTGCGCCAATAAAACGGGATCCGCGCCGATTTCAAGCCCGCCATGTTCAAGATTCGGACATGAAACATTCACCTCGAACGCCTCGAATTGATCGTTCTCGAGACCAGAAGCAAGCTCCCAATATTCTTCGACTGAGAGTCCACCGATGCTCACGATGACCGGACTCCCGAGTGCGCGATATCGGGGCAATATTTCGGCGCTGAAGCCAACCAAACCAGGGCTTGGGATGCCCACAGAGTTGAGCATCCCATTTGGCACGTCTGTGAGCCTGTGAGCGGGATTTCCGGAACGAACCGCGCCGAAGACGGTCTTGGTAACAACTGCGCCGAGTCGGTGAGCAGGTATCAACGGTCCCAGCTGGGGTCCGAAGCAGCCCGACGCCGGCATGATGGGGTTGGCCAGCTGCAAGGAACCAAGCTGTACTTGCAATCGAGGCGACGGAGGCGCAGCCATCGCACGGTTATGCGCGACCCGACTGTCAGGCATGTGGCCACGCGTCATTGCATACGTCTCGGCGCTAGTACTCATCCGCCCCCTATCTGTATTTAGCCATCCGACTCGTGCCGCATGCGCGCGACCACGGCTACCCTGGCGACCTTATGCGGGTAACTCCTGCCCGCGCTTTTCTGGGAGGAGGAACATCGCCAACATCGCGAAGACGTAGATTCCCGCCAAAAGCGCGATGGCGGTCGAAAAACCATAATTCGTAGCGAGTAGGGCGATCCAGACCGGCCCAAATCCGCCGACGCCGCGGCCGATGTTGAATAGGACATTCTGGGCTGTCGCTCTGACGGCTGTCGGATACAGCTCGGCCATAAGGGCTCCGTAGCCGCCCAGCATGCCGTTCACAAACATTCCCATGATCGCACCACCGATGAGAAGTGTGATTGGCGTCGACAGTTGACTATAGGCTAGGACTGTAGCGATGGCACCGGCTTGGAAGAGCCAAAACGCCGGTCGCCGACCAACCCGGTCTGCAAGCATGCCGAACATGAATATCCCGAAAGCCATACCCAGAACTGTCACCGCGACCCACGTACCGGACTTGGTCAAACTAAATCCGAATTCCTGCGACAGGTAGCTGGGCAACCAGATCATGATGCCGTAGTAGCCGAAGTTCTGCACCGAGGTCAGGACAAGCATTGCCACGCTTGCACGCGATGTTGGGCCGTCACTGAAGAGGAGCCGCAGGGGGAACTTCTCGCCCTTCGCGGCCGCCCCGTGCTCAAGGAACATCTTCGGCTCTGCCAGTTTGCGACGGTAAGCGAACGCGAAGACGGCAGGAATAACCCCG
Organism: uncultured Actinomycetota bacterium; assembly: GCA_963766765.1. GTDB lineage: Bacteria > Actinomycetota > Actinomycetes > Mycobacteriales > Geodermatophilaceae > JACCQS01. Next base: position 84,843 of record CAVYBR010000015.1, read on the forward strand.
ATTGCAAACAGTGCTCTCCAGCCCCAGGCATTAATTATGAGTGGCGAGAGCAAGGCCGCTGCGAGGACGCCGGACTGCCAACCGAGGGCAACAAAGCTTGTAGCCCGAGCACGTAACCTGGCCGGCCAAGCTTCAGCCGCCAAGGTCATACCGATCCCGAATTCGGCGCCTAGACCGATGCCAGCGATGAAGCGGAAGATACTGATCTGCGTGTAGTTCTGAGCGATCGCCGTCAGCCCCGTAAAGACGGCGAAGACTATGATCGACCAGGCCAGCAGTTTTACTCGTCCGAAGTAGTCACTCAACATGCCGAACACGAGGCCGCCGGTGACAGCACCCCAGAGAGTGAGTGAGGCCAGAGAGGCGGCCTCCCCCGGACTGAGTTGTAGGGTTGCCGAGATCGCGGCCAGTGAGAAGCCCAGGATGAGCAGGTCGAACCCGTCCATGGCGTACCCAGCCACGGAGGCAACCATTGCTTTCTTGGCATACGAGTCCACACCCTCTGAGTGAGAGATGTCAGTGTGTGCCTCTTCGTCTTCCGCGGTCGTCGGTCGCATGCTGGTGTCCTCCGTCATTGCTGCCCCAGTCTTGTGTACTGCCTCGGCTCTCAGTTTCCGTGAGGTAGAAACTGCGTTTCCGCTCGAAGCGCGAAGTATGGACCTCGCGATGGGTGCCGTCAAGGCTCAAATTTTCGAAGTTGCTGGCCGCAGTTTCCGTAGGTTCGGCCCACCCGCGCGCATCAACGCTTCACCCGCCGGCGCCTGTACGCATTTCCCGAGGTCGCAAACGGGTTATCGCGCGGTGGCGGCGGTTCACCATTCCAGCCGCGACCCTCTTCCCCGCTGAGACGAGAACGGTGCGGGCGGCCGTTTCTTCGCGAGATCATCCACAGCAGCACTAACCGGCTAGGTGTGCCATCCATCATCCTGCCGCTTGTACGCGAAGCAGATGCAGGCTTCGAAACGCCGGCAGACTCGGACACGGGGCCCATCCCTCGCCGCAGAATCTGAGAGTACGTGTCCAGGACATTCCAGCCACCAGCGGTGACAAACACAAGGTCGTCGTGGGCGGCCTCGGGTCGATGCTCGGGCGAGGTGACGCCGCAACTCCGCCGCTACGAAGGCTGGCAATACCACCGTGCGTCCGCCCGCCTGGGACTTCGGCGTGTCAACGGTGAGCACACCGGCAACCCGATAGAACCGGCGATTCACCGACACGGTCGGCGCGGCGCCGCTCAAGCGAAGGTCCCTTGGACACAATGGTGCGATTTCACCCGCTCGAAGTCCCGAGAATCCGGCGAGGATCACGAGAGCGCGGTAGTGAGATGGCACGGCCTTCGCGAGGGCCGCGAGATCAGACACCCTGAGAGTGGGGCGCTCACCGGATCGAGACTCGCTCGCACCAGCGATCCGACATGGATTGCTGAGCAGTAGCTCGTCATCGACCGACGTTTGAAGAATTGCTCGCAGCAGCCGGTACGAGCGAGCGACAGTGGCGGTTCCGTCGCGCCGGCCGGACGTGCTGTGGCCCTCCCGTGAGGAATCGCCCAAGGTGGTCTTCAAACTGGCAGTCAACGTCGAATGCCACTCGCGCACGCTGGCCGGATCGATTCGGTCCAGCAGGATGTGACCAAGATAAGGCTCGATGTGGCGCCGAAAGTCGATCCCATACTGATGCCGCGTCGAGTTCTTCAAGTTCGGTCGCGCCTTGATCCAGGAGGCGCCGTACGACGCGAGTGTCTTGGACACGCGGCGAGGGGCACGGTACGTGCGGCGCAAGATGTCAGCTTCGACCGTCGCCAGGTATGCGCGGGTGCTACCGATGGAAGAGAGGGTCTGATCCGCAGTCGCCCTACGCCCACTCGGGTCTCGCCAATCGATTCCCGCCACCCGCTCCACGTGCATGCTGCGCAGCGCCGCCCGAGGGACAGACCGCGGGCGGCGGCGCGGCGTCGGCTACCTCACAGCGCGGCCAGCGCGCCCCTGAGCTGATCGGCCGCGGTCGCAGCGGCGGTCTGGTCGCTCGCGTCCACCGCGTCGGACATGGACTGGAGGGCATTTTCGACCGACGATGTGTCCGCGGCGGTGTGCGCCACGCGCGACCAGACCGCTTGCAGCGCAGCGAGATCGCCGGCCACCCGCCCGGTGTCGCTGTCCGCGGCGTCGAGGACGACCCGCTGGGCCAGGATGTCCATCCGGTCGAGGTCGATCGCCGCTGGTTCGGCGTACCGCAGCCGGAGATCTGTCACTGCGAAGGCCAGGTCGACCGCGGCACTATGGGTGACGGCGTCATCCTGGGTGGCCACGCCGGCCCGGAGATCCTGGAGCGCCTGATCGATCTGTCCGGCGGTGAGTGGTGTGGCCGTGCTGCGGTAGCCATCCCAGGCCGAGCTGAGCGAAGCGACCGAGGCGCCGGTGGCCTGCCAGTCCGAGATCGGAGCGAGCAGGGCTACCGCATCCGACGAGATCGCGCCCAACTCAGCCGGCCCGCCGCCGCCGAGCGCGTCGGTCGGCACGCCGACGGAAACGGTGACTTCCTCGTTCTCGGATTCGACGAGTGCATGGAATTCGCCGTAGCCCGGCGCGAAGGTCTTGTCCTCAATGGCCCCGTCCATCGGGTGTTCCTCGACCAGCAGACAGCCACTGACCGGACCCTGCGGACCGTCCACCGTCTCGCCGATCGACTTCACGACGACCTCTTCGAACACCAGGCCGGGAATGTTCTCCGGCCGGTAGACATCCCCCACCTGCGGATCGGCCGGCATGATCATTCCGGGCGGGCCGTCCTTGCCGGCCAGCCAGCTTCCGTCGTGGTCGGCCACGACCCCGTCCTGGTAGGTCGTGACGTCCTCCCCGAAGTACCACACCGAGCCGTCATCTGCCTGCGCGAAGAAGTCGACGGCGACCTCCAGAATGCGCCCGGCGCTGTAGGCCATGAACTGCGAGGTGACCGTCTCGATCTGCTGGCCGTTCCACTGGATCATTTTCGTGCCCGGGAGCAGGGTGACCTCCTGCCGCAGCGAACCGTCGGCGTCAGAACCGATCTGCACCACCTGGGTCAGGTCAGCGATCGGAAACAGCGGGTTCGTGATTGTGGTTGGGTCGGAGAAGGTCGGTTCCTCGAGGTCGACGCGGGCACTGTCCGGCGCCGTCGACAACGCCTGCGTCGAGTCGGCCGCGGTGCTCCCGGCCGAGTTGCCACCGCCACAGGCAGTGGTCATGAGGGCAACAAGTAGCCCAATGGCGGCGATTTGACCCGCCTTGTTGGCATCAAAGAGTCTGCGGTTCATGATGATTCGCCCGTCTTCCGCTCCGGGTGGCCCCGGGAGATCCGGAGGCTCGAAACGGCACGCTCCTGTACGGACCCTGAACCAGACCTGAACTCTGCTGGATCTTGGCCGCAACTGGATCCCGGAGCGGTGCGCAGCCACTTGGGCCTCGAGGTTGTGTGCGGCCGACGTGATCTCGGCGTAGGCCGCTGCAGGTTCCGGCGGCAGCGCTGCGGGTCGACTCACGTGGATCTGGGTTGCAATCTGCAGTTGGCGTCCCACACATCGGCCATCAACTGTTCGCGTGTGACGGCCGTACCGGGTTCCTGGGCCAAGCGGGTCAACAGGTCGAATTCCTTTGCCCGGAGCACGACTTCGACTCCGGCAAGGGTGCATCGTCGAGCGGCTGTGTCGATCTGCAGTGCCCAGTCTTCAGGACCGGGGCAGAACCCCGGCGCTACCCCGACGAAGGTGCGCCCGGACCCGGGCCAGAAGTTCGGCAAAGCGGAATGGCTTGGTGAGAAAGTCGTCAGCGCCCGCCTCGAGTCCCACGACGACGTCCATCTCGTCTCGCCGCGCCGTCAGCATCACCAGCACGCAACCGGGCTGAAGTCCGCATCTGACGGCAGACTTCCACGCCGTCGAGGTCTGGCAACCCGAGATCGAGCAGCACCAAATCGAAGGCGCGTGTGTTCGCCTCGCGCAGCGCAGCACGACCGTTTCGGTGCCAGCTCACGACGTGGTCATGCGCCCGGAGAGCCTCGCTGAGGGCACCACCAATCGTCTCGTCGTCCTCCACAATCAACAGGACACCCATGACCGCGATGGTAGGGCGGAAGCTGGACGAGCCATTCAGGTTGGATACAGGTCTGCTGGGTCATCATGGATTCGGTTCAGCGAAGTACGCCGGACAGTTGACCTGAGGGAGAGAACAATGCGAACCAGGACCAAGATCGGCATCGTCGGTGCAACGCTGGCGGCTGCCGCCGCCACCGGAACGGGCATCGCGACCGCAGGAGGGGGCGGCGACGATGACGCCACAGAGACGGGTATCACCGGCTCAGCTCTCGAGCAGGCCAGTGCAGCAGCCCTGGAAGCCACCGGTGGTGGCCGCGTGACCGGCACGGAGGTCGGCGACGAGGAGAGCTACTACGAAGTCGAAGTGACGCGGGACGACGGCAGTGCTGTCGACGTGCAGCTCGACGAGAACTTCAACGTCGTCAGCAGTGACGCCGACGTGGAGAATCCAGACGACTGATTCGCGTCAGCAATCGGTCAGGGTCCGCGCTCTGGCTTTCGCTCTCCGCGCGGCCTCGGTCCGCCGCGGTCGAGCCCCACCAGAGCCATGGACAACAGAACCACGGTTGCACCGAGAAAGAGCCCACCGATGACATCCGATAGGTAGTGCACTCCTAGCGCCATACGCGTCCAAGCGACCGTCATCGCGAGCAGAGCCGCCGCGACAGCTAGTACCGGCCGCCATTGCCGCCGGACCGCTGGCCACAGAACTACGAGCAGGACACCGGCCAGCGTTGCTGAACCGGATGCGTGGCCACTCGGAAACGACAACCCTTTCGCGGCAACGAGCGGCTCCTCGGCGGTGGGCCGGATTCGTCCAACCAACTCCTTGAGCAGCGTCGTCAGCGGACTGACAAGCAGCGCCGCCACCAGAATGAACCAGGTCGTCCGCCATTGTCGGCGGATTGCGAACAGCAGTGCGACCGGCACAAGCACAACCAGCCGGAAGACCGTCAACCCGGGCGCAGTGAGTACCTCAAGAAGCGGGACTGGGTAACCGCCATCATCCTGAACATGTAGTGCACCTGTGACCGCAACATCCAGCCTGAGCAGCACGGGCGCCTGCTGACTCACGAGAACCGCGAGCACGGTAACCACGGCCGCACAACCTGCGGCGGCGAGTAGCAGATGCCGTCGCACAAGCACGCCCTCCCACTTCCGCTGTCCGGAGATCAACTTGTGTGAGCGAGCGCTAACACGGCCACAAACACCGCGCCCGAAGCCGTCGAAGCCGGCCGTGAGACGACGTCCCCGCCGACCCCTCGAGCGATGCGACGCGACAATGCCAGGCCGAGTCCGGCGCCATCACCGCTGTGAAACCGGACACCGGGCTCGAACAGTGACTCACGATCGTGCTCGCCAAGCCCTATTCCGTCATCGGTGACGGTGACCTCAAGGTGACCATCCACTGTGGACACGTCGATCGCGACCGTGGCAGCGGCGTGACGCACCGCGTTATCGAGGATTGGTGCCAGTATCCGCACTACGAGTTCCATCGGCGCGGCCGCGGCCGCGCCACCGCTGTGATCGACCATGTCCACCTTCGGCCCCGACGCCGGATCAGGTTCAGATTCGGTGACCTCCTTCAGGGCGCGCCGCACGGAGTCCGCGATGGGACTGGGCTGGAAGGGACCTATCGTCTGTGCCCGGGCCAGAGTCATCAGGGCGGAGATCGTCTCGTCCATGGTGTCCGCGCACCGCAGCACCCGGTCCAGGGCATCGGCGACATCGTCGTCACCGGTCGACAGCTGGGCGAGTTCGGCCTGCGCCCGCAACGTGGCCAACGGTGTACGCAGCTCGTGGGCAAGCTCGGAGCTGAGGCGTTGCTCGGCTCGAATGGTTCCGGCGACTCGGTCCAGCAGTCGATCAAGGGTCCGGCCCAGCGCCGCGATTTCGTCACCGCCGGGCCCGGTGTCGAATCGGCGGTCAAGACTGTGTTCACTCCAGTCCGCCGCTCGGGCGGCCATGGCTGCGACTGGGGACAAGGCACGGTGGGATGTCCACCACGCAATCAGTCCGGCCGCAGCGACCAGGACCGCACCAAGAATCAGACTGACGATCAGGGCATAGCGCTCCGAGGCTTCGTACGGCGTCAGGTCCATAGCGACGACAACGACTCCAACGGCGGCGGCGCCCTTCCGGTCGGGCACCGGAACCGCAAGCAACCGGACCGAGTCATCGACCGTCACCGCCCGGGATACCTCACCTGTGGACATGTCCTTGATCGCAGACCCTAGGGCTCCCGTCGGAAAGGATCCGTCGATCAACCGCCCGTCGCCGTCGAACACCCATGCGTTGCGGTCCAGATCTCCATTGGGCGTCTCCAGGATTGAGAGTTCGCCTGAGCCGTCGACGGTTAACGTGCCGAGGACGGCATCGGCGCGTGCGGACAAGAGCGCCGAGGTCTCGCGCTTCACGTTGGCGGCGAGCAGGAGTTGCACGGAGAGAATCAGCGCAACGGAGGCGACGAGAGTGATTGCCATCGCTTGAAGAACCAGACGCTGACGAAGCCCGGTCAACCGGACACCTTCGCTCATCGCAGGACGAATCCGACTCCACGGACGGTGACGAGTTCTTGCTCGCACCCGACGGCGGCCAGCTTGACCCGAAGGCGTCGGATGAAGGAGTCCACAGTGTTTTCGTGCACGATGGCTCCGTCCGGCCAAGCCGCAGCCACGACCGCGCGCCGCCGGACCACCTCGTCAGATCGCCCAGTCAGCGCAGCTAGCATCCGGTATTCCGTGGGGGTCAGCTTGACTTCCCGCTCTCCGTTGACCAGGCAATGCCGCGCGGGGTCCAGCCGCAAGCCGTCGCTCATCGGTCTCGAGGGGCTCGCGCGCCGAGCCAGCGCGTCGATCCGGACCAGGAGTTCGGCGACGGCGAAGGGCTTGGTCAGGTAGTCATCGCCGCCGGAGTGGAATCCGGACACCCGGTTGTGTACCCCGTTGAGCGCGGTGAGAAAGAGCAACGGCGCGAGCTGTCCGTGAGCGCGTAGCGCCTGGCAGACATCGCGCCCATCGGAATCGGGGAGGCCGACATCCATGATGATCACCTCGACGCCCGATTCCGGCGATAGGAGCCGTACCGCGGATTGACCGTCGCGGGCAATCACTACGTCGTGTCCGGCCAAACGAAGTGCTTGCATCAGAACGGATCTCAGCTCAGCGTCGTCTTCACACAACCCGACCCGCGACATGTCACGAATGTATCCCGGGGACGGCTGTGGGCCGGTGCGCTGCGAGCGATTTCAGACGTGCAGTCAGGTTAGGGGCAGGTCCGCGATGCCAGCGTCAAGGGTATGACGAATACAGACGCTCGTGACGCGACCCCGCACGTGGGCCGGCAACTGTTGAACAAGGTCCCAGAGGTCACTATCTACTTCTGGATCATCAAAATCTTGGCCACGACCGTTGGTGAGACCGCAGCCGATTTCCTGGCCGTCAACCTAAATCTGGGCCTGACGAACACGACGTACGTCATGGGCGCCATGCTGATCGTCGCGCTCGTCTTCCAGTTCCGGTCCAGACGGTATGTGCCTTGGCTGTATTGGGTCGTCGTCGTTCTCATCAGCATCGTGGGCACACTGATCACCGACAATCTCGTGGACAATTTCAGGGTGGCCCTCGAGACCACCACAATTCTGTTCACCATCGCACTCGCGGTGACCTTCGCCGCTTGGTACGCCCGCGAGCGGACCCTGTCGATCCACACGATCTACACGCCGCGCCGAGAGGCGTTCTACTGGCTGGCCATCCTGTTCACGTTCGCGCTCGGGACCGCCGCCGGGGACCTGGCCTCCGAGCGTCTCGGTCTCGGGTATGCGATTGCCGCGCTCATCTTCGGCGCCATGATCGCAGTGATCGCGCTCGCCCACCTCCGCTTCGGGCTCAACGCCGTATTCGCCTTCTGGATCGCCTACATCCTGACCCGGCCCCTCGGCGCCTCGATCGGGGACCTGCTAGCCCAGACTCGAGCCGACGGTGGGCTGGGGCTGGGCACAGTCTGGACCAGCGCACTCTTCCTGGTCATCATCGCGAGCCTCGTGGCGTACCTGACGGTCACGAGGAAGGACGAGATCGCGCCGGCCGCGGCCGAAGTCTCCTCGGTCTTGCGCGAGGTGTGATGCGGCGCCGCCGTCGGGAGCGTCAGGTCACGTCGAGTTCGGCTACGAGATCGTCCAGCCCTTCGCCCTCGACGATGATCTGCCAGATTCCGGACTGGTCCAGTTCGACGATGATCTCCCCTGTCGCGCCGGCCTCGACCTCTACCTCGCCGGCGACGGCTCCGGTCGGGTCCTTGAGCTCGAGGATCCGTGGGCCGTCGGCATTGTTGGTCAGCTTGAACTCGATCCGCTCGCCGGTCTCGGCGCCGCCCGCCAACCCGGTGATGTCAGCCCCGTCGGTGGCTAGCTCGATCTCCCGGTCATAGCCGCTCTCGTCTGCGCCGCCGGCCGACTCGCCGTCTCCGGCAACGGTGATCTGCGTACGGATGCCGTCCCCAGTCTGGCCAGGCTTGCAGGCGATTTCGTACGTCCCGCCTGCCAGATCGACTTCCATCTCACGTGAGGTACCGGGACCGATGTTCTCCACCTCGCTGATGACCTTCGTGTACGCGCCATCGTCCTCGCCGTACACGTAGACCTCGGTCACGCTGGAGCCTTCGTTGGTGACGGTGAACGTCGTCCGTCCGGACGGTAGTTCGACGCTGTCGAGCTCGCAAGAGTCGTCGGTCGCCGTGATCGCGACGGTCGAACCGCCGGACCCACCGGAGTCCGTGTTGTTCTCATCCCCGCCGCATGCGGCCACGAACGAAGCGACTGCGAGGAGCAGCGGTAATGCGAGGCGACGCCGTGAGTGCATGGACGAACTCCGATCGAGCAGGGGGCTGGCCGACGAGGCGAGCCCGACGAGGCAAGCGGGGAGAGACAGTGATCAGCGGTCCGAGGCAGGCGCCGGCTCCGGAACCTGTGCCTCGGAAGTTGCGGGCTCGCTGGCCGGTGCCGCTCCCGGCGCCGACGGCTTCGCCGGACGGAAGAACAGCACCGTGACGGGGACGATGTAGGCAGTCCACGCGATGGCCTGCAGCCAGGTGGTGGCCGGGGTGAAGTTGATCGTGCCCTTCAACAGCGTGCCGTACCAACTCGACGGCGGAATCGCGTTCGACACATCGAAGGCGAGCGAGTTGAGCCCAGGCAGGATGCCGGCTTCCTGTAGATCGTGCACGCCGTAGGAGAGGACTCCGGCGGCGACCACGATCAGCAGTGCGCCGGTCCACTTGAAGAACGTGCCGAGGTTGATCCGCAGCGCACCCTTGTAGAACAGGTAGCCGATCACGATGGAGGTGAGCAAGCCCAGCCCGGCCCCCAGCACCGGCTGGGTGCTCTGACCCGTGGCCTGGACCGCCGACCAGAGGAACAGTGCTGTCTCCAACCCCTCTCGGCCCACCGCGATGAATGCGGTCACGATGAGCGCACCGGTGCCCATTGCCAGCGCCGTATCCATCTGCCCGCGCAACTCCTTCGACAGGAACCGGGCGGTCCGGCGCATCCAGAAGATCATCCACGTCACAAAACCGACGGCGATGATCGAGAGGATCCCGCCGAAGGCTTCCTGGGCCTGGAAGGTGAGGCGATTGGAGGTGAACGTGAGGAGCGCACCGAAGCACAGACTCAAAGCGATCGCAGCGAGTACGCCCCCCCACACCGGCGGGAGTCGGTCGCTTCGACCCGACTTGACGAGATAGGCCACCAGAATGCTGACGACCAGCGCAGCCTCCAGGCCTTCACGCAGGCCGATCAGAAAGTTGGCAGCCACGCGGTTCCCCCTCTGGGTCGAGTCACGAAGCAAGTTAGCCTAACCTCACCTGGGACAGCAAGACCCGAGCCGCTGGGACCACACCGCCGGCGGTAGTCCAGGCTTCGGCAGTCGCCAACGCGGCAAGCTCAGCGACGCTGTTGCATGATCGCGTCCGTCGCCCGGTCCCATAGGAGGATTCACCACATGCCGCGGTACCTGATCTCATTCGACGACGGTGCGATGGACCACATCTCGGGCGAGGAGTTGCCCGAAGTGAGTCGGGCCTCGCACGCAGTGGTCCAGGAAGCCAAGGACGCCGGAGTCTGGATCTTCGGCGCCGGTGTCCTGCGCCAGCAGGCGAGCATCGTCGGCACCGACGGGGCGATCACGGACGGCCCCGTACCCGAGACCAAGGCGGTCGTCGGGGGGTTTGCGATCATCGAGGTGCCGTCGCGGTCGGAGGCTCTGGACTGGGCTGCTCGCATCGCCAGCAGCTGCCGCTGCGCGCAGGAGGTCCGGGAGATCGGGTACGACCCGGACTCCTAGCGCCGCGACGCCGACCTAGGCGTCTGAGCCTCCGTTCTTGCGTGCACCGAGCCAGAGCGAGCTGCGGTCAGATGCAGGCCTGGTCGACCATGCGATTTCGAAGGTGAGTGAGTTCGCGGATGGCTGCGTCTAGAAAGGGCACATGCGCCGCAGCCCCTTCCGGCCCGCTCCAACCGATCTGCGAGTTCCCAGGCTCGAGGCCGTACAACGCAATATCCACCCAGGCCACAACCTCGGGGGCCGGGGGTGGCGGGGACACATCCTCTGCCTCGCCTGAGCCGGGCATGAGCGCCGCGATCCGGGACCGCAGACCGGACAGCCTCTGTCCGGTGAATGCCATGAGCTGCTGATCGGTCACCATCCAGGCCAGGTCCTCCCTCAAGTCGAACTCCCTGCCGATACCGGACACGGCTTCCTCCGGGTCCGCGGCCTGGCGCATCACGTCGATCAGCCGCTCCGGTTGCGAGAAGGCCTTGTCGATTGCCTGCAGCTGCTCCAGTTCGGTCAGGGTGTGAGCATGCGGTCGTCTCCTAGTAGGTCGTTGCATGCCCCGATTCTCCCCGAAAGGGCTGGCCAGCCGAGCATCTGCGTCGCGTGCAACTTCGGCCGTCGGCGCGCGCGTGGCGGCCGGCAGCGGCGGGGCTGAAATCGAGTGGCGACCACTACTTCCCGGAGATAAAGCTGTCGCCATGACGATCAGCGATCTCTGGGATACCGAGACAGCCGAGCAGTATGACGAGACTGCAGCGTTCATGTTCACCCCGAACGTCCTGGATCCAGCGGTCGCATTCCTCGCCGAGATGGCAGAGGACGGCCCAGCCCTGGAGTTCGCGATCGGTACGGGACGAGTCGCGATACCGCTCGTGGAACGCGGCATCTCAGTGATCGGCGTCGAGCTGTCTGAGCCGATGATCGACCAGCTGCACCGCAAGAGGTCAGACATTCAGGTCGTCGTCGGTGACATGGCCACGAGCAGAGTGCCGGGGGCGTTTTCACTTGTCTATCTAGTCTGGAACGGCATCAGTAACCTGCGCACCCAGCCCGAGCAGGTCGCGTGTTTCCGCAACGCGGCACGCCACCTTGCACCGGGCGGCCGGTTCGTAGTCGAGCTTTGGATCCCGGGGATACGACGGTTTCCGCCCGGTCAGCACGGCGTGCCGTTCCACATCGGTGAGCATCACGTCGGCTTCGACACCTACGACATGGCGACCCAACAGGGCACCTCGCATCATTACCGTCGCCACCCGGACGGCACGGTGACCTACGGCGCCAGCAACTTCCGATACATCTGGCCGGCCGAGTGCGATCTGATGGCGCAGCTGGCCGGCATGGCCCTCGAGCACCGCCTAGCGGACTGGGAGCGCAGCCCATTTACCGGCGAAAGCGAGAGTCACGTCTCGGTATGGCGTAAACCGGACTGAGCGCGGTGTACATACTCGGGCGCGACGCGGCAGCTCGCATCTCGTCTCTGGTTGACTGCGCTCGTGGCGGATCGCGTGCTCGCCTATCCGGCGTTCGTGCGACTGTGGCTGGCCGGCACGGTCTCGTGGCTGGGCACGTTCACCTTCGGCCTGGCCCTGCAGCTGCTCCTGATCGAGAATCTCGACGCGGACCAGGCGGCGATCGGGCTCGTACGGTCGGCGCAGTGGTTGCCCGCGTTGGCCATCGGGATGCTCGCCGGAGTGTTGATCGACCGGGTGCGCCGTAGGCCGGTCTTGATCGCCGCTGACACCGTGACGGCCCTGGCGACCGGAGGGATCGGCGCCCTCGCGCTGACCGGATTGCTGACGGTCCCGGTCCTGGCCGGGCTGGTCGCCCTCGTCGGGGCGGCGTCGATGTTCTACCACGCCGCCCACCAGTCCTACCTGCCGCAGCTCGTGCCCACAAAGATGCTGCCAGTCGCCAATGCGCGCATCGAGCAGACCATGACGGCGGCCGAGGCGGTCGGCCCACTCGTGGCCGGTGCGCTCGTCAGGTTCGTGTCGGCCCCAGTCGCCATCCTGTTCAACGCGGTCAGCAAGGCCGCCTCCGCCGCGCTCCTGGTCACGATCCGGGTCGAGGAGCCCGTGCCGCAGCGGCAACCCGACCGGCACCTGTGGCGCGAGCTGAAGGAGGGGGCGTCCTGGGTGTACCGCCACCGGACCCTCGCCCCGGACGCGGTGTCACTGCACCTGTGGTTCTTTTTCAACTCCGCGATCATGACGGTCTTCGTCTTCCACGCCACCGAGCAGCTCGGCCTGAACGCGCTCACAGTCGGCCTCGTGCTCTCGTGCGCAGGGGTGAGCGGGGTGATCGGCGCGGGCCTGGCACCGCGAGCCGCCGAGCGGTTCGGCCTGGGCGCCGTTTGCGTGGTCGCCGAGTGGTTGAACCCGCTGGCGTTCCTGTTCCTGCTGTTCGCCCCACCCAGCCCCATCGGTGCGCCCCTGCTGGTGGTCGGGCAACTGATCTACGGTCTGGGCGCCGGGCTCAAGGGTCCGCTCGAGCTGAGCTATCGCAACGCGGTGACACCTGACCGGATGCGGGCCCGGATGAACGGGACCATCCGGTCGTTCAACTGGGGCTCGATCGCCGTCGCGGCGCCGCTGGCCGGGCTGGCGGCAACGAAGTACGGCAATCGCCCGGTCATCGTCGTCGGCATCGCGGGACTCGTCGCCGCGGCCCTTGTGCTCACCCTGTCGCCCTTCAGAAGCGTCGTGATGCCCGCGGCCTACGCCGAGGCAGCGGTCGACTGACGATCCCCAGTTCTACTCCGTAGGTCGATCGGCCAGCGGGCACACTGGCGATCGATCGAGCGACAAACTGTCCGATGATGAGGAAGCCGCTGATCGACGAGGACACAAAGACTCTTGCGGGAGCGCAACTCGATCGCGTACTCATCAATGAGTTGATGCACGCTGTTATCGCCGAGTCGTCCTGACTGGTATGGCGGTGACCTTCATGGCGACCTGTTCGACCTCCGAGCCGGACTCCAACGAGGGGTGAAGACTGACGACCGAAGTGCAACTGGCCCATCCGGCGCACCGCCATATTATGCCGGGACCCCGGATGAGTACTACGCACAGATCATTCCCCGCATGAGAGATCGCGGCTTCGTTCTGATTCCGAATGATCCCCAGGAGGGGCCGGGGTGGACGGCAGATTACCCGCCGGATCAGACCGAGGCTTTCAAGGTTGCGCTGCAGCAGTGCGAATTCGACATCGGCGTCCTCCCGCCTCCAGAGCCCCTCACACCGGAGGAGGCCGGCGCGGAGTACGACCGGCAGCTGGCGATCGCCGACTGTCTCCGAACCAACGGGTATCCGGTGAGCGAGCCGCCTCCTCGCGACCTCTATGTCGCGGACTACAACGATCCTGACGGTATTCACTGGTTGGCATTCGACCTCATCACGATCACACAACCCAGGAACGTCTATTTGGCGGCCGCAACGGTCTGCCCGCAAGACTGAGGCTGCCGCGATGGCAACGGTCCGGCGATTTCACTCTCGCGTCAGAAATTCGAGGCGGTTGCCGAACGGATCGTGACTGTAAAAGCGCCGGTGGCTGGGGAAGGCGTCGTCCCAGTCAACCTCCAGACCGAGCGCAACCATCCGGGTAGCTAGCCCATCGAGGTCCGTGACGTAGATGCCGGGATGGGCTTTGCGCGCAGGCCGGAAGTCGCTTTCAACACCCAGGTGGATCTCCAGTGCATCCGCCCGCAGCCATCCGCTGCTGGTCCTGGCATCGGCACTGTCTAGTCCAGTGGAGCGTTAGGCATCCGTACCTCTGCTTCCACACGGTGAGTCGCCACCGCTGGCTACTGGCGAGCATCAGTTATGTACGAACCGGCGGCGCGCGACCGGTAGACATCAATCTCAAGACATCTGATTGGACGCGGCCTTGCGCACGTTCATTCAGGTCCACGGCTAACCGTCAATGCTCCGTACGGTCCGGCTGACCCGCGCCGACTACGTGCCGTTTCGCTCCCGGTGCTTGCACCCCGGCCAGCAGCAGGGCCGGCGCTGGCCCTCCAGCAGCTCCTCTTGGGTACGCCGAATCCGTCGCTCTCGGGTCTTGTCCTGCTTGGCATCCTCGACCCAGCAGATGAACTCGTTGCGGCCCAGTGGCGTGATGTCTTTCCAAGCGGCGAGTGCCGTGTCGTCGGTGATCAGCTTCTTGCGCAGGTCGGCGGGCAGCTTGTGCACCACCCCACCGGGCACCCGTTGGCTGCTCACAGACCCAGGTTAGCCGCCCCGTCGCCCTAGCCAGTCGCCTCCGTCAGACCCACTGTCGGTACTTCGTCGGCGTCACCACGACAGCGACCGAGAAGCTCGCCGCGAACGACGTCGGGTCGCCGTAGCCGAGTCGCTGAATGTGCGGCTCGTACTTTCGTACGTACTCCGGGACCTGATCCGCCGCCGGATAATCCTCGTCGACCTCAGCCGTGCCTTCGAAGCGCACAACGTCATCGCCACCCTTGGTGTCATCGATGGCGAAGCTCACCTTGGAATTGTGTTCGAGGTTTCGCAGCTTCAACTTGTTCGGCTCGCTGTAGGTCACGAACGCGCCGTCCTTCCAGACGAACCACACCGGGACCGTGTCCGGCATTCCGTTCGGTCGGACCGTCGTCAGCCAGGCAATGATGTCGTTGGTAAGCCGCGATTCGACGTATGCCCTCTGCTCGGGCGGTATTTCCAACGCCACGGTCCTTTCTGGTTGGGCCGCAAGGTTATCAACGCCAGCGCGTATTCCGGTCCGGCTGTGACAGCATGCTCGGGCATGGATGCAGGGGTGCATCTTCCGTAGCTCGAGCTGGCCGGCGAAGGTCTGTCGTACCGGCGGCTGGCGGAGGCCGTGGACGCGGCGCGAGAGTGCGGGTTCGTCGCCATCTCGGCGAACGATCACTTCTTCTTCGGCGCCCCGTGGCTGGACGGTCCCACGATGCTGGCGGCATCGCTGGAACGAGCGGGACAGATGACGCTGGCAACCACGGTTGCCCTGCCGACGATGCGGGGCCCCGTGCAGCTGGCCACGGCCCTGCTCGCCCTGCACGCCCTCAGTGCGGGCCGGGTGATCGCAGGTCTTGGGCCGGGTTCCTCGCGGCAAGATCATGCTGCGGTCGGTGTCCCGTACGACGAGCGCTGGCCGCGTTTCGAAGAGGCAATCGTGCTGGTACGGGCGCTGCTGCACGGAGCCGGCGACGACCGGCGGACGTTACTACCCGGTCCCATCGGGCCAGATGTCACCACTCCCAGCCCAGGCCGGGGCGATCCCGCTCTGGATCGGCAGCTGGGGCTCGCCCGCTGGCCTGCGCCGCGTTGCGCGGTTGGGCGACGGGTGGCTCGCGTCTGCGTACAACACGACCCCCGCCGGATTCGCCGACGGGCTGAACTCCTTGCGTCGTGAGCTGCGAGCCGGCGGGCGCGAGCCGGACTCGTTTCCGCACGCCCTCGTGACGATGTGGACCTGGGTCACCGAGGATCCTCGCGAGGCCGCGGAGATCATCGAGCGACGCCTGGCTCCGCTGCTGAACAGGGACCCATCCACCCTGCGCGGGCGCTTGTGTGTCGGGCCGGCGCAGGTGTGCGCGGACTCGCGCTGGACACGCAGGCCGGTCCCGCGCGGATCCGCGAGGTCGCCGCGGCTGCCGGCTTCCAGCGCTTCCGGTCCGCGACCAGCACACCGTTCAACAACGTGCTAGAAGTTCGCCCCTGACGTGTCGATCTGGCCATGGCCTTGTTCGACGTGTGAGTAGAACAGCTTTCATGGCCAGATCAACCGACCCAGGAGTAGACCGATGTCCTCGACCGTGCTGTACATGTCAATGTCCCTGGACGGATTCATCGCCGGCCCCAACGAGAGCCCGGAGAACGGGCTCGGCGACGGTGGTGATCGCTTGCACGAGTGGGTCTTCCCGGACGCCGACGGCGGCGACTTCGACGCGGCAGTTGCGCGCTTGGCAGGCGTGAATCGCCAGATCTACGAGGAGTTCATGTCCACCGGCGCGATAGTGGCCGGCCGCGGGACGTTCGAACCCGCAGGCGGCTGGGGCGGGGACCACCACGACGGGGTGCCCATCTACATCCTCAGCCGCAACCCGGCGCCGGCCTGGGCAGCCGATTGGCCATTGGTGCACTACGTGAATGACCTCGAGTCCGCCATGCGGGATGCGAAGCGCGCCGCCGGCGACAAGAACGTCCTGGTGCACGGGGCCGGCATCGCGCAGCGCGGCCTCACCGCTGGGCTCCTCGATGAGCTCGAGATCCACTTGATCCCGGTCCTGTTCGGCGAGGGGCGGCCGCTGTTCGGGCATCTCGGCACCACGCAGCGCCAACTCGAGTCGATCAGAGTCCTGCAAGGCGAAGGTGGCGTCACCCACCTGCGCTTTCGAGTCCTTCGCTAGGACGCGGTCTCGCCCGGTTCGGGCGCGTCGAGGAACGCGGTCACCGCGTCGAGGACCATGGTGGTGCGGCTCATGCCGAAGAAGTGCGTGCTGCCGGGGAAGACCGCCAGTTGCGAGGCCGGGACCCCGACGAAGTCGCCGTTGACGTCGCCCCCACGCAGTTGCAGGAAACGGACGGCATGTTCCAACGTGACCATGTCGCAGTCGCCGACCGTGATGAGCGTTGGCGCGGCGATCCCCTGGATGTCGGCGTCCGACCAGCCGGGAAAGTCCTGAGCGAACCTGCCCAACTTGTCGAGCAGGTCCTGCAGCTTGTCAGGATTCGGCGACTTGGCCAGGTAGTCCTGCTCCATCGGCGACCCGGCGATCATGTCGATGGTCATATCGCCCATCGCCTCAGCGTTCTCGGGCCGGAGTCCGTCAGGATGAAATGACACAGAGGACACGATCACCTTGCGGACCAGGTTCGGATGCTTGATGGCCAGGTGCAGCGCCACTGACCCGCCCACGCTGAAGCCGAACACATCGGCCCGAGATATCCCCAAATGCTCCAGCAACCCAACGACATCCGATGCCAGGTCGGCGGTGGTCAGCGGGCGATCGATGTCACCGGTACGTCCGTGCGCCTGGAAGTCCGCGGCGATGACCTGCCGTCCCTGTGCCAGGCCGGGCAGGACCTCCCCGAACTGCAAGTCGATGTTGAACAGTCCCCCGTGCAACAGCAGGAGTGGAGTCCCTCCCGATCCGTGGATCTCGTAATACATCTGCAGACCGTTCACCGGCGCATAACCAGTCACCGGCGCCTGGCCGGGCTGCAACGCTGCGCTGGTCGGCTCAGTCATCGAGATCTCCTCGTCTTCGACAATCGGCGGATGGGCCGATGAGTTGCGGGGTCGCTGCGGTCTGTAGACATGACAGCACGACTTGGGATGCTGCAGCGGCCTGCGGCCGACCGGAAGGATGCCACCACGATGGACACCCAGACCTACACGCTCGAGACTCCCGACGTCGATCTGGTCTATGACGTGCGCAGCCCATCGTCGAGTGCTTCGGGGCGTCGACCGCTGTTGATGGCCGGCCACCCCATGGAGGCGGGCGGCTTCGAGTCCCTGGCTTCCCATTTCGGCGACCGTACGGTCATCACGTACGACCCGCGGGGCCTGGGCCGCAGCATCCGCAAGGACGGTCACGTCGAGCGCACTCCAGAGATGCACGCCACGGACCTGCACGCCCTCATCACCGCGCTCGGCCTCGGACCGGTGGATCTGTTCGGCAGCAGCGGCGGCGCGGTCAACGCGCTCGCCCTCGTCGCGACGCATCCTGATGATGTCGGCACTCTGGTGGCCCACGAACCGCCGCTGCTGACGCTGCTCCCGGACGCTGACCAGGCCATCGCGGCCGAAAGCGCCGTACAGACGGCCTACCACGAGAAGGGTTTCGGCGCGGGCATGGCGCGATTCATCGGCCTGACGTCGTGGCAGGGCGAGTTCACCGACGAGTACGCCGCCCAACCCGATCCAGACCCAGCCCAATTCGGAATGCCAACCGAGGACGACGGCGTGCGGGACGACCCGCTGCTTTCCGGGACCGCGAACGCAATCACCAGCTACCGTCCCGACTTCCAGGCGCTCATGACAGCTCCGACGCGGATCGTCATCGCGGTGGGCGTCGAGTCCGCGAACACGTTGACCGGTCGCACTACGGTGGCAACGGCCCAAGCGCTGGACCAGCCGGTGACCGAGTTCCCCAGTCATCACGGGGGCTTCCTCGGCGGCGAGTTCGGCTACGCCGGTGAGCCGGAGGCGTTCGCCGCACGGCTGCATGAGGTCCTCGACGTCTAGTCGCCGGCGTTGTGGTCTCGACTCCCCCGGCCGGGTGCGTGGCGACTCGAAGCTCGGCCACGCGGCGTCCGAGCAGAGTCAGGATCGGCGCGATCTGCTCGACACGTACCCGAGACCACGACTGTTGCAGGGTCTTGAGCAGGTCGAGGCACTCCCACAACAAAACCCGCACCGGCGACACTGTCGCCGCGTCGCCGTACGAGTCCAGGAACACCGCAACCAGTTGGTCCCCGAGATCGAGGCGCGCAAGTACGGAGGGTTCGACATCCGACGAGGCCCCCAATGCCAGGAACCGCAACCGACCGACGAACCGCCCGACGTCCTGGCCCGGCTCGCACTCCCCGAAGCCGTCGAGATCGAGGAATCCAACGCGATCACCATCAAGCCGGACTTGCGCCGGGCGGAAGGCTCCGTGCGATGGCCGGGCAGCGTCGGCGGGCATATCCATGGCGCGCTGCTCGATCAGAGCCACTAGCGGTTCGATGGCCCCGGACAGCTCGGGAAACACCACGCCGAGCTTGCCGGCGTGGGAGCGCACCGATTCGATTTCGTCGTCGAGGTCGGACGTCGACCCGTACCGCACTGGTGCACGATGCAATGCGGCGAGCGCCCTCGCGACCGTCCGTACCGCGTCTGTCGCCTCGGCCATGGCCGGCTCGCTCCCCGCGGACACGCGCGCGATCAGCTCGGTGAGACTGCGGGTCTCGGGCAGGTACCCCTGCAACGACACATCATCGGCGGGTTGGTACGCAAGCGGCGGCGCGACGACGAAGTCCGGCGAGCCGAGCGCCGAGAGCGCTTCGAGCGGCCTGCCGTACCGAACCATCGGCTGACGTGAGCGTGACAATGTACCGGCCGACCCAGCAACTTTCCTTGAGCCGCAGGTCGGTGACTTCGCAGCTGAGGGAATGTCTGCCGCCGTACTCGGGCACGAGCCGGCGCAGGGCAGCAGCAACGCGTTCGGCGTCGGCCGCGGCGGCAAGCCAGGATGGTGGTCTCGCGAAGACACCCAACGACTCCACGATCGGGTCCATGTCACCTCACCCCCACGCGGTTCATCCCGCCCAGGTGGACGATTCTGCATTCGCGCGCGCCCTGGCGCTGGGTCGAGGGGCAGCCCCGTGCCTATGAGCTCCATCGAGCATCCCAGCGCCTCTCCGACGAACCATCGACTGCTGCTGGTCAGACACCGGCAGTCGACCTGGAATGCCGAGCGCCGCTGGGCGAGCCAAGCCGACCCGCCGTTGTCCGAGCGCGGCGAGGCCGAGGCCGCTGCGCTCGGCCTGGTCTTGGTGCCGCTCGGTTTCGACGCGATCGTCAGCAGCGACCTGTCCCGTGCCAGACGAACGGCCGAGCTCATCCGCGCAGCGATGCCATGGACGACCCTGACCGAGGATCCGCGACTGCGCGAGATCGCCATCCCCGCCTGGAGCGGCCGCCTGAAGGCCGAGATCGAGGCGGCACACCCGGAGGAGTACGCGCAGTGGCGCGCCGGCACCCGGGTCCCGCCGGCTGGATCGGAGTCGTGGACGGAGTTCGAGACGCGAGTTCTTGCCGGGCTCGATGGTTGCGCCGACCGCGGTGGCACTGTCCTCGTGGTCGCACACTCCGGCGTCCTGCGCGCGGTCGGTACGGCGTTGCGCCTGCCCGACAAGGTCGGCCGTTCCAAGGGCCTCTGGCTCGACAGGAGCAACGGCCAACTCACCGCTGGACCGCTGCAGCGCCTGACGAATCCGCCTGAGTGACGTCGCCGCGACGTCAGGGCAGGTAGGCGCGCCGGGCATCGTCGATCAGCCGATACAAAACGTGCGGTCGTACCGGGTGACCTTCCGGGACGGCCGGGTGCTCGAAGTCGCCAGCCGGATCGCGCCGCATTCCCAGCCGTTCCATCACCGCCCGCGAACGCAGGTTTGCCGCCGCCGTGAACGTGAGGATGTCGCTGAGCCCAGCTTCCTGAAACCCGAACCGCAACGCCGCCCGCGCGCCCTCCGTTGCGAAGCCGTGGCCCCAGGACTCTCGGGCAAGGCGCCAGCCGACTTCGACGGCCGGCGTGAAGTGTGCCTCGAATTTCGCGTCCGCCAGGCCGACGAAGCCCACGAAAGCTGGCCCGCCCAGAACTTCAACCGCCCAGAGCCCGTAGCCGTTTGTCGCCCAGGCGTCGCTGATCCGGCGCACCCAGCCATCGCTGTCCGCGCGCGTCATCGACCCACGCGACATGAACTCCATGACCGCTGGGTCTGCATTCAGTGCGGCGAACGGCTCGAGATCGGATTCCCGCCACGATCGAAGGAGCAGTCGATCCGTCCGGATCTCCGGCACAGCTTCGAACACCCCGCCAGGGTAGGCGCGACCTCGTATCAGCGCGTCCCGTACGACCCCGGCTAGCGCACGACGGGACGCGAGCCCAGGACGGTGCGCACGAGATCGAGATTGCTCAGGCCCTGGAGGGCCGACCCGAGCCGGGTCTGCGCGTCCAACGCGACAATCAGCGTGTTGCGCTGGTCGTCGGCGCTCATCGTCTTCAGCGCCGCGTCATTGCGGATGCCCAACGCTCGCATCAGCACCATGACTGCGCCCATGCCTTCGAGCTCGCCGTTGCTGTAGGCCTGGAAATTGGTCTGGTTGCTGTGGTTGGTCAGCTCGACGATCAACGTGTTTCGCATGTCCTCCTGCGACATTTCGTTCAGCTCGCGGTGGGTACGGAAGCCGCCAAGCAGCAGGACGCCTCTGATCCACGAGCTGACCGCGCCCGGCACCCGGCCACGCACGGCGGCGTCGCTGCCGAGCGCGATCAGTGCGAGGTCGAATGTGCTCAGGGCCTGGAGGGTCGCCCCGACGCCGGTCGTCCCGCCCATCTCGACTATGAGCGTGTTGCGCTGATCGTCGGCGCTCATGGTGCGCAGCGCGGCATCGTCGCGAATGCCGGTGCGGCGGAAGAAGACCATCGCCGCGCCCATGCCAGCGAGCGTGGCGTTGTCGTATGTCTGGTAGTTGGTCTGGTTGCTGTGCTTGGTCAGCTCCACGATGAGTGTGTTGCGCATGTCCTCGTACGTCATTGCGTTCAGTTGCGCCTGCGTGCGGAATCCGCCGACGAGCAGCACTCCGCGAATCGGGAAGCGCTCGTCCACGTCGAACGGAGTGAGACTCGTCCCGTGCGTGGCCAGGTAGGCGATGATCCCGTCGCGGAGCTCGTTCTTGACTGTGTCGGTGACCTCGCGGTTGGTGGCGAACGCGAGATCCCACGTGCTATCGCTGGTGGCGCCGGCGCTCGTCCCCACGAACGTGCCATAGCGCGTTCCGCCGTTGCGACCGCCGAGCCCGTACACGTTATGCCTGCCCACGAACCGGGCCATGCTGGCCGCCGATGTCACGAGACCGCCCGACCCGGGCGCTGAGTCGAGCAGGATGTCCCCGCCGTAGGCCTTGGCCTCGACGGCGTCCGGTGCCAGGTCCAGTTGGTTCGGCCCGACGTCGGGGTGCTCGTACCCGATGACCTCGCCGGGCAACCGACGGTCCCAAGCGGTCCAGCCCGCGTGCAGGTCCTGGATTCCCATCGGCAGTGCGAGCCGTCGGTTCACGTAATCGATGTACGACATGCCGCTTGCCTGCTCGATGACGGCACCGAGCACGTGGAACGCCGAGTTCGAGTAACCGGTGCCCATTCCCGGTGAGAACGCCAGCGGGATGGTGTAGATGTGCGCGGCCAAGTCTCGGATCGTCGCCTGCCGGCCGAGCCCGATCGAGATGTCCCGGAAGGTCTCGTTGCCTTTGAAGTTCTGCGGGAGACCGCTCACGATGGTGGCGCATTGGGCGATCGTGATCGTGTCCATCTGCGGGTCATGCGGGACTGCCGGATTCATCAGTCCCAGATAGGCGAAGACCGGCGTGTTGAGGTTGTTGATCACGCCGTCATCAGCGAGGGCCTGAATCGCGGCCGTGGTGAACGCCTTGCTCACGCTGGCGATGCGGAATGTCGTCGTGGTCTTCGTCGTCGGCCAGTCGTCCTCGGCCCAGGTGTAGGCGCGGGTCAGGTACGTCGTGCCCCCCTTGGCGACCGCCACGGTCGCGGCCCGTACGGCCAGACGCTGCATGACGCCGGCGAACACCGCGTCCAACTCGGCCGCGCCGGGAATTGCCGGGCCCTCAGCTCTCCAGCGTTTCGGGAACGGGATGTCATCGGCGGCGAAGGTCGCCGCGTATCGGGCGCCGTTCCCCAGCCCGGCGGCCTGCACGACAATGGGACGTTGGCGCTGCCTGGTCGCTGTATCGACAGCGTTCCCGTAGTCGAACGACGTCATGTCGTGCTTGGCCGACCACAAGCCCAGATGGTCGTCGGTGTAGACCGACAGCCGCATGTCCGTGCCGACCGAGACTTGAGTCGGGAGCTGACCGCCTCTGCGCTGGGCGTCGAAGACCCGCTGGTGGTAGTCGAGGTTGCCCCAATACCAGGACCATACCCGGCCGGTGTTCCGGGTCCAGACTCCGGCGAACTGCGGGTCGAAGTCCCTGCCGTACACGGCAATTGACTGCGGTATGTAACCCTGGTCAAACGCTTGGGCCATCGCGCTTTGGATCGCGTCCGGGTCGTTGGCGTCGTTCCACCGCAGCCCGTGCCGCGCGAACCAGGGCGGTTGACCGCCGGCGAACACCGCGGCGAACACCGCCGCGCCCGGCGGTCCGGCGGCTGTTACGAGAACCGGCGCGAACCCCCTCGCCTGGAAGTCCTTGACCGTGCTGTCGTAGAGCACCTCCGCCACGTCGTGCACCGCGTACCACTCGGGGCCTTGGCGCGGGACCCAGACTGCGGCGTAGCGGGGATCGTGGATGTCCCCCTGCACGCTCAGGGCCACGATACGTTGGCCCTGCGGACCCAGTTCGTTGACCTGTGCCTGGTGGTAGTCGGACGTGACGTCGTGGTAGCTCACTGCCATGGCCCACAAGTGTGGCACCAGCTTCCGCCCGCCGGAACCGTTTTGTCGAGAGTCGCAGTCCCCACCGATGAGTTCTCGGGGCCGGGACGGTCTATACCTGGAAGCGGCATTCGCTTCAGCAGACGAGAGGGGATCACGTGAGCTTGCCGAAGATCGTGTCGCAGGAGGAATGGATAGCCGCCCGCAAGGCATTTCTGGTGAAGGAGAAGGAAGCCACCAAGGCCCGGGATCGGCTCAACGCCGAGCGGCGTGAGCTGCCGATGGTCGAGATCACGAAGGACTACGAGTTCGAGGGTCCGAACGGCAAGGCGACGCTGCTCGACCTGTTCGAGGGCCGCCGGCAGCTGATCCTCTACCACTTCATGTTCCACCCGGATTGGGAGGACGGCTGCTCGAGTTGCACCGCCGGCACCGACGAGATCGCGCCCGGCTTCCTGGAACACCTGCACACCAGGGACACCACATTCGCCATGGTCTCGCGCGCGCCACTGGCGAAACTCGAGCGCTGGAAGGCCAAGCGGGGCTGGGACATCCCTTGGTATTCCTCGGGCGAGGGCGACTTCAACTACGACTTCGGCGTCACGATCGACGCCTCCCGAGGTTTCGACGAGTTCAACTACCGCTCCCTCGATGAATACGCGGAGATGGGCGAGGAGAGCATGAAGACCGCCGACCAGCCGTACGACATGCCTGGTCAGACGTGCTTCCTCGAAGTGGACGGCCGGGTGTTCCGGACCTACTCCCAGTACGCGCGCGGGCTGGAGAGCACCGGCGGCTCGTACTACTTCCTCGACCTGACCGCCTTGGGCCGGCAGGAGGACTGGGAGGAGCCGAAGGGCCGTAGCGAATCCGTTCGAACCAACATGCCCGACTTCTCAGCCTGACCGAGGCGCCCGCCGCCAGGTGCAAAGTGCCCGCTTCGACGGGGGCGGAAGCGTGCATTTCAGCCCTCGCGACGAAAGCGGCCTGACCCGGCACGGTTGGCTGTAGTCATGACGACCTATGAATGGCGCGGAAGATTCACCAACGCTGAGGTGAACGCGCTGCACGCCGAGGCGTTCGATACCCGGGTGTTCACCGACGAGGAGTGGCCCTGGGAGCGCCTTGTGGCCGACCACAGCCTCGGGTGGGTGGTCGCCCGGGACGACGAGCAGCTGGTTGGCTTCGTCAACGTCGCCTGGGACGGCTTCATCCACGCGTGGCTGCAGGACACGATGGTCGCCGCCAGCGCCGGCCGTCGCGGAGTCGGCACGCAACTCGTCGCCGCAGCCCGCGCAGCGGCGAAGGACGCCGGCTGCGAATTCCTGCACGTCGACTTCGACCCCGGCCTCGAGTCGTTCTACATCGACTCCTGCGGTTTCGTTCCAGCGCCGGCCGGAGTGCTGCAACTCTGACGAACGCCCGATGTGCGTACGGAAAAACGGTCACGCCGACTTCCTCCGCGAAAGGATCGACGGCCGGGTCGGGCAGTAGGCGGATTCCGTTTCACAACCAGAGCGGGGGGTAGCTAGGCCGCGTGATCACGCATCGTGGCCGGCTGGCCGCGACAGTCGTAGCGCTCGCGGGAGCGCTGGGTGGGTGCAGTTCATTGAGCCCAGACGGCGCAGCCGCAGGTGAGGTCGCGGTGGCCTTTTACTCGGCAATGTCTGACGCCGACGCCGAGCAGGCTTGTGGACTGCTGGCCGAGAACACCCGGGCAGAGCTCGAAGAGGCTGCCGACGAGCCGTGCGACTTCGCAATTCTCGGCGAAGACCTCCCGACCGCGGACGGGGTGATCGAAGTGGCGGCCTACGGGCGTAACGCCCGGGCAATCCTCGACGGGGATGTCGTGTTTTTGACCGTGGAGTCCGGCGACTGGAAGGTCCTGGCCGCGGGCTGCGAGTTCCAGTCCGGTAAGCCATACCACTGCTCCTTGACGGGCGGCTGACCCGATGCGACTGATGTTCAGCTTGTGCCTGATTCTCGTCTTCGCCGGCTTGGTCTATTTCACGGTCATCGGACTGCTCAACCGATGAATCCGAGACGTGAGTCGAGCTTCCTGCGGGACAACGGTCTGAGCCTGTTCTTCGGGACGCTCTTTCTCCTGGCCCTGGTCGGGCAGGCGTTGACCGGCCAGGCCAGCTACAACAACCATGCGCTCAGTGATGGGCTGGAACAGGTGTCGCTGTTGCGATACCTGACCTCAGCGAACTTCGCCGTGGATGTGACGGAGAACTGGCAGTCGGAGTATCTGCAGTTCCTGCTCTTCATCCTCGTGACCGTGTGGCTTGTGCAACGCGGCTCGCCGGAGTCGAAGGAGCCAGGCAAGGCAGGAACAGAGTCCGACAAGGACCAACTGGTGGGCGAGTACGCCAAGCAGAACTCGCCGAAGTGGGCCAAGACCGGTGGGCTGCGCCTGCGGGTCCTTTCCAATTCGTTGGTCGCGGTGATGGGCACGATCTTCCTGCTGTCGTGGCTCGGCCAGTCGATCGCGGGCCAGAGCGCGTACAACGAGGAGCGGCTCGCCCAACTGCAGGAGCCCATCAGCTGGCCGAGCTACCTAGGATCCGCGGACTTCTGGAACCGCACCCTGCAGAATTGGCAGTCAGAATTCCTGGCTGTGGCCAGCATGGTCCTGCTTTCGATCTACTTGCGACAGCGCGGATCTCCGGAGTCCAAACCGGTGGGGGCCCCGCACTCGGCCACTGGCATGGAGGGTTGAGGACTCGCGGCGCAGCGCTTACGTCGGCCTCAAGGTTTCCGTGGGGTGGCGGCATCGAAAACGATTCGGCCTGAGGTCTCGCCGCGGCCAACGCTCGCGCGTCGACTGATCCAGCGCGCGTAGGTGCCGTCGGGCCGCCGCGTCAGCAGCGGGACGCGACGCACGTGTACGCCCTCGCGCGGCACCTCGACGTCGTCGATGGCCAGTCCGCGACCAGGCTCGAGCAGCGCGCCGGCGGGTTCGCCGCGTGGTCCGTCGTGCAACTTCGTCTTGCGGAGCTCGATGGCTCCTGGTCCGGTCGACATCGGTACGAACGGAATCCACCAGTCCGGCACCGGGGACTGGAGCAGGTAGTCGAGCTCAGCCGCAGGCTCGGCCCCCGGCGGTAGCGGCGCCGGCGCTGGCTCTTGCAGCCGCGACCGCGGACGCCCACTCAGACCCCGCACAGTCTGCTCGACGGCCCACACCAGGTTGGCCATCTCGTCTCGCAAGAACAAGACCTCCTCCAGCGCCGCACCTTCGAGCGCTCCAGGAGTGGCCGGGGGTACGAAGATGCCCGGCAAGCCCTCGATCTGGAACAGCTGGAAACGATCCGCATCGTCGGCGCGGGCGACCGTTGTCTGCTCGCCGAAGGTGTCCACATAGGTGAGTTCGTCGATCACCGTCAGCTCGCCGAAGGGGATGTCGATCGGCACGACCATCCAGTCCTGGCCGTAGACCAGGGCGAACTCGGCAAGCGCGATCCGGGCCAGGTCGTGCGGCTTGGCCTCCAGGGCACCGAAGTTGACTCCGCCGTCCTCGAATTCCCAATACCGATCAGCCGGCATACCGGCAAAGCGCAAGGGAGTCGCGGAGACCGGACCGATGGTGTGGGTCAAGGACTCGCCGGTCGCGCCAGTCGACGGCGCCGCGTCGAAGTCGAACCAGTCGACCCTCCCGCCGCCGAACGCGTTGGCCTTGAGTTCGAAGGGCCCGGCCGACAGGCCGAAGGTGTATTCGAGGCGCCGTTCCTGCCAGCAGTCCGGCCCCGGTGCGCCGTCGTACCAAGCCAGCCACTCGTCTGCCACGTCGTTGACCACCGGTGACAGCCATGGCGGCATGTTGCCGGTGCCGGCCACGCGGCGCAGGTCGGCGGCAATCCGCTCACCGTCGGGGATGCGCCCGGCGAAAGCGGCGACCAAGCGGGCCGCCTGCTTGTCGTACGGGTCGGCGGCCGGATCGAACGGCTCAACACCCTCGGCCGGTGCCTGGACGGTCGGCAACGGACAGGCCTGCAGAGCGGCCTCCAGGATGTCCCCGTGGCCGGCGTCGGCAACCATGCTCACGAACTGCGCGCCGGCTTCGAACCGCCAGCGCAGACCTGGTTCGGAGCGTGGCTCGCTCTCGACGAACGGCTCGAGCAGGTCGCTGCGGCCGAAGTCCGTGGGCGGCACAGCGACCTGGCCGCCGGCCCGCCACGTGTCGACCGGGGTGGAGGTCCAGCGCACACTGACCGACACGGGGCTGCCGGTGTCCTCACCGAGGAACTCGCCCAATTGCGATTGGCGGGCGAGCAGCCACAACGGATCGTGGATCCTGGCCTGCAATCCCGGGCTCGGGTCGCCCGAGACCGATTGCGGCTCCAGCCTGATCCACGCCGGCGACTCGTTGGCGAAGATCGCCTCCATCTCCTCGGGAACCGGTCGCACGGGGGCTCCGCCGACCTCGGTCATGGCTCCTCACCTTCTTTGACGAACGGAACCGGGACATCGGTCGCCATCTCCGTCAGCTGCTTGAAGTCGAGGATTCGCTCGCCGTGCAGGGAGAAGGCCGGGTACAGGGCGGCCGGCAGGATGTAACCCAACCGGGTGCTGCGTTCGAGAGTGACCAATCGCAACCGGGCCAGCTGCAGGGTGTCCACCAGCGTTTCGGTGAGGCGCTCGGTCGACCACCCGCCGCCGTCCGGCGTGACCGCAACCAGGATCGACTGGGGCGGTCTGGCTCCAGGTGCATCGGCGTGTACGGCGACTCCGCTGGCCAGCATCGGCGGTCGTCGCTTCGGCTGAGCTTGACCGGCCTGCACCGAGAGCAGCCGTTGTCGGGGAATCACTTCGACCCACTCGTCGACCACCATCCCGGCGAGCACCTGCGTGCCGGTGAGCTCGGCTGGCGACTCGACGATCAGGCTGGTCACCGGGGCATCTGGCGGCGGGTTGTTGGCAGCGAAGGGGAGCGCTACCCAGCCGGTCGCCGGCTCGGCGGTTCGGCGGAGTTGGGCAACGCGCAGCGGCACCGGACGACCGGCGACGTCGGCATACAAGAGCGTCGATACATACGGAGTGAGCGCTGCACGCACCGTCGAGGCATCCCTGAGGAACCCCCGGATCTGGCTCTTCAGTGCTCGGGCCTGGCCGAGCGCGTTCGTGAAATCGTCGGCGGCAGCAGCAGGCACGAGCAAGGGCAGCACGACAAAACCCGGACCGAACAGGATTTCTGCAGCTTCATCCAGTTGGTCCAGCGCCGGGGACTCAGCTGCGAGCATCGGCCCGACCTGCGTGACTCGACGCTTGGCCTCAGTGAGCGCGATCTCGAGATCGGCGACGCCGATGCCGAAGCCGGTCAGCAGCCGGCGCTGCGCCGCCTCGCCGAGGGTGCCGGCTCCATCGAGCCGTCCGGCCGCCGCGCGCAGCCGTCCTGCCAGTTCGGCCAGATCCTCGGTCCGGCTGGCTGACGACTCCCGCGGTGAGCGCAATTGCTCGGCGGTCATCGGCCGCGCTGAGGCGACCACCGTCCGCAGGGCTATCGCTGTGTCCACGAATGGCAGGAGCGCAGCGGGGTCGGCAAATGGCTCGGCGGCTGCGCCGGCGGCCGGGTCAAGGGCACGCAGCCAACCCTCGAGCGTGGGTGCGTCGCTGGCGGCGTAGACCACGTCGAGCGCGCAGACTGCCAGGCTGTCGAGGGTCACTCCCGCTCGCAGTGTGATGGCGCTAGCCGGTCCGAGTCGAGCCTGTGCCCAGCGCTCCAGTCGCGGCTCCGTCTGAGCGCGCGGCGCATCCGCCGCCCAGCCCGGGATCGCTCCATTCTCAACCCCGGTGAGAACGACCACCCGGTGAGTGAGGGGGACGCCCACCGTGGGAGTCCGCGGGAACTCCGGATCCGGCGGTGCGGCCGCGCCGGCCCCGGCCGCATCGAGCAGGGTGGAGGCGCGGCTCAGGTTGCCCGACACGAGTTGATGCACGCTCTCCGCGAGCATCAGGTCAGCTGCCGCGTCGTAGGCCGAGGCCGCCTGGTCGAGGGCAGGATCGAGTTCGCCCGCGGTGGGGGGATTCCAGTGCCCGGCCAGGAAGGGGTTCTGCGGAGGCGGCGTCTGGAGCGCGAAATGGATCTCGTCGCGCGGGATCTCGAGCAGCCGCACCCCGTCCACGACCGAACTCGGGAACGCCAGCGCCTGATCGGCTGAGCCACCCGACGTGGAGGGTGCGAGCACCCGAAGCGAGAAGATGAAGCGCTGCAAGCCGGCCTCGGCCAGGGCCCGCTCGACCCGATAGCCGATCACCGCACCGAGGGACTGACCCTGTCGTACGGCGTCGAGGATCTGCAGACCGGTGCGGACCCGTTCACTCGACAGGTCGACCGCGAAGGCCCCGCTGGCCGAGTGCGCGAGATTCGCGCTGCGGAGTACGCCGGCGGTCACAGCCTGGGTCTGGCTGGGCGCGTGGATGTATCCGCCGCGCTTCGGCGGCTTGGCTCCCGGCGACGGAACCGACTCCAGCCAGCCATAGGCCCCCAACGTCAGGCCGGTCGGCGGGCCGGATCGGATCGCACCGAGTCGTTCGGTGGCCATCGAGGTGATCCAGGCATCCAGGCGATGTGACACGCAGTCCAAGGCCTCGGCCACGGCGATCTGTCGCTGGTCGGATGGAGCGGCGGCGAGCTCGGCCGCGGCTTCGTCGAAACCGAGCGAGCGATATCCGGCGCGGGCCCATACTTGCAACGCCTCGTCGGTCATGACTTGGCTTTCTTGCCGGATTGCCTCGTGAAGGTGCGGCAGCTTTGGAACCAGGGATCGGATCGGTTGATAGGTCGACAAATGGCCCGTGCCGACCACTCCGTTGAGCGCAGCGAGTTGCGCCGCCGCGAGCCGCAGTGCGTCTGCGTCGTCCGCGGCGGGCCACTCCGGCGGGATCGGCACGTCGCCCACCGCCGCCTGCTGCGGCCATGCTTCAGTCGCGCGGCCGACTTCGAGCAAGCCCTGGAGCACGCTGGCGATGGACCGTTGCCGGTCCACCCGGAGCGCGTCGAGGTAGGCCGCATCGCTGTCGTGGACGAGTGGCAGCAGCAGGGGTCGGGTCACCGATCCGTACTCGACGGCACCGAACCGGCCGAAGTTGAGTCCGTACTCCTCCGCGACCGCGTTCTGGGCCTGGACTGCCGAGCTGGGCGCGGTGCCGCCGAAGCCGAACGGGTCGATCACGATCGGAGCGAGAATCTGGTCGAGACTTGGTAGCAGGGCCCGCATGCGCAAGCCCATGAGCACCGGCGCCGAGCCGAGCACGTCGAGCAGATTGGTGAAGGCCGTTGGCGTCGGATTGGCGCTGAGGTCGACGCGGGCCTGCTGCAGGACGTCTTGGAAACGACGCGGAACGCCGACCACTTCGATGGGCGTGCGATTCAGCTTCCGGGTCGCCATGACCGGCAGCACGCCATAGGGCTGGCGGCCGATCCGAACCGAAGGCAGCGGTCCCCGGCCGATCACCGAACCCTCGTACGTGTCCCGAAGTGACTCTCGGGTTGCATCGCTGAGGATCGGTGTGCCGTCCAGGTTGAGGTCGACCGCGTTGTCCAGGAACATGCCGAATGTCGCCGGCCAGAGTGCCGTACGGGCAGCGCGGGCCAACGGTTGCGAGCGCTGTGCCGCCCCCGGCAGGCCGCTGAACACGGACCGGGACAGACCCAGTGCCTCGGACAGCAGCGGCCCGTCAGCGTCAGGCGCTTCATCAGGAGGACTGTCGGGACGTACGGCCGGCACTGCGTCCCGCCGCCATGCCGACCGGTCCTTCTCCGTGTTGTTGGTGGGGGTACCCACCGCCAGGAACTCCAATCCGGTCGCGAATCGGTGCGCGGTCATCAACGCGTCCAACTCACTAAGGCCGGAGCCGTCGCTGCGGACGCCGAATACGAACAGCTGAAGCGGCGCGCCCGCGACGTCGACGGGAGCGGGCAGGGTGATTGCCATGCCGACGTCGACGGCCGCGTCATAGTCGACCAGCCACCGGGTGCCCTCGCCCAACGACAACCCGGCGGCATCGAGCGTGACCCGCTGACCGGGAGTGGGACCGATCGGCAGCTCCCGCGGGATCAGCCGTCCCGATACCGGCGCCAAAGCGGTTTCGTCGGCCAGGAGCACAGCAACGAAGAAGTCGGGCAGGCCTCGGGCAAGAGGGGGTCGTGGTGGTGTTTCCAGACTCGCGAGAGTGACGAACTGCGGCTCAGGGCTGGGCCTCGGTGGCTGCGGTCGCTCACCAGCGTTGACCGGCCGGATGTTGTCGAGAACCCAGGCGGCACGCCGCCGCTGCACGCTGCGCGCGAAGCCAGCCAGTGCGGCCTCCGCCGAGCTGCCCGCCCACACCGCACGCCAGTACGCCTCGCCCGCGGCAACCTCTGCAGCGGTCAAGCTTTGGTCGAACGCGTCGATGTGAATCTCGTCGGGGAAGATCCGGACCCGGAGTGCCTGGCGGTCCGGCGTGTAGCTCGTCTCCAGCCGGATCGGCAGCAGCACCAGCGGACGATCACCGGCCGCATCGATGACGGGACTTGTCATGGCGGCGGTCCGCCGTCGGAGCTGCTTGCCGTGATCAGCGGCAAGATCGGGAATGCCGCCCGCACGGGATCATGCAGCAAGATGTCCGCGTCGCTTGCCGAGCTCTGG
Source organism: uncultured Actinomycetota bacterium (assembly GCA_963766765.1). GTDB lineage: Bacteria > Actinomycetota > Actinomycetes > Mycobacteriales > Geodermatophilaceae > JACCQS01. The sequence goes on from CAVYBR010000015.1 coordinate 117,010, forward strand.
CCCCATCCGGTCGCTGGTCCCGAGGATCCGTCGAGGAAGCCACCAGGCGCAGGGAAGGTCTCCCACGACGCTGGGCCGTCCTGGTCCAAGCCGAATCGCGGAGCTGCGGGATGCTCGGCGAGCAGGAACCACCACTGCTTGTCGGGCGTCTGCGTCGCAACCGCCTCGACTTCGTCGTCGGTCAGCGCGAAACCCAACCATCAGGACATCGGGCTCACGATGGCGTTGAAGTACGACCGGGGCCAGCTGTCCCCCGCCGGCAAAGATCGGCCGCCCGCCCAGCTCGCCACTGGGATCGGCTGCGACGCCGTCGGCGCGAACTGCGACCGCGATCAGGTCGGGATAGCGCCGCACCAGCTCCCCGCGCACGACGAGCACCAGCAACCCGTCGGCCTGACCGGAGACATGTGTGCCGAGCGGATCTGCGTCAGTGAGATCCGACATCTCGCCCAGCTCGTCGAGGTGCGACCAGAACCGATGGAAATAGGTTCCGCGCAGGTTGGCTGGGAAGTTGCGCCAGAGGAACTCGCGGGCCATCTCATGATTGACGCCGAACAGGAACGACTCCACAAACGCCGGGTTCGACTCGACCACCGTGATCAGATCGGAGGCCGGGATCTTCGAGAGCCCCGGCAGCAACCAATCGAGGTCATAGGACTCCAGCGCCTCGTGCATCGGCCGCTCGAAGACCGGCGTGACGTCCATCTGACGGAGCCCGTCGGCCGTGAACTCGTCGGGTTTCACCCAGTCGACGGTCTCGCTGAGTTGCTCCCCCACAGCCTTCGGCACTGTCGTCGTCGGCTTGAGCTGGTCGAGGACAGTCTCGCGGGCTACCAGGAACGGCTCGCGGATGGGCGTACCCGGCCAGGTGAGGTTGACCAGGTCGGCGTAGAGGTTCTGGACCTTCTGGCGGAATGCGTCGCTGACCGGGATCGGCGGTATCGACTCATGCACCCACAGCGCGTTTTGCAGGAATTCCCACAGCTCGAGCGGGCAGAGTCCGTTGACTTCATCCCACGGCAGATCCCTACGGGCGAGCCAGGCCAGGATCGCGTCGACAACTCGTTGGTCTGGGCCCGGTTTCGGATCCTCGAAGCAGCCGTTGGCAAACGCGTCCAGCACGTCGACATCGACCACGCCGGTGTCGGTGAACCAGCCCGCGAGGTCGTCGTCGGGGCAATGCTCGATGACGAGGCCACCCATCTGGGTCTCGTCGAGGATGGTGCCGGCGAGTTGGGCAACTGCACCGTCACTCGGGAATTCCAGCGTCAAGTCGCCCAGGACCTCTTGCGGCAGGGCGAGTTCGGTGAGCGCCTCGATCTCCAGGTCGAAGCTCATCACCTCGTCTGCGAACACCACACCAACGACATCGTCGCCGACCTGACGATCGCCACCGGGGATGCGAACCTCGCCTGGGCCGAGTGCGGTGAGATCGATGCCTCCGGTCTCACCACCCGGCGCGACGGTGGTGACATCCACCGTCTCCCCACCCGGGGCCACCGTGGTGGCTGTAGTGACATCGATCCCCGTCTCAGTCCCCGTGGGAACCGTCGTGGCGGTCGTAACATCGATCCCCGTCTCGGTACCCGTGGGCACCGTGGTGGCCGTGGTGACATCGACGCCGACCGTGTCACCGCCTTGGCCGAGCACGAGGCCGTCGATTCCCGCCGCAGCACTTTCGTCGACGACGAGGACCTCCACTGCCTGTCCACCCCGGCCGCCGGTCACGATCACCAACTCCCCGGGTCCAGCGAGTTCCTGCAGGATCTCGCTGGCCGCCAGGGTGTAGGCCTGGAACGTCGGCTCCTCACGGACGACCTCGGCCACGAAGTTCTCGGGGACGGTGGGCAGCAGGTCGGCGACCTTCTCCGGTTCGACGAAGATCCGCACTGCTTGTGCGAGGTCGGGCACTTCGACATCGATGTTCTCCTGGGCCACAGCCACTTTCAGATGCTCTGAGGTCAGGGTGTCCCGAACTCGCTTGCCGTATGCCGCATCCGTGGGTGCCAGACCCAGCGGGCCACTGTTCTTGAAGACGTCAAAGATCTTGTTTCGCGCGGCAACGCCCACCTCGTTTCGCTCGGCAATGTCAGGGCTGTCTCCGAAGAGGGCTAGCGCGCTCAACGGCCGCAGCAACGCTGCCGACTTCGCCGGATCTGGCGTGGGATCGTCCGGAAGCGCCCGCAGCACAAGGTCAAGGTTTCGCTGCGCCACGGAGTTGGCGAACTCCTCCATGGTGGGCGGCGACGCAGCGGCCGTGAGGATCGTGATCGGCGCGGGAGGGACGTCAGTGAGCCACCGGTCGTCGTAGCGCCGCCGGAAGTCGGCCGGACGGTCATTGGGTGCCAGGACCTGCCCCGGCTCACCGGCGCTGTCCAATCGCCGGAATGCCGCAGTGCTGGCTGCTTCCGCGGTCGAGGATGCGTTGAGCGCCGCTCGGACCGAACGGTCGCGCGTCTCCGTCTGCAGCTCATCCTGGGTGGGCCGAGTCAGCTGCAACAGATCGCCGTACCCGAGCTTTGACAGGTGCCGCTCGTACCAGGAGTTACTGACCACCTGGGCAAGCTGCCCTTGGCTGATCCGCGCGTTGACCTCCCGCAGTTGATCCAGTTGATTCCAGGCGGCCTGCATGAGTAGGTCCTGGTCGCGCTGTACGACGCGGGTGCCCAGGCCAGCCACAATCCGGTGCCGCGCCTGCAGGTTCAGCTGACCGAACCAGTTCGCGTCGGCCGACTCGACGACGCGACGCCGGCCGGTGTGTCGGTCGGCGTAGATCGGCGGCCCGACGAGCGGGACCGGTTCAGGCTCGCCGACCGCCGGTGGAATGTCGGCGGCATCCGCAGGATGGTTGAGAATTCCGCGCAGTCGGTCGACCAGCGCTGCCGGCCAACCGTTCACGAGCGCATCGGCCGCACGGGCTTCGGTCGTGTCGGGGCTGGACGGATCAGGGGCCTCGGGCGAGACGAGCGGGCCCTCCACGACACCGAGCCGGCCGGCGCCTTGCTCACCGAATGCTTGCCCGGTGTCGACGAGCCGGCGCCCGACGTACCAGGGGGCGACCTGAGGCACAAGTCGCTCGGCCAGATCCTCGAAGTCTCCCTCCTCGCCGGTCGTGAACCTCCACGAGTGGAACACCGGCAAGGTGAAGGGAGTGTTGGCATCGCCCGGTGACCGAGTCCAGGCGGGAGCCAGCGGCTCCACCACCGGCCCGGAGGGAGGGGCCGGGAGGGGGTCACCGAGAGCCGCTAGGCGCCCAATCGCGAAGGCCGGCACCACGCATGCCTGGTAAGCGGTCTGCGGAAGCAGGCGACGTGGGCACAACAGCCGGGACAGGTTCGTGAGCCCGTACGCGTCGGTCAATCCGTCCCGAATCCTCGCCTCATCAACTGTCCGGCCGAGAAGCTGCACGTGCGCCCACGCCCATGAGTCGGTCAACGGCTGCAGTTCGGACATGAACGTGCTGACGACCGCCACATTGCCCGGCCGCGACCCCGCTGGAGCGCACCTCGCCTGCCGTAAGACGACCAATGCCAGCCACGGCGGGAGTTTCGGGTCCGCGCGGTAGGGCGTGAACATCCACGGAAGGTCGGGCCGATCGAACTCCACGTGGGCGAGGTAGTTGGGTTCGGCGCCGACCGCACCGTCGGGCGGGTAGCTGCGGATGACCTGCGCGGTATCCACGGCTCTGACGTCGCCCGGACCGCGCACGGCCAGCCGGACGACTGCCTCGCCCCGCGGCTGTTCATCGCCCAGCACCGGAACCCTGACGTCCACTCCGGCGTGGAAGCGATCCCAATCGGTGAGGCCGGTGACGGCGGCCGCGAGGCCCGTACGCGCGAAAGACAGGAACGTCAGCGACTGCAGGGGTACGTCGCTGGGCGTGAATGGGACCGAAGGCGACGTCATCGGGTTTGACCCCCGACCAGCATGTCGACCCGCCCGTACGGGTTGGCCTCGGCTTGGGCGCGGAAGCGGCCGGCAGCACTCGTCACGAGCAGGTGCGGAGTCAACTCGCGGTCGAGCGAGAAGGACTCCGGCTCGCCCGCCTCGAACAGCTGGCCGGGGTAGACAGTTCGCCAGGAGACGTCTGCGCCGACCACGGCGCCGAACGAGGACGGAGCCGCCGCGAGGTTCACGCCGGAGGGCAACGACGCGAATTCCGGCTGCGAGAGCTTCTGGTCGTCACTCTGTTGCTGAAACTGCCCGGTGGCGAAGAGGTCCTTCACCGTGGTGACCGACGCCGCTGGTGTGCCACCAACCAGCGGGCGGCCCAACGTGATCCGGTGCTCCGAGACCCCGTACCCGCCGTGATGCTGCAGGTTCGTCTCCAGCGGCACCAATTTCTGCCGCGCCTCGAATCCACCGAGCGGATGCGCCAGCAGTGCCGTGGGATCGTGGGAGGGCTGGTCGCTGAAGCTGATCAGCTGCTCGCCGCCCTTCGGAAGCTGCGGCTGCCAGGCCGCGCGGTCGCGCAACTGCTCGATGACCAGCGCCGCCGGGGAGACAGTGACCGGCTGTTCGACCCGCCGATCACCCCAGGTCAGGGGACCGACCTCCAAGTCAAGGGTCGGCAGGAAGAAGAAGTCGATGGAAGCGGTGCCGTGCGCGACCCAGACCCCTGGGCCCTCGATGTGCAGAGCGACGGCGACACCGAGCACCGTGACCCCGCCGACCTCGACCTCCACCAACGCGCGGAGATCGACCTCGAAGTGCACAGGATTCCACAGCACGATCGCATCGAAGGCGATCTGTCCGTGCGCCGAGGCGACGCCGAAGTCGATTCCGGCTTCCACGCGGGCGCCGACCATGAACGCGCTCGACGTGAGCGCGACATAGGCCTCGGCGCGCAACGTGAGCAGGATCGGCGGAGACATGTCCACCGTGATTCGCCGCAGCTTTGCCAGCGGCCCCGGGGGGCTGAAGCGGGGATGGAAGCCGCCCGCGGAGAGCGCGAAGACCGGCCGCGCGCCGTACACGGTCAGCAACCCGAAATCGCCGGAGAGCGTGAAGCCGGCCATCTTGGAACCGGCGAGTCCGGCGATCACCAGGACCCGGTCAGGTGTGATCTCGCCGTAGACACCGACGTTGAGATCGATGATCGGCAGCGCCGGGCTGGGGATCGCCACGCGAAGCTTGCCGATGATCACCACGCTCGGATCCGGCAGGACGAGCATGACGCCGACTTTGGCGACCATCAGCGAGATTGGCGTACCCCAACCGAGCATGAACGCCGGTCCGACCGCTACCGCGCCGTCCTCCGGTGGGAAGACGGATTCCAGGAGTTGCTGGTTCGCCTGGCCGGGGTCCTCCGGAAAGAGCAGTGCGTCAGCGGAGCCGTCCCAGATCCGGGCTTGGAGCGTCTCTCGGGACACCGTCCGATTCACGGCCAGGAGGCCGCCGATGCCGTTCAGGGTGAATCCGAAACTCAGCTGGATCGCGGCCGTGAACTCGGCGAAGAACAAGACGACGAGGGAGAACGGGTCGGTGCTCAACAGCACCACGGCTTTGGCCGACGTCGGCCCGATCGTCAGCACCAGGGTGCCGACGAAGCTGTCGTCGTGCCTAGCGAGGTATCCCCCACCCCGGACCAACCCGGCGTCGATCTTCAGCGCCACGCCGGTCGGGTCGACCGTGGTGACCTGGATCGGTGCGTCGCTGCCCGGAATCAGCTCCACGGCGAGACCGGTCCCGTCGATCGAGGCAGCGATACCGGCGGCCAGACTCAAGCGGAGCTGCGTAGTGAGCTCGAGACCCGGGATGTGGTCCGACAAACCGAACCCGAGCTCGCGCAGATCCACACCGGCCGCGGTGGGAGTCACCGGCAGGTACACCCGGCGTTGCCGCTCTCCGACCGTGACTCCGTCGACCGAGTCGACGGTCACCGTGAATCGGCTGGTGGCCCCGAACTCCCCCGGCAGGATTTCCGTGAGCGGGCCGGCATCGAGGGCCAACTCCACATCCGCGGTCACGGTGATGGTCAGCCGCGGGTCCGGAAATCTCACGTCGAGGGTCAGGACGAGTCCACTGAGAGCGACGCCAGGTGCTACGTCGATCTGTTCGTCCTTCTTGATGCGGTAGCCCACGGAGGTCTGCGTCGCCGTCCACTCGCCGTCCTTGGGTGGAAGCGCGAATTGCCGGAGCAGACCCCGTACCGGTATCTCTGCATCTCGAAGCAGATGCTTGGCGAGGCGGACGACCATCGTCTCCGCGCTGGCGGCCCCCGCGGGTAGTGCGGCGACCACCTCGCGGCAACCATCGGCCATCGACTGCACGGTCGCGGACAGGGCGCGCAACGCAACCTCGGCCTGGCCAAGATCCTGCGGCACCGTGAGCAGCGCCGACTCGAGTTCCCGCAGTCGGCCCTTGGTCCGCGTCAATGCCACGTCAGCCGCGGCGAGTGCCGGGTCGGGTGTGAGCTCAGGAGCGATGGCCTCGAGCAGGGCGCGGGAATCCATCGCCAGCAACCCGCTCAGCCGATCGTGCGCGAGCGACAGCGCACTCGAAACAAATCCGCTGGCTAGGTCACCCACGTGGTGACCTGCAGTTCAGCGCCATGGTCCCGTTTGGCTGTTCTCGATGCCCTCCTGGCCCTCATGTGTGTCAGGCGAACGCGGCGCGAGGGCAGGCAGCAGTCCACGTTGGACAAGAAGCGCATGGAACGCATCCATGTTCTCCATTGCCGCCACTGCTTGGGCACGCAGCTGGCCGAAGATCTCGTCGTCATGCCGGAAGAGAGCGCTCACGATTGCGAGTACGAGTTCGTAGTGATCGCTGCTCAGCTCGAGCAGCGACCGCTCCTCGGCATCCGCCGGCTCGTGCCTGGTCACGCGCAGGTATTCCGCGGCGTTCAGCTCCGACAGCCGAGTCGTCAGATCCAGCGCGGCCTCGGCATGGTGCGAGCAGCTGGCCAGCGCGAAATCCAGCGCTTCGAGGACATCGCCCTCGAAGAGGCCGGTCCCGGGATCGACTGCCGGGCCCAGCCCGGCGTACCGAGCATCAACGGCGGCGGCCAGGGCGGTCTCCCGTTCGACGAGTTGAAGGAGCTCCCGGTCGCCCAACGGGCCAAAGATGGTGGCAGCAGCCGATCCCAAGCTGTGGTCCAGAGAGACGGCCCGGTCAACCTGCGGCGGCTCTCCGGCCAACACGAGAACGCGGTTGACGCGCAGCAGGTGACTCATCTCCACGCGGGCCTGCGACATGACATCTTCTGCGAGCACTGTGATCGCGTCGCCCGAGGGCCCCGGAACATCCTCGCCCAGACCATGTCCGAGCACGTAGGCGAGCTGGAGGTACTCGGCCATGACGGCATGCTCGACGGTGGCCAACTCGTTCAGAGTCGCGAGTACGTCGGCGCGGGTGATCGGCGGTGACGCTGACACACGCTGAGTGTCGTGGACGTGAGGGATCTCCGAAAGCAGTTCGGGCATCCCCGTGATCAGCTCGGGCTTGCGAGATCATCCTGGGGGATCGGGCAAGCGGCTGGCGGTTTGCTGGCAAACCGCCAGACAGGGAGTTCGTGCCGTGGTTGGCGGTTTGCTGGCAAACCGCCAGGTGAGGGGTCGGGCCAGATTCCGCCGGCACCCGGTTCGAAGCCCGCGAGCATCGCTTCGAGGGCGTGCTGATCCGGACCGACGTACGGATCGGCCACGGGTGCCTGCGTCAGCATGTCGAAGAAGTCCGGCGCGCGGCCCACGGCCGGGGGTAGGTGTCCACTCAGAATGATGTCCGGGTTCATCGCGCGCAGCGGGTCGATCGTGGCGAGGTAGCGCAGCGGATCGATGATGTGCACCCAAGGACTGTCGACTGTGGCCCATTGCAACTGACCGGCGCGCAGGACGTCCTGCGGCACGTCGCCGACTTCGGCGCAGCCGGCGAGATCCGCGGTGGGCAAAGTGGCGCCGAAACAGTCCGAGGTGAAGCACGCCCGCGATCGCTCGTCATAGAACCCGACCGTCGCCGGACTGTCATACAGCGGCGGCCGAAACGACTGCAGCACACGGTCGCCGACGTCCAGCGTCTGACCTGGGTTGAGGAGGAACACGCGGTCCATCGGCAACGGACGTTCCGTGGCCAGGATGCCCAGGCCGACGAAGTTGGTGACTACTCGCGCTCGTGGCGCCGCATCGAGTAGGGCGAACATGCCCCCGGTGTGGTCGCGATCCGGATGGGTCAGCCAGATCCAGCGGACGTCGGCCGGGTCCAACACCGAGCCGAGGGCCTCCAGGAATCCACTCTCGGGCGTGCTGAGTCCGGTGTCCACCACGACCGGCTCGGCCGCATGTAGCACGAAGGCGTTCACCGGGAGGAACCCGACGCCGGGCACCGGTCGCGGGTCGTTCAGGGCCGTGATGTCGGGGCCGACCCGGTGAATGTTCACGCGCTCAGCTTGCCGGAGTGGCGGCCAGGATCGGCGTCAGGATCTGTACGGCCTCGGCCAGCGTGACGACGTCGGCCGGATCGGGCTTGGTGATCGTCCGGGTGCCGCCGTAGATGTTCTCCCCGATCAACCGGCCGTCTTCGGTGTAGTGCCAGACCATGGCCTGCTGGTAGCTGATCAGATACATGGCCGACGGATCATCGACCTCCATGCCCATGGTCGACAGGACGATGCCGGGAACGAAGTTGTGGAAGTCCGACTCGATCGTGAAGCCCCAGTCGTTGACCGCGATGCAGTCATTGGTCCCGACCATGACCGACGCACCCGCCTCGGTGAGGTCGCGATAGAACCCCTCCACCGCCGCCCGGCCGTCGAGCACGACGGTGCCCGAGTCGTCGTTGTGCACCCGATAGACCGGGTGCTCGACCGTGAGGTCTGGCGCAAATATCTCCTGATAGCGGCCCATGATCTCCAGACACGAATGCCGCCGCCAGTTGATCAATATCTTGCGGTGCAACGGGTTATCCGTCTTGGCAAGCAAGTCATCGGTGTTGTCGAACATGCGCTCCAGCGGCAGCTTTCCCATGATCAACAGCCTGTCAGTCCGGCGTCACGGCGGTCAACGCGGGGAGGCACGTACAAGGGTTCGCAGATGCTCGCCGAGGCGCGTGATGGTGGCGCTCGCCACGACGGCGTGCCCGCGCATGCTCGAGTGCATCAGGTCGGCGCTGTAGAGATCCTTCTCGGCGCAATAAGCAGACGGCCACTGCTCCACGAGGATCGCCCCGCGCCGTTGCGAGACCGTCCGAACCGCCTCGTTCAGTGCGACCAGACGCCCCAGAAGCGGACCTTCGAGCAGCGCCGGCCACGCCCGCGTGATGTCCTGCAGCGTCCATGTGATGACATCTGCCCCGGCGCTGCGCAGGCTGGAGACCACTGCGTCGAATTCGGCAGCAACCTGGTCGACATCGAAAGGCTCGACCAACAGGTCATTGCCTCCGCAGATGACTCCGGCGAGATCGGGTTGGAAGTTCAGCGCCTGATCGAGTTGCTCCGTCCGTACCTCGGCCGCTCGCTTTCCGCGGCGTGCCAGGTTGAGGAACGCCGCGTCCGGTCGAGAACGACTCAGCGCATCGCGGAGCCGCTCGGCCCATGGGCTCGAGCGGTAGCCGGGCGAGGAGTCACCGACGCCTTCGGCGAGACTGTCACCCAACACCACCAGGCGTCGCCATGACGCGGATGCGAGCAGGAGGTCAGCTTCGGCGTCGCTGATGCAGTAGGGGTCGGCGTCCTCGCTCATGAGCGTGTGCGGTGCAGTGCGGAGCCGACGATCGCGGCGGCAGCGGCGGCCAGCGCACAGAACAAGAACACGCCTTGGAAGTCTGCCCAGGCGGGGATGGCGTCGGCAGCGCCCAGGATGGCGGCTAGGGCAGCTACGCCGAGAGCTCCACCCAGTTGCCTGGCCGTCATGTTCATCCCTGTACCTGCTGCAAATCGCTGCGGCTCGACGGAGCTGACGGCGAGCGTGGCGAGAGCCGTGAGCGCCATACCGATGGCCGCTCCGCTGAGCAAGCCCGCGGGCAACCAGATTTTCCAGAACTGCGGCTCACTCCCGAGGGCTGCATACATCCAGCCGGCCGTGCCAGCCAGCAGCAGAGCGCCGCCGCCGACCGCCCAGCGCTGGCCGATCGGCGTCGCCAAGCGGCCGACCAGTACCGCGGCCACCGCCGATGAGACTGCCCCGGGGCTGATCGCCAGGCCGGTTTCCAGAATCGAGTAGTGCCACACGTTCGTGAGGAACAACGTTCCCAGCAACAGCCAGGCGAAGACCGCGGCGCCCATCAAGAGCGATGTCAGGTTGGCCAGAGCGAAGGTGCGGCTGCGCCACAGTCCGAGGTCAAGTGCCGGCGCAGGATGACGTCCGGCGCGAAGCAGTGCCGCCCCGACAAGCGCGATCCCGCCGACGATCGCGCCCAGAGTCTGCGGACTCGACCAGCCCCAGTCGTTTCCTTTGGTGAGCCCGGCCACGGTCAGTCCGACTCCACCGGCGAGGAGCAGTGTTCCGATCGCGTCCGGCAGTCGCCCACCGGCCGCCTGCTGACGCGGGAAGACTCGTACTGCAGACCAGATGAGGACTAAGCCGATCGGGACGTTGATCAGAAAGACCGAGCGCCAGCCCGTCGCATCGACGAGGACACCGCCCAGGCTGGGACCGGCGACCGCAGCCAACGACGACGACGCTCCCCATGCGCCCACCGCGGCTGCCCGTCGGTGCGGTGCGGTGGCGGCAAGGACCATGCCGAGGCCCGCGGGAATCATCGCCGCAGCGCCGGCACCCTGGACGGCGCGCGCGGCGACGAGTAGGGGCACCGTCGGCGCCACGGCACAGAGCGCTGAGGCCGCCGTGAAGGTGATCAGGCCGAAAACGAACAGCCGACGCCGACCCACCGTCTCGGCAAGCTGGCCGGCCGACGTCAAAAGGGCAGCGAAGGCAATGGCATAGACGCTCACCACCCACGAGAGATCGCTCAATGACGTCCGGGGGAAGCTCTCCCTGAGGTCAGGGAACGCGACGTTGACCACGGTCACGTCGAGGAAGACGACGAATGTCGCGCCAGCGGCTATGAGCAGGATCCGTCGCGCTCGGTCCGGTGCGACAGGAGCGCTCTGCAGATCTTCGATCGAGGTCTGGGTCATCATCGTCCTTACATACCGGCGGTAGGAATCTAGATACTAGGGGTATGTAAGTGCAATGAGCAAGCTGGATGCACGCAGCCGCACCCGCGCGACGGCGGGAGTCAGGACGAGCCAGGCGCCATCTCCAGCCCGTCGAGCAGCGCATCCACGGCGGCGAGCACTGCCCCCGAGGTTTTCTGATCGACCGGCGCGCTCGCGGTGATCGTTGCCGCCTCGCACATCGCCGCGTAGAGCAGCCGGGCAAACGGGCCCACCGGCCGCGCGGCGATGCGCTTGGCTTCCATGGCTGCAGCGAGTCCGGTCTCCAGTAGGGACAGGGCGTACTTGCCCGCGATTTCTCGGGTCGCGTCCCAGCCGAGCGCTCCAGGAGCCTCAAGGAGAACGATGCGCTGCACGGCAGGGTCCTCAGCGGCGGCCATGAAGGCATGCCAGCCGACCCGAACGCGGACCCAGGGGTCCGCTTCCCGTTGGGCTGCGTCGGCAACGGTGGCGGCCAAGGCACGGTGCTCGCGCTCGAACACTGCCCGGAAGACTTCCTGCTTCCCGGTGAAGTGGTGGTAGACAGCGCCCTTGGTCAGCCCGGCCTCAGCGACGATGTCTGAAAGTGACGTGGACGCGTATCCGCGCTCCGCGAAGAGGCGGCGGGCACTGGCCAACAGTTCGTCGGTCGTCTCCGCCGAGCGTTCGGCCTGACTGCGGCGCACACGCGTTTCCATACCCAGAGTATGACTGCTGCCGGAACCGTCAGTGACAGATCAGCTGATACATCAGGTGCCCGTCGGTGGCTGCTCGGGAGCGCCGTCCTGCTTGTCCGAAGATCGGGTGAAGAAGGAGATCCGCCCGTTGGCCTCGAGGACAGCCAGCTCGACATCACTGAACCTTCTGATGCCCTCCTCGCGAGCCGCGGTCATCAGGTCGTCGATCGACAGGCGTTCCTTGCGCATCGAGTCGACGACCGGCTCGCCATCGGTGATGACGACGACCGGTACGCCCATGATCACCTTGCGGGCGCGCGGCCACCGCCAGTTCACGTACGAGATCGCGACTGTGAGGAGGGCGAAGACGCCGACAGCAAGCACGCCGGATGCCACGGAGTAGTCCTGCTGAGTCACAGCTTGCTGGACCAGGTCTCCCATCGTGACGTAGAGCAGCAGCTCGAAGGTGCTGAGTTCGCCGAGGGTCGATCTGCCCACAACACGAGTGATGATCCACAGGAACAGGAACATGAAGATGGCGCGATAGACGATTTCCATCAGGGCACCAACGTCGTAGTGAAGGAGATCGTCAGCCGCGGCTCGTCGTCGACGATCAGCCAGAGATCACCGGACGCGCCGACCTGGCTGGATCCCTGGATGTAGATGTCGTAGCTCAACTGGAATTCGTCACCCTTGGGCGGCGGGAAGGTCAGGTAGACCATGGGTCCCTGGCTGGTCTCTGTGTCCGGTGCGGGGGAGACCCCTTGGTGTTCAAAGATGTCGAAGTAGTCGTCAGTCAACGCGAGAACGATGTCTTCGTCGAAGCCGCCCGCATGGGTCAGGGTGACCTCGAACGGAACGTCCAACCCGGCCCGGGCGATCGTTGCGTACTCCAATCGCAGCTCGTACCCGTCGCCCGAGGCGGTGACCGTGCCGGACTTGACGCCGAGGAGTCCGACGCCGGCCGCAACGACGACGACCGTCAGTGCGGACAGGATGATGCGGCGCGCCACCGGCGGACGCGCGGGTGGCGGCGGAACGTTCGCGAGCGTGGAGTCACTCGGCGAGCTGTCGGGGCCTCGGTCCTGTGCCATCGGCGCCTCCTCGTCCGGCTACCGCTACTTCCTGCTCGGCCCCGCCAGCGGAGTGTCGTCCAGATGGTCGAGCAGATCGGCCACGTCGGCAAACACTCGCATGGCGCCGGCCTCAATCAGCTCGGCCACGCCGAAGCCGCCCGTACGGACGCCGATGCATCCCCAGCCGACCGCAGCAGCTGCCTCCACGTCGTAGGTCGAGTCTCCGACGCACACAGCCGCATGACCGCCGACCTGCTCCAGGGCCGCGAGCAGGATGTCCGGAGCCGGCTTGGAAGTCTCCGCATCCTGGGAGCTGGTCCACCCGTCCAGTGGGCCGTCGCCGCCCAGGAGATCGATGGCCGCCCGGGTGTTGTCCTCCTGACCGGATGAGGCGAGGGCGACCAACCAACCACGATCGTGCAGCGCGGTGATCAGCGCGTCAGCCCGATCGAAGGGCCTGACCTCGGACAGCAGTTGCTCGTACTCCCGCTTCTCTGCCTCCCGCAGTTGGTCACCGAGTCGTTCCTCGACGTCATCGCCGGCCACCGCTGCCACCAGCCGATCGCCACCCATCCCGATGGCGCGGTGCAGTCGCCACATCGGGATCAGGTGGCCGTGCTGGGCGAAGGCTCGGTGCCAGGCCAAGGCGTGGTGGTACGTCGAGTCGATCAGCGTTCCGTCGACATCGAGCAGCACGGTGTCGAGGCCGGCGTCAGTCTCGGCTCGATCACCTTTGGCGCTCATTCCAGATGCCGCTCTGGAACCTTGGCCTGCAGCCGCCCGTCGGTCACCCTCGTGGTCAGAACCGTGACCGCAGCCGTCGCCGGACCGCGTACGGCGCGACCGTCCTCGAGCGCGAAGGTGCCGCCGTGCCACGGGCAGACCAGGCACCGCTCGCCCCTGATCTCGGTGAGGTCACCCTCGTGCAGCGGGCCGCTGAGATGCGAACAGGAATCGACCAGAACGTGCGCCCGGTCGCCGCGCCGGATGACGCACAGCGGCGCCGGACGATCGCTGTCGTCACTGACCTTCAGTACGGGCTTGTCTTCCGGAAACTCGTTCAGCGGACCGAGATCCATCCAATCGTGGCTGAAAGTCCTTGCGGCAGTCGCCGAATGGGACGCGCCACCGGATTGGTGATATGCGAGGTGTCCGCCGACAGTGGCCGACGACGCAGCCAGACCCAGACCCGCGAAAGCCAGAGCCTTACCGAATCGGTCGTCGCCGCGAGCGCGGGCAGCCAACGAACCCGCGTACAGCGCCAGCGCTACGGAGTTGGCCACTGCATGGGCCACGCCGACCCGACGCTGCCCGATCTCCATCTCGGACAAGTCGGCCGATCCAGCCAACGCTGTGGGCACCGCGCTGGCCAGGCCGGTGGCGATGAGCAGCCGAGCCTGCTTGTCGTTGCCGGGCAACAGGTCGAGCAGACCCGCCGACATCCAGGCGCCCAACGGAACCTGGGCCAACGCCGGGTGCAGCGGGTGGCCCAGCCATACGCCATGCAAGACATCCTTCACCCGGGACGGCGGCAGCAACTTGTGCAGCAGTCGCTGGGCGGGCTCGATGATGCCGTCGAAGGTCTTGGTGTCCGCCAGCCGGTCCAAAGCAGTCGAAATGCTCATGCCCGCCAGTTAACCCCGAAGCGTCATGGGTATGCACCAGAACTGCGAGCGGATCTATGCGTCCGCGGAAGACACACCCGGGTCACTCGCGGCCCAACCCGACCAGCGTTCGACCACGAAGCGGATCACAGCGTCCGTCGGAGGGTCGACCCGGTATTGCGCGTACTTCTCCCGAAGGAGCGCGAGGGCGGCTTCCCGGTCCGGCCCCGCGGTGAGTACGTCGGCGCGGGCGTCGGCTCGTACCCACCAGAGCTTCGACCAGTCGGCGGAATACTCATCCGCAAGCAGCGCGACCCGTGGCTCGAGCGCGATCCGGGCCAGCCGCGCAAGTTCGGTCGTCGATTTCGGCTTGGCATCGACTGCGGAGTAGAAGACATCAGGGCTGAGCGGGGCGGCGGCGACGAACGTGATCGGCACAATCCGCGGCGAACCGTCCTGTGCGATCGTCGCCAACCGCGCCACCGACGCCTGCGTGAACCGGGCGCGGCACTCTGCCTCGGACAGCCTCATGCCCGGACCCCGCTGTGCCTCATCGGCTAACGCTCGCCGGTCCGGTACGGGCGGTCCGGGATGCTGCCATCGGCCAGGCCGGCCACGATCGCATCTCGTACGGCCGCCGCCCGCCGCGGGTCCCCGCCGCCAGAGACCGCAACAGTGAGGTCCCCATGCCGTCCGGGGGCCAGGGTCCATGCCGACGAACTGACCGCGTCATCTGCCCGCACGCAGAAGACTCGAAGCCGGTCGGCCTCGGCTTGGATCGCGGCGTTGGTCTCTTTGCTGGGCGTGGCCGCGACGACGTACCAAGCAGTGGCCAGATCACCGTCGCCGTATCGGCGTTCCCACCACGTCACGCGCCGGTCATCGACCAGAGCGTGCAGACCCGATGTCAGCGACGAGCTGAGTACGACGACCTCGGCGCCGGCGACCAGCAGACCGCGGACCCGCCGCTCGCCGACCGGCCCGCCGCCCACGACAACCGCCCGCCGCCCGGCGAAGCGCAACCCGACCGGATAGATCGGGTGATCCGCCGGCGCGCCGCCCTCGGACATGTGCCGCTCACCCATTCCGCCCCTAGCCCCGGCTGGCGGTTTCTGCAGAAACCGCCAGCGGAGCGAAAGCCGCCACTGCGCCGACCACCAGGACGGCCGGTGGGCGCAGATCTTCGGCCACAGTCGTTGCACCGAGTTCGGCCAAGGTCATCCGCAGCACGCGCTCGCCGGGGAGACCGCCGTTGCAGATCGCGACCGCGGGGAGGTCCGGTGGGCGGCCGTACTCGATCAGTGCTGCCGCGATCGCACCTGCGTTCTGCACGCCCATCAGGACGACGATTGTGCCGCGCAGTCGCGCTAAGGCCGGCCAGTCGACCAGAGATTCCGGATGGCCGGGCGGCAGGTGACCCGACACGACGACGAACTCGTGCGCCATCCCACGATGGGTGACCGGGATTCCGGCCATGCCGGGGACCGCGACTGCGCTGGTCACTCCAGGAACGACCTCAACCGGCAGTCCGGCCGCCGCGCAGGCCTCGACCTCTTCCATCCCACGGCCGAACACGAACGGATCGCCGCCCTTGAGCCGCACCACCCGCCGACCGGCCCTGCCGTGCTCGACCAAGAGGTCGTTGATCTGCTGCTGGACCATGGACCGGCCTTTTGGCAACTTGCTGGCATCGATGACCAGAACGTCGTCGGAGAGCGTGGCCAGGAATGATTGCGGCGCAAGGTGATCAGCGATTACGACGTCTGCCTCGCTGAGCAACTCACGCCCGCGCAGGGTCAGCAAGCCTGGGTCACCGGGGCCACCGCCGACGAGCGCAATGCCGGGTGGCGTGCGCGGTTCGGTCCGATCGATGTCAGGCAGCTCGGCTGTGCTTCGGCTCCGGCCGCTCCCCTGTGTGCAGAAGATTTGGGCGGCCTCGGCGTCGGCGGCCACGGCAGCGTCAGTCATTTCGATCCCCGTGGCGGCCGCGACATACCAGGCATCGGTCAGGTCACCAGCCAGGTACGGGCGACGTTCCCATCGCAAGGTTCCCCCATTCGCGAGGGCCTCCAGGGCGGGAGTTACCTCCGGACTGATGAGGGTGATCTGTGCGCCGGCCTCCAACAGTCCGGCGACCCGCCGATGCGCCAGCTGGCCTCCACCCACGACCACACACCGACGGCCAGCCACCCGGAGGTCGAGGGAGTAACGCGGCCCGTCGTTCACCGGTTCGGCTCACCCCAGCCGGCTTTTTCTTGACCGGAGAGCCGGGCGATCTCGTTCATCACGGCATCGGTCACGTCCCGCCGCGGCCTGCCCTTGGCAGCCTGCCCGGTGAACTCGGGAAACTCAACGGCTTGCCGAAGGAAATCGTCGCTCGATGTGGCCGAAGACCGCGCCGAGCCGACCGGCATGATCCGCTCGGTGCCGCGCACCCCCACCGGCACGATCGGGCAGTCCGCGGTGAGTGCCAGCCAGGCGACACCGGTCTTTCCCCGAGCCAGTTTGCCGTCGCGCGAGCGGGTCCCCTCGGGATAGATCGCAAAGGCCTCGCCCTTGTCGAGTACGGACATTGCGGTGTCCAGAGCGGCCTGGGCCGCCCGGTGCGTACCCCGCTCGACGGGCTGAGCGCCAAGGCTCGAGAACAGCGTGCGCGTCCACCAACCCTTGATGCCCTTGCCCTGCCAGTACTCCGCCTTGGCCAGCATCGCGACTTTGCGGGGGGAGACGAGCGGAATGATGATGCTGTCGATGAACGACAGATGGTTGGCCGCGAAGATGACCGCCCCGGCTCGGGGCACGTTCTCGCGGCCGGTCACGCGCGGTCTGCAGTAGAGGAAGAACAGCGGTTTGAGGATGAAGTGGGACATCGCGTACAGCACCGCCGTACCTCCGCTCCTGCTCGCCCGCTGGTTGGTCCGGACCGTGAGATAGCTCGCAGCCGTGGCTCATGGTCTCGCGCCCGGCCGGACAGCAGGAAATCGGGGCGACAGCCGGGTCCATCGGCCGACAGGATGTGATGCCTATGGCATCTGCGATTCACAACATCAACGTCGATTGCGCCGACCCGTACCGGCTCGCGCTCTTCTGGGCTGAGGTCACCGGCTGGACGGAACACCCCGACGAGGGGAACGAGCCGAACGACCCCGAGGCCCTGCTGGTCTCCCCCGACGGGGCACTCCACCTGCTGTTCATCGCCGGCCCCGACGTCAAGACGGTGAAGAACCGGCTGCATCTCGATCTGCGGCCCACCGATCGGACCCGCGACGAAGAGGTGGCACGGCTGTTGGCGCTCGGCGCCGGCCTGGTCGACGATCGTCGTCAACCGGATGGCACCGGCTGGGCGGTGTTGGCCGATCCGGAGGGCAACGAGTTCTGCGTCGAGCGCAGTGCCGCCGAGCGCACCTCCAGTTGATCATAGGCAACACGGCATTTTCGACGGAGAAGTTCGCTCTTTGCCGATGATCAACTGCGTAGGGGCTGAGGGGCGAAATTGACTTCCGCTGTCGCTGCGCGGAACATGCCGACGAGAACAACCGCACGAGCACAACAACTGCATAAGTGCTGGCGCAGGGGAAGTCCGGTGAAAATCCGGCGCTGACCCGCAGCGGTGAGTCGAGACGCCCGTGTGGCGTACCCGACGAGTCCGATTACCTGCCCCGCACGAGCGACTCCATCACGCCGAGGTCTGCGGGGCGGAGCTCAGGTACCTCACCTGCGCCGCCCCCTTCGCGTTGCACGACACGCGCAAGGGGGTTTTCCATGTGGGGTGCCGGGGCCTTCTTCGTCGGATCGCTCACCGAAAGGCCCTCATGTCCGCGCACACCGCCGTACCCGTACCCGCCGTACCCGCACCAGTCCTGCCGCGCTCGCGCCGCGGGACCGGTGCACTCGTCGCCGTCCTGGCGATCCTCGCCGTCCTGCTCTCGCCCGCCGGGGCGGGGGCTGCCCCACCCACCGCACCGCTGACCACCGACCCGGCTGACGGAGGTGCCGGATGGCTGACCGGCGAATTCGTCGACGGTGATCACCTGGCGGCATCGTTCGACCTCAACGGCGACGGCGTCATCGACCCGCTGACCGAGGTCTTCCCGGACTACGGGCTGACCGCCGACGCGGTGCTCGCGTTCGCCGCCGCGGGCTCGGCAGGTGCCGCCGCCGAGGCGGCCACCGACTACCTGGCTGCCAACGTGTCCGCGTACGCCGGCGATGGCGCAGCGGAGTCCTACGCCGGCTCCCTTGCCAAGCTGATCCTGGTCGCCGACGTCATGGGCCGCGACCCGTCGGACTTCGGGGGCCGCGATCTCGTTGCTGACCTACTGGCGCGGGAACAGGCCAGCGGCCGCTACGCCGACGCTTCGGCCTTCGGTGACTTCAGCAATGGGATCACCCAGGCCCTTGCCGTAATCGCGCTGGCCCGTGTGACCTCGGGTGGCGCATCGACTGCTGCCATCGACTATCTGGTCGCTCAGCAATGCGCGGACGGTGGCTTCAACTCCGTCCTCGAGGTCGCGCCGTGTGCGGGGGAGGTCGACACGACGGGAATCTCCGTACAGGCACTCGATGTCGCCGGCCGGGCCGCTCCGCTCGCCGACGCAGCCAGCTTCCTACTGGCTCAGCAGGCAGCCGACGGATCGTTCGCCGCGCCGGGCTTCGGCACGCCGCCGGTGATCACCCCCAACTCCAACAGCACCGGTCTTGCCGCCCAAGCGCTCTCGACCCTCGGGGAAGACAGCGCCGCCGAAGCCGCCGTGAGCTGGTTGCTCGACCGCCAGGTCGGCGCAGACGGACCACAGGCGCAGCAGGGCGCCTTCGCCTTTGACACCAGTGGCTTCGACCCGGCCAACGCGACGCGTGCCACCACGCAGGCAATCCTCGGCCTCGGCGGCACGGGCTTCGTCGACCTCGACGCACCGACCGACCCGTTGGCGTACGGACTGGATGTCGGCGGGGGCGCAGTCGTGCCGCCCCCGCCGGGTGTGACTCCCCCGCCAGCGGCATTGCCGGCGACCGGTTCTGACACCGCCGCGGCCGTCGCCCTCGGCATCCTGCTGATCGGCCTCGGGACAGCGGCCCTGGTCCTGTCCCGCCGCCGGACCGAGGCGTGATCTTGACAAAAATGTCAGTTGGACAGCCATTTTCGAGAGCTGAAGCGACACTTTCGTCAAGATCACCGCAGCGGTGGCTGCGGATCGCGGTGGCCGCAGCGATCGTTGCGCTCGGGTGTGTGGTTGCCGAACCTGGGCCCACCGCGGCGGAGGCGGCGGGGTGTGAGTCGTCGCAGATTGCGGTCGTCGTGTCGTTCAACTCCCTCGGCGGCGGGACCCAGACCTCCTGCATCGGGGATGTGGGCAGCGGTCTGTCGGCACTGGGTGCGGCCGGCCACAGCTACACGTTCGTCGACCGCCAGCCGGGGCTCGTCTGCACCATCGACAACGCGCCGAACCCGTGCAACGGCGCGCCGACCAATGCGTACTGGTCCTATTGGACAGCGTCGTTGGGCGGTAATTGGTCGTACAGCAATGTGGGAGCGGGCAACCGTAATCCGGCGCCCGGCAGCGCCGAGGGCTGGTCGTTCGGCTCGGGCGGCCAACCGGGGATCGCCCCGCCGGGCGTCAACGCACCGCCGCCGCCTCCTCCGCCACCACCGCCTGCCCCGCCAGCCCCGGCGCCCGCGCCGGGACCCGCCCCTCCGCCAGCCGGCGGCCCCGGCGGCGGGAGCTCCCCGCCCGCGGAGGTTCCCGGCCCAGGATCGGAGAGCGGCGACCCCCAGGCTGGCGACGACGGCGCGGCCGGCCCCGGATCGTCGGAGTCCGGTGACTCGACGTCTGATTCGACGTCGGCCGGGACTCGCGGCGACGACGGGGCCTCGTCCGCCGAAGCCAGAGCCGACGCCGAACTCGAGACTGCGTCGGATTCGACATCGACCGGCACACCCTGGGCGCTCCTGGGCACAGTCGCCGGACTTGCCCTCCTCGGTGGCGCGAGCTACTGGCAGCACCGACGCCGTACCTCCGTACCTCCGGGGGCCTGAGGCGCGATGGTCGGGTGAGCATGGACATCGGGACCGCGGCTCGGGTGACCGCCCGTACCGCCCGTACCGCCGGTGCCGGAGGTGTCGGCGCAGTCGCGGCCGGCTGGGTCACTACTCGGCTGTCCACGCATCCGCTCGCGTGGTGGGCCTGGGCACTAGGGCTGGCAGCTGCCGCGAGTCGGACCACGAATCCGTTGTTGCTGCTGCTGATCGTGGCCGTGGCTGCCTTCGTCGTCGCCGCGCGGCGGCCGATGTCGACGTGGGCCCGCGGCTTCCGGGCGTACCTGATCTTCGGCATGGTCGTGGTCGCGATCCGCACGGTGTTCCACATCGTCCTTGGCGGGGGGTACGGGGAGACCGTCCTGGTTCAACTCCCGGAGATCGTGCTGCCCGAGTGGTCGGCCGGCATCCGGATCGGTGGTGCGGTCACGGCGGAGGGTTTGGTGGGCGCGGTCTACGACGGGTTGCGGCTCGCGACGCTGCTGGTCTGCGTCGGTGCGGCGGTCACCCTCGCCGACCCGCGGCGGTTGCTCAAGTCGCTGCCTGGCGCGTTGTACGAGGCCGGCCTGGTTGTGGTGGTGGCGGTGAGCATGGCGCCGGCGCTGATCGAGTCGGCGGTTCGGGTTCGCCGGGCCAGGGCTCTGCGTGGGACCCCTGCGCGCGGGCTGCGGGCATTCCGCTCGATCGCGATGCCGGTGCTCGATCAGGCTCTTGGCCGCGCGGTCGCCTTGGCCGCCGCTATGGACGCGCGCGGGTACGGAAGGGTTGGGACGCTGACGGCCCGCGCTCGCCGGGCCACGGTTGTCCTCCTCCTGGGCGGGCTACTGGGTCTGTGCCTTGCGGCGTACGGCCTGCTCGACGAGGCGACTCCGTTGTCGGTCGCCATTCCGGCACTTGTGGTGGGTGTGGCGGCAAGCGTCACGGGGCTGGTCGTCGGGTCCCGGCGGATGGTGCGCAGCCGTTATCGCCCGGACCGGTTCGATCTGCGCTCAATTGCCGTGGCGGTGTGCGGGCTGATCGTCGTCGCGCTGTTCTTCCTGACCGGCTTCGGTGTCAGTCACCCGAGTACCTTGCCGCTCGTCTGGCCCAAGCTGGACTGGCTGCCGGTGTTGGGACTCGCGGTGGCGGCTCTGCCGGGAGTCCTCAGCACCCCGATCGAGGCTCCTCCGATTCCGACTCAGGGCGGCCCTCAGTCGAATGGCTGGACTCAGGGCGGCCCTCAGTCGAACGGCTGGACTCAGGGCGGCCCTCAGTCGAACGGCTCGAATCAGGGCGGCCCTCAGTCGAACGGCTCGAATCAGGGCGGCCCTCAGTCGAACGGCTCGAATCAGGGCGGCCCTCAGTCGAATGGCTGGACTCAGGGCGGCCCTCAGTCGAATGCACACCGAGTGAAAGACGGGCCGGGCCGGTGATTGCCTTCGAGCGGGTCAGTGTCCGGTATCCGGGCGCGGACTCCGATGCGCTGACCGAGGTCGACCTCGTCCTGCCGGCCGGCGAGTTCTGCTTGGTCGTCGGACCCACTGGCTCTGGCAAGACCACCCTGCTCGGCGCTGCGACCGGGCATGTCCCGCACTTCACCGGTGGCCTGCTGCGGGGCCGCGTCCTTGTCGGCGGCCGCGACACTCGGACGAACCCGCCCCGCGAGTTGGCTGACGTGGTCGGGACCGTGGGTCAGCGGCCGATGGACGGATTCGTGACGGACTCCGTCGAAGACGAGCTGGCGTTCGTGATGGAGTCTTTGGCGCTCGACCCGGCGATCATGCGACGCCGGGTCGAGGAGACGCTGGACCTGCTGGGCCTCGCGGACGTGCGCCGAAAGACGTTGGCCGAGTTGTCTTCCGGCCAGCAGCAACGGGTTGCCATTGGCGCTGCGATCACAGCGCACCCTCAGGTGCTGGTGCTCGACGAACCCACCAGTGCGCTCGACCCCGGCGCGGCTGAGGACGTCCTGGCCGCGTTGCACCGGCTCGTCCATGACCTGGGTGTGACCGTGTTGTTGAGCGAACATCGGCTGGAGCGCGTCGTCCAGTACGCCGACTCCGTGCTCTGTCTGACTGCGCCCGGAGAACCGGTGCGATACGGCCCGCCCGGCGAGGTGCTGGCCCACAGCCTGGTCGCGCCGCCGGTCGTTGCGCTGGCCAAGCTGGCCGGATGGTCACCGGTACCAGTGTCGGTACGGGACGCCCGCCGGATGGCGCCGACGCTGCTCGAACGACTGGACGCGTCCACCCCGGAGGCGCCACCCACAGACCCTGCGGACTCCGCAAACCCCGCAGGCCAGGCAAACCCCGCCGAATCCATCGGTGCACCGGTGCTGAGCGCCCGGGGGGTCTGGCAGCGGTACCGAACGGGACCTTCGGTGCTCCGCGGCTTGGACCTCGACGTACGTGCGGGTGCGGTCCTAGCGATCATGGGACGTAACGGTTCTGGGAAGACGACGCTGCTCTCAGCCATGCAGGGCGGACTGAAGCTCGAACGCGGCAGCGTGACCCTGGACGGGGTGCCCGTACACACAATCACTGCCGGACCGCGACGGCGCGCGGTCAGCCTGGTGCCGCAGGAGCCGGGGGATCTGCTCTATCTCGACACCGTGGCGGCCGAATGTGCCCAAGCGGATGCCGAATCCGGCGCCGAGGCCGGCACGACCCTGGCGCTGCTAGGTCGGCTCATCCCGGGGATCGAGCCGGGTCAGGATCCCCGGGACCTGTCCGAGGGGCAGCGGTTGAGTCTTGTCCTCGCCATTCAGCTCGCCGGCGGACCGCGCGTCGTACTGCTCGACGAGCCCACGCGCGGTCTGGACTACTCCGCGAAAGACCGGCTCACCGAGATCCTCGCCGACCTCGCCAGCGCGGGCGCCGCAGTGGTGCTGTCCAGTCACGACGTCGAGTTCGTCGCCGCGACCGCCGACCGAGTGGCGCTGCTGTCCGAAGGCGAGATCATCGCGGATGGCCCGACCGCCGACGTGGTGCTCTCCTCGCCGACGTATGCCCCGCAGGTGGCCAAGATCCTGGCGCCGGCCCCGTGGCTGACGGTCCGGCAGGTCGAGGCGGCGCTGCGCGCTCGCGACGTCTTGCCGGAGTTGGCGCCGATCGAGGAGTCCGCCCGATGACCGCGGCTCGCCTTGCCGAGGCCGTGTTGCGACCGGACGCTCGCCCGGTCCGAATTGGGACGAAGTCGACGATTGCCCTGCTGATCACCACCGGCTTCGGGATCGGCGCTTTCGGCTGGCCACTTCTGGTCGGACCGGACTCCGGGATCGCGCACGGCCTGGACGCGCCCTTGATCTTCGGCGCGATGATGCTGCTGGTGGTCGCAGTCGTGTTGGCGATGCTCGCCGACGGCGGCATGGACGCCAAAGCCGTTGCGATGCTGGGGGTTCTGGCTGCGATCGGCGCAGCGCTGCGACCCCTTGGTGCTGGTACGGCCGGCGTCGAGCCGTTGTTCTTCATCTTGATCCTCGGCGGGCGGGCATTCGGCCCGGGCTTCGGGTTCGTACAAGGCGCGACGACCCTCTTCGCCTCGGCCCTGCTCACGGGTGGCGTCGGGCCGTGGCTGCCATTCCAGATGCTCGGGGCCGCATGGATCGGGTTGGGCGCCGGTCTGTTGCCGCCCGTACGTGGCCGACTGGAGGTGCTGCTGCTGTGCGCGTACGCGGCGGTGGCTTCGATGGCCTATGGCTTGGTGATGAACTTGTCCTTCTGGCCGTTCAGCCTTGGGCCGACGACCTCGGTCTCGTTCGTACCTGGGGATGCCGTGGTCGACAACCTGATCCGGTTTGCGGGGTTCAGTGCCACGACATCGCTGGGCTGGGATCTGGGCCGGGCGATCACGGTGACGATCCTGGTTGCGCTGACCGCAGCCCCGGTGCTGCGGGCGCTGCGCAGAGCCGGCCGCCGGGCCGCCTTCGATCCCGACGTGGCGTTCGAACCGACTGCTGATCCTCCTCGGCACTGAGTCAGTACCAGCGGCGTCAGATGTCGTCGGCGTCAGATGTAGTCGGCCGCATCCCGCAGTCGTGTTCCGCGCTCGGCGGGGGTGTGTCTGGGGCACGAAGCGCATTTGGGTACGTCCGGTTCGAAATAGATCAGGCAGCAGGAAGACCGCCGTACGAACCGGGCGTTGCCCTCCTTCGGTGCGCGGAGCGGCACCTCGAGGTACCTCGGCGTGGGAAGTGGCGAGCCGATGAGATCGGCCAGCGTGACCGCAAGCGCTGTGGCCCGATCCACCTCGCCACGCACCCGGCCGAGCCACAACATTCGATTGGCCAACGAGTCCGAGGCGATCGCCCAGAGCGCGCGCTTGCCACCGGCGCCGGCCCGCGCGACGAGCGGGATGGCGAACTCCAGGCTCTCGCGAAGCGCGGCGGCCGTCGCTTCGACCGGATCGCCATCGAGCACCGCGATCGACTGCGCGGTCAGGATCACGCCGTCATCGGCTCGTTGCAGCAGCACGTCGCCGGGCTTGGGCGACAGCGCGCGGCCGGCGACGAACAGCGAGGCAACGGTGGGAGTCAGGAAGACCTGAGAGACCGAATACCACCAGAGCGTTGCCCGTACCCGCCGATTGACGCTCGGCCACCGCGACGCTTGCAGGGCGACCTCGGAGTCGAGCCACGCGGCATCCGAGATCCGTTCGAACGGGACCGATGCGGGACGGCCACTCGGCATCAGATGGCCGTGCTCGATCTCGGGCAGGCCGGCCAGCGTCGTAGCGAGCGCCGCGTCCGCGAGAGCCGTGCCCATGTCCACCGGGCTCAGTGTGCCCGGACCTGACCGCACTTTCTCCGGAGAAAGTCCGCTCGGGCATTGGCTAGGGTCCCCACCGTGGCTGACATCGGATTGGCACTATCCGGAGCGCTGCCCCTGGACGGCGCCCGGGCCTTGCAACTGCTCGAGGAAGTCGTCGATGCCGGATACGCACCGGTCCTGTCCACCGAGGTCTGCACCACGAGCGCGCTGAGCCTGACCGCCGCGCTGGCCGCCCGCCGACCCGGAATTTCGCTCGGCACCGGCATCGTCCCGCTGCCCGCGGCGACCGATGCCACGCTCGCCATGGCCGCAGCCACCGCCGCGGCGCTGTCGGGCGCGAGGTACTACCTGGGGGTTGGCACCTCGACCGAGCAGATCGTGAGCGGCTGGCACGGCGCGACCTACGACGGCTCGGTCAGTGGTACGCGGGAGCGGTTGACCAACATCCGGACGCTGCTCGATGGCGCCAAGCGCGGCTCCTTCGCCATGGCGAAGCCGCCGGGAGAACAAGTCCAGGTCCTGCTCGGCGCGTTGGGCCCGCGCATGATCGAACTCGGCATGACCGACGGCGATGGCGTCATCCTGAACTTCGCGCCGCCGGAGAATCTGCCTCCGCCGAGCAGCGGCAAGACGGTGCTTGCCTACATCTGGGTGCTCGTCGACGACGAGTCCGAGGCACGCGCGAGACGCGACCTCACGGCGTACTGCCTCGCCAAGCCCTACGCGCGGCACTTCACCGCCCTCGGGTACGGCGACGTGGTCGCCGACGTCGTCGCGCTCGCCGGCCAGCGGCGGCTGCGCGAAGGGCCGGCCGCCCTCCCCGCGGAGTTCGTCCGCCGTTTCTATGCCCAACCCGACCAGCTCACCGATCTCTGCGCGGCCTACGGCAACGCCGGCGCCACTCCGGTCCTGCTTCCCGTCACCGGGCCAGATCCCGAGTCGCTGGTCATTCCGCTGCCCAGCTGAACCGAGTGCGCGAAGACCGGCTCAACGGCGCCGACAGCGCCGCCGCGAACCCGACCCACCGCGTCGTACGTGATGGACAACACCTACCCTGAGCGGCTACCGCCCGGTAATGTCGCCTATGTTACTGACGAGTAACCCCGAGTACGGGGCCGCCGGATCGAAAGAGTCGAGGATGACCCACTACACCGCGAACCTCCGCGATCTCGAGTTCAACCTCTTCGAGGTACTCGACACCAAAGATCGCTTCGGTAAGGGTGTGTTCGCTCATATGGACACCCAGACCGCCCGGCACGTGTTGTCCGAGGCGGGACGGCTGGCCACTGGCCCGTTGGCCGAGTCCTACACCTCCACCGATCGGAACCCGCCGGTCTTCGATCCAGCGACTCGCTCGGTGGCCATGCCCGACCCGTTCAAGAAGTCCTATCAGGCGTTGGTCGACGGGGACTGGAACATGGTCGGCCTCCCCGAGCGCCTCGGCGGCTTCGGTGCCCCGCGCGCGCTGACCTGGGCAGTCAACGAGCTGGTCCTCGGCGCGAACCCGGCGCTGTTCATGTACTCCTCCGGGCCGGCCTTCTTCGCCGTCGTCGAGGCGATCGGGACCGAGGAGCAGCAGCGGCTCGCGAAACTGATGATCGACAAGCGGTGGGCCGTGACGATGGTGCTGACCGAGCCGGACGCGGGCTCCGATGTCGGCGCCGGGACCACCAAGGCGACTCCGCAGCCGGATGGCACTTGGCACATCGAAGGCGTCAAGCGGTTCATCAGCGGCGCCGAGCACGACTTGACCGAGCAGATCATCCACCTGGTTCTCGCCCGCCCGGTCGGGGCTGTGGCCGGGACTAAGGGACTGTCGCTGTTCATCGTGCCGAAGTACCACTTCGACTGGGAGACCGGCGAATTGGGCGAGCGCAATGGCGCCAACGTCACCAACCTTGAGAAGAAGATGGGCCTCAAGGCCTCCGCGACGTGCGAGATGACCTTCGGCCAGGACGGGACTCCGGCGGTCGGCTGGTTGGCCGGCGAGGTGCACGACGGCATGGCCCAGATGTTCAAGGTCATCGAGAACGCCAGGATGTTCGTGGGGACCAAGGCCATCGCTCAGTTGTCCGCGGGCTACCAGGTTGCGCTGGCCTACGCCAAGGAGCGGATCCAAGGCTCTGACCTCACCAAGTCGACGGACAAGACCGCACCCCGGGTCTCGATCATCCATCACCCAGACGTACGTCGGTCGCTGCTCACCCAGAAGGCCTACGCCGAGGGCATGCGCGCCCTCTATCTCTACGCCGCCAGCTTCCAGGACCAGGTGCTCGACGCCGAGGGCGACGGGACCCAGGACAGCGACGAGAACAAGCTCGCCGTACGCGTCAACGACCTGCTGTTGCCCATTGTGAAGGGGTACGGCTCCGAGCGCGCGTACGCGATCCTGAGTGCTGAGTCGCTGCAGACTCTCGGTGGCTCGGGATACCTGCAGGACTACCCGATCGAGCAGTACGTCCGGGACGCCAAGATCGACAGCGTGTACGAGGGTACGACCGCGATCCAGGGCATGGACTTCTTCTTCCGCAAGATCATCCGCGACCAAGGGCAGGCGCTGGGCTTCCTCAACAACGAGATCCAGACCTTCCTGGACAATGAGTCGGGCAACGGGCGGCTCAAGGACGAGCGCGCCTTGCTGGCAACCGCACTCGGTGACATCCAGCAGATGATCGGCGCGATGATCGGACAGGCCACGAAGTCCCAGGAGGACGTCACCAGCCTGTACAAGGTCGGCCAGAACACCTCCCGGCTGCTGCTGTGCATGGGCGATCTGGTGACCGGTTGGCTCCTGCTGCGCCAGGCCGAGGTGGCCATGGTGGCGCTGGACCGCGACGGCGTCTCGGCCAAGGACCAGAGCTTCTACGAGGGCAAGCTCGCCGTCGCGCGGTTCTTCGCTACCCAGGTGCTGCCGACGATCAGCGCGCAGCGGGCGATCTGCGAGGCCACCGACAACGCGATCATGGATCTCGACGAAGCGGCTTTCTGAGCCGCCGGCGGCCGAGGCCGGCTCCTCGCGACTCGCTCTGCTGGTGTTTCGCGTGCTTCGCACCCGTTGCAACACCGACAAAGTACGTACAACGGGTGTAGAGCGGTGTGTCCAGGAATCGACACCGTCCTGATGGTCTCCGGCGCCGAGGACCGTGACCGAGTCGCGCAACACAAGAGCTTCATCGATGCAGCGGTCCAGGCCGGCGTCCGGCACCTGGTCTACACCTCGTTCATCAACGCCGGGCCGGATGCCACGTTCACGCTGGCCAGGGACCACTGGGCCACCGAGGAGTACATCCGGGCCAGCGGCCTGCGATTCACCTTTCTCCGCGACAACCTCTACGCGGACTTCTTTCCGCTGATGGTCGGCGAGGACGGCGTGATCCGCGGTCCGGCCGGCGAGGGTCGCGTCGCCGCCGTGGCCCAAGATGACTTAGCCGAGGTCGCGGCCGGCGTACTGGTGACCCCGACCTCACACGAGGGAGTCACCTACAACCTGACCGGACCCGAGGCGCTCACGCTTGACGAGGTCGCCGCCATCATCAGCGCCGCCACCGGGCGCACGGTCGCGTACTACCCCGAGACGATCGAGGATGCCTACGCCTCGCGCGCGCAGTACGGCGCCCCGGACTGGCAGGTCGAGGCCTGGGTCTCGACGTACACCTCCATCGCTGCTGGCTAGCTGGCTGAGGTCAGCGACGACATCCCCAACCTCACTGGGCACCGGGCGACGTCCCTGGCCGAGCTCCTTGCCGGCTGACGTACCCCGCAATGGCGCCCGAAAACGGGACGTTATGCGCATAACGTCCCAAAATCGGGCCCCGGCGCGGGACCTTATGCGCATAACGTCCCGTTTGGCAGGCGGTGCTTGCCCGCGCCGCGAGGTCAGGCTTGAACCCGGAAGTCGTGTTGCCGCCAGGCTTCGTAGACCGCGATCGCCGTCGCGTTGGACAGGTTCAGCGATCGCCGGGCCGGCTGCATCGGGATCCGCAGCCGGTCGGTGACGTTCGGATCCTCGAGTACGGCAGCGGGCAGGCCATCGGGCTCCGGTCCGAACAACAAGACGTCGCCCGGCTCGTAGGCGACATCCACGTACGACCTCGTCGCCCGCGCCGTGAACGCGAACACCCGGGCCGGCAGCACCGCCGCCCATAGCGCGGCAAGGTCCGGATGCACGGTGAGGCTGGCCAGGTCGTGATAGTCCAAGCCGGCTCGACGCAGTTGGGCATCGGATAGGTCGAAGCCCAAGGGTTCCACCAGGTGCAAAGCGCAGCCGGTCACCGCCGCGAGGCGGATCGCGGCACCGGTATTCGGGGGAATCCGCGGCTGGAAGTACGCGATGCGAAACACACCCGAACGCTCTCACGAGCGGGGCATAGACGATGTAAGGCGCCCAATAGGGCAAGATGGACCGCCGAGACCGGCGTCACTCGCCGGTCCTGACGGGAGGCACCCCATGGCACTCGGAACCTCGATCTTCCTGATCGCCCTCGGAGCGGTCCTGTCGTTCGCGCTCGACCGGGACACCGTCTCGGTGTTCAACGTCAACATCGTCGGCTACATCCTGATGGCCGTCGGAATCCTGGGACTGATCATCTCCTTCGTCATCAACAATCAGCGCCGGAGCACCTCGCACCGCACGATCGTTGACGACCGGCGCTACCCCGAGGATCCCACCGCCACCCCCAGCCGCCTACTGACCGACGCGTACTGACTGAGGCGCCTTACTGCTCGTCGAAGTAACGCTGAGCGCCCGGATGCAGCTCCACCGGGGCTGTCTCGGTGGCGGTCTCCAGTGAGATGTTCTCCGCTTCAGGGTGTACGGACGCGAGCGTGTCCAGGTTCTCGAAGATCGCCTTGGTGATCTCATAGGCGAGGTCCTCACTCATCGCGTCGCTGACCACCAGCAGGTTGGGCACCACGATCGTGGCGATCTCCTCGTCCAGCCCGTACGCGTCGGTCGGGATCGCCCCCTCCATGTACGCCTCGCCATATGTGTCCTGCAGCGTCGCCAATTCCTCGGTCAGCGGCAGTGCCTTGACGTCATTGTGAAGTGACGTGACGAGGTCGGTGATGCCGCCTGTTGGCAGCCCGCCCGACCAGATGAGTCCGTCGATCGTCCCGTCCTTCATCCCCTGCACGCTCTCCGGCAGTCCCAGGCTCTGCTGCTCGATGTCATCGGCAGTCAGGTCGTTGGCCTCGAGCAGACGCAGCGCGATGACCTCCGTACCCGAGTTGGGTGAGCCGGTCGAGATCCTCTTGCCCGCCATGTCCGCGATCGAGTCGATGCCAGCATCGGAACGAACGAACACCTGCGTGTAGTTGCTGTAGATCCGGGCCAGTGCCTGTACGGGCTGGGCCGCGTCCTCGAAGGACGCAGTCCCATTCACCGCGTCGGCCGCCGTGTCGGCCAACGTGAAGCCGATGTCGCTGTCCCCGGCGCAGACGAACCGGATGTTCTCCGCGGAGGCATTTGTCGCCTCCGCCGTCGCCTCAATGCCCTCCACGTTGTCGGTGAGCACCTGGGCGATGCCGCCGCCGAGGATGTAATAAACCCCCGTCGTGTTGCCGGTAGCGATCGAGAGTCGTCCGCTCTCAGCAGGTGCGGCGCAGCCCGGCTCATCGCTGTCAGCATCACCGCCACCGCCACCGCCGCCGCCGCCGGCTTCGGTACATCCGGCCAGCACCAACGCCCCGGCTGCCAGCGCTGCGACTGCGAATGAGGGGCGGCGCCTCATGATGAGACCTCTCATGGTGATACCTCCTGAGGGGATGGTGTGTCGGAATCGGAAGTCGTTGCGGCACGGGACTTTCGCGTCAAGAGATGTACGACGACGGCCACAGCCAAAAAGCCAAGGCCGATGAGCACGGCGGTTGTCTCGAGGTAGAGCAGCGCAAGTGCGCCGGCCAGACACAGGACTCGCTCGATCGGACCGGCCGGGCCCGAACATCCACTTTCCGACGACCACCGCCAGCGCTGCGACTGCCACGCCCGAGATCAGCGTGACCAGGAGTGTCTGCAGGACCGGCGCGTCCGCGATCAACCCCGCTCCGGCCGGTGCCAACACGAAGGCGAAGGGCACCAGGAACGCGGGCAGCGTGTACTTCCAGGTGGCCAGCATCGTCTTGGTCGCGTTCCCGCCGGTGATCGCGGCCGCTGCCACCGCCGCCAGCGCCGTCGGCGGACTCACCTCGGAGAGCACCGCGTAATAGAAGATGAACATGTACGCCTCGGGCGTCCCGACACCGAGTGCCGTCAGCGCCGGCGCGATGATCACCGCAGCGATGATGAACGAGGCGGTCACCGGAACGGCCAGCCCCAGCAGGATCACCGCGATCGCGGCGAAGAACGTCGTCAGCACCAGCATCATCGTCGGATTGCTCGAGAGCACGTCGGCCAGATCGACGATGATCCCGGACAGGTCCAGCCCAAGACCGGTAATGGTCAGGACGGCGACGATCAGGCCCGCCGCCGCACAGGTCGCGGCCACGGGCAGGACGCCCAGCGACCCCTTCGCAAGGGCAGCGAAGACCTTGGGTGGGGTCATCCGATGCCGCTTGTCCAAGAACGACAGCAGGAACGCGAGAACGGTGGCGTACACGACCGCCTTGAACGCCGACTGCCCTAGCGCGAGCAGGATGACGATGACGACCAGCGAACTGAAGTGATAGCCGAAGCGGCCCAACAACTTCCAGAAGCCCTGCTGCGGGATCTCGACTTCCTTGACGCCGAAGCGGCGGGCATCGAACTCGATAGCCAGGAAGATGCCGAGGTAATAGAGCAGGGTCGGGATCAGTGCGTACCCGAGCACCTCGAGGTAGGAGACCCGAAGCAGCTCAGCGATGATGAACGCGGCGGCGCCCAGCGTCGGTGGCGACAGGATGGCGCCGATACCGGCCGCGGCGAGGACACCGCCACCGGCCTCCCGCGGATAGCCGGCTCGCTGGAGGATCGGCCATGCCACGGAGCCCAGACTCACGGTGGTGGCCGTCGACGAGCCGGAGACCGTACCCAGCAGGAAGCCGGCCATCGTGACCGTACGGCCAGGGGCGGTACGAGACTTGCGGAACGCAGCCAAGCTGATGTCCAGGAAGAACTGACCAGCGCCGGACAGCTCCAGCACAGCGCCGTAGATCGTGAACAGGATGATGTAGGTCGCCGCCACGTCCAGCGGGACGCCGAAGATCCCCTCCGTCCCCATGACGAACTGCGAGGTCAGGCGGGACAGCCCGTACCCGCGGTGTCCGATCAGCCAGCCGTCCGGGATCAGATAGCCGAAGTAGGCGTACAAGATGAAGACCGCGACAATGATCGGCAGTATCGGACCGACCGTGCGCCAGGTCGCCAGCAGGACCAGGACGACGACGGCGAACCCACAGATGACGTCGATGTAGAACGGGGCGAAGCTGCGCGCCAGGTAGGCATCGAAGCCACCGATCAGCGGCCACAACGTCACGAAGATCGACAGACCGGCCAGCAACCAGTCCCACAGCGTCGGCCGGTCCAGTCGCCCTGGCTCTTTGCTGGGCTCCCCGTTGTTGTCCTCGCCGTCGCTGGCGTCGCCGCCAGTGTCCTCGCCGCCTGTGTCCGCATCGTGGGTTGCCTCGCGGCGGCGCAGGATGCTGAGCGCCGGCCGGTAGAGCAGGAAGGTCAGGGGCAGGACCACGGCGAGGAAGATGATCCGGTACGGCAGGACCGTGAACGGCACGAAGACGTTGTAGAGCGCGTACAGCGACAGCAACGCCGCCACGACCTGCGCGCCCAGGCGCAGCCGCCCGGTCAGATCCCGCGCCGGGCGCTCCCCCTCGGCCTCGTCCGGGATGCCCGCCGTCGAACCCAGCGTCGGCGCGTCTGTCCTCGCCTGGTCACTCGCGGGCTCGCGCTCAGCGGGCGCGCCACGATTGGCCGGGTCCTCTTCGGCTCCCCGTCGCTGGGTCATTCCCGTGGAGTCTTCCGAAACCAATCCCTGGGCGCGAGCACAGGCGGGGACTCTGCGGTCGCTGGCCCCATTCCTGCGGTGAAACGCTGCCGCCGGTGCCCCGGTTCGCCACAAACCAAGCATGTCGCGGCTGTGGTCGTGTATCCAACGTCGCCGTGGGTACGGACCGATTTGGAGCCGATCCGGATAGGACTCGTTGCTGATCCTGCCGCGCCGACCGAAATCGCACGAGATATGACCGACCTGAGTCCTCCCGACGGCAGTGACACTGCGGGGAGTCGTCGTCGGGCCGGTCCCACAGCTCGCCGTCGATCACGAGCCAAGCGACGGCAATGGCGATCGAGGCGATCGTCGCGATCACCAGGCGCCACTACGACAGCGATCCCGCCAGCAGCCAGACCGACGAGTTGATCGTGGCCACGGCGCGGTCGCCAGCGCCGCCACAAGCGCAGACTTCAGCCCCGGCACCAGCAGCAAGGACGATTAGCCAGCACCATGCCCATGAGCAGCCGGAAGCGGCCGCGTATGTGCGGCACGGCGACGCGGTGCTCATCCTGCGAGCTCGGGTATGCCATCGCGCTGATCAGCGAGCGCACTGCGCGGCGGGCGCGGGCACGCATCCGCAGTCCGCCCAACGCAGGCAGTGACAGCACCGCGGTCCGTCGCTCCGGATCGACCTCGACCAGCAAGTGCCAGGCGCGGGAGAGGTCACGCCTCTACAACGCCTCGACACTGGTGACTTTGACGGCTGGCGTACTCATCTGTTACCTAGCCCCTGTTCGTTGTGAACTTGGCGTGGGCGTTCTTCGTCCTCGACCCGGCAGTGATGGGCGGGTACCTGAACACATCGCTGGACGATGGCGACCTGTTCGTTCTTTCCTGGTTTGTCGCGTCAGCAGCAACCGTCGGCGGTGGCATCGGCTCCGGCCTGGAGTCGGACGAGGCGACCCGCGCCGCCGCCTACTCCAAGCGCGAGGAGGATCGGCGCGAGCGTCTCGCGCGCGATCGGCACCCCCCCGACCGGAACCACCACGACCGGAACCACCAAGGCCGCAACCAAGACTCTGACGCGTGACGGCCCGGCGCTGGCGACCACCCGCCCCGGGGGCACCGTCGGACCGACGTTCGTGACAGTCTGCCCGGGTGCCCGACGAGTTGGTTTTCCGTTCCGCGCGTGACCTTGCCACCGCGGTCCGTACCCGCGACTTGTCGGCCCGGGAGGTGGTCCAGGCCCATCTGGACCGGATCGAGCGATACAACCCCGTGGTGAATGCCATCGTGAGTCTCGACGGTGACCGGGCCATGGCTCACGCCGCCGAAGCCGATCGACGGCTGGCTGCCGGGGATGCGGTCGGCGTCCTGCACGGATTGCCGATGGCGCACAAGGACACCCATCTGACTGGTGGGATCCGGACCACCTTCGGCTCGCCCGTGCACGCCGACTTCGTGCCCGCCGCCGACGAGCTGATCATCGAACGGTTACACCAAGCCGGGGTGGTGACCACCGGCAAGACCAACGTCCCGGAGTTCGCCGCGGGTTCGCACACGTTCAATCCGGTCTTCGGACCGACCGGCAATGCGTATGACCCGTCGAAGTCCGCGGGCGGCTCCAGTGGCGGCGCGGCGGTAGCGCTGGCGCTCGGCTTCCAACCGCTGGCCGACGGCAGCGACATGGGCGGCTCCCTGCGTAACCCGGCGGCCTGGAACAACGTCGTGGGCCTGCGTCCTTCGCCGGGGCGAGTGCCGTCGTATCCGAGTCAGGTCGGCTGGGCGACGATGGGCGTGCAGGGACCGATGGCTCGTACGGTCGCCGACGCCGCCTTCATGCTGTCGGTCATCGCCGGACCGGACCCGCGCTCCCCGATCGCGCTGGAAACGCCGGGATCGGCCTTCGCCGTCGACCTGACGCGAGACCTCACTGGCCTGCGCCTTGCCTGGTCACCGGATCTCGGCGGCCAGTTCCCCGTCGAACCCGAGATTCTCGACCTCCTCACGGCCAACCTGCCGGCGTTCGAGGATGCCGGTGCGCGCGTCGACTCCGCCACGCCGAACATGGCAGGTGCCGACGAGGTGTTCCGGACCCTGCGCGCCTGGCAATTCGAACTCACCCACGCCAACCTGCTTCGCCGGCACCCCGAGCAGGTCAAGGCGAGTCTGGTCGACAACATCGCGCAGGGGCAGGCGCTGAGCGGGCCGGACCTCGGCCGGGCGGAAGTGCTGCACACCGCTCTGTTCCATCGGGTGCGTGAGTTCTTCAAGGTCTACGACGCACTGTTGATGCCGGTCACTCAGCTGTCCCCTTTCCCGATCGAGCAGGAGTACCCGGTCGAGGTCAACGGCGTCGCACAGGTGGATTACCTCGACTGGATGAAGTCGGCGTACCTGATCTCGGCCACCGGATCGCCGGCCTTGTCCGTTCCGGCCGGCTTCACTGACAACGGTCTTCCGGTCGGGTTGCAGATCGTCGGGCCGCACCGGTCCGACCTGCTGGTCCTGCAACTCGGTCACGCGTTCGAGCAAGCGACGGGGTACGGGCAGCGCCGGCCATCCCTGGTCGGCGCAGCGCCGCA
Source organism: uncultured Actinomycetota bacterium (assembly GCA_963766765.1). Classification (GTDB taxonomy): domain Bacteria; phylum Actinomycetota; class Actinomycetes; order Mycobacteriales; family Geodermatophilaceae; genus JACCQS01. The sequence goes on from CAVYBR010000015.1 coordinate 152,742, forward strand.
GTCCTGATCGCAGACCGGACTTTCTCCGGAGAAAGTCACTTCTGCGCCGCGACAGACCGCACTTTCTCCGGAGAAAGTCACTTCTGCGCCGCGACAGACCGCACTTTCTCCGGAGAAAGTCACTTCTGCGCCGCGGCAGACCGGACAGCGGCAGTCAATTGAACATTCCTGGCCGATAACCGCGGGCATCCGTCGGAGCCGCCTGACAAAGTGATGCGGTGAGCACCGCTGCACCCACCACACCGTCCGTGTCCCCGGCACCGGCATCGGCGAAGAGCTGGCTGCCTGCCTTCGTCGCCCTCGCCTTCGTCTGGGGATCCAGCTACCTGTTCATCAAGGTCGGCGTCGACGAACTGCACCCGCTCCACCTGACCCTCTTTCGGGTAGCCATCGGCGCCGCTGTTCTGCTGGTGATCCTGCTGGCAACGCGCGACCACCTTCCGCGCGATCTCCGGCTCTGGGGACATCTGTTCATGGTGGCCGCAGTCGGTGTGGCGATGCCGTTCACCCTGTTCGGCTACGGCGAGCAGCGCGTCGACTCCACCCTGGCCGGCCTCTGGAACGCGACGACTCCGCTGGTCGTACTTCCGATGGCCGTGCTGGTGTTTCGTACGGAGCGGTTGACGCGCAACAAGGTGGTCGGCCTGCTCCTCGGATTCGCCGGTGTGCTGGTCTTGCTCGGCGTCTGGGAGGGAGTCGGCGGTGCCCAGCTGACCGGACAGCTCATGTGTTTCGCGGCGGCAGCCTGCTACGGCGTCGCCATCCCGTACCAGAAGCGGTTCGTCACCGGCGGCACGCAATCAGGGGTAGCCCTGGCTGCCACCCAATTGACGATCGCCACAGCGCAACTGGCGGTCATCGCCCCACTCGTGGCCGGCCCACCGCCGCTGCCGTGGACGCTGTCCGCGCAGGTCATCGGCAGTCTGCTGGCCCTCGGGGGACTCGGGACCGGCATCGCTTTCATCTTCATGTTCCGCACTATCCGGCTGGCAGGTGCAAGTACGGCCTCGATGGTCACCTACGTCATTCCCCTCGTGGCGACCGTCGTCGGCGTCCTCGTACTCAGGGAGGAACTGAACTGGCACCAGCCGGTGGGTGGGCTCATCGTGCTGACCGGTGTCGCGGTGTCACAGGGCTTGTTGTCCAAGCGTCGGCGCCGGGGGACGGCTGCCGCACTGCCCCCGGAGTCGCCCGCGCCGCAGCGGGTCATCGCCTCCGAGGCAAGCGCCTGCATGGACTGCTCGGATGAGGATGACGTCCGTTCGACGAGGAAAGACGATGAACGACGAATGGTGCGGATGGAGCAGTCCACGTGAGCACCGCCGTCATCGTCGCGATCGTGGTGGCCGTGGTCGTCGGCGGAGCCCTTTTTTACTACGCGATCCGTGGCGACCTGGGTAAGAAGACGTAGGTCAGGTCGAGGCGTCCGCCGCACGGAGGTACTGTCGCTAGCGGTGAGCAGCGAGAGCAGGACGTCCGACGGCTGGGTCCGTCTGGACGGGGCAGTCAACGTGCGCGACTTGGGTGGCTTGCCCACCGAGGATGGTCGCAAGACAGCCCATCACCGGCTCTTGCGCGCCGACAACCTGCAGGATCTCTCGGCGACCGACGTACGGCTGCTCGTCGATGGCTTCGGGCTGCGCCAGGTGCTGGATCTGCGCACGTCCGCCGAGATCGAGTTGGAGGGCCCGGGCCCCATCACGCGCGAACCCGCTGTCACCGTACGAGAGTTCACGCTGTATCCCGAGGCGGGCGAACATACCGACGCGTTGACCGAAGACGTGACTGGAGTATCGGGGGACTCAGACGCCGAAGGGCCGGGCGGACGCCCGGAAGCGGAAACCGCTGGGGTTTGGAAGGACCAGCTGCCGTGGACCGCCGTTCGGCCGGAACCGGAACCGATCGACGCGAATGAACGACCCGCGGTGATCCACTACATCGGCTACCTGCGGCACGCTGCCGACAACATCGTCGCGGCACTGCGAGCCATTGGTGCCGGCCCGGATGGCGCGACCCTGGTGCACTGTGCCGCCGGGAAGGACCGCACCGGCACGGTGATCGCTCTGGCACTGCTCGTGGCGGGGGTCCGCCGCGAGGACGTCGTCGCCGACTACGCGCGCAGCGGCGAAGTCATCGACCAGATCATGGTCCGGCTGGCCAGTACCCCGACCTACGCAGCCGATGTCTCTGACGCCGAGGGCAACCCGGTCACAGATGTCAACATGGACCCCGAGACCTGGGCCTCTATTGCGAATCGGCAGCGGCCGAGGCCGGAAACGATGCAGCGCCTGCTGGAAATCCTGGACGAACGCGTGGGCGGGCCGATCCAGTGGCTGACCGAAGCCGGCCTGACGCCGGAGGAGCAGCAGGCGATCCGGACCCGCCTGCTCGACTGACCCGGTTGGTCCCGCCTCAACGCGAGTTGATCATCGGCAAACCGGGCATTTCTCGCGCGAAACCCCACGTTCTCCGATGATCAACTTCGATACTGCCGGCGGCTCTAGGGTGGTCAGGTGACCGAGCCGGATTTCGACAGCGCCCTTGCCGGAGCCAGTGCCGACGTGCAGCACCTGGCCGAGCGCACGCGCGCGTTCGTACTCGATGTGCTTCCCGCCGACATCCTCGAGACGGTCGGCGGGACGGATGTCGGCTACGGCTGGACGGCCGGCTACAAAGGCGTGATCGCCGTCATCAGCGTGTATGAGCGCTGGGTCAACCTCGGCCTGCCAGACGGCGTGGGCCTGCCCGATCCCGGCGGCCTGATGCAGGGCACCGGCAAGCGCCACCGCCACGTCCGCATCTCGTCGGTCGACGACCTCGAACGACCGGCCCTGCGCGACCTGCTCGAGGCGTCCCTGCAGGGGCATCCCCGCCCTGCTGCGCCCTAGACGGCAAACGACCCCGGTCCCTTGGGCGGGATCGGGGTCGGGGCGTAGGGCCGCGTGGCGCGGCCGGTGGCCAAGGTCAGCGGTTGACGGTGATGCCTTGGGCGTTGGCTAGCGTCAGCAACTCATCGCGCATGGCTGGGCCGGTTGCGCGGTTCATGGCGGCCTCGACAGCGCGCCGCGTACGAGCGGCCTTGCGGTGCTTGCGCCAGTTGTTCAGGGTGGTGCTCATTCTCTTCACAGCTCCTCAGGTGGTTGGTACACCTAAGTAAACGCCGCAGATCTGGATTTGTTCCAACGTAAGCAGGGTGACCTGGGGCACTTTGCCGACGAAACCTCGGGCGGACTGGTCGGAAATGCCCGCTTCGTCCTACTGCCGGACACTGCCGTCCGACCTTACGATCAGAGGGCGATCGCTAGCCCGGGATCATTCAGCAGAGCGGCAACATCGGCCAGGAACCGCGACCCCAACTCCCCGTCCACGATGCGGTGATCGAAGGACAGGCCAAGCGTCGTGACCTGGCGAACCTTGATCTTGCCCTTGTGGACCCACGGGCGCTCGGCGATGGTGCCCACGGCCAGGATCGCCGATTCACCAGGGTTGAGGATCGGAGTTCCCGTGTCCACGCCGAAGACGCCGACGTTCGTGATTGTGATCGTCCCGCCGGACATGTCGGCCGGCGAGGTCTTGCCGGCCCGTGCCGTCTCCGTCAGTTCGGCCAACGCGGCCGCCAACTCGGCGAGGGAGAGCGCGCCGGCGTCCTTGATGTTGGGCACGATCAGTCCCCGCGGCGTGGCCGCCGCGATGCCGAGGTTGACGTAGTCCTTGACCACGATCTCCTGGGCTTGCTCGTCCCAGGAGGAATTGATCATCGGGTAGCGACGGATCCCGGTCAGCAGCGCGCGTGCGATGAACAGCAGCGGCGAGGTCTTCATCCCGCGGAACTCCGGCCGGGCGCCCACTCGCGAACGCAATGCCATCATTCGCGTGACGTCGACCGTCACCCATTCCGTCACGTGCGGCGCGGTGAAGGCGCTGCTCACCATGGCTGCGGCGGTGTGCTTGCGGACGCCCTTGATCGGCACCCGCTGTTCGCGGCTGGTCGGATCGAAGTCCGGCCTCGGGGCGGCATCGACCTCAGCAGCCGGAGCCGAATCGGTGCCACCCTCGACGTACGCGTCGATGTCCCCGCGGGTGACAGTGCCATCCGCTCCGGAGCCGGGCACCGCATCGATATCGATGCCCAGCGACTTGGCGTACTTGCGCACCGGCGGCTTCGCCTTGGCCCGGTTCACCTCCGCCGAGGTCGGGGCGACGGTGACCGCAGAGGCGGCCTCCTCCTCCTCGACGGCGGCATGCGCCTCGGCCGCGCGACCCATCTCCAGGCCGCCGTGCCGAACCGGCTTCGAGGCCATGTCCGGCGCGGTCGCGAGGAGCGGGGGCTCGCCATCCTGAGGCTGCGGTCCGGGGGCATGCGCCTTCGCGCTTGGTCCGGTGTGCCGCGCGCGGCGCTTCGCGACCGTGTTGCGCGGGCCGTACCCGACCAGCACGGCGGTTCGCCCACCAGGTGCCGCCCCGCCGATCAAGCCGGCTTCGATCGGCTCCTCCTCACCAGCGACGGTGACCTCGCTGAGAGTCTGAGCCGTTGGCGGCCGTCCGGACGGGCCCACGTCGCTGCCGTTTGACTGGGCAGCCGGTGGTGCGGACGGCGCGGCGGCACTGCCGGGCTCTGTCTCGATCGTGATGATCGGTGCGCCGACGTCCACTGTGGAGCCCGGCTCGTACAGCAGTTCAGTGACAACGCCCGCGTACGGGCTCGGCAACTCCACGGCGGCCTTGGCGGTCTCGACCTCGACGATCGGCTGGTTGGTCACGACCGTGTCGCCGACCGCGACCAGCCACTGCAGGATCTCGCCCTCGGTCAGGCCCTCGCCCACGTCGGGGAGCTTGAACTGCTTGAGCGTCATTCTGGTCCTTTCAGAGCGCTTATCCTGGCACGATGCTGAAGGCGATCCTCAAAGGAGCCGCCGCTGGTGCTGCCGGCACGACGGCCCTCAACGCGACCACTTACGCGGACATGATTTTCCGCGGCCGTCCGGCGAGCAGCACCCCGGAGGACACCGTCGAACAGCTGGCCGACATCGCTCATGTGACGATTCCCGGCGAGGACCAGAAGCGCGACAGCCGGGTCTCCGCACTTGGCGCGCTGAGCGGCATCTCGACCGGAGTGAGCGTCGGCGCCGTGCTCGGGCTGTTGCGCGCCATCGGTTGGCGTCCCTCGTTCGCGACTGGAACTGCGGCGGCGACGACAGTGGCGTTGCTGGGCGCGAACGTCCCGATGACGGCCCTGGGCATCACCGATCCCCGAACCTGGTCGGCACAAGACTGGCTCAGCGACCTCGTACCGCATGTGGTGTACGGCCTGGTCACGGCCGCCACCCTGGATGCCTTGGACCCGTAAGTCCCGGCGGTTTTCGCGGAAACCGCCAAAGGGCGGCCGGGATCAATAGGCCAGTGAACGGTCGACGGCTTCCAAGACACGATCCAGGTCAGGCAGGTAGTCCTCTTCGAGCTTGCTCGGTGGGTACGGGGTGTCGTAGCCACCGACCCGGAGCACCGGAGCCTCGAGGTCGTAGAAGCAGGACTCAGTGATCCGCGCCGACAGTTCAGCGCCCAAACCGAGGTTTTCCGGCGCCTCGTGGACGACCACACACCGGCCGGTACGCCGAACCGAGTCCAGCACCGGACCCATGTCGAGCGGGGAGACCGTGCGCAGGTCGATGACTTCGACGCTGATGCCTTCCTCCTCGGCCGCCGAGGCGGCCTGGAGTGCGGTCTTGACCATCGGCCCGTACGCCAGCACTGTGACCTGGCTGCCCTCGCGGACCAGGCGGGAGGCGAACAACGGATCCGGCGTGGCCTCGGTGTCGAGCTCAGCCTTCTCCCAGTAGCGCCGCTTGGGCTCGAAGAAGACGATCGGGTCCGGGTGCGCGATGGCCTGCTGGATCATCCAGTAGGCATCGACCGGGTTGGAGCAGGAGACGACCTTGAGTCCGGCGGTGTGCGCGAAGTACGCCTCCGGAGACTCGCTGTGGTGCTCCACCGCGCCGATGCCGCCACCGAACGGGATCCGGATGACGATCGACATGGGCAGCCGTCCACGGGAACGGGCATGCAGCTTGGCGACCTGGCAGACGATCTGGTCGTAGGCCGGATAGACGAACCCGTCGAACTGGATCTCGACGACCGGCCGGAACCCGCGCATCGCCAGCCCCACGGCGGTCCCGAGGATTCCGGACTCGGCCAAGGGGGTGTCGATGACACGGTCCTCGCCGAAGTCCTTCTGCAGGCCGTCGGTGATCCGGAAGACCCCGCCGAGCTTGCCGATGTCCTCCCCCATGAGCAGGACCTTGGGGTCGTCCTCCATCGCCTTGCGCAGGCCCATGTTCAGCGCCTTGCCGAGCGTCACGGCACTCACGAATGGCTCGCTTCCTCGGCAAAGCCAGCTTGGTAGGCCACGAAGGTATCTCGCTGCGCTGCCAACTCCGGCGTGATCTCGGCGTAGGTGTTGTTGAACATCGACACCGGATCGGGGTCGGGCATCTCGAGCGTTCCTTTGCGGACCTTAGCCGCGAGTTCGTCCGACTCGGCCTGGATCGCGTCGAAGAAGCCGGCATCGGCCTGCCCGGACCGGACGAGATAGGCCTTGAGCCGTTCGATCGGATCCTTCAGCTTCCAGGCCTCCATCTCACTCGCGAGTCGATAGCGGCTGGGGTCGTCTGAGGTGGTGTGGGCACCCATCCGGTAGGTGTAGGCCTCAATGAAGGTCGGCCCCTGCCCGGACCGCGCAGCCTCCAGGGCCCGCTTGGTCACCGCGAGTACGGCCAGGACGTCGTTGCCATCGACCCTGATCCCCGGGAACCCGAAACCACTCGACCTCCGGTAGAGCGGGATCCGGGTCTGCTTCTCGATGGGCTCGCTGATGGCGTACTGGTTGTTCTGGCAGAAGAAGACGACCGGTGCGTCGAAGACGGCGGCGAAGACGAACGCCTCGTTGACATCTCCCTGGCTGGTGGCGCCGTCGCCGAAGAAGGCAAGGCAGGCACCCGAGCCGCCGTCGCGCTGCATGCCCATCGCGTACCCGACCGCATGCAGGGTCTGGGCGCCGATCACGATCGTGTAGAGGTTGAACTTGCTCTCGACCGGGTCCCAGGCGCCGCTGTCGCAGCCGCGGAACAGGCCGATGATGGCCAGCGGGTCGATCCCACGGCACCAGGCGACGCCGTGTTCGCGGTAGGTCGGGAAGGCCATGTCATCGGGCTGCAGCGCCCGACCGGCACCGATCTGAGCCGCCTCCTGGCCAAGCAGGCTGGCCCAGATCCCCAATTCTCCCTGGCGTTGCAGGGCGGTGGCCTCGACGTCGACTCGGCGGACGAGCGCCAGATCGCGATAGAGCGACTGCAACTCTTCGGTGCTGAGGTCGATGGAGTAGTCCGGATGCTCGACCCGCTCACCCTCAGGCGTGAGCAGCTGGACCAATTCGGGCTCGGCGATCGGGATCGGAACGTCGTCCTCGAACGAGCCCTCGCCGATGGGGTCGTGATGGGGCCCGAACGGGTTGGGCTCGAACGCCTGATTGGCGAGTTCGGGTACCTCAGTCATCTGGTCTCCTCAGCGCTGCGTCCGCCCACCGGGATCGCCGGTGGTCACGGGATTGGCTGGCTCTAATACTGGCATGTCGGGTCTCCGCAGTCGGCGCGCCTGCCGTACGAGCAGCCCGACCGCCCCGCCGACCAGGACGGCCAGCACGGGCCACCAGGTCGCGGCGTCCTGGAGGACCGCCGGTATCAGGTCCGCGATCGGGCCAAGGATCCGCTCGGCAACGTTCCCGGCGACTCCCGGCCGGACCAATTGGCTGAGATACCCGAGGATGGTGACAACCAGAGGCAGGAGGACTGCAGCGGCCGCGGTCAAAAGCAGCCAGGCCACCTTACCGAGTGCGGCGATGGCCACTGCCAGGCCGAATACCGCCACCAGGCCCAGCCAGCGCCCGAATGTAGATGTGTCCGCGACGGCCAGTGGGTCTGTGAACGTGCTCCGAATGTCGGCGACGATGGCCAGGAGATAGCCCGGCAGGATCGCGGCAATCACGGATCCGGCAACCAGGGTCCGCCAGCGCGTTCGGCCGCCCCAGACACCGAGGGCCAAGCCCAGCAGGATCGCGAGCAGCAACAGAATCGTGCCGAACAACACCAGCCGCTCGTTGCCGTACAACCGAGCCTGCGGACCGGCCGCGATCACAGCCCGGGTGAAGATCCAGGCGAGCACGGCAACGACCAACACAGCGGGTAGGACGCGGCTCGCGCGTCGGCCGATGAGGCCGACCACCGTGGTCGCCACCAGAGCGCCGACGAACAATCGCCCGTAACCGAACGGGTACAGCGGGAGCGCGAGCCGGCCACCCTGCGGAGCTCCGGACATCTCGTCGCGGGCCAGCGTTGAGGCGAAGCCGAGGACGTACCAGAGCGCCGCCAGGCCCAGCACCCAAGCCAGCCACCGCAACGCGAGGCGAATGTCCTCCTTGTTGACGTCCGTGGTCGGGGGTTCGGTCTCGGTGCTGGCAACTGTGGAGTTCACCCGTTCATGCAAACACATGCTCGTACGGCGCAAGTGCGGCTGGCATCAGCGCCAGAATTCGGTGAGCTGCTCGGCGCTGGCGCTGCCCTGGTCGTAACCGGCTCGAGCGGCGGACGGACGCAGCGACAGATCCATCGCATTGGCGCCGAACATGTGCTCGGACTTGCTGTCCGGGAAGATCGTCTCGACTCTGCTGCCGCGTGCGCGTAGTTGGTCGACCTGTGCTGCTAGGTGCGTGCCCCAGTCCAGCGGTTGCAGTGTTCTGCCGCCGAAGGGTGCCAGGACCAGCACCCGCGCGTATCCGGCTGCGAGATCGGCGTTCTCGGCGTTGGAACGGTAGCCACCGTCGATGTAGCGGCCGTCCCCGATCCGGAAGGGCCGGCCACTAGAACAGCTGGCGGCGACGGCGTCGGCCAAATCGACTCCGCTGTGGCGGTCGAACACGACCGGTTCACCGGTACGGACATCGACCGCCGTGATGAGCACAGTTCGTTGCGGCCAGAGTTGACTCGGCAGCCGCGCGGCGACAGTTGCCCGCCACTGTGCTTGCCAGGAGCCGTCCGACGCCGCATCCATGTCGAGTGCCGCCGCACCCAGTCTGCGGCGCAGGTCCGCCGCGTCCTCGGCTGAGGCGATGATTTTCCGCAATCTCTCCAGGTGGTCCACCACCGGTCTGATCGGAACACCCCCCCGGTCGGGTCCGACTGGACCGCTGCGTTGCTGGGGGCCAGCGGCAAGAGTGGCGGCAAACAACTCGGCCGGGGTGGCGCCAGCTATCTGTGCCGCGGCAGTCGCGCCAGCTGACGTGCCGATGGTCAGGTCGGCCGTGGTCACGTCCAGCCCGGCGTCGAACAGGCCGGTGACGACGCCGATCAGCCAGGCGTTGCCGGTCGAACCGCCGCCGCCGAGGACCAAGGCTCGCTCGCCCGCGGCGCGCGGGGTTGTAGAAGGTGAAGCAGGTGTTGTGTTCATGGGAGTCGCCTTTCGCGAATGCGTGGGGGGCGCTCCCGGTGGCGACTAGCTCAGTCGCGCGCTCGTGGACTGCAGCGGAGCACCCACTGTGGATAGTGCGTTCATGGGTCTCACCTCCTACTGGCGGTCACGATCGCGAAGACGGTAGCACTCAGTCAGGCTCCGGTCTCCACGACCAAGCGCGCGCCGAAGCCGAGGAACACCGCAGCGGTGACCCGGTCCATCCACAGCCGGACGGTCGGGCGCGCCAAGACCTGGCCGGCACGACCGGCCAGCGCGCCGAGCAGGAGATACCAGAGGAACGCTTCCCCGGCATGCAAGCAGGCCAGGGCCAACGAGGTAGGTCCCACGGGGGCACCGGCTGGGATGAACTGCGGCAGCACAACCACGAAGAACACCCCGAGCTTGGGGTTGAGCGCACAGGTCAGCAGCGCACGCCGGAATCCCCAACCGAACGATGGAAGCCAAGCGATCCGCTTCGGCTCCGGCTCGCCCACTGCAGTCAGCTCCGGATCCGGCGGCTTGCGTCTGGAAGATCGAATCGCCTGCACCGCGAGAAAGACGAGATAAGCGGCACACGTAAGCCGGAACGCGTCGTACAGGATGGCGCTGCTGCGCAGCGCGGCCGCCAACCCGGTGGCAGCTGCGGCTCCCCAGATCAGGATGCCGACAGTGACGCCGAATGCCGCGCGGATCGCGGCCGCGCGGCCGGCTTTGACCGCGGTCGCCAGCAGCATTGCAGTGTCCGGTCCTGGCAGCATGGTGATCAGGGCTGCCGGAATCGCGTACGCGAGCAGTGCCGCGGTCAGATCCACCGCACCCGTCCTTCGATCACCATTACGCGGACAGTGTCAGAGCGCCGGCCGGTTCGGGGTTCCAGCCGTACGCGTGGGTCAAGCGGAGTCGGGCCAGCACGCGTCGCTCCTGCACCATCGCTGCGCGGAACTCAGGCCAGTCGGGATGTTCACCCTGCAGGGCTCGATAGTGCTCGACCAGTCGGTCGACGGTCTCGTCGTGCGGGTCTTCGGCGGCGAGGCTGAGCTCGACGCGGCCCTCACCCACTGCGTACGCCCCGAGATCAGGCGTCGTGACATGCAAGCTCGCCCGCGGGTCGCGGCGCAGGTTTCGCGTCTTGGCCCGGCCGGCGGTGACCGAGATCAGGGCGGTCCGCGTCGGCGGGTCGTAGAGATACCCGACGTTGGACAGTTGCGGCCGCCCGTCGCGCTTGAGGGTCACGAGCACGCCGCGCGGCCCGCGCCCGAAAAGCTGCCAGAGTGTCTCGCCGGCGGCCGTGGTCATGACGCCACCGCCACGAGATCGGCCTCGCGGGCGAGGTTCTCCCGGACAGGAGCGAGCGCGTCGCCCAACAGCCGGAGCTCGGTCAGCAGATCGTGGGCCGCCTCGGTCATCCGTTCGTCCGGGTCGAGCTGGCCGGCGGAGTCGATGCGAGCCCGCAGCGGGATGCTCACCGCGTCCTGCACCGGCACCATCTTGAGTGAGACCAAGACGGGCTTGATCATCTCCACTGCCCGCAACCCGGCCGAGGTCATGCCGTAGCTGACGAACCCGACCGGCTTGTAATGCCACTCCGAATAGAGGTAGTCCAAAGCATTCTTCAGCGCGGCGGTGAAGCCGACGTTGTACTCGGCCATCACGAACACGAAGGCGTCAGCGGACGCGACGCTGGCCGACCACGCCCGGGTGTGCTCGTGAACATAGCGCTGCTCGGCGGGGTGGTTCGGCTCGTCCAGCATCGGCAGACCCACTCGAGCGAGGTCGATGATCTCGACTTCGAAGCCGCTCTCGCCGGGGTCCTGGCCGACCTGGCCGGCGAACCAGTCAGCGATGAGCGGACCGACCCGGCCGGGGCGGGTGCTGGAGACGATGATGTGCAGCTTCATGGCGCAACCTTTCGGGGAGCATTGGGCGCACTGGGAGGACTGGGAGGACTGGGCGCGCAGGGCGCACTGGGCGCAGTCTTCGGGGAGACGGTGAACAGGGGTACGAAGAAGTGAGCCAGCGGACCGATGGCCAGCGCGTAGGCAACGGTGCCGACGCCGACGGTCCCGCCGAGGAGCCACCCCGCGCCGAGCACAGCGATCTCGATCGCGGTACGGGCGAGGCGAATCGAGATGCCGCGGGCGGCGAGGCCAGTCATCAGGCCATCACGCGGACCGGGTCCGAGCCCCGCACCGATGTAGAGCCCGGTCGCAACACCGTTGCCGAGGATGCCGGCGACCAGGAACCCGATCTGCCAGGCCAGCTCATTCGTTGTGGGCACGAGAGCGAGCGTGGCGTCGACGGAGAGCCCCACCAGGACGACATTGGCCACGGTGCCGATCCCCGGCCGCTGCCGAAGGGGGACCCACAACGCGAGGACCACAACGCTGGTGGCAATGACGACTACGCCGAGCGAGATGCCGGTTCGTTCGGAGATTCCCTGGTGCAACACGTCCCAGGGATCCAGCCCCAGTTCGGCGCGGACCAGGAGCGCGACGCTTGCGCCGAACAGCCAGAGGCCGACGAGGAGTTGCACGGCACGTGGAATCGTTGACACGTCATTGACCGTACGCCATAGGTCTATGACGTGTCAACGAAATCGGCTAGGATTCCTTCGTGACAGAGACCAGGTGGCTGACGCCGCACGAGGATCGGGCCTGGCGGGCGTACCGCAAGATGCAGTCGGTGTTGCCCGCGCAACTTGCCCGCGACCTCGGGCGTGACTCGGGCTTGACCGATCCCGACTACGAGGTGCTGTCCACACTGTCCGAACAGCCTGGTGACCGTTGGCAGCTCCGGGATCTGGCCGCCAAAATGCTGTGGTCGCGAAGCCGGCTCTCGCATCATGTGGCGCGAATGGAGCGCCGGGGCCTGGTCTCGCGCGAGGACGATCCGGCCGATGGCCGCGGTTGCATGATCGTTCTGACCCCCACCGGCATGCGGACTCTGGAGAAGGCGGCTCCACACCATTTGACGTCCGTACGAGAGCACTTCATCGACCTGCTCACCGAGGACGAGCTGACCATGCTCACCGAGATCTCCGAGCGGGTCGTCGACCGACTGGGACAGATCCGACCCTGACGGGGGGCGAACGGATCAGGCGGTCCGGCGGCGCGCTCCGGGGCCTAGAACAGCTTCGGTGTTCTTGACGCTCAGGCCGGTGTGGCCGGCCGCACAGCGCAGGTCGGTCTCGACCACGGCGCCGCAGCCGCGGTGTACGGAACGGATCGGAGCGCCGTCATCATCGAGGAGGTGGCGCTCTCCCCACTCGCGAATCGTGAGAATGATCGGGTAGAGGTCTCGGCCGCGCTCGGTGAGGCGGTACTCGTGCCGGGTCCGCTTCCCGGCCTCCTGGTACGGAACGCGGCGGATGACCCCTGCCTCTTCGAGTTCCCGGAGTCGGGCGGTCAGGACCGGACGGGACGCGCCCAGCTTGGCGTGCAGGTCATCGAAGCGCCGTATCCCGAGCAGCAGATCCCGCACGATCAACAGAGCCCAAGGCCTGCCCAGGAGGTCGAGGCCGCGGCTGATCGGGCAGTTGGCAGTGCTCAGGTCTTGCCAGCGAATCGGCTGCCCATCCATGTTTCCCATCCTAGCTGGGTTTACTTGCGACACCTAGTACCTCTAGGCTGAGTTCGTGAAGAACACTGAGGCCCTGACGCGGATCTCCCTGCCTGCCGCGGTTGCCGCCGCTCCGTTTCTGGTCTTTCTCGCCTACCCATTGCCGATCCCGCTTGTGCCCGCGATCAGCGCCGATCTCGGTGTGGGCATCGCCGACCTGCAGCTCGCCGTCGGTGGGTACCCGCTGGGTCTCGGCGCTGCGCTCCTAGCAGGCGGCGTGCTCAGCGACCGATTCGGTGCCGCGCGCGTCTGGGTGGTGTCGACTCTTGCTTTCGCAGGGTGCTCGTTGGGAGCTGGGCTGAGCGGATCGGCGGCCGAGCTCATCGGCTGGCGGGTGGGCGCCGGCGTGGCCGGGGCCGCGATGCTGGCCTGCTCGCTGAGCATGGTGCCGACCTCGATCCCCAGCCCGCACCGGCCCCGGGTCATGGCCTGGTGGGGAGCGGCGATCGGGGCCGGACTCTCGGTCGGTCCACTCCTGGCTGCGGCAAGTGTCGAGCTCGGCCGTTGGCGTCCGGCATTCCTGATCGTCGCGGGGATCGCGCTCGTGACCGCCGTCGCGGGTGCGGTCACGCTGCCGCTGCAGCGTCCGGCGGCATCTGGTCCGGCGCGCCAGATCGACGTGGTCAGCACGCTGGCACTGGCCCTGGGACTCGGCGCGTTGATCCTGGGCATCAACCGCCTTTCAGCCAGCGGCGCCACTGCGCCGACCATGGCGCTGCTCGTGGCCTCGGTTGCGCTGCTCGGCTCCTTCGCGGTGCTGCAGATCCGCCGCGCGGCCCCCTTGGTCGATCTCGGCCTGCTGCGTGAGCGTGGCTTCCGGACCGGCCTGGTCGCCGCGGCCGCGTTCGCCGGGTCGATGCTGTCGCTCATCGTGCTGTTCGGCGCCTACATCCAAGACGTGCTCAAGCTGAGCCCGATGGGAGTCGCCCTGTGGTTCCTGCCGTGGTCGGGGCTGGCCTTCGGGGTCGCGCTCCTGGCGTCGCGGCTGGCTCGGACGTTGTCGGTGCGGGTGCGCCTGCTGGCCGGGTTGGCCCTGTGTGTCGTCGGGCTTGTCTTGCTGCTGCCGATCGGCGCAGACACCTCGCCGGTATGGCTGCTACCCGGCTTCCTGATCGGGGGCGCCGGCGTCGGGCTGACGAATCCGGCCTTGGCGGCAGCCGCCGTTTCCGGGATTCCAGCTCAACGCAGCGGCATGGCGGCCGGTGTGGCCAACACCGCTCGTCAACTGGGCAACGCGGTGGGTATTGCCGGTCTGGCCGCGCTGGCGCAGTGGGCGGCGACCCGCGCTGCGGCAGGATCAGCCTCAGTCGGCGACTCGGCGCACGTCGCCGCCGACATCGGCCGCGGGAACCTGGCCGGCGCGCTGGCGCTCGTACCGGCGCAGCGGCAGGAGGCCGTACGGGATCTCTATGACACTGCGCAGACCACCGGCATCCGTGCGGCTATCGCCGTGGCTATCGTCATCGCGCTGATCGGGCTCCTCGCCGTGGCTCGGATGTCGCGAGCGGACAAGAACCTGGAGCGAAGGCCGATTGCACAGGAGACCACCGATCGCCAGGCCGACACCGACGGGCCCGCTAACGATCTGTCCCACAGCGAGATGCCCGGCCCGGATGTCCCGGTGACCACCGCCCGTACCCCAGAACGGAGTCCGCTGTGACCCTCAACCTGTCCGACCCCGGCGCGTTCCTGCGCGCCCACGGCGCTGAATACACGCTGACCAGCGGCACGCGGGTAGAGGGCCACCTCGATGCCTCGGCCGAGCACCACACGCCGTGGGGCGTGGTGCACGGCGGCGTCTACAGCACCGCGATCGAGTCGGCCGCCAGCATCGGCGCAAGCCTCGCCGTACAGGATCGCGGGGAATTCGCGGTCGGGCTCGACAACGTGACCGACTTCGTACGGGCGCACCGGGCCGGCCGGTTGACCTTCGTCGCGGTACCCGTCCATCAGGGGCGCACCGGCCAACTTTGGAAGGTGGACATCAACCGCGAGGACGGCGCGCTCGTAGCCACCGGGCGAGTGCGACTCCAGAACGTCCCTTTGCAGAAGGACTAGTCCCCGGTGATCTTGACGAAAGTGTTAGTTCGGAGACCCAAACAGGGCCGTGAACCGACATTTTCGTCAAGATCACGGGCTGCGTAGGGGTTTCAAGCGCTCAGTTGCAGCTGCACTGGGAGCCGCTCCGCGTGCACCACGGTCAGGCTGGTGACCGCTCGGGTCAGAGCGACGTAGAGCCGATGCAGACCCCGCTCTTCGGCGGCCACGATCGCGCTCGGCTCGACCAGGACCACGTGGTCGTACTCGAGGCCCTTCGCCAAGCTGGCCGGCAGCAGGGTGACCCGCACGGCCCCCTCGGGGGAACCGGCGTCTGATTCGACGGCGGGATCGGCATCGGAGTCGACCTCGGGATCGGCAGCCGACAGCCGCAACGCGGAAACACCGGCCGCAGCAAACGCCCGGCCGAGCGGACGGACGTCGGCGTCAGCCGCGATGACGCCTACCGAGCCAGGCTGGCGCAGCACGGCCGCGACGATTGACGGCAACGACTCGACCAGGTCGGCCACCTCGTACACAGAAACAGATCCGCGGCCGGGCCGGACCGACGTGGCTGGTGGCAATTGGGGAGCGAGATCGGGCAGGAGCCGGTTGGCCACGTCGAGGATCTCGCCCGGTACTCGGTAGCCGCGGGTCAGCACACGGACGACCGCCTCGGGCTTGCCCAACGACGCGAGCGAGGCGTCCCAGTCCGTCGTGGACCAGGGACTCGTCCCCTGCGCGATGTCGCCGAGCACGGTGACCGAACCGGCTTGGGCGCGACGGGCGACCGCGCGCAGCTGCATCGCGGAAAGGTCCTGTGCCTCGTCGAGGATGACGTGCCCGAAGAGTTCCGTACGACGCAGGAGGCCCTCGACCTCGTCGATGAGGACGGCGTCGGCGACGCTCCATTGCGGAGTTCGGTGCTGTCGAGACTGCGCGTCGGCCGCGAGTTGGGCAAACTCTGACTCGCTCCAGGTCCCGCGACTGACGGCCGCGAGCTCGTCCGGGTCAGTCAATAGCGTGCGCACCATCTCCTTGGCGTCGATGGCCGGCCAGACATCGGCGAGCCACGCCTGGAGTTCGGCACTGTGCGCGCAGCGGCGGGTCTCCGCGTCGCTCGGTGAGCCGCCGGCGCGTTCCTTCTGTCGGCGCGCGTCCTCGGCCACGGTCATGGCCAAGCGGTCACGACCGACCGCGTACGGGACACCGCTCCGCCGGACGTCATCCACGTACCGGCGCAGCCGTTCGACCGGGATCCGGTAGCGACGCCCACTGAGCGGGACCTGAACCGAGTCGTCAGGTTTACGGATGCCGCTGTACACCGCGCGCCTGAGTACGTCCGTCCAGCGCGCATCGCCCTTGATCTGGGCGAGTTCGGGAGAGTCGGTGCGGCGTACGGGGACTCGGGCGGTCAGCTCGTCGACTGTGGACTGGGCAACGTCCAACTCGCCGAGGGCCGGCAGGACGGCGCCGATGTAGCGGAGGAACGCCGCGTTGGGGCCGATGATCAGAACGCCGGATCGATGCAGTTGGTCCGGATAGGTGTAGAGCAGGTAAGCCGCCCGGTGCAGCCCCACGGCCGTCTTGCCCGTGCCCGGCGAGCCCTGGATGCATAGCGAGGTCTCCAGGGGCGCCCGGACGATATCGTCCTGGTCGGGAGCGATCGTGGCGACGATGTCACGCATCGGACCGGCCCGCGGCCGCTCGATCTCTTCCACCACGAGTTGCGCGAGCGGCTGGTCGTCGCCGATCCCGCGGTCGTGCGCGCTGATCAGGGCCTCGTCCTCGTACGAGGTCAGCAGCGCGCCGGCAAACCCGAACCGCCGGCGCAGCGCGACTCCCTGAGGTTGCGCCGGGGTCGCTTGATAGAACGGCCGCGACATCCGCGCCCGCCAGTCGATGACCACTGGGTCGCCGGCGTCGTCCCGGATGTGTCGCCGGCCGATGTGGAACTGCTCGAGGCCCGGCGCATTGTCGTCCTCGTCGCGCAGGCGGTCGGTCCGGCCGAAGAACGGCGGGGTCCGGCCGTCGTCGGCCAAGGACTTGAGCCGGATGGCCTTGGAGCGGCCGAGCATCTCGCTGGCGAATGCGTCGCCGCCGGCATCGCTCAGCGTGCTGGCGGTGACCCGCATGAAGCCGAGGCACTCCAGCGCTCGGTCGAGGTGGGCCTGTTCGGCCGTGAGCACGGGATCGTCGATGGTGATTTCCGGGCGCGCAACATCGTCAGCAGCCACGGGGCGAGAACCGTACTCCGACCTCAAGGCCCGTCAACCGAATTTCCCGGTACGAGTCAGGCAGGGGGTGTGACCGGGAGGTGCTCGGACCACCAGCGCAGGATGTGGATGAACCGGTCGCGACGGTGAGTCGGCCGGCCAGAACGGGACATCTCGTGACCCTCGCCGGGGAAGACCAACATTTCGGTCTGGACGCCATTGCGGCGCAGCGCGGTGAACCAGCGCTGGCCCTGCTCGATCGGGGTCCGCCAGTCCGCCTCGGAATGAATGACCAGCGTCGGTGTGCTGACCTTGTCCACGAATGCCATCGGCGTCTTGTCCCGCAACGCGCCCTCGGAGCCGTGGTACTCATCGGGGAAGAACCAGCCGATGTCTGAGGATCCGACGAACGAGTCAGCGTCGATGTAGCCGCGTTCGACGATGGCCGCGGCGAACCGGTCAGTGCGGGTGGTCAGCCACGCGGTCATGTAGCCGCCGTACGAGCCGCCCATCACCCCGACCCGGTCCGCGTCGAGGGACAGGTCCGCGTCGGCCAGGCACCCGTCGAGGAAGGCCAGGATGTCGTCGGCGTCCACTCCGCCCATAGCGCCCTTGATCGAGAGC
Organism: uncultured Actinomycetota bacterium; assembly: GCA_963766765.1. GTDB lineage: Bacteria > Actinomycetota > Actinomycetes > Mycobacteriales > Geodermatophilaceae > JACCQS01. The sequence goes on from CAVYBR010000015.1 coordinate 170,735, forward strand.
CCGTGCGCCTGCCCGTACCCGGCAGAGCCCCGTGGATTGCACATGACGACGGCGTACCCGGCTCCCGCATAGACCTGCGACTCGTCGAAGTACGAGGACACGTACGAGGCGAACGGCCCGCCATGGATGTTGAGCAGGACCGGGTACGGACCGGGGCCGTACACCTCTGGGTCGGGCCGCACCACCCAGCCGTGGACCGGGTAGCCGTCGGCGGCCGGAACCTCCCGTTCGAGGATGGGACGTGGCGCAGCCTTTTCGCGCAGCGCCCGGCTCACATCGGTGAGCCGCCGCGGTGTCTGGCCGGACCCACCCCGGATCAGCACCGACTCACTCGGCCGGTCAGCCTCGGAGACGGTTGCGACCAGGGTGTCGCCCGAGGGGGTCACGGCGTGGCTCCCGTACGCCACCGGGCCGTTCGCGATCTCGACCGCTGAGTCCGCATCCACCGGCTCGGCGCGTGGATCGACCTCCAGCAGTCGTACGGATCCGCGCCGTCGATCCTGCACGATGACGCCGCGCGCGCTGACCGACAGGTGACTGCCGACCTCGCCCAGATCGACGGTCTCCGGGTCGGTGAGGCACCGCGGCGAGTTCGAGCCGTCAGCGGAACCGGAGCTGCCGGGGGTTTCCGATGACCCGGGTGACTGAGGCGTGACGGACGCGGCGCCGACGGATGCCGGCACGGCGTAGAGGCTGGCGTTGCGGGCGACGAAGTCGACACCGCTCTCGCCAAGCGCTTCCCCCAGGAAGACGATCAAGTCCCCGTCCGGCGTCCACTGCGGATCACTGCAGGCAAGGCCGGTGCCGGCAACGAATCGGAGATCGCCGCCGTCGGGCGTGCAGGTGAAGACAGCGGACGTCAGGTCCTCCCGGTCATCCATATCGCCGTCTGCGGGTCGGTCGCTGACAAAGGCCAGACGCGACCCGTCCGGGCTCCACGAGACATCCACGTGGTCACACTCGCCGTTGGTGATCTGCCTGGCGAGCGGCAGGTCATCGCCGGAGGGCGGCAGGTCGACATCGAGATCGGGCACGTCGAGAAGGAACACGTGGTTCGGGCGATCCCTTGTGTAGCCGACCCCGTCGGCCCGGTGCGCCAACTTCGTGATCAGGCGTGGTGCCTCCGCGGCGGAGTCGATGTCATCGTCGGTCCCGTATCGGCCCTTCTCGGGCACGCGGGCTGAGTACGCGATCTGCCGCGAGTCCGGACTCCATCGCGGCGCTCCCGCACCCAATGGCGCGTCGGTGACCGCCACGGGGTCGGCGCCGCCCAACTCCAGGATGTGGATCTGCGGTTTGCCCTTCTTCTCCGCGCGCAGGAACGCCACCAGACGACCATCCGGGCTGATGGCCGGGGCGGTGTCCCGATGGCCTTTGGTCAGTCGGCGCGGTGGCCCGGATTCGTCCAGCGGAACCGCCCACAGACCCCCGACGTACTCGTTGCTCTCCAGGTCGGGCCGGATGACCGGGACGATCGCCAGCTTGCCGTCCGGATGCAGGGTCGGCTCGCCGCACGTGGCGAGCAGGTCGAGATGTTCAGGGCGCATCAACCTCAAGCTACCCGCGCGCCCAGATTTCGGCCGGTTGGCTACACAACCGCCACTTTGAGTGACGTGAAAGGGCAGGTTGTGTAGCGAACCGGCGTTATCGCGTGCGGTCTCGTGCCTCGGCCGGACCCCGCTCGGCGACTTTCTCCGGAGAAAGTGCGGTCTGGGCTGGGCCGGCTCAGGTCAGGGGTACGACGTCGGGGGCGCCTAGCCGGGCGGCGTCGGCGGTCTCGTCGTCGGGCATCTGCTGGCTCTCGCGTTCGGCAGCCACGCGCATCCGGTAGTGCTCGATCTCCTTGTCGACCTGCTCCGGACTCCAGCCCAGCACCGCACCCATCAGCGCGGCGGCCTCGACGCACGCGCCGATCCCGCGGTCGAAGGTCTCGATCGAGATGTGCGTCCGCCGGGTCAGTACGTCGTCGAGGTGTCGGGCGCCCTCATGCGAGGCGGCATACGCGATTTCGACCCGCAGGTAGTCCGCCCCCTCGAGCGGTTCACCGAGTGAAGGGTCGGCGGCGATCAGCTCGAGCACTTCGGAGATCAGCGATCCGTACCGGTGCAAGAGGTGATCGATCCAGACCTCGTGCAGGCCGGAGCGCGCGGCGAGTTCGTGTCGGGTGTTCCACAGCGGCGCGAACCCCTCGGCGCCCAGCAGCGCCACCGTGTCCGTCACCGAGGCCGGCACGCGCCGATCCAGGACCGTCCCGAGCCCGTGCACCGCTTCGTCGATCGCGTCCTTGGCCATGATCCGGTACGTCGTGTACTTGCCGCCCGCGACCACGACCAGCCCCGGAACCGTATGCGCAACAGCATGTTCCCGCGACAGTCTCGACGTGGCTTCGGACTCCCCGGACAACAACGGCCGTAACCCGGCGTACACACCCTCGACGTCGGCTGCGGTGAGCGGCTGGACGAGGACCTTGTTGACGTGCCGCAGCAGGTAGTCGATGTCACTGGCACTCGCGGCCGGGTGGGCCTTGTCCAGTGCCCAGTCGGTGTCCGAGGTGCCGATGATCCAATGCCGCCCCCACGGGATCACGAACAACACTGAGGTCTCGGTCCGCAGGATCAGGCCCGACTGCGAGTGGATCCGATCTCGCGGAACGACGAGGTGGACGCCCTTGCTCGCCCGTACGTTGAACTGGCCACGTTCCCGCGCCAACGCCTGCGTCTCGTCGGTCCACACCCCGGTGGCGTTGACGACTTGCCGGGCCCGAATGGCGATCTCGCGATCGGACTCGAGTTCGCGTACGACAACGCCGGTCACCCGCTCGCCCTGCCGCATGAGCTTGATCACTCGCGTCCGCGAGACAACCAGCGCACCGTAGGCCGCTGCGGTTCGAGACACGAACATCGTGTGCCGGGCGTCGTCGACCTGTCCGTCGGAATACTGCAGCGCCCCGATCAACGCGTCCTTGCGCAGCGACGGCACGATCCGCCGGGCGCCGCGCCGGGTCAGATGTTTATGCCGCGGGAGACCGCGGGCCCGACCGGACAGGCCGCCGAGGCTGTCATAGAGGAGCAGGCCGGCTCCGGCGTAGATCCGCTCCCAGAACCGGTGCTTGAGCAGGTAGATGAACGACACCGGGCGGACGAGATGCGGCGCGAGGCGGTCCATCAGCAGACCCCGTTCGCCCAGCGCCTCGGCCACCAACCGGAAGTCGAGCATCTCGAGGTAGCGCAGACCGCCGTGGATCAGCTTGCTGGACCGGCTCGACGTACCCGACGCGAAGTCGCGGGCCTCGACCAGGCCGACGGTGAGCCCGCGGGTCGCAGCATCCAGGGCGCAACCGGCCCCGACGACGCCCCCGCCGATGACAAGGACATCGAGCTCGATCTCGCCGAGCTGCTCGAGGGAGCGCCGGCGGAACTCCGGAGACAACGCGGTGGCTCTGATCTGGACGACCTCCCGGGCTGGCTCTGCGCGGAACTACTCCTGGCGGTTTGCCAGCAAACCGCCAGGACGTACGGAACTACGAACTACTCCTGGCGGTTTCTGCAGAAACCGCCAAGATGTACGTCGGACCGATCAGCCGACGTCCACCCAATCCAAGGTTCGGGTGACCGCCTTCTTCCACTGAGCGTAGGCAGCTTCGCGTTGGTCCTCCGACCAGGCCGGTTCCCAGCGCCGCTCCTCGTTCCAATTGGTGCGCAGCTCCTCGGTGCTGTCCCAGAAACCGACGGCGAGCCCGGCCGCGTACGCCGCCCCCAGCGCCGTTGTTTCCGCGACCACCGGACGGCTCACCGGTACGCCGAGAACGTCAGCCTGGATCTGCATGCACAGCTCGTTCGCGGTGACGCCGCCGTCGACCTTGAGCACTGCCAACTGCACGCCCGAGTCGGCGGCCATGGCCTCGACGACGTCACGGCTTTGGAAGCAGATCGCCTCCAACGTTGCACGTGCCAAGTGTGCATTGGTGTTGAAGCGCGAGAGCCCGACGATCGCCCCGCGAGCATCCGAGCGCCAGTACGGCGCAAAGAGTCCCGAGAACGCCGGTACGAAATAGACGCCGCCGTTGTCCTCCACCTGCCGCGCCAGCGACTCGCTCTCACTGGCGCCGCTGATGATGCCCAGCTGATCGCGCAACCACTGGACCGCCGAACCGGTAACAGCGATCGAACCTTCCAGCGCGTACACCGGATCGTCCCCACCGAACTGATAGCAGACCGTCGTCAGCAAACCTGCCTCGGACCGGACCAGCTGTTCACCGGTGTTGAGCAGCAGGAAGTTGCCGGTGCCGTAAGTGTTCTTGGCCTCGCCGGGACTGAAGCAGACCTGACCGACGGTGGCCGCCTGCTGGTCCCCGAGGTCACCGGTCAGCGGCACCACGCCGGCCAAAGGGCCGCGTTCGAGCGTCAGCCCGTACGGCGTCGGGTCCGCGCTCGGTCGGATCTCGGGCAGCATCTCGCGCGGGATGTCGAAGAATCCGAGCAGTTCGTCGTCCCACTGCAGACTCTCGAGGTCCATCAGCATGGTCCGGCTCGCGTTGGTCACGTCCGTGACGTGGACGCCGCCGTCCGTGCCGCCGGTGAGGTTCCACAGCAGCCAGCTGTCGGTGGTTCCGAAGATCGCGTCGCCATGCGCGGCGGCTTCCCGTACCCCGTCGACGTTGTCCAGGATCCATTGGATCTTCCCGCCGGAGAAGTACGTCGCAGGTGGCAGGCCGGCCTTGCGACGGATGATGTCGCCGCGGCCGTCGCGGTCCAGCGCCGTGGCGATCCGGTCGGTACGGGTGTCCTGCCACACGATTGCGTTGTAGTACGGACGGCCGGTCTTCCGGTCCCAGACCAGGGTCGTCTCGCGCTGGTTGGTGATCCCGAGGGCGGCCAAGTCGGCGGCGACCAGCTGCGCGTGCTGCAGTCCGGTCTGGATGACCGCCGAGGTGCGTTCCCAGATCTCGATCGGATTGTGCTCGACCCAACCGGCGCGCGGCAGGATCTGCTGGTGTTCGAGCTGGTGCCGGCCGACCACATTGCCCTCGTGGTCGAAGATCATGAAGCGCGTACTGGTGGTCCCCTGGTCGACCGCGCCGACGAATTCCGCCATGCCGCTCACCTAAGCACCGCAGGCGGTCCGGGCCCGTGGACGGGTGGCAGGCTGAGACCATGCCCAGCGTCCCCGAGTCGCCTGCCGCGGGGCGGACGTACGTACACCGCGATGGGCTCAGGTTGGCCTACGAAATGGCGGGGACCGGAGATCCGGCGATCGTGCTGGTCCATGGGTTTGCCTGCGACCGCTCGTACTTCGCTCCGCAGTTCGACCACTTCGCCGCCGGCCGCGCTGTCGTAGCCGTCGACCTGAGAGGTCACGGCGACAGTGATCACCCCGACCCAGGTCCGGGCGTGTACGACATCGAGACCCTTGCCGATGACGTGCTCGCGGTCGCCGCCGCAGCCCGGTGCGAGGCGCCGATCGTGGTCGGGCACAGCCTTGGTGCCCTGGTCGCTCTGGCATGTGCCGCTCGCGAGGGCGCTGCCAGGGCCGCCATCCTGGTCGAGCCCGCGCCTATCCTGAGTGAGCGCGGCAAGGGTTACTTCGGCAAGAAGGCAGGCGCGGTCGAGGCCGACCTCGACCGGTCCTGGCGCACTGCGTTCGTCACCGGCCTGTTCCTCCCGACCGACACAGCTCGGCGTGACGAGATCATCAGCGAGATGCCCCAGCAGCCGCCCGCGATCGCGGCTGCACTATTCAGGGCGATAGCCGGCTTCGACGGCCGCTGCGCACTCGGCACGGTCGCCGTTCCGTTGCTGTCGATCAGCGGCGCGATCCCGAGTGACACTGCCGCCGACCTCCGCAGCTCCGGCCCGACCGTTTGTGTCGGCCAGACCGTCGGGGCTGGGCACTTCAACCAGCTCGAGGTACCGGACCAGGTCAACCTCATGATCGACCGGTTCCTGGCGGTCAACGGACTCTGAGCACCGGCTCCCGGCCGCCCAGCGGCCGAGTCGCCAGAACGTGCCCGAGAGCGTGCTCAGCTCACGCGGGCGTCAGCGTCGGCCGACTCGGACTCGGTGTGCAGGGTGTGCTGGAACAGGAAGACGGACGTGGCGGCGAGGAGGGCGAGCGCGGTCGCAACGAGGAACGCCTGGTTGGCGCCGTACAGGTCCACCAAGAGACCTGAGGACGCGGCGCCCACCGCGACTCCCAGACCCACAGCCGTTCCGACCCAGGTGTATCCCTCGGTGACGATCGCTCGCGGCACCAACTTCTCCACCAGGGTGAATGACGTGATCAGCGACGGGGACATCGCGAAGCCGAAGGCGCCGACTGCAACGACCATCACCCAGACGTTGCTGATCACCGCCAGCGGCAGGCTGAGCAGAGTCAGGCAGCCGAGGATGTTGATCAGTCGCGAATGCAACGAGTTGCGGAAATGCCTAGTGCCCCACAGGATCCCGGAGGCCATCGAGCCGAGCGCCAGCGCGGAGATCAGAACGCCGGACAGTTCGTACGCGGCCATCTCTTCGGAGAACGCGACCAGGCTGACCTGCATGACACCGAGGATGCCGCCGATCGTGAACCCGACCACGCAGAGCACCCGCAGCCCTGGCACCCGCATCGCCGACGGGCCGCGTTGGATGTGCGCGCCACCCGGCGGTGGTTCGGTCTTGCGCTGGGCGGCGAAGAGCAGGCCACCGATCGTGGCGAAGACGAAGGCGGTCACAACTCCGGCGGTCGTGTGACCGGTCGTGGACAGGAACGTGACCAGAACCGGCCCGATGATGAACGTGAACTCGTCCAGCACCGACTCGAAGGCCAGGGCGGTCGCCAGCTTCTTCGAACCCTTGAGCAGGTAGGTCCACCTCGTGCGCAGCATGCTGGACACCGGCGGGATACAGGCGCCGGCGATCCCGGCTGCCACGAAGGTGATCCATCTCGGTTGGTCCTCGCGAACCGACCACAGGAACGTCGTACCGGCCACCACGAACACGCCGAGAATCGGCAGCAGCACCCGCCGCTGACCGAACGCGTCGGCGGCTCGGCCGAGCAACGGGCCGAAGATCGACGTCGTCATTGCACCGGTGGCTGCGACCGCACCACCGAGCGCGTACGAGCCGGTGTAGTCCTCGACCACGAGAAGGCAGCCCAAGCCGACCATCGACAGCGGCAGCCGACCGATGAAACCGACCGCGACCATGGGCAGTGCGTGCGGGGTCAACAGCACCTGCTTGTACGCCCCGAGCACCCGTTCGCCGCCCTTCGCTCACCTGACCGGCGCACACGCTAGCCGACGACGTGGGTTCCTGGAGGGTGCGGATGTGCGAAGAAGCTGCGGGCGGACCGATGAATTTCAGCCGCCGGAGCGGTCAGATGTAGGGAGACATCGACTGAGGGAGTGGCATGGGCGTAGTGATCTATTCGATGCACGTATCGCTGGACGGCTTCATGGATTCGCCCGGTCGCGGGGACAACTGGAGCGAGCCGGATGAGGAGGTGCACCGGTTCGCCAACGAACAGCAGGCCGCGTCGAGTGGCTCGGTGTACGGGCGAGGTCTGTACGAGGTCATGGCCGGCTACTGGCCGGAAGTCCCGAACGACCCTGACGCGTCGCCGGTGGAGCAGGAGTTTGCCGCTGCCTGGCTGGCCACCCCGCGCCTGGTCTTTTCCCGGACGCTGCCCTCAGTTGACTTCAACAGCCGGCTCGCGACGGGGGACATGGCAACCGAAGTACGGCAGTTCCGGGAGGAGTGCGGCGGGGACATCGATGTCGGCGGCGCGGACCTGGCCGGTCAGCTGATCAAGCTCGGGCTGGTCGATGAGTTCCGGCTGTTCGTGTTTCCGATCGTCCTCGGCGCCGGCCGGCCGTTCTTCCCGCCCCTGGACGAGGTGATCAAGCTGGAGCAGGTCGAGAGCCGGCGCTTCGACGCCTCCGGCGTGGTCTACCTGCGCTACCGGAGAGTCGCCTAAGCCCGGTTATCTGGCCCGGTTTTGGGACGTTATGCGCATAACGTCCCGGATTCCGGGCCCCAAACGGGACGTTATGCGCATAACGTCCCGAAAAGCTGGGGCAGTCAGGCGTCGAGCCGGCGCTTGAGGGTCTCCAGCTCGTCGCGCATCGTGGTCGGCAGGGAGTCGCCGATCTTGTCGAACCACTCGGCGATCTGCGGGATCTCCGCGCGCCATTCCTCGGGGTCGACCGCGAGCACGGCCTCGATCTGCTCGTCGGTCATCCCCAGCCCGTCGGTGTCCAAGGACTCCGCCGTCGGTACGTGGCCAACCGGCGTCTCGACCGCGGCCGCGCTGCCCTCCAGGCGCTCGATGACCCACTTGAGGACGCGCGAGTTCTCGCCGAAGCCCGGCCAGAGGAACTTGCCCTCATTGTCCACTCGGAACCAGTTGACATAGAAGATCTTCGGCAGCTTGGTCGAGTCAGCGCTCTTGCCGGTCTCCACCCAGTGGTTGAAGTAGTCGCCGGCGTTGTAGCCGATGAACGGCAGCATCGCGAACGGATCACGCCGTACGACGCCCACCGCGCCGGTCGCTGCAGCAGTCGTCTCGGACGAGAGCGTCGCACCCATGAACACCCCGTGCTGCCAGTCGCGGGACTCGGTGACCAGCGGGATCGTGGTTTTGCGCCGGCCGCCGAACAGGATCGCCGAGATCGGCACACCGTTCGGGTCGTCGTACTCCGGCGCGAGGATCGGGCATTGCTTGATCGGGGTGCAGAACCGCGAGTTCGGGTGTGAGGAGACCTCTTCGGAGTCCGGCGTCCAGTCCGCACCCTTCCAGCTGGTCAGGTGCGCCGGCTTCTCCTTGGTCATCCCCTCCCACCAGATGTCGCCGTCATCGGTGAGCGCAACGTTGGTGAAGACCGAGTTGCCCTTCGCAATGGTTCGCATCGCATTGGGATTGGTGTCCCACCCGGTGCCTGGTGCCACGCCGAACAGCCCGTACTCAGGGTTGAGCGCGTACAGCCGCCCGTCCTCCCCGAACCGCATCCATGCGATGTCGTCGCCGAGGGTCTCGACCTTCCAGCCGGGCACGGTGGGCTCGAGCATCGCGAGGTTGGTCTTGCCGCAGGCCGACGGGAAGGCGGCGGCGATGTAGTGGCTGGCACCCTCGGGGCTGGTCATCTTCAGGATCAGCATGTGTTCGGCCAGCCAGCCGCCGTCGCGGGCCATGACCGACGCGATCCGCAACGAATAACACTTCTTGCCCAGCAGCGCGTTGCCGCCGTACCCGGACCCGTACGACCAGATCATCCGCTCCTCGGGGAACTGCACGATGTACTTGGTCTGGCTGCACGGCCACGGCACGTCTTCCTGGCCGGGCTCCAATGGGGCGCCGACTGAGTGCAGCGCGGGTACGAAGTCTCGGTCCTTGCCCAGTGCCTCTAGCGCTTTGCTCCCGCTCCGAGCCATCACGAGCATCGACACCACGACGTACTCGGAATCGGTGATCTCCACGCCGAACATCGGCTCCGCGGCCTCGATCGGGCCCATGCAGAACGGGATGACGTACATCGTCCGGCCCTGCATGCACCCGCGGTAGAGCTCGGTCATGATGGCCTTCATCTCGTTCGGATCCATCCAGTTGTTGGTGGGACCCGAGTCCTGCTCGCGCACGGAGCAGATGAAGGTGCGGTCCTCGACCCGGGCGACATCGCTCGGGTCGGAGGCGGCATAGAACGAATTGGGCTTCTTCGACAGGCGGGTGAACGTCCCCGCCTCGACCAGCTGGTCGGTCAGTCGGGTCCACTCCTCCGGACTGCCATCCACCCACACGACCTGCTCAGGGGTGGTCAGTTCGGCCACCTCGCGTACCCAGCCCAGAAGTCGCTCGTGGTTGGTAGGTGCGCGGTCCAAACCGGGTATGACAGCCATTGTCATATCGACTCCTTGTATCGGCAGCGAAACGCAGCGTGTCCGGGGACGGTTGTGGCTCACCGTCGCCGAACCCCGGCTGAGGTCCGACCCGACGTACGTGGGGGATTCCTGCAGACTACCGGCGCCGTAACGACGGCGAAACATCAGGATTGTGCATCCGCTCACATGGACGCACGATTGGCATACAGCGTAAGTTTGCGCTGTGACCGACACCTCCGCGCCGCGCGGGGCTCGCGAGTTGCTGATCGGCGCTCCACTGGCGGTCAAGCTCGACCGGGCCTTGCCACCCACCGAGGTGCAGGCCTGGCTCGCCGACGCCCTCCCCGGTCTGGCCGCGAGGCTGGCACCCCAGAGTTCGGTTCGGATTCCGCTGCGGCGCTGGCAGTTGCTCTCCGCGCTCGGACGCACCGATCTCGTCGTGGCCCGGCTGCTCGAGGGCCATCTCGACGCACTGGCCATCCTGGCGGAGGCCGGGCGGACGGCAGTTCCCGGGGCACTGTACGGAGTCTGGGCCTCGGCATCCGGCGGCACCGGCCTCTCGCTGAGCTCGGGCGGCGCGGAGCCGGGCGGCGGTTTGCCAGCGAACCGCCAGACCTCTGGCGGTTTGCCAGCGAACCGCCAAGAGGTGGGGGTGGCCGAACGGGCTGCCGAGATGTCCGAACGCCTCCTCAGCGGGACGATGCGGTTCTGCTCCGGGGCACCGTTGCTCGATCGGGCGTTGACCACCTGCCGCAACGAGGCCGGTGAGCTGATGCTCCTCGACATCGCGGTGCGCGGCCCGGAGCTGCGGCCGGTCCCGGGTAGCTGGCCGGCACTCGGGATGGATGCCAGCGCGAGCACGGACATCGACGTGGTCGACCTGCCGGTCGATGCCGCCGCGATCGTCGGGCCGGCCGGCTTCTATCTCGAACGACCCGGGCTGCACCTCGGCGGAATGGGTGTCGCCGCGGTCTGGCTCGGCGGCCTGCAGGGATTGCTCGACGCGTCCCTCCGGGTCTTGGGCGACCGCACACCCGACGAGCACGCGAAAGCCCACATCGGTGCGGTCACGGTCGCTGTCGAATCCGCCGCCGCGACCCTGGTCAGCGCCGCTGACCGGCTTCGCGGCGGTCCGGTGGATCCGGCTACGGGGCTCAGCGCGCTCCCCATTGATGACCTCGCCCGGATGGCGCTGCTCTGCCGGAGCGCGGTCGAAGCCGCCGTCGGCGAGGGCACTCGTCGGCTGCCCCGAGTGGTGGGGCCGGTAGGGCTCGGCCGGGATGGTGATTTCGCCCATCAGCTGGCGGACCTCGAAGTCTTCGTGCGCCAGCACCACGGCGAGCGCGACCTCGCCCGGCTCGGTACGGCGGAGGTCCCCGAGCCGTGGACCGACGGCCCGGTGTTCGGGTGAGCGCGGCCACCCCGGCCCACGTGGTGGTCTTGCTCGGCCAGAGCGTTCGCAAGCGGTCGGTCCCGCTCAGATGACCCGCGTGATCACCGCGCCAGGTCAGCCCGCAGCACTCTGGACCAGAGCACTCGAACTCCTGGCGGCGCACCAACCGGCGGATCTGCTGGAACTCGTCGAGGGTGACCGGCTCGTCGTCGCCGTCCCTCACCCTGACGACGAGACGTTGGCCGTCGGCGGCATCCTGCGCCGGCTGCAGGAGAGCGGGGTTCACATCGTCCTGGCGCTGATGAGCGCTGGCGATGCTGCCTACGGGGGGTCCGGCGAGCCGGCGGCCGCCCTCGCGCGGATCCGGATCAGGGAGTTCCACGAGGCGATCGGCGCGCTCGGCCTCGCCGCCGCCGAGGTGCACCTTCTCGATCTCCCGGACGGTCGGCTCACCGCGCACGAAGGCGAGATGGTCGACGCACTGACCGATCTCGTGGCCACCGAGCCGGTTCGTACCCAGAGCCGGACAGCCGTGCTGGCTCCGTGGACGAAGGACCCGCACCCCGATCACCGGGCCGTCGGCCGCGCCGCCGGGGTGGCGGCGAGACGGGTCGGTTCCATGCGCTGGTCCTACCCGGTCTGGATGCGTCACAACCTGCGCCCGGACGACCCCGAGATCCCGTGGCCACACCTCCGGCGGGTGGCGCTGGACGCCGACGAGCGGGAACGCAAGCGCGCGGCGATCGAGCTCTACGGCAGTCAGCTCGACCCGCCCAGTCCCGAGGTCGGGCCGGTGCTTCCGCCGCACGCGATCGCGCACTTCACCGACGGCAACGAACTGTTGATCCGGCCGGCCCCGGGCGAAGAGGAGGCCAAAGCGCATTTCGACGCGCTCTATGAGGGAAACGCCGATCCTTGGGAGGTCGGAACCAGTTGGTACGAGCGGCGCAAGCGTTCGGTGCTGCTGGCCAGCTTGCCGCGGGAGCGCTACACCCTCGGGTGGGAGCCCGGCGCCGCGATGGGCTTCCTGAGTGCCGAACTCGCCTCGCGCTGCGATCGGTTGGTTGCCAGCGACGTCAGCCCGCGCGCGATTGCCGGCGCCCGCGAGCGCGTGGCCGCAGCGCATGTTCGCTTCGCTGTCGCGCAGACGCCGGTTGAGCCGCCGGACTTGATGCCGGGTAGCTGTGACCTCGTTGTGCTCAGCGAATTCCTCTATTACCTGCCCGACGAGGCGCGAGCGAGAACGGTCAGGCTGGCCGTCGACCTGCTCCGGTCAGGCGGTCATCTCGTCGTCGTCCACTGGCGAGGTCACCCGGCCGATGCGCACTGCTCAGGCGAGCAGGCCAATGCCGAGGCAGCCGCCTCTCTGGGACGCAGCCTGGTCCACCACACGGACGAGTCCTTCGTCCTCGACATCTCCGAGAAGGTCAACGACTTCGCCAGCTCGCAGCGCGGCCAGCCGAGATGACCATCCGGAATTCCGGTCGCTCGGTCGACATCGTGGTTGTCGTCCCTGCCCGCAACGAGTCGGCCCGGATTGCATCCTGCCTGGACAGCGTGCGGATCAGCCTGCAGAGCGCCGTCGCGGCCGGTGCCGTCCGGAACGCGGCAGTCGCCGTCGTCGGGCACCACTGCAGCGACGACACGCTCGGTCGAGCCCAGCGCGCCCTGTCCGGCGTCCCGCATGTCCTCGTTGCGGACTCGACATCGCCGACCGTCGGAGATGTGCGGGCGCACGGTGTTCAAGCGGCCTTGGATCTGCTCCCGTCGCCGGCGTCGCGGGCATCGTGCCCGGAAGGTTCACATCACGCTGGCGCGGCGTCACGCGACGTGTGGATCCTGAACACGGATGCGGATTCGATCGTGCCCTCGACGTGGGTCATCGACGTGTTGGCGTCGGCGCGCGGCGACCATCAGGCAGTCATCGGCCTGGCGCAGCTGCCTCGGCGACCGGTGCCGGGTCATCTTGACGGCCAGCACAATTCAGGATCGCTGATCGCCTATCGTCGAATCATCCGCAACGGGCTCCATGGCGGCTCACACGATCACGTGTACGGCGCCAACCTCGCGGTCCGGGCTGATGCGTACTCGGCAGTGGGTGGGTTCGGGTCGATCCCGCTCGGCGAAGACCGCGCGCTGCTGGACGCACTGGTCAGTCACGGCCGACCGGTCGTACGCCCGCGCACGGTCGTCGTCACGACCAGCGACCGGCGCACCGGCCGCGCAGTCGGGGGTCTGGCCACGCTGCTGGACTCACTCGATCGCGCCCATAGTCGGCCTACCACCAGCTGACGCAACGCGAGAATGGGCTGTGCCCAAGCGACTCTTCGTGGCGCTGATGCCGCCGCGCCCTGCGCTCGACGAACTCGCCGCCGCGGTGCAGCCACTCCGGGCCGAGGCGCCGACGGTCCGCTGGTCCCGCACGGAGAGCTGGCATCTGACGCTCGTGTTTCTGGGTGCGGTCGAGGAGACCGCCGTCGGGCTGTTGGTGGACGGCCTCGCGCGGGTCGCGCACGACCACTTGCCGATCCAGCTTCAGATCGCCGGAGGAGGTCACTTCGACAACCGGGTGCTGTGGGCCGGGCTCGCCGGTGATCGGGCAGCCCTCCGGCGGCTCGCAGAATCGGTCCGTGCCGTCGCCCGGCACGCTGCCCTCGACGGGGAGAGCAAGCCCTTTCGAGGACACATCACGCTGGCCCGGAAATCCCGCGGCGACGATCTGGGCCATCTCGCGGACCGGTTGCGCGGGTTCACCGGCTCGCCCTGGACCGCGACCGAGTTGTTCCTGGTCGAGAGTCGGCTCGGCGCCGGGCCTGGCCGGACGGCGCAGCATGAGATCTACGCGCGGTATTCATCGCGGGCGACGCACGGCCCAGGGTCCGCCCAAGGGGTGGCGGAATCATCCGGTCGCTGATCGGACCGAAAGCTCCGTACCCGCCGCAACTACCATCCGCGCATGGCTGAACGCGGGGTCCCTTTCTCCCGCGGGCTGACGATCCTCGGCTTGACCGGCGTTCTGGTGAGCGGCTGTGTGGCCGACCTGACGGCGTATGCGCCGGTCGCCAAGCCGGAGCTCACGCCCGGGCCGCCGCGCTTCGAGGTCGTGTCCGAGCAGGACTGCCCCGACATCGACTTCGAGTGCGTACGCCTAGCCGTACCGCGGGATCACTATTCCGATGACCCGACGATGTGGGAGGTGGACTTCGCCATCCGGCGCGCGGATGGCGAGGCCAAGGGCACGTTCGTGACGATCACCGGTGGCCCGGGCTCCAGTGGACTGTCCGCGGCCGACTACTACACCGACGCGATGCCGACGGGGATCACCGACAACTACGACATCGTCTTCCTCGACCAGCGTGGGATCGGCGCCTCCCAGCCGGTCACCTGCGACGAGGCGGCCGCTGCCTACTACGACACCGACTCGGATCTGTGGGATGCCGACCAGCGCGACCAGGTCATCGCGGACGCGCAGACCTTTGTCGACGACTGCGTCGACGAGTCGGGGGTCAGCGAATCGGACCTGGCCTTCTACTCGACCGTTCAGGCAGTCGAGGATCTCGAGGCCTTTCGCGCCTACCTGGGCGTCGACAAGCTCAGCCTGTACGGCGAGAGCTACGGCACGCAGTACGTCCAGACCTATGCCGCCGCGCACCCCGAGCACGTGGCATCGCTGATCGTGGACGGGGTCGTCGACCTGACCATCGGGGCGATCCCCTACTACATCGAAACCGCGCGGGCCTTCGGCGACGTCGTCGAGGCGACACTGGACGCCTGCGATCGCGCGAACGACTGCGCCTCGGACGCGCCCGGGGAAGCAGTGCAGACATACGAGGACCTGGTAACCGAACTGGAGGCGGGGTCGATCGAGTACGAGTTCCCCATGCCGGACGGGACCACCGAGACCCGGGAGTTCACCGCGAGCGACCTGTCGGTGGCCGCCAGTGGTTTCGCCAACTCGTTGGGCGTCCGGATGCAGCTCCAGCGAGCCGTCAACTCGGCAGCCGAGGGCAACATCGTCCCGTTGGCCCGGCTTGCCTACAGCGCCAGCTCGGAGGACGCCGAGGACTTCGAACCCGAGGTCGACCCGTCGTTCTCCGATGCGATGTTCTACGCCGTCGAGTGCCAGGACTACTCCTACTACTTCGGCGCCGGCAGTCCGCGCGAGCGACTCGACCTGTGGATCGACGCCGTCGAGGCGTCGGGCGTCGACGACGAGTTCTTGGGCGGTATCGCGTTCGGCGACGTGCCCTGCCTGGTCTGGCCATCCACGGATGACTTTGTTCGCCGCCCGGCCCCACTCGCGGACACGTCGTACCCGGTGTTCGTCCTCAACTCCAACACCGACCCGAACACGCCGGCCGACAACGCGACCCGGGTCTTCGGCCGGCTGGACGAGTCCTACCTGGTGGTCCTCGACGGCGGGCCACACGTCATCTTCGGGTGGGGCTATCGCTGCGTCGACGACCTCATCGGCGACTTCCTGGGCGACGGGGAGCTGCCGGTCAACCGGATCACGTTGTGCGACGGGTCGATTGCCGATCCCTACGCGCCGAACGCGCCAGGGACTGAACCGGAGTACGTCGATGCCCCGACCACTGTTGCCGCGATTGCGAACTCGGTGCTCAACAACATCGAGTACTTCGACTGGTTCGGCGACGACGTCCTCGAGATGGGCTGCGATGCCGGAGGCGCGCTGACCTACTCGCCATCCAACAGTGGGGCGGACCTGACCTTCGCGGCCTGTGAATTCACCGAAGGCGTGCCGGTGGATGGGACCGGCACGGTCCGGTTCAGTGGATCGGCCACCTTGGATGTCACGTTGCCCTTTGCCGATCTTGTCTCCGTGCCCGGTGGTGCCATCACCGGGACATTTCGCGGCCAGCCTGTTGTGTGAGCGCGCCTAGTCCCGGTCGAGCAGAGCGTGCGCCGCGTTGTGCCCGCCGATCCCGCTGACCGCTCCCCCGCGTACCGCTCCGCCGCTGGCCGCATAGACCAGCCGCGGCTCGTCGGTCTCGACGCCCCACATGCCCGACTGCGAATCCTGCACCGCCCACGGCCAGGAGAGCTCGCCGTGAAAGATGTTGCCGCCCGGCATCGCCAAGGCCGCTTCGACATCGAGGGGGGAGGCGGCGTGTACGCACAGGGCGCCGGTCGAATCCTTGGCCAGGCAATCCTCCAGTGGCTCGGCGAGGATGCCGTTGAGTCCGTCAATGGCCAGTTGCGCGGCCTGGGCCCGAACTGCCTCGTTGTCCCGGTCGAAGAGCGCCGTCGGGGTGTGCAGCCCGAAGAGCGTCAGGGTCTGATAACCCGCGGCTCGTTCGGCTGGGCCGAGGATGGTCGGGTCGGACAGCGAGTGGCAGTAGACCTCGAAGGGCAGCGGATCTGGTAGCCGGCCGGCGGCTGCGGCGGCGTGGGCCGCGTCCAGCTGCGCTGCGGACTGGTTGACGTGCAGGGTTCCGGAGAAGGCCACCCGCGGATCCAGTCCCGAGCGCAGTTGGGGCAGCCGCGTGACGACCATGTTGAGCTTCACCTGGGCACCCACCGGACGGGCCGCGGGCGTACGGCCGCGCAGCATGTCCATGACCTGCGGTGCGACACCGGACACCACGGCTCCGGCCGAAACGCTCTGCGGGGCTCCGGACACATCCGTCCAGGAGACCTCCGCTGAATCCGCATCGACGGCGACGTTGCTGACCGTCGCTCCGACGGTGATCTCCGCGCCGAACCGCCGAGCTGCTTCGGCCATGGAGGCCGACACCGCGCCCATCCCACCGATCGGAACCCGCCACTGCCCGGAGCCATTGCCGATCAGGTGGTAGAGGAAGCAACGCGCTGCGAGGCCGTCGTCGGCGTGCAGGTCGGCGAAGGTGCCGATCAAGCCGTCGGTCAACGCGACCCCGCGTACGTGATCGTCGGCCAGCGCCCGGCCGACGAACTCCGCCAGCGGCAGGTCACGGAGGTCGGTCAGGATCTGCGGATCGCGCAGCTTGGACTCGATTTCCTTGATGGTGGCTAACGGCTCGAGCAATGTGGGAGCCAGATCCTGGGCCATGACCTCGATCCGCGCGTAGAAGTCCTGCCAGGCCGCGTAGTCGGAGTCGGCGCCGGTCAGGTCGAGGAACGACTGTCGCGTGCGCTCTCCGGCGGGTCGCTCGACGAGCAGGCCGACGTCGCGGCCGGACTTGCGCATCGGCGTGTACGAGGCGACCGTTCGGTCGGCCAGGGCGACGGTCAGTCCGAGATCGGACACGATTCGGTCCGGTAGCAGGCTGACGAGATAGGAGTACTTGGACAGCCGTACGTCCACGCCGGGGAACACCGCTTCGCTGACTGCGGCGCCGCCGACGTGGCCCAGGCGTTCGAGCACGAGCACGGAACGGCCGGCCTTGGCGAGGTAGGCGGCGGCGACCAAGCCGTTGTGCCCCCCGCCGACCACGACGACGTCGTACCTGGTCGCGCCCAATGCCTGTCCTCTCGACTCACGCCCGACCTGGAATGACTCAGGGCGCCCCTGAGTCGAACCTATCGACTCAGGGTGCCCCTGAGTCGGCCGCACGGGTCCGAGCCCGGCGGTACGGTGCGCCAGGTGAGCGAGACCGCCGGGGACAGCAAACCGAGGAGAGCCGCGAAGCAGCGGGCGGCGCAGGCGCGAAAGGCTGCCATCGAGCTGGCCCTGAGCTTTCCCGAGGCCTGGCAGGACGAGCCGTGGGAAGACGACGTCGTCATCAAAGTGCGGAAGAAGATCTTCCTGTTCGCCGGCAGCGAGGCCGATGACGACCGGTGGCCGATCGGGATCGGTGTGAAACTGCCGATCTCCAAGGACGAAGCGCTCGCATTGCCCGGTGTCACACCGAGCGGGTACGGGCTGGGCAAGTGGGGCTGGGTGAGCATTCCGCTGGACCAAGGGCTGCTCGACCCGGAGTTGATCCGCGACTGGATCGAGGAGAGTTACCGCGCGATCGCACCCAAGACGTTGGCCGCCAAGTTGGCACCGCCCACCGGAGATGAGGCACCGCGCAGCGGAGATCAGGCACCACCCAGCCGACATTAGGCACCGGCGTCCAAGCGAGCTGCGGAGTTGTTCCCGGACGCGCGGATCCATTGGTTCGACAAGTGCGGGCACTTCCCGCACTGGGATCAACCCGAACAGACCGCGGAGCTGATTCTGGTCGACACCGGCTGAGTGCGCCGCGCCCGGGGTTCGTACGTACGAGCTCGAGGACGTCAGCGCACGTCGACGAGGTCGACCACAAAGATGAGCGTCTCGCCGGGCTTGATCACCTTGCCCGAGCCGCGGTCGCCGTAGGCCATGTCCGGCGGGATGGTGAGCCGCCGCCGGCCACCGACTTTCATGCCGACGATCCCCTGGTCCCAACCCTTGATGACCCGGCCGACGCCCAACTGGAACGTGAGCGGCTGACCCCGGTTCCACGAGGCGTCGAACTCCTCGCCGCCGGAGTGGGTGACTCCCACGTAGTGCGCCATGATGTGCGACCCGTTGATCGCCTTGGCACCGTCGCCGACGATCAGATCCTGGATCTGCAGGTCGGTCGGCGGTGGACCGTCGGGAGGATCGACTTCTGGGCGGGTTGGCTCGCTCACTGGGTGGTTTCCTCTCGGACTACTTCGGTTGCGGTGGCTGCGTTGCGGTCGAACGGCAGTGCGGTCGTACGGCAGTGCGGTCGTACGGCAGTGCGGTCGTACGGCAGTGCGGGCGTACGGCAGTACGGGCGTACGGCAGTGCGGGCGTACGGCAGTACGGTCGTCGACCATTCTGTCGGAGCCATGGGCGATCATTGCGCGGTGATGGCGAAGAAGGCGGCTACCGCCAAGGTGCAACCTCCGACCCTGGCATTCTCGAGCGCCGCCGACTTCGAGGCATGGGTGGCCGAGCATCGCGACGACCAGGTCGGGCTCTGGCTCCGGATCGCCAAGAAGGGCTCCGGCACCCCGACGGTCACCTACGACGAGGCACTGAAAGTCGCCCTCTGCTACGGCTGGATCGACGGCCAGAAGGGCAAGGGCGACGACAAGACCTGGCTGCAGCGCTTCTGCCCACGTCGTCCCCGCAGTGTCTGGTCCAAGCGCAATATCGGCTTCGTCGCAGAACTCACCGAAGCCGGCCTGATGCAGCCCGAAGGCATCGCGGAGGTGGAGCGGGCAAAGGCGGACGGGCGATGGGCGAAGGCGTACGAGGGCTCGGCCACGATCACTGTTCCCGACGACCTGCGGATCGCATTGGACGCGGTACCGGCCGCGGCGGCGGCCTTCACTGCGCTGACCTCGACCAATCGCTACGCGATCCTCTACCGAGTCCAGGACGCCAAGCGGGCGGAGACAAGGGCGAAGCGGATCGCGCAGTTCGTCGAGATGCTCGCCGATGGCCGGACGCCCTACCCGCAGGGCGTCATGGGTCCCAAGGGATGAGCGACCGGACGCGTACTGCGCGAATGATCGAAGCTCCCATACTGCCGTTCCGCACGGCCGTGGACTTCGAGGCCTGGCTGGGCGAGCATCGCCACGAACAGGAGGGCGTCTGGATTCGGCTGTACAAGAAGGCCTCTGGCATCGATTCGGTCACTCATGCCGAGGCGCTCCAGGTCGCGCTCTGCTACGGCTGGATCGACGGACAGGCTCGCAAGGGTGACGACACGTCGTGGCTGCAGCGGTTCTGCCCTCGACGTCCCCGCAGCGTCTGGTCCAAACGTAACGTCGGCTACATCGAGGCGCTCACCGCGGCCGGTCGGATGCAGCCTGAGGGCATTGCGGAAGTGGAGCGCGCCAAAGCGGACGGCCGTTGGGACCGGGCCTACGACAGCCCCGCGAACGCGGTTGCGCCGACCGATCTCCAAGCCGCTCTCGACGCCGAGCCCGCCGCGGCCCGGGCGTTCGCTGACTGCACCCCGGCCCAGAGATTCGCGATCATCCGGCCGGTCGAGGAGGCCAAACGAGCCCAGACGCGCGAGCGTCGGATCGCCAAGTCCGTCGAGCGGCTGGCCCAAGGTCAACCTGACTAGGAGTTCACGGGAGTGTCGATACCTTGCCGCGCATGACATCGATCATGAGGCGCGCTGGTCTGGCCGCTGCCGCCGGAGTTGCCGTGCTGGCCGCGGGCGGCTGTTCGGTGACCGCTCACACAACGCATTGTGAAAACGGCACCTGCACGGTCCATTTGAGCGGCACGGGCTCGGAGGCCGAACTGGGATCCAGCGGGAACACCGTCACCCTGGTCTCGGCCGAGGATGGGGTAGCAACCCTCGGATTCGCCGAC
This sequence comes from uncultured Actinomycetota bacterium, assembly GCA_963766765.1. Lineage (GTDB taxonomy): Bacteria > Actinomycetota > Actinomycetes > Mycobacteriales > Geodermatophilaceae > JACCQS01. The sequence goes on from CAVYBR010000015.1 coordinate 191,253, forward strand.
GGTGAAGGCAGCTGCACAGAGGGCGAGACGATCGAACTCGCCGAACTCACCATTAAGTGCACAGATGTAGGAGACGATTCAGTGGAGCTCATCGTCGAGCAGTGAGGTGGGGCGAACGGTGTCGCGGGTTGATCTGCTTCTGGTCGCACTCGACGAGGCGTACGGGCGGCTGAGCCGACGCCTGGAAGGACTCACCGACGAGGAATACCTCTGGCAGCCCGTACCCGGTGGCTGGTCGATCCGACGAGGTACGGACGGGCGATGGGCTGCGGACTACGACTTTCCCGATCCGCAACCTGCGCCGTTCACGACGATCGCCTGGCGACTTCTGCACATCGCCGATTGCAAGATCATGTATCACGAATATGCCTATGGTGCAGGCAAACTGACGTTCCCGGACCTCGAGGTCTGCCGTACGCCGGCGGGCGCGATCGACCGGCTGCGGGAGGGTCAGCAGCTACTCCGCGACGACCTCACGGGCCTATCGGACGAGGCCGCACTGGATGCCGAAGTAGCCACCAACTGGGGCGAGCAGTGGCCGGCCTGGCGAGTGTTCTGGACGATGATCGAGCACGATGCCTGGCACGGCGGCGAGATCGGCACGATGCGCGACCTGTATCGAAACCGCTCGACGATCCTCCCCCGCGGCGTCGCGCGTCCCTGACTCAGGCTTCAACCCCGGCGGTTTGCCAGCAAACCGCCACTGCGTTGAGTCGTGGCTCCCGCGCGGACTGACGGCCCACCCTGGCGGTTTCTGCAGAAACCGCCAGAGTGATGGGTCAGGTCCGGTTTGCCTTGCCGTCCAGCCGAAGCATGTTGGACTCGTCGCGGTGCGTTCCCGTGGTCCCGACGTGCTTGTCCCCGATGCCCGGCCCGTTCTTGATCACGTGGACCATCGCCATGGCGTGCCCTCGCCCGACGTCGAACTCGGTCTTGAACCACTCGACGATCTCCCCGGCCTTGGTATCGGGTCCGTACCCGCGGGCGTGGGCCAGGTCGACGATCTCCTGCGGGGTCTTTCCGGTCTTGTCCTCGACCGCATCCAGGTACGCCTGGAACGACATCGTTGTCTCCTTCGTGTGTGCGCAGGTCCGAAGGTGGCGGTTTTGGCCAAACCGCCAGAGTTCACCCTGAGTCAGTCCTCGATGTTGCTCATCACGTGCTTGAGCCGCGTGTAGTCCTCGAACCCGTACATCGACAGGTCCTTCCCGTACCCGGACTGCTTGAAGCCGCCGTGTGGCATTTCGGCGACCAGCGGGATGTGGCAGTTGATCCAGACGCAGCCGAAGTCCAGCCGCTTGGCCATCCGCAGGGCGCGCTTGTGGTCGGCCGTCCAGACGCTCGAGGCCAGTCCGTACTTGACCCCGTTGGCCCAGCGCACGGCCTCGTCCTCGTCGCTGAACCGCTGCACGGTGATCACCGGGCCGAAGATCTCGTCCTGGATCACCTCGTCATCCTGGTTCAACCCGGAGACGACGGTGGCTTCATGGAAGTAGCCGTTCTCACCTTGCCGGTGCCCGCCGGCCGCGACGTTGGCGTGATCGGGCAGCCGGGACAACATTCCGGTGACCTGCTCGAGTTGATTGGCGCTGTTGACCGGTCCGTAGAGCACGTCCTCGTCGTCGGGCATCCCCGTCTTCGCGTTGTTCTTGGCCTGCTCGGTCAGCGCCGCGACGAAGTCGTCGTGGATCCGTGGCGAGGCGAGCACTCGGGTAGCGGCGGTGCAGTCCTGACCTGCGTTGAAGAAGCCCGCGGTCGCGATTCCTTCGGCGGCCGCAGAGAGGTCCGCGTCGTCGAAGACCACGACCGGCGCCTTCCCGCCGAGTTCGAGGTGTACGCGCTTGATGTCGACGGCGGCGGCCTTGGCGACTTCGGCGCCCGCGCGGATGCTGCCGGTGATCGAGACCATTGCCGGCGTGGGGTGGCTGACCAGCAGTCGGCCGGTGTCCCGGTCACCGGTCACGACGTTGAACACACCCTCGGGCAGGTGCTCGTTCATGATCTCGGCCATGAGCAGCGTCGAGGCAGGCGTCGTATCAGAAGGCTTGAGCACCACAGTGTTTCCGGCTGCGATCGCCGGGGCCCACTTCCAGACGGCCATCATGAAGGGGTAGTTCCATGGCGTCACCTGCGCGCAGACGCCGACCGGTTCGCGGCGCAGCCAGGACGTGTGTCCGGCCAGGTACTCCGCCGACGCCTTTCCCTCCAGGACGCGGGCCGCCCCGGCGAAGAACCTGATCTGGTCGATCGCCGGCGGCAACTCCTCGCTCGTGGTCAGCCCGATCGGCTTGCCGGTGTTCTCGCTCTCGACCTTCACGATCTCGTCGGCGCGCGCCTCGATCGCGTCGGCGATCTTGAGCAGCGCCTTCTGCCGATCCGAGGGTGTGGTGTCCCGCCACTTCTCGAACGCAGCCGCCGCCGCGTCCATCGCGGCGTCGACGTCGGCCTGCCCGCTGATCGGCGCCCGCGCGTACGGCTGACCGTTCGTGGGGTCGATCACGTCGCTCGTACGGCCGTCCGCGGCGTCCCTGCGCTCGCCGTTGATGACGTTCTGCAGGCTGCGTAGTCCGTTGCTCGAGGTCATGTCCGCAGAATGCCAGCCGGATCTGGGCGGTAACACCCCTGCACCTCGAGGATGGCCCGGTGATCTTGACGAAAGTGTCGTTTCACGGACCCATTCAGCCCGCTGAGCCGACATTTTCGTCAAGATCACGCATGGGAGGGCGGGCTCGGCGGCAGGTCCAGCGCGGGATTGCGGTCGAAGAACCCGGCCGGCTTCAGCTCGAAGGACACGATGTCGGCGGGCATCACCGGCCAGTCCTCGGGCCGCGTGATGTGGTGCAGGCCGAAGACGTACCAGAGCACGATGTCGGTGTCCTCGATCGGCCGGTCCGCCTCGATCCACTGCGGCAGGCCCTGATCACCGGCGCTCTGGATGCAGAACTCGCCGGCCGGCCAGCGCTGCTCTTCGTCGTACGCGGTCACCCAGAGCGTGTGCTCGATGACTCCTGCCCGAGTCAGCATCGGCGAGCCGGGCGGGAACATCGCCGGGAACGTCCCGCCGGGGACCAGCTTGTAGCCAGGGTTGCCGCCGAGCTGCGTTGTGCGACCGCGGTTGACGATCTTCCAGGACCGTTGGGTGGCCCAGTCGTAGTCCTGCGCGCCTTCAGATTCCGTACGCAGCGGTGTCCGCATCTCGACCAACGCCAGCCCGTACGGGTTGTCCGCCGAGATCGGCAGGGCTTCGGTGTGACACTCGAGCACCGTGTTGTCCGGGCCGTCCACCTCCATGTCGAGGCGGGCGACGATGAAGTGCTGGTGGAACGGCGCGTACGTCCGGTTGTCGACGACCGCGCCGGTCGGCGGCACATCGTCAGCCGATGCGACACGCCGTCGTCACCATGATCCCGGTCGCGCGGACCTCGCACTCGATCGTGCGCGTCCTGATAGAAGCGCCAGTAGACGACGTACTCGTAGTTGGCCACCGTCGCACTGAAGGACACGACCAGCCGCCGGGACCGCCGTACCTCCGAGCCGGCCTTTTCATCGACGTGCTTCCACAGGACCGCGTCGTCCTCCTCGTGGATGCAGACCGCGTTGGGGACGTCGTAGGGCTCACCGCGACTGTCGTGCAGGACGGCGTCCAGGTAGGTGATGTCACCGAGGCAGTCGCAGCCGAGCTCCAGCGACTGGGTCATGAACCCGAGACCCCACTCACCGATGTCGAACGCCGTCCGCCGGTAGTGGTCCTCGCTGGGGTCGCGGTACGGAACGATCATCTCGGCGAACGACATCCGGTTGGCCACCGGACGCACAGTGCCGTCGTCGTCATAGGCGACCCGGTGGATGACCAGGCCTTCGCGGTAGTTGAAGCCCACCCGCATGGACCACTTCTGCCAGCGGACTTCGTTGCCGTCGACGGTCAGCGACGTGCCCTCGGGTTGATGGAACATCCAGCGGCTTGATGTCAGTGCGCTGCACCAGGTCCGGGACCAGCGACGGCACGTACTCGCCCATCACGTCCGGCAGGTCGACCGCGAAGCTGTCCTCGATCGTCAGCACTTCCATCGTGTTCATGTCGAGGATGACGTGGAGACCGTTGACCGGGTGCGCGTACGGATTGCCGGTCTCGCTGCGCGCGCAGCCACGTGTCGGTCCAGCCCAGCCGACGCCCGGCGTACTCCTCAGGGATCAGCGAGTGCGCGTACGTCCAGGTGTCCATCAGTACGAGCGACAGGTCGGTGATGCCGCGCTTGGCAAGGGCGGCAACCACTTCCGGCGTTTTCCAGAGCCTTGTGCTGGGCCTCGTGCCACTCGTCGATGGTCATGTTCGGCTGCTCGCCGGGTACGTCGACCCAAGAGACACGACTGCATCGTCAGTCAGCGAGACCAGCGCCTTGTAGGTCACCTGCTCGACCCGGCTCCAGCAGACCACCCGGGCCTCGCGCGGGAGCGTGGCAGCGGTCGACGCGAAGTCCCGTACGGCCTGCTTGGCCGGCTCCTTCAGCTCGATCGAGGCAAACCGCCAACGTCTCGTCGACGCCCTTGTCCCGGCGCAGGACCGCGACCGCCTGTCGGATCTCGTCGGCCGACAGTGGGTCCAAGGGGTGGCTGCTCATGCGTCTGCGTCCTTCCAGCAGGGGCAATGTCGGGTCCCAGGTGGTCCCGTCCCGCTCGTCGGCACGCTTGCGGGCGATCGCCGAAAGCGCTTCCAGCACGACTCGGTTGGCCAACGCCGCAGTGATGTCCGCGTGGTCGTACGGCGGACTGACCTCGACCACGTCGATTCCGACGATCGGCAGTTCGAGGCAGAGTCGGCGTACGGCGTCGAGCAGGTCCCGCGCGCTCAAGCCCGCCCGGCTCCGGCGTACCCGTGCCCGGTGCATGCGCCGGGTCGCAGACGTCGATGTCCACCGACAGGAACACGCCGGTGCACCCGTCCGTGGCAATCGCCGACGCCTCGGTCAGGCACTCGGCTCAGCCCCGCTGGACGATCTCGGTCATCTCGTACGAGCGCATGTCGTGTTCGGCCATCCACTTCAGCGTGGCCGGCGGCGGCCAGTAGCCGCGCAGGCCGATCTGCAGGAACCGGTTGCCAGCCAGCGCGCCGGACTCGATCAGCCGGCGCATCGGCTGGCCGTGGCCCCAGAGGGAGCCGAACGCGATGTTGCCGGTGTCGGCATGGGCATCGAAGTGGATCATCGAAATGTTGCCGTAGCCGAGAGCGTTGGCCACGCCCTTGGCATCGGCGTAGGTAATCGAGTGGTCGCCGCCAAGGATGATGGGGATGGCGCCGGCCTCGACGATCTGGGATACCGCGGCCTCCAAGGCGCCGAGCGCCTTTTCGATCTCGCCGGGCGGCATCTCCACGTCACCGGCATCGCGACCCGAGATCCTGCAAGGCATCGGTACGCAGAGCCAGGCTCGGCCGCGAACCGTCGTGCGGCAGGTAGTCGGTCATCCGGATCGCCATCGGACCGAATCGGGTGCCGGGCCGATGCGAGGTTCCGCCGTCGAAGGGAGCGCCGAGGATCACGACGTCGAGGTCGCTGTCTGGGGTCAGCTCGTCGAGGTCGCAGCGATCGACACCGAGGAAGGTGAAGTCCGGCCCGAACTGCTGTCCATAGCGCGACATCCATGCATCCTCTCGCGTTGCGCGGCGGGCAGGGCCGTTGCAAGGCGCACCCGCGCCAAGCCGTTGGTACGGCTGGACTGTTCAGCTGGTCTCGCTGATGAAGTCCGCGAGGCGGCTCCACACCGCAGCGGGCGCATCTTCGGCGGCGAAGTGGCCCGCACCTTCGAACACCGCGGAGCGGACGGGTCAGCGCTGGTGGTGGGCCGGGACGCAGAGAACCGGTCGGGTGGACAGGTGCAGAAGCTTGTGCGGCGTGGACCCGAGCATCGCGCCGCGCAGTGGGCTCTCGCCGTAGGTACCGACCACGATCACCTGGGCGTCGTGCTTCTCGGCTGCCTCGAGCAAGGCCTGAGCCGGGCCGGCCTCGAGCAGCTCGACGACCGTACGAACGCCGGCTGCTGACGCCTCGGTCGACAGCGCGCTCGATCGCAGCGCGCCCGATCTCGGTGAGCGCGGCCATATGGGTCCGGAACTCCTCGCCCTCTCTGCCGGGTGGCGCGACGCCGTAGACGAGCACCAGCTCGACATCGAAGCGCTTTGCCACGTCGATGGCTGTTGTCAGCGCCTGCTCGCGCACCTGGCGACTCGTCGTAGCCGAGAACGATGCTCATGACTCCTCCACGGAGAAGAGTGTGTCGTCGATGCTCATGACTCCACGGAGAGAGTCTGTCGTCGACGCTCATACTGAGCCCCCCTCATCCATCCAACGGATCCGGTTCGGCGGTTGCCCGCCCGTAAACCAGATCCGGGTCGGCCACACCTGGCCGCTCCTCCCAGAACTTCTTGTTCTGCGAGCGCCAGATGAACATCAGCACCACGCCCAGGGCGAAGACCCCGATCCCGATGACCAGGGGCGGCCCCAAGCCGAACCACGCCTGCTCGCTGTAGGAGTTCGCCGGGTCGGAGAGATCGAAGATCGACTCGATCAGCAACCAGATCAGCATGGCCGACCCGATCAGCGGCCCGACGCCGATCAGGAGGAAGTTCTTCGCACTCTCGGTCAGATGCCGCCGGTAGTAGACCGCGCAGGCGATCCCGGTCAGGGCGTAGTAGAAGGCGATCAGCAGCGACAGCGCCGTCAGCGTGTCGAACAGCGCGTTCTCGCTGATCCGGCCCGACCACGAGGTACCAGACGATCGAGATGACAGCGACCCACCACGTAGAGACGTCCGGGGTGCGGAACCGCGGGTGGATGTGCGCGAAATTGCCGTGGCAGAGCGGCGCGGCGGGCCATCGAGAGGCCGGTGCGGGAGGCCGGGCAGGATCGTCGTCTGGGTGGAGGCGATCGCAGCGGTCGACACCGACAGCAGGACGACCCAGTCCCAGCCACCCATGACCTCGGTGGACAGCAGCCCGAAGATGTACTCCTCCTCGTCCTGGTTCTCGGTCGAGGAAGTTCGTACCGGCGTAGGCGACGACCGCGTAGGCGACGCCGACGTAGGTGACCAGCAGGATGACCGTCGAGACGACCGCGGCCCTGCCGGGCGTGGACTTGGAGTCGGTCGTCTCCTCGGAGCAGATTGACCGCCGACTCCCAGCCCCAGTAGGCGAACACGCCGAGCAGCAGGCCGCCGGTCAGGGCCGCGCCCGCCTTCGCCGAACGGGTTCAGCCAACTGAACGACGGATTGATCGAGTCCAGCGAGCTGTCCCCGGTGACCGCGCGGAACAGCGCGATGGCCGCGAAGACCAACAGCGACACCACCTGGGGGACGATCAGAACGTTCTGCAGCTTGGCCGACAACTCGGTCCCGAGCACGCAGATCGCCGTCATCACGAGCACCACCAGAATGGTGAGCAGCGTGACGATCCAGTAGTTGTCGGCCGCCGAATCCAGGCCCAGGGCCAGCAGTCCGAAGCGGACCGCGGTGTCGGCCAGCGAGGCGACGATCAGGACTCCGGTCATGGCGATCGCCCAGCCGCCGAGCCAGCCCAGCCACGGGCCCATCGCTCGTGGTCACCCAGGAAAACGTCGTGCCGCAGTCGGTGTCGACCTTGTTCAGGTAGTAGAACGCCGATGCGATCAAGCAACATCGGGACGAACGAGGCGAGCAGGACGCCCGGGGCGTAGATCCCGACCAGGGCGACGATCGGGCCGATGATCGCGGCCAACGAGTAGGCCGGGGAGGTCGAGGCCAGACCGATGACCACCGCATCGACGAAGCCGATGGCGCCAGGTTTGAGCGTGGCCTCCGCTTCCGATGAAGCACCGGGCTCCGCTGCTGAGTCGACATGCGGCCTCCTGACAATCGGCCGGGAACTCCTGGAAAGCCCCGGCCAGCGCACAATCTGACCCCGCGCCGGCGTCGCTGTCCATAGGGTCGGCACCTGGACGGGTGCAGGGACGGAGGGAGACAACGTGCGGATCTTGCTCGTCGGAGCCGGTGGGGTGGGTGGCGCATTCGCGAGGATCGCCGCCCGGCGCGACTTTTTCGAAGCGATGGTCGTCGCCGACTACGACCAGGCCAGAGCCGAAGCTGCGGTGGCTGCCGTGGGCGACGATCGGTTCGTCGCAGCACAGGTCGACGCGACGGACGAGACCAGGGTCGCTGGCCTGTTGGCCGAGCATCACTGCGATGTCCTGATGAACGCCACCGATCCGCGCTTCGTGATGCCACTGTTCCGAGCCGCGCTTGCCGGTGGTGCGAACTACCTCGACATGGCGATGTCGCTGTCCAAGCCGCACCCCGATGCGCCGTACGAGAAGTGCGGAGTCAAGCTCGGCGACGAGCAGTTCGCCATGGCCGAGGACTGGGAGTCTGCGGGGCGGCTCGCGCTGTGTCGGCATCGGCGTGGAGCCGGGTCTGTCGGACGTCTTCGCCCGCTACGCGGCCGACGAGCTGTTCTCCCACATCACCGAACTCGGCGTACGGGACGGCGCCAACATCGAGGTGGCGGGCTACGAGTTCGCGCCCGTCCTTCTCGATCTGGACGACGATCGAGGAGTGCCTCAACCCGCCGGTGATCTACGAGCGGGAACGGGGCTGGTTCACCACGGCGCCGTTCAGCGAGCCGGAGGTCTTCGAGTTCCCGGAGGGCATCGGGCCGGTCGAGTGCGTGAACGTCGAGCACGAGGAGGTGCTGCTGATGCCGCGCTGGGTCGACGCCGACCGGGTCACGTTCAAGTACGGGCTGGGCGAGGAGTTCATCAACGTGCTGCGGGTGCTGCACAAGATCGGTCTCGACCGAACTGATCCCGTACGGGTCGGCGGGGTTGAGGTGTCCCCGCGCGACGTGGTCGCTGCGTCCCTGCCCAACCCGGCCGAATTGGGCGACAAGATGTCCGGGAAGACCTGCGCCGGGCTGTGGGTGACCGGCACCGGCAAGGACGGTCAACCGCGGGCGGTCTACCTCTATCACGTGGTCGACAACGAGTGGTCGATGCAGGAGTACGGCTCTCAGGCGGTGGTCTGGCAGACCGCGATCAACCCGGTGGTCGCGCTGGAGTTGATGGCGGCCGGGGTCTGGACCGGAGCCGGCGTCCTCGGGCCGGAGGCGCTGCCGCCGAAACCGTTCCTGGACCTGCTGACCGCATACGGCTCACCGTGGGGAATGCGGGAGGACCAGCCGCCTGCCTGACCGCACTTTCTCCGGAGAAAGTGCGGTCTGGCGTCGGGCAGAAGTGACTTAATCCGGAGAAAGTGCCTCTGTCGCGCTCAGCTACTCGTGACCGACCCGATCGCCTCGTCCAGCACGTCCAGTCCTTCGCGCAAGAGGTCCTCCGGGATCACCAGCGGCGGCAGCAGCCGGATCACGTTGCCGTACGTGCCGCAGGTCAGCACGACGACCCCAGCCGCATGCGCAGCTTTGGCCGCCGCCGCGCAGACGTCGGCCGCCGGCTCCTTCGTGCCCGGGCGGACGAACTCCATCGCGATCATCGCGCCCCGGCCGCGAATGTCACCGATCACTGCGTGCCGGGAGGCCATGTCCCGCAGCCGCTCCAGCAGGATCGCCTCGAGCTGACCGGCCCGCGACACCAGGCCGGACTCCTCGATCGTCTGCATCGCCCCGAGTGCAGCGGCGCAGGCGACCGGGTTTCCGCCGTACGTCCCGCCGAGACCGCCCGAGTGCACCGCATCCATGAGTTCGGCCCGTCCGGTCAGACCCGCGAGCGGGAGCCCCCCGGCGATGCCCTTGGCCGTCGTGACCAGATCGGGCACCACGCCTTCGTGCTCGCAAGCGAACATCGCGCCGGTACGAGCGAATCCGGTCTGAATCTCGTCGGCGACGAAGACCACGCCGTTGTCGGTGCACCACGTCGAGATCGCCGGCAGGAATCCCGGCGCAGGGACGATGAAGCCGCCTTCGCCCTGGATCGGCTCGATGATGACCGCCGCGGTCTCGTCGGCACCGATCTGCTTCTCGATGACCGAGATCGCAGTGGCCGCAGCCTCGGCCCCGGAAAGGCCGTCGCGGTACGGATAGGACATCGGCGCCCGGTAGACATCGCCGGCGAACGGCCCGAACGAGTGCTTGTACGGCATCGACTTGGCGGTCAGCGCCATCGTGAGGTTCGTCCGGCCGTGATAGGCGTGATCGAAAGCGACGATCGAATTCTTGCCGGTGGCCGCCCGCGCCACCTTGACCGCGTTCTCGACCGCCTCGGCGCCGGAGTTGAACAGCGCCGAGCGCTTCTCGTGGTCACCCGGGGTGAGCCGGTTCAGCGCCTCGCAGACCGTCACGTACCCCTCGTACGGCGTGATCATGAAGCAGGTATGGGTGAATCTGCCGACCTGTTCGCGGACCCGCTCGGCCACCGCGGGAGCGGCGTTTCCGACGCTAACCACCGCGATGCCGGCGCCCAGGTCGATGAAGGAGTTGCCGTCGACGTCCAGCAGGACACCACCGCCGGCGTCGGTGATGAAGACCGGCAGCATCGTCCCCACCCCGGCGGAGACCGCGGCCGTGCGTCTGTCCGTCAACTCCCGCGACCGCGGCCCGGGGATCTCGGTCACCAACCGGCGCTCCTGCGGGAGGCCGAACGTTGTCACGTCCACGGTGTCGGTCACGCGGCTGCCCTTCTCTTAGCTCCAGTTGATCATCGGCAAAACCGGCATTTATCCGGAAAGAATGCCCGTTTTGCTGATGATCAACTCGTTTTCTCGGCCCGCGCGGCAAGCGCGATGCTTCGGGACTGCAGAGCCGAGACCAACTCCCAGCTCACCTCGTCCACCGAGCGGCCGCCGTCGATGGTGATCAGTTCCTCGCGAACGGCGTAGTACTCGACCAGCGGCGTGGTCTGCCGGTTGTAGACCTCGATCCGGTGCACGATGACCGCCCGGTCGTTGTCGTCGGCACCGCGGCCGCGGTTGACGAGGCGCTCGATCAGGACTTGGTCCTCCACGAACAGGTGGACGGCGACCTGGACCTCGACGCCGAGTTCGCTGGCCACGAGATAGGCGGCATGGGCCTGCTCTGCCGTTCGCGGGAAGCCGTCAAGGATGTAGCCGCCGGTCTTGCTCGCGGCGAGCACTGGCTTGCGCAGCATGTCCATGACGATCTGGTCCGGCACGAGGTCGCCGCGATCCATGTAGTCCTTGACCCGCTGACCCAGCGGAGTCCCTTCGGCCACGTGCTTGCGCAGCAGGTCGCCGCTGGACAGGTGGGTCAAGCCGAAGAAGGCCGCCATCCGAGCGGACTGAGTGCCTTTTCCGGCACCTGGCCCACCGATGAACAACACCCGCATGCGGGCACCTCCTTCACCCAGGCTGCCGATGCGCGCTGGGGGTTACCGGAGGGTAGCCCCCGGCTCGCGGGTCAGGGTGGTCGATGCGGCTGAGCTCCGGCGGGACGGCCCCGCTTCGGCCGGAGCTGATCTGCTAATCCGGACGATATCCGTCCGGATCGCGTCCTACTGTTCCTGGCATGGATGACAACACTGCAGAGACCGTGGCTACGACGAATAGCTCTGATCTGGCCTCCGAGGCGACAGATGCGGCCGGGGCCAGCGAGCCGAAGCCCCGTTGGGTCCCGCCGCCGTGGGAGCCGCCGCTGGCGGGCTCCGAGGTCGAGCATCTGCTCGGAGCGCTGGACCGGCAGCGGGCCACATTTCGCTGGAAGGCCGACGACCTCGATGCCGCGGGGCTGAACGCCAAGATCGGCGCATCAGCGCTGACCATCGGCGGCCTGCTCAAGCACCTTGCCGTCGTCGAGGACGAGAAGTTCACCGTATGGCTGTCAGGTGCACCCCTCGGCCAGCCGTGGGCGAGCCTCGGCGGCCCACCTGACGGTGACGATGCCGACGAGTGGGTGTTCGGGTCGGCGGCCGAGGATTCTCCAGAGGATCTCTACGCGTTGTACGACGGGGCGGTGCAGCGCTCGCACGAGCGGGTCGCTGCCGCCTTGGCGAACGGTGGGCTGGACCAGCCGGCGCACATCCAGTTCGGCGACCTTGGCCACCTGAGCCTGCGCCGGGTGCTGTTCGACCTGCTGGAGGAGTACGGCCGGCACACGGGGCACGCGGACCTGCTGCGCGAGGCGGTCGACGGCCGGGTCGGTGAGGACCCGCCGAGCGACTGGAACCTCCCCTGGCCGGCGAAGTCAAGCTGAGGCACGAGGCGGGGCCTCAGTGTCCCTTCGCATAGCTCGCGGCTACGACCGGCTGCAGCGGGAAGCGCACCGGCGTACCCGGGAACAGCAGGTCACTGGCCTCCTGGGCCGCGGCCAGGATGGCCTCCACGACCGCGTCGGCAAGCTCCTCGGCAGCGTGAACCACGAGTTCGTCGTGCTGGAAGAACACCAACTCCGCTGCTGGAGCGCCCCCGTCCTTGGCGGTTTCTGCAGAAACCGCCAGGTCGAGCAGCCGAAGCCGAAGCGCCGCGAGCACCGCCGCTGCCCATTCGGCGGCGGTGCCTTGCACGATGAAGTTGCGCGTGAATCGGCCGCGCGCTCTCGCCCGAGCGCCACCGCCGCGTCCTTCTGCCGCCTCGGTGGACGCGTCCGGTATCTCGCCGGGCGGCAGGTCAGCGACGTTGTCGGCTGATGCAGGTACCGAAGGCGGAGGGCACGTACGACCTAGGTGGGTACGTACCAATCCGCCGCTCTCCCCCGTCCGCGCGGCCCGCTCGAGCAGATCGAGGGCACGCGGATAACGCTGGCGCAGCGTGGCCAATGGTGCTGCCGCCTGGCCACCGGTCTGGCCGTACATGGCTCCGAGCAGACCGATCTTGGCCTTGGACCGATCGCCGCCGAAGGCCTCAGCGGCCAGTGCCGCGTACATGTCCGCGGAGCCGGCGGCCCGGGCCATGGCCGGGTCACCCGACATCGCGGCCAGAACCCTTGGCTCGAGCTGACCCGCATCGGCCATCACCAGAACGTGACCGGGGTCGGCGACCACGGCCTCCCGCAGCCGTCGCGGGATCTGCAGAGCGCCACCGCCGCGGGTGGCCCATCGTCCGGAGACCACGCCCGCGGGAATGTAGTCAGGTTTGAATCGACCGCCCTCGACCCATTCCGCTCGCCATGTCCATCCGTGCGCGGTCAGAATCCGAGACAGCTCGCGGTATTCGATCAGGGCCGGCACCGCCGGGTGACCGGTCTGGCGCAGGACCCAGGCGTGCGTGGAGTCCAGGACGACGCCGGCCCGGGAGAATGCAGCCAACACGCTGGTCGGTGAGTCCGGGTTGACCGGAATTCCGGGAAAGGCGGCCGCGATCTCCGCGGCCAGTGCGGCCAGCCGAGGCGGGCGTGCGCCGTGCAGGGCGCGTCCACCGAGCAACTGGACCAGGATCTGATCGTGGATGTCTGCCCGCCACGGGACCCCGGCCTCGGCCATCTCGACAGCCACGAGGGCACTGGCCGACTCGGCGGCGACGAGCAGGCCGAATCCCGCGGGTCGTTCGGTCTGCCCGATTCGGCGCAGTTGTTCGGCGTACACCTCGCGGGCCACCGTGACCGGGTCCACACCCTCCGTCCCGCCGCCAAACCCCAGGTCGAACAGCGTCGGCTGGCTCGACCGCTGGGGTACGGGGCGGTCGTCAGGTACGGGAAGTCCGTGCAGCCGAGCGAAAGCAGCCGCGACCCGCCGCGGCGTCCCCCAGTGCCCGGCGTAGCCCTGGAGCAGTCCCTCGGTGAGCGCCAGATCGTGGCAGCGGCGTACCCGCAGGCCGGATCGAAGGACGCCCGGGTATTCGGCCATGGCATCGGCGAAGACCCAACGCGGCGCCTCGGCAGCTTCCAGCGCGCGCATGGCGGCGAGGAGATCGGGATGGCGCACCGGCTCTTCGGTGGAGTTCCCCTGCGCATCGAGGCGTTGCAGCCACCCACTCGGGCCTTCGATTACAACAGTGAGTACGGCTACGGTCACGTTCAGTCATTCTGCGCGGCGAGTATGACGGCGAGAGCTTCCAGCGATCGACATCGGTGCGAGGGAGCGTCACACTCAGCCTAAGCCCGACGCCGACGGCGGCGGCGGTTCTTCCATCGGGGTCCCTTGGAGGGAGCCCAACGATGAGCCGCACGATCCAACGAATCGCCTTATTGCTCGCTTCGCTTGGGCTGACGATCGTGTTGATGGCTGGCCCGGCCGTCGCAGATCCGGTTCCGAGCCATTCGATCACCAAGTCCTGCGAGCCCAACAGGATCACGGCTGTCCTGATCACCTTGGCCGACTACCCGCCGGGCTCGGTCGCCAGCATCGAGGGTGACCCTGTAGCGGTCAACGCGACCACGCTTGTGTGGATTACCCGCCCGATCCTCCTGGAAGTCGACTCCTCGGGGTACGACGGCGACTTCCAGCAAACCATCCGACCGAAGCCCATCTGCCGGCTGTTCTTCTAGCAACGTCCGCGCGGGAAAAGGGGCATATTCCCGCCTTCAGCCACTGTGCTGGTGACAGATCTAACCGTGCGCTCGCACCTACGGTGCCGTAAGCTACGGAAGCGTAAGTAACCGACCCGCAAGGAGATCAGTGAGCGCGCCAGCCAGCACCGCCAACCTGCTCAACGACCTCGAGCCGATCGTGGAAGAGAACCTCGAGCGGCACCTCAAAATCGCCAAGGAGTGGCACCCACACGACTACATCCCCTGGGATGAGGGTCGCAACTTTGCCTACTTGGGTGGCGAGGACTGGGCGCCGGAGCAGTCCCGGCTCTCGGACGTCGCCAAGGCCGCGATGATCACCAATCTCCTCACCGAGGACAACCTGCCTTCCTATCACCGCGAGATCGCGACCCGCTTCGGCCGCGACGGGGCGTGGGGCACCTGGGTCGGCCGCTGGACCGCGGAGGAAAACCGGCACGGGGTCGCGCTGCGCGACTACCTCGTCGTCACCCGCGGCGTGGACCCGGTCGAACTCGAGCGGGCCCGGATGGACTACATGACCGTCGGGTACGACTCCGGTGACAAGACCGCGTTGGAGGCCGTGACGTACGTGTCCTTCCAGGAGCTGGCCACCCGTGTCTCGCACCGCAATACCGGCAGGGTGACCGGCGACCCGATCGCGGACAAGCTGCTGGCCCGAATCGCCACCGACGAGAACCTGCACATGGTCTTCTACCGCAACCTGGTCGCCTCGGCCTTCGACCTCGCTCCGGACGCGACCATGCGGGCCGTGGCAGACGAGGTCATCAACTTCGACATGCCCGGCGCCAACATGGCCGGCTTCCGCAAGAACTCGATGATCATCGCCAAGGCCGGCATCTACGATCTGCGGCTGCACCACGACAAGGTGATCCAGCCGATCCTGATGCACTGGAACGTCTTCGAGCGCACCGACCTCAACGCTGAGGGAGAGCAGGCTCGGGACGAGCTGTCGGCCTTCCTGGTCGGTTTGGACGCTCAAGCGGCACGGTTCGTGGACATGCGCGCCGCCTCGCGGGAACGCCAGGCCGCTCGTGGTACGCCGAGCATCACCGTCGACGACCCGACCCCAGCCGGCGAACTACAGCCCGCCTGACCCAACCCTCTCCGAGTTGATCATCGGAGAACCGGCAGTTTTCGCGCGAGAGATCCACGGTTTGCCGATGATCAACTCCGGTACTGAGGTCTACGAGGCCGGCGACACCGAACTCATGTTGAAGTCCGGGACCCGGAGGGTTGGCATCGCCGTACGGGTGAAGAAGTCGTTCCACTCGCGCGGCAGGCAACGTTCGCTCCGGCCGATCTCCGAGACCCGGCCCAACAGCCCGACCGGCGACTCGTTCCAGCGGAAGTTGTTCACCGATGAAGTGACCTCGCCGTTCTCGACGAGGAAGACGCCGTCCCGGGTCAGTCCGGTCAGCAGCAGCGTCTGGGGGTCGACCTCGCGGATGTACCAGAGCGTCGTCAGCAGCAATCCGCGCTCGGTCGACGCGACCATCTCCTCCGTCGACGGTCCACCGCCTCCCGGACCCTCCATGATCAGGTTGTCCACGTACGGCGCCGGTGTGCCACCGGACTTGGCCGCCCACGCCCGCGTCTGGATCAGGTTGGTGAGAACGCCATCCCGGATCCAGTCCACCGGCGATAGTTCCAGCCCGTTGTCGAACACCGAGGCGTACGGACTCGAGGTCGTTGTCATGAGATGACCGGCGGCCTGCAGACCCGGCGCAATGGGATCGCAGCGCATGGTCAGCGGCATCTCGGTCAACGCCTCGCCGATCCGGTTTCCGCCGCCCTTCTTCGAAAACACGGTCTGACCCTCGTCGGCATCACGAGCCTGACCGGTGTAGTACATGTAGATCATCAGGTCCGCCACCGTCGACGGCGGCAGCAGCGTCTCGTACCGTCCCGGCTCGAGATCGATGCGGCGCTCACTCCAGCCCAGCTTCGTAGCGAGCTCACCGGTCAAGGTCGGGACCGAGATGTCGGTGAAGTCCTGGGTTGCCGCGCCCGCCCAGACCGAGCGACTGAAGTCGCGCGACTTGCCGTTGAGCTCGAGCCGTCCGGTCGGCTGGTCATGACGCAACCGAAGCCCGGTGGAACTGGCCAGGAACATCGACTCCACGACGTGCTCGGCGAAACCGAACAGCAGACGATCGCCGGCGGCCTCCGCCTCCCCGAAGGCCATGCCCAGGTCCTTGGCGAAGGAGGTGAACACGCCGATCGAGGTCGCAGCCGGTGGGGCGGCCCAGTCCCCGCCTCCGGTAGCCGCACTGATCAGTGGCATCGCGTCCTCGGCCGGGCCGGAGTCGCGGGCGGCCTGCTCGGATGCGGCCACCAGTTCGGCGAGATCCGGTGACCCGCTGCGGGACACCGTGCCGGCCGCTGCACCCCTGCCCCCGTCCACGATGGAGATGACGGCAACGCGGCGGGAGCGCATCTCTCCGTTCGTGGTCAGGCTGTTGTTGGCCCACCGCAGGTTCGTCTCCGAACGCTCGTTGACCAAGACCATGCAGTCATCGGCCTTCGACAGCGAAAGCGCCTGCTCGGCAATGTCTTGCGCGGTCGTCATCGTGCTGGCGGTCATGATTGTCCGGCCTCCGTCACCGTATTGAGGATGTTGACCCCGTCGAACAGAGCACTCGGACAGCCATGACTGACCGCCGCCACCTGCCCCGGTTGGGCCTTGCCGCAGTTGAACGCACCACCGAGCACGTACGTCGAGGGGCCGCCGACGACTGACATCGAGCCCCAGAAATCGGTCGTCGTGGCTTGGTATGCCACATCGCGCAGCTGACCGGCGAGATGACCGGACTCGATCTTGTAGAACCGCTGCCCGGTGAACTGGAAGTTGTAGCGCTGCATGTCGATCGACCAGCTCTTGTCCCCGACCACGTAGATGCCGCGTTCGACGCCCGCGATCATCTCCTCGGTCGTCGGGCCGTTGGGGTCCGGTTGCAGCGAAACGTTGGCCATCCGCTGCACGGGAACGTGAGTAGGTGAATCCGCGAAGGCGCAACCGTTCGAACGGCCGAAGCCGTTGAGCCGCGCCATGTTCCGATCCAGCTGGTAACCGACCAGGATCCCGTCCTTGATGATGTCCCACTGCTGGGCCGCGACGCCCTCGTCGTCGTACCCGACGGAAGCCAGTCCATATTCGTCGGTGCGATCGCCGGTCACGTTCATCAGCGGCGATCCGTACTGCAGCGTGCCCAGCTTGTCGAGCGTCGCGAACGACGTACCTGCGTAGGCCGCTTCGTACCCGAGTGCCCGGTCCAACTCGGTTGCGTGCCCGATGGACTCGTGGATCGTGAGGAACAGGTTCGACGGGTCGACGATGAGGTCGTAGCGCCCCGCCTGCACCGACGGGGCCTTGATCTTCTCCCGCAGCAGCTCGGGGATCTCGGTCAGTTCACCGGCCCAATCGACCAGGTCACCGGTGAGGTACTCCCAGCCACGACCGGCCGGCGCCGCCAGCGTCCGCATCGTCTCGAACGCGCCGGTCGAGCGGTCGACGGCCACCGCGGTCAGCTGCGGATGTACGCGGACCCTCTGCTGAATGGTCGAGGTGCCGCTGAGATCGGCGTAGAACTTCTGGTCCTTCGCCAGTTCGACCCCGGAATGGACATGGTCCACACCGTCGGCGGACATGAGCCGCTCGGACCAGTCGATGAGCAACGCGATCTTGTCGGGATCGGGCACCGTGAACGGGTCGATCTCGTACGAAGACACGTACGTCGCGTCGGGATAGCGCGGCTCGGGCGCCAGTTCCACGGGATCGGCGTTGATCGCCGCAGACACCCGGGCCACGGCCACAGCCTGCTCGGCCAGCCGGTCAGCCTCCTCGGTGGTCAGCGCCATGCCGGCGGCGAAGCCCCAGGTCCCGGCGTGGACCACCCGTACGGCCAGCCCGAGATCCTCCCCGTCGGTGGCCGACTCCAGTCGGGCATCCCGCAGGCTGATGCGCTGCGTCCGCAGGCGCTCGACCCGGATGTCGGCATGCGTGCAGCCGAGTTCGCGGGCCCGACTGAGGGCGGCATCGGCAAGCGGACGCAGGGGAAGGTCGGTGAACGATGCATCGATCTGTTGCATTGGATACGTGCGCCCTTCGACAACGGTGTCCACGCCGGTCTGCCGACGTGACGGCGGTACCGACACTACTGACCGCGCCCGAACGGCTCACTCCGTTTAACCTCGCCACGTGCGAGTGCGACCAAACTCCTTGTGCGGGCATCCCCAATGAGGGGGTCCATCGACACCGGCGGCTCTCCGGACAGTGGCGGTTTGCCAGCGAACCGCCAGGAGGGGCCGTACGACCGTGGCGGTTTGCCAGCGAACCGCCAGGAGGAGCCGTACCGCATCTGTTTCGTCTGCCTGGGGAACATCTGCCGCTCGCCGATGGCTGAGGTCGTCACCCGTTCGCTGCTCGACGAGGCGGGCCTGCACGTGCAGGTAACCGTCAGCAGTACGGGGACCGGCGACTGGCACATCGGCGGCCCGGCCAACCCGGGGTCGGTGCGCGCGCTGGCAGCCCGCGGGTACGACGCCAGCCGGCACCGGGCCCGACAGCTCACCGCGGCGGATGTGGGCGACTACGACCTCCTGATCGGGCTCGATTCCGCCAACCTCCGCGACATCGAGCGCCTCTTCCTCGGACGCGACGCCGCCGATCGGCCGGACGTTGCCCTCCTGCGGGACTACGCCGCCAACGGTGCGCGCGGCCAAGGGGTGCCGGATCCGTACGGCCAGGGCCCGGCAGCGTTCGAGGACGCGCTCGATCTCGTCGAAGAAGCATGCCGGGGCCTGGTCGAGCACCTCAGAGCGCGGTTCGGTTCCCCCGACCTGAGCGGCCAGTGACTACTTCCGGAGCGGGAATGTCGAAATGCACCTTCTGGAAACGACTCGATGGAGAAGGCAACCAACCAACTGACGCACCACCCCACATTGCGGCTCGAGCGGCTCCAGTACCGGACCCTCGCCAACCGAAGGAGTCAGCATGATCATGAAGCTCGAACTCGTACCTATCCCGGTGACCGACGTCGACCGGGCCAAGGCGTTCTACATCGATCAGGTGGGCTTCGACCTGGACGTCGACGTCACGCCGTCGGAAGGGGTCCGTGTCGTTCAGCTCACCCCACCGGGCTCGGCCTGCTCCATCGTTCTCAGCATGGGCCTGGACGAGATCTCCGACATGACGCCCGGCAACGTCAAGGGTCTCCACCTGGTGGTGAACGACATTGAGCAGGCACGGGAAGAACTCATCGGCCGAGGCGTGAGCGTCCGAGACGTTCTCGACGTGGGCGGGGGCGTGAAGTACGCCGGGTTTGCCGACCCCGACGGCAACAGCCTCGTCCTGCAGGAGATGGCCTGGCGAACCGGCGACGCCTTCTGAGGCCACGGAAGTATGGCTCTGCCGCCAGCATGACCCGCGTGCGCTGACACGCCGACCGGCCAGGGCTGAACTGCCGTCGTATTGTCGGCAAGATCAAACGGTCTGGTTCGCCCACGCCCTCCGACGATGGTGCGGGGAGTGATGTCGGCCCGGCGCGGACGGCTCGCGGAGTGCTGCTGCTGCCGCCGTGGGTTCGGGCGCCGGTGCTGGGTCTTCGCCAGCCGGGGGCCTTCCTTGCAGTGTTCGTCGCCGCCGCGATCCTCGCGTGTGCAGCTGCCTCCACTGCGCTGTTCCTGTCTTCGGCCAGGTCCGGCTCGCTGCAGCATCAGATCAACGACCGGTGTGAAAACGCGGCTTATCCGTCCATCGGGACCACCACCCCCCTCGCGCCGTTCCGGAATCGGCCGGCCATGTTCAGCCCCGAGACCGACCAAGCCTATCCAGAGGCCCTTGCCCGCCAAGGGTTTTCGAGCAATCCGGTCTTCATCGGTGCATCGACCCCGATCACGCAGAACGGCGGTGATGCGGAGGTTCGGGTCTTCTACCGACCCGGCGCGCTGGAGCAGATCACGATCCTGGATTCCGGCCCCGGCGAAGGCATCTATGTGCCGGCCTACATCGCCGAACTCGTGCATGTGGGCGCGGGTGACAGGTTGGAGATCGACGGGACATCCGTGCCGGTGGTCGGGGTCTACCAGAATCTGTTCGACGAGCCGATCCGCCCGTTCTGGTGTTCGTACTCAGACCTGTTCGTCGTGGAGCTTCTCGGCTCGCGGCCGGCCGACATTCTCATTGCCACCGATGAGACGACCTTCTACGACCTCGCCATTGCTCACGACGTAGCCCGCAGCCAGGGCAGTGTGGCGATCTTCGACGAGTCGGCCGCGCGGCTGTGGGAAGTCCCCCTGGACCCGGACATCGTCACGAGAACCTCGACTCGGGAGATCCTCGATCGGCAGAACACCGCCTTCCTCGAGGCCACCAGCATCTCCGGGGACAGCGATCGCGAGTTCAACCAGAGCTTCCAGAGTGAGGAGCTGGGGAAACTTCTCGTGCGTTCGCAGCGCCTGGCCAGCGGGCTGCGTGGTCCGGTGATCCCGACCGCTGTGGCCGGCACGATCCTGGCCATGCTGCTGGTCGCCGCGGCGGGTAGCTACTGGG
The DNA here is from genome assembly GCA_963766765.1 of uncultured Actinomycetota bacterium. Taxonomy (GTDB): domain Bacteria; phylum Actinomycetota; class Actinomycetes; order Mycobacteriales; family Geodermatophilaceae; genus JACCQS01. Next base: position 212,238 of record CAVYBR010000015.1, read on the forward strand.
CCGACCGCCGGCTGCGTGAAGTACGGCTGCTGTCCGCGCGCGGGGTCGGTCCCGGTGCCCTCGCGGTCAAGGCTTCGTTGGAGTTGGTCATCCCGGCTGCCCTCGGCACAGTGGGTGGCTACTACCTGGCGCGCGCGCTGATTGCCGTGGCCGGGCCGGCCGATGACCTCGATCCGGATGCCCTGCGCACCGCGATCCTGACCACGCTCGCCAGCTTCGTGATCGGGCTGATCCTGCTCGCCGCGGTGGCCGGGATCCGGTCGCGAAACTTCACGGAGAAGCCGATCGGGCACAAGCGGTCATGGCTCAGCCTCATCCCGTACGAACTGATCCTGCTCGGTGCGGCCGGCTACCTGTGGTGGCGGCTACGAGGTGAGGACGCGGTGGTCTTCGACGGCTCGGTCGCCCAGGTCAACGGGCTGCTGGTCTCGTTCCCGCTGCTGTTCCTGGCGGGGGCTGCAGTGCTCGTCGTACGGCTGATCGTGATGGTGCTTCCCGCGATGCGAAGCCGGGCGCAGAGGTGGCCGCCGGCGGTCTACATCGCGGTCAACCAGCTCACTGCCAATCGCGTGGTCAGCGCCAGCCTGCTGGCCGCACTGTGCCTGCCGATCGCCGTCCTGACCTACTCCGCGACGCTGACCGCCTCCAGCCAGCGGACCGTGGAAAGCAAAGCCTTTGTCAGCGTCGGTGCCGAACGCGCAGTCACCACCTTCGATGACATCGAGGCGACCCCGGCCGTGGATGCCGCCGGCACACTGGTCAACCGGTACCAGGACGTCTTCGTCGACGGCACCGATGCCAGCGCGTTGGGTGTCGATCCGGACGACTTCGCCAGCGTCGCCTACTGGGAGGACAACTTCGCAGACCAAGACCTGGACACCATGCTGGCCACGCTCGCAGACGGGGGCGGGGACCGGATCCCGGTCATCGCTTCCGGCGGCGTATCGCTGGGTCCACACACGCTGACGTTGGGGGACAACTTCTACGCAGTGGACCTCGACGTCGAGGTGCTGGCCGTCGCCGACGTGCTGCCCGGTCGCCGGACGGCCGAACCCCTGATCCTGCTCGACAGCGCGCGGGTCGGATCCGATGTGCCGGAGGCGGCCAACCAGCAGAACGAGATCTGGACCAACGACGACGCTCGACCGGCCGTCGAGGAGATCCGGCGACAGAACGCCCGACTGTTCCGGGTGTTCACCACCGCCGAGATCTTTGACCTGGCCAACTTCCTCGGCGTCTCCTGGACGTTCGGGTATCTGCAGGGGCTGGCCGCGTTCGTCGGTGTTATCGCCATAGGCGGTCTGTTGCTCTACCTCGAGACGCGGCAGCGCGCCCGCACCGCGTCGAACGCGATGGCTCGCCGGATGGGGCTGTCCCGGCGCGCCCACTTCCGATCCCTCCTCGCTGAGTTGGGCAGCGTCCTGGTGGTGGCTGGGATCGTCGGCGCGGTGCTGGCGGCAGCGGCGGTCGCCATGGCCTACCGACGGCTCGACGTAGCGGCATTGCGCGAACCGAGTCCGCTCTTGGCGGTTCCCTGGCTCACCCTGGCCGCCGTCGCAGCGGCTGCGGTCGCCGTCGCATTCGCGGCTGCCGCGTTCGCCCAACGTCGCTCCGATCGGGTCAACCCAGCAGAGGTGCTGCGGCTCGGCGGCTGATCAGTCTGATCAGAGTGGTGAGGGGCTAGAACAGGGTCAGATAACGGTCGACCTCCCAGTCGCTGACAACCCCGTGGTAATCCATGAACTCTTGTTGCTTGATGTCGACGTAGTAGTCGAGGTAGTCGCCATCGGCGTGGGTGCCCAGCGCTTCACGTAACACTGAGTCCTCGAGCAGGGCTTCCGTTGCATGCAGCAGAGTCGGCGGCATGGTCACGATTCCACGTCTTGCGACGTCCTCCTTGGACAGCGTGTAGAGGTTGTCGCTGTTGGGTTCACCGGGGTCCAGCTCACGCTCGATGCCGTCGAGGCCGGCCGCCAGCATCACGGTCAAGGCAAGGTAGGGGTTGGCAGAACCATCGCAGCCCCGGTGTTCGACGCGTCCGCTGTCCGGGATCCGCAGCATCTGGGTTCGGTTGTTGCCGCCGTAGGTGGCATAGGCCGGGGCCCAGGTGGCCCCGGACGCTGGCGCGCCGACACCCATCCGTTTGTAGCTGTTGACCGTCGGACACGTCACCGCGATCGCGGCGCGGGCATGTTCGATCAGGCCGGCCACGAACGAGTACCCGAGGGTGGACATGCCCAGCCCTCGTTCGTCGTCCACATCGCGGAAGAGCTCCTCGTCGCCTCGCCAGAGGCTCGAGTGCATGTGCAGACCGTTACCGGTCCGGTCACTGAAGACCTTCGGCATAAAGGTCGCCGCCATGCCGGCTTCATGGGCCAACGTGTGGACCATGTAACGGAAAAAGATCAACCTATCTGCCGACGTCAGCGCGTCTGCGTACTTGAAATTCTGCTCGAACTGACCGTTGGCATCCTCGTGGTCGTTGGCGTAGTTGGTCCAGCCGAGCTGGTTGCAGTACTTCGAGACCCTCGACAGGTGGGGATACATCCTGGTCAGTGCCTTGACGTCGTAGCAGGGCGAGCTGGCCGTATCGAGCGGGTCGGCGACGCGCACGCCGCCGCCGGGCTGACGCGAGACCAGGAAATACTCCGCCTCGACCCCCACGTTGTACGTGAGCCCCTTCGCCTCCAGCCGGGCGAGCTGATTCTTGAGGATGACCCGCGGTGTGAAGCGCCATGGTTGATCGTCGACGTGAATATCGCACTGCAGCACGGCCAGTTCCGGTTGCCACGGCACCTGGAGGTAGCTCGCAGGGTCGGGCACCGCAATCAGATCCGGGTCGGACGGCGTCTGACCCATCGGTCCAGCTGCGAATCCGGCGAAGCCTGCACCGCCGTCCATCAGCAGATCGAAGGACTCCGCGGGCACCAGCTTTGCGCATGGCTTCCCGTGCATGTCGACGAACATGGCGAAGAAGAACTCGATGCCATCGGCTTCGGCTCGATTCTTGAGTTCCTCGCGAGTTGTCATGACCTCTCCTACCTCGGCCTCGGGGGTGGCTAGCGCTTTTCACGGGGGCCGGCACGTCCCCTACGCGGCTGTGTCCGGTTGCTTGTCAAGAGACCCCGATGATTGTCAGTGGACGCCGCGTATGGCGCGCCTTCCCCCTGCACATCGACTAGTTGCGCCCGGTCGGAAGGGCGAGCTCCAAGCCTTGAGCCAGGTCGAGCAGTGAGTCAAGCAGCGAAGTCAAGTCAGCTGCACTGACTTCGGTGACGAAATTCGCGCGCCTGACCATCCGATACTGACCCAGTTCCGCGCGCGCGGCTTCGGTGATCAGCCGGGCCCCGGCCGGGGCGAGCAGGACATCCTTGGTACGCCGGTCGCGCAACAGCGGCAGGATCGAGGCCAGCGCCGAAAGGGGCGGCACCGCGCCCGCCGGCGTAGCGATACGCAGATGGGCAGGCCACTCCGATGCCACCTCGTGTTGGCAAGAAAAGCGCCGTCCCGGCGAGACGATGTCGGTGGCACTCGGCCTGAGGAGGAAGTCGATCGGCCCCTGCAGCGGCAGCGGGCAGGACACGGTGAGCGAGAGCCAGAGCGTCGGAAGCCCCCGCAGTGCCACGGTATCGACGATGAAGCACACGATGACCCGATGCCCTCTGTAGCGGCCGGTCAGAACCGGATAGTCGATCCCCTGTTGCTCCAGGCGCGGTTCGTCGAGCACCTGCTGGGCGCCGGAAAGGACGTTGCGTCGCTTGGCAGCAACGCGGTGGACGTGCCTGACCTGGATCCAGATCAGTAGCACACCTACGGCGACCAGCACGGTCGCTAGTAGCACGGCGCTCACTCTCCTGTGTCCATGTGCAAGGCATGTCGCTCGACGCTAGTAGCCCTTCGGGCGAGGCCACGGCATGGTGAACTGCTGACCTCTACGCACGAACTTGTACCGCCGCATGACGAACCAAATCGATGCCAGGAGATAGAAGACCACCAGGGTGACCAGCGTTGTGCCGTACCCCAGGAACGTCGCGAACAGAACCAAGGCGGCGATCAACGCCAGCGTCAATGCAGGTAGCGGATGCAGCGGGTGTGTGTAGCCGCGGTGGAGCGTGCCGATCGGCCACAACTTCCGGAAGCGGAACACATTGGGGACCATGAAGGAGTACATCAACAAGGCGGACAGGATCGAGAACGTGATGATCGTCGCGAGCAGGGTCGGATTATCCAGCAGCACCGGAAGGATCGCGAACGCGATAGCGACCGGGACCAGGAACAGGATCGCCCGGAAGGGTGTCCGGTACCGCGGGTGGATCGCTCCGAACCAAGCCGGCAGGTAGTTGTCACGGCCCATCGAGAACCATGCCCGAGATGCGTCGTTGATGCAGCCGTTGGCCGATGCGAGGGTGGCCGCAACAGTTCCCAGCGCCAATAGGACGGCAAGTGTCCCACCGGCATTGGCCAGTGCAGTGTCGAACAGTGGGGTGATAGAGACACTCAGGTATTGCCAGGGAAGGCTTCCCACGCTGACGTACCAGGTGAGCAGGGCGGCGATCAGCAAAGTGATGATGCCGGTCATCGTGCCGAGCGGGATTGACCGCGCGGGCGAACGACACTCCTCCGCCGCCTGGCAGGTGCCTTCAATGCCCAGGTAGAACCACATACCGAACTGCAGCGCCGCAATCACGCCGAGCCAGCCGTATGGCAGAGCGTTGGACATCGATGACGCCAGGCCCTCGAAGTGCAGTGCCGCGTCTGGATTCCAGCCCTGGGAAGCGAAGAAAAGCACGATGATGGCGGCCGTGGCGAACGCGGTGATCACGAAGTTGACCGAGAGAGTGGCCAGCACTCCACGGTAGTTCAGGAAGGCCAGCACCATGATCGCCAGAATGATGAAGGCGTACTGATTGACGTTTCCGGTGTAGCCCAGATTCGTGGCGATCGTCGACATGAGGTAGCTCATGACATTCGCGTCGGCAGCCTCGAGCATCGTGTACTCGAGGACCAGGAAGAGGCCGACATTGAAGGCCATGAGCGGCCCAATCATGTGTTTCGCCTGGGTGTACTGCCCGCCTGCGGCGGCGACTGTCGAGGTGACCTCGGAATCGATCATCGCCACGCAGGTGTAGAGGATTCCGACTACGAAGAGGGCGATGAGCGCACCGAACATTCCGCCCTTCGTGACCGAGAAGTTCCAGCCCATGTACTCCCCGACCAGGACGATGCCTACGCCGAGACCCCAGATGTGGGCCGGTCCGAGGACCTTCTTCAGCGTCAGCTGGCCACGCGCGATCGACGGGTTGGCAATGATCTTCGCCGAATCAGCCGAACGCCGATCGGAGCCCCCCCGCCGCGAAGGAGCCCGGGTCATGACTTATCCGGTGTCGCAGAGAGCATTTCCGCAGCCCCGGGAGCCGCCAGGAGCTCGTCGGTGCCCTCGACGGAGGTGGTCAGGAACTCCTCGTCATGCTCACGGGCGACTTTGATCGCGTCCCAGACCATCCAGATGGCGAGCAGGGCGCTGATGATCCACGCGAGGTACTCAGCAATCTGCATGGTCATGTGCCTTTCTGGGTTGAGGTTCCAGGCTCAGCACCGGGCGGCCCGAAACGTTCTCGGATGACTTCCCGGTACTGCCGGAAGGACACCAAGTAGACGAAGCCCAGGTAGCCGCCGATCACGGCGATCGTGATGAGCAGCGCGAGGGGATCAATCGGGTACTGCTCGGACCCGGGCCTGGGAGTGCTTGCCGCCACCTGGTCATTCGCTCCTTGGAGGTCAGTGAGCCCCTCGTCGATCAACCTCTGGTAACGCTCCTGCTCGACCTGGGTGATCGGCAGTTCGGACAGCTCTACCGGTGCCTCAGCAGACGGGGCCGCAGCCGAATTGCTGTAGTACGTCACGCCGAACAGAATCGCGAACAGCAGGACCATGATGAAGGCGGCGTCGATCAACTGACCGCGCCGGCCCTGCTTGGGTGGGACGTAGTCCGTTCCCATATCGGGGTTGTCGACTTCCGCGCCGGCTTCGGAACTCATGCCGCCGCCTTTCCGCTTCTCCGCAGGTCACGCAGGACTCGGATCTCACGCAAGTGCGCGACGTCCCGCCGGTAGATGAAGTCCTTGTCGCGTCGGTAGTTCCTGACCAGGTTGAGCATCGATGCGATGTTGTAGACCAGCAGCACGGCGCCGGCGGCGATGAGCACTACCTTCGTGGCTGCATCCGGCATGAGTGACCACAGGGCCACGATGACGAACGGAATGATGATCAGAAGTAGCACAACGAAGACCGCAGCCATCTGGACGTCGCGCCGGTACATGGTCTCCATCTGGGCCAGGACGCTCTCCTCAGCGGCCTGATCCTCGGGGCGGAACACTGACTCGGCTGCGGAGATGACTTCCTCGGGCAGTCCGACCTCTTCGTCCTCCACAGCAGGCACCTCTCCTGTCAGAGTTCGCCTCACCCGGCCACCTGGGCATCCCCGGTGCCACTGGCATGCCGTGTGCTGGCTCGGAAGTTTGCACCCGACCTTGTTGCGTTGGCAAGAGTCTCCGGGGGAGAGATCGTTACCTCTTAGGAAACGATGTGTAGTCTGAGTTGACCATTGGAACGTCTCGGTGCGTCCAGTGAGCAGGTTCTCCCGGGAGCAGATATGTGCGGAATCGTAGGAATCCACATCAAAAGCCCCAGTCTTGAACCACGTCTGGGGGAGTTATTGGTCCCCATGATCGAGGCGTTGACCGGCCGCGGCCCGGACTCTGCTGGCCTGGCCCTATATGACCGTTCCGTGCCGGGCGGCGCGATGCGATGGTCGCTGCGCGGCCCCCGCAATGGGTACGACTGGACCGCGCTGGCGGGCCGGCTCAGCGGCGATCTCGGGCAGCCCGCGACGGTAGCGGTCAAGGTCGACGTCGGTCTGCTCACGGTCAAGGCGCCGCTCGATCGGGTCGAGGCGTGGCTTCGGGACAACACCCCGGAACTCACCATCGTCGGAGTCGGCGAGGCCATGACAGTGCACAAGGACATCGGCGCTGCGCGAGAGATCTGCGATCGGTACGGAATCGAGCGGGTCAGTGGCTACCAGGGTGTTGGACACACGAGGATGGCAACTGAGTCCGCGGTGACCACCGAGCACTCGCACCCGTTCTCGCCTGCCCCGGATCTCGCGCTGGTCCACAACGGATCCTTCTCCAACCATGCCTCGATCCGTCGGCGCCTGGAGGATGACGGAATTGTCTTCGACACCGACAACGATTCCGAGGTCGCCGCTCGCTACATCGCTCATCGGCTCGATGCGGGCGACACCCTCGACGACGCCATGCGCATGGTCGTCAAGGAGTTCGACGGCTTCTTCACACTGCTGGTGACCTCGCGAGACGAGTTCGCTGTCGTTCGCGATGCATTCGCCTGCAAGCCGTTGGTCGTGGCCGAGACCGACAGCTACGTTGCCGTGGCCAGTGAGTACCACGCGCTTGCCGAGCTGCCCGGCATCGAGGACGCTCGCGTCTTCGAGCCGCAGCCGGAGGAAGTCCACTCGTGGGTCAAGCGCTGACTCAGGAGGTCCTGAGTTGCAGTGAGCTGACCACTCGCGAGATCAACGACCGGCTACGTGCCCTTCCTGAACACACAGCCGTCCGCCTCACGCAGGCGCGCGGGACGCACAATCTCGCTGTGGGTCTTTTGAACCACCTCGACATCACCATCGAGGGCAACGCGGGTTACTACACCGCGGGATTGTGCGACGGTCCGGACGTCACAGTTGAAGGCTCGGTGGGCTGGGGCCTGGCCGAGAACCTGATGTCCGGTGTGGTCCGAGTTCGCGGAAACGCCTCGGAGTCGGCGGCGGCCACAGCGCATGGTGGAACGGTCATCGTGCATGGTGATGCTTCATCGCGGGCCGGTATCTCGCTCAAGGGCGGGACGCTCGCGGTCGCAGGCGATGTCGGCCACATGAGCGGCTTCATGGCGCAGGCCGGCACCATCGTCGTCGGCGGCGATGCCGGACATGCGCTGGGGGACAGCTTGTATGAGGCGGTGATCTATGTCGGTGGAACCGTTCGGTCGCTTGGCTCTGACAGCCGGATCGAGGACCTGACTGAAGTGGACCTCAAGAAGATCCGCGAGATCCTGGACCTTGCCGGCTTCGACCACATCGAGCCGCAAAACATGACCAAGGTGGCGTCAGCCAAACAGCTGTACAACTTCGACGCGCTGAAGAACCAGAGGTATTGATGGTCGTCGACCTGACCGGTCCCGCCGATCCACAGGAGACCGACGCCGCGGTGGACCACGGCGAGCCACACGACTCGGGCGGTTCCCCGGGTGCCTCGCCGACCCGCGCGCAGCTGCGGGTGACGGCACGACCCAGCGCGACCTTCCCCCCGGAAATGGTCGGTCAGATCCAGACGATGGCTGACACCGGCCGGTACGAGATCCGTGGGTGGGGAGCCAAGCGGCGGGTGCCGAGCTTCGACGATCTTTCGTTCGTCACGGCGTCGCTGTCTCGCTATCCCCTGGAGGGCTACCGCGAACAGTGCGACACCACGACCGTTCTCGGCTCCCGCTATGCCACCAAACCTTTGGTCCTGGACATCCCGATCACAATCGCGGGCATGAGCTTCGGCTCCCTGTCCGCACATGCAAAGGAGTCCCTCGGTCGCGCTGCCACTGCCGTGGGCACGTCGACGACCACTGGTGATGGCGGGATGACCAGCGAAGAACGCAAGGCATCAAAGACTTTGGTCTATCAATGCCTACCGTCGAGGTACGGGTTCAACCCCGTCGATCTACATCGGGCGGACGCTATTGAGGTCGTTATCGGCCAAGGTGCCAAGCCCGGCGGCGGGGGAATGCTGCTGGGAGAGAAGGTCAGTGAACGCGTCGCTGCCATGCGTACCCTGCCTGCCGGCATTGATCAGCGCTCCGCGAGCAGGCACCCGGACTGGACGGGACCGGACGACCTGTCCATCAAGATTCGGGAACTACGGGAGGCGACCGGCTGGGAGAAACCGGTCTACGTCAAGCTCGGTGCCACCCGGGTGGTCAACGACGTCAAGCTCGCGGTCGCTGCGGGTGCGGATGTTGTTGTGGTGGACGGCATGCAGGGTGGGACTGGGGCAACGCAGGAAGCCTTCATCGAACACACCGGTATTCCAACCCTTGCCGCCGTGCGGTTGGCTTCGGATGCGCTCCGTGAGATCGGCAAGTCCGATGAGGTGCAGCTCATTGTCTCGGGGGGTATCCGTACCGGCGCCGATGTCGCGAAAGCCCTCGCCTTGGGCGCGACGGCCGTGGCGATCGGAGTCGGCGCGCTCGTGGCGCTCGGTTGTAACAGCCCCACCTACGTCCAGGGTGGCAAGGAGCACGATGCCCGCGCGGACTTCCGCGCTCTGGGAACAGCACCGGGCTTCTGCCATCACTGCCAGACTGGTCGCTGTCCCACCGGGGTCACCACCCAGGACCCCGTGCTCGAATCCCGGCTGGATCCGGACATCGGTGCCCGCTGGGTGACGAACTACCTGAAGGCGATGACCATGGAACTCACGACGCTCACCAGAGCCTGTGGGAAGTCCAGCGTGCACAACCTCGAGCCCGAAGATCTGGTGGCTCTCACGATCGAGGCAGCCGCCATGGCCCGACTCCCGCTGGCTGGCACGTCGTGGATCCCGGGGTAGCTCGCGTCGAGCACGCACTCGGGCTGCATATCGCCGAGCGCATTCGCGAATACCGGCAACAGTTGGGCATGTCCGGCAGCCAGGTTGCCGAAGCAAGCGGCATGTCCAAGGGGATGTTGAGCAAGGTCGAAAACGGGCAGGTCTCCCCAAGCCTCGCGACTCTCGTGCGTCTGGCCGGCGCGCTCCAGGTTCCGGTGACAGCCTTTTTCCGTGGGCTCGACGAGGAACGCGACGTCTTACTGGTCAAGGCCGGACAGGGGATGGGAATCAGTCACAGCGGCAGTCGCGAAGGGCACCTATACCAATTGCTCGGGAACATGCGGGGACCGAACCGGCGGATGGAGCCGGTCCTGGTGACGCTGCTCGAGCGGTCTGAGGTCTTTCCTCTCTACCAGCACGCTGGCACGGAGTTGATCTACCTACTTGCCGGGAAGATGGTCTACGGGGTCGGCGGCGCCGAGTATCTCCTCGAGGTTGGAGACGCACTGCAGTTCGACGGCGAGGTATCCCACGGCCCGCTTCGACTCTTGCTATTGCCCACACAGTTCCTGTCCATCAAGGCATTCGGCGGCGTGCCGTCCTGACAGTCAGGCCCGATCGAGCGGTCAACCGACCGGCGCGAGCGCCTCGGCGACCGGTGCGCTGAACTGGGCGTTGTAGAGGCGGGCGTAGGCGCCGTCGGCGGCCAGCAACTCCTCGTGCGTGCCCTGCTCGACGATCCGCCCGGACTCCATCACCAGGATGAGATCGGCATCGCGGATGGTGGACAGGCGGTGCGCTATCACGAAGCTGGTGCGGTCGGTGCGCAGCGCGGCCATCGCGTGCTGCACGAGCACCTCGGTGCGGGTGTCCACGGAGCTGGTTGCCTCGTCCAGGATGAGCAAGGACGGATCGGCGAGGAATGCGCGCGCGATCGTGATCAGCTGCTTCTCGCCCGCACTGACGTTGCTGCCCTCCTCGTCAATCACTGTCTCGTACCCCTCGGGCAGGCTGCGGACGAATCGGTCCACGTACGTCGCCCGCGCCGCGGCGAGGATCTGCTCCTCACCCGCTTCGGGGTTGCCGTACGCGATGTTGTCCCGGATCGAGCCACCGAACAGCCACGTGTCCTGCAGGACCATGCCGATCTCGGAGCGCAGGTCCGAGCGGCGCATGGTGGCGATGTCGACGCCGTCCAGGGTGATCCGGCCGCCATCCAACTCGTAGAACCGCATGATGAGGTTGACCAGAGTGGTCTTGCCCGCCCCCGTCGGCCCGACGATGGCGACCGTCTGACCCGGTCGCGCGGTCAGCGAGAGGTCCTCGATCAGCGGGTTGTCCGGGTCGTAGGAGAACTTCACGTGCTCGAAGACCACTTCGCCGTGCGGGTCCTTGACCTGCCCCGGCCGTTCCGGGTCGGGGCTGTATTCGTCGGCATCCAGCAACTCGAAGACCCGCTCGGCCGACGCGACGCCCGACTGGAGCAGGTTGGCCATTGAGGCGAGCTGGGTCAGCGGCTGGGTGAACTGCCGGGAGTACTGGATGAATGCCTGGACGTCGCCGAGGCTGATGCTTCCGGAGGCGACCCGGAGTCCACCGACCACGGCGATGATGACGTAGTTCAAGTTTCCGATGAACATCATCGCCGGCATGATGATCCCGGAGACGAACTGAGCGCCGAAGCTGGCCTCGTACATCTCCTGGTTCTTGGCCTCGAAGGTTTCCTCGACCTCCTTGTGCCGACCGAACACCTTGACCAACTCGTGCCCCGTGAACGCTTCCTCGATCTGACCGTTCAACGCGCCGGTGTGCATCCACTGCGCGATGAATTGCTTCTGGGAGCGTTTAGCGATGGCCTTGGTGACCAGCATCGAAACCGGGATCGTTACCAGGGCGACGATCGCCAGCAGCGGAGAGACGACGAACATCATCACCAGCACACCGGCCACGGTGAGCAGTGAGGTGAGGATCTGGCTCAGTGTCTGCTGCAGGCTCTGACTCACGTTGTCGATGTCGTTGGTGACCCGGCTCAGGATCTCGCCGCGTTGCTGCTTGTCGAAATAGGGCAGCGGGAGCCGGTTGAGTTTGTCCTCAACGTCCTGGCGGAGCCTCGAGATCGTGCGTTGCACAAGGGAATTGATCATTCGGCCCTGCACGAGGGAGAACAGGCTCGCTGCCACGAAGAGGGCGACGGCCAGCATGATGACTTCCCCGAGCGCCTCGAAGTCGATGCCTTGACCCGGGATGACATTCATCTGCGCCAACATGTCGGCGAAGTTCTCATTGCCGCTGGCATTGGCGGCTGCGATCGCCTCTGCCGCGGTGGTGCCCTCGGGGAGCCGCGCGCCGATCACACCGTTGAAGATGATGTCGGTGGCATGGCCGAGCAGCAGGGGCCCGATGACCGTGAGCGTCACACTGATGACCGCCAGCGCGATGATCGCGTAGACGTACCCGATCTCGGGTCGCAGCCGACCGATCAACCGCTTGGCCGACGGGCCGAAGTTCATCGACTTCTCCCCGGGTTGGCCCATCCGTGCCCACGGTGGCCCCCCGGCCGGTGGCCGAGCGGCCGGCAGTCGCTCGCCCTTGCCGGGTACGACTACCTCGTCCTTGCCGACTTTTTCCGGAGAATGTCCGGTCTGCGCTTGCCCAGATGGGACCTTCTCCGGAGAAAGTCCCTTCTCCCCGCTCCGGGTCATGCCGGGACCTCCGCACTGGCTTGGGACTCCACGATCTCGGCGTACGTCGGGCACGTCTCGAGTAGCTCGGCATGTCGCCCCAGACCGACGATGGCACCGTCCTCGAGCACGATGATCTGATCCGCGCCGGCGATCGTGGACACTCGCTGGGCGACGATGATCACCGCGGCCCCGTAAGTCACTGATGCGAGGGCCGCCCGCAGACGCGCGTCCGTGCCCAGGTCCAACGCGGAGAACGAGTCATCGAACAGGTAGATCTGGGGTTGACGCACCAGCGCCCGCGCGATCGCCAAACGCTGCCGCTGGCCACCCGAGACGGTCGTACCGCCTTGGCCGATCGGTGCGTCCAGGCCACCGGGCATCTGCTCGACGAAGTCGAGTGCCTGCGCGATACGGAGTGCGTCCCGCAGTTCCTCGTCGGTCGCGTCCGGGTTGCCGTACCGCAGGTTGCTGGCCACGGTTCCGGAGAAGAGGTACGGCCGCTGCGGAACGATTCCGATCGTGGCCCACAACAGGTCCGGGTCCAGCTCGCGTACATCGACACCGTTGACCTCGACCGAACCGGCGGTGACGTCGAACAGCCGCGGAATCAACGACACCAACGTCGTCTTGCCGGCGCCGGTGCTGCCGATGATCGCGGTCGTCTCGCCGGGCTTCGCGTGAAAGGTGATGTCGCGCAGGACCGGCGCGGCAGCGCCTGGATAGGAGAAGCCGGCCCCTCGCATCTTCAGGTCTCCATGCAAGGACACCGATGTCACCGGCTCGTCCGGCGGGTACACCGATGACTCGGTCTCGAGCACCTCGCCGATCCGCTCTGCGCAGACCGATGCCCGCGGCACCATCATGAGCATGAAGGTGGCCATCATCACCGACATCAGGATCTGGACGAGGTAGTTCAGGAACGCCGTCAGCGATCCGATCTCCATCTGGCCGGCGTCGACCCGCTCCGCGCCGAACCACAGCACCGCGACGCTGGACACGTTCATGATCAGCAGGATGATCGGGAAGATCAGCGCGAACAGCTTGCCGACGTGCAGCGCGGTGGCGGTGAGTTCCGCGTTCGCCTGGCCGAAACGCTTTGCCTCGTAAGGCTCCCGAACGAAGGCCCGGACCACCCGGATGCCGGTGATCTGCTCACGCAGGATCCGGTTGACCGCGTCGATGCGCTCCTGCATGGCTCGGAAACCGGGTACGAGCCGGACGATGATCAAGCCGAGTGCGATGACCAGGGCCGGGACGCAGACCAGCATCAGCCAGGACAGGCCGATGTCCTCGCGCATCGCCATGATGATTCCGCCGATCAGCATGATCGGGGCGCCGACCATCATCGTCGAGGTCATCACGACGAGCATCTGAACCTGCTGGACGTCATTGGTGTTGCGTGTGATCAGTGAGGGCGCGCCGAATTGATTGACCTCACGGGCCGAGAACTCTCCCACCCGATGGAAGATCGCGCCGCGGAGATCGCGCCCGAAGCTCATCCCGGTCTTGGCGCCGAAGTACACCGCACCGACCGATCCGACGATCTGGATCAGCGTCACCATGAGCATCCAGCCACCAGTGCTCACGATGTAGCCGGTGTCGCCCCTGGCGATGCCGTTGTCGATGATGTCCGCGTTCAGGCTCGGTAGGTACAGCGCGGCAACCGTGGACACCAGTTGCAGGCCGATCACGTACGAGATCCAGCGCTTGTACGGCTGGAGGTAGAGACGGACGAGGCGAATCAGCATGTTTCTTCCTTTGCATGACGGCGCACGCCGTCGAGCAGGATCGAGACGATTTCGTCGGAGGAGAGTGGTGCGTCTGCGCTGATCAGCGGATGCGCGCCGGAGAAGATCAGGGCCCGCAACAACTGTGCCACCTCGACCGGAGTTCGGCGAAGCAGTTTTTCATCGGGCCGCAGCAGATCGGCGAGGGCATCGACGATGCCAACGGTGCGGGCGCGATGCGCTTCGGCAGACATGTGCGCCGCGGATTGCTGCTGCATCCGCACGTGCATGACGTCGCGCAGCGAGAAGACCCCGGTCATCCGTCGATAGAGGATCGCACCTGCCGCGCGCAGCCGCTCCTCGAGGGGCAGCGCCAGATCGACGCCGGCGATTTCGGCGATCGTGTCGGTCGGGTCCAGGGCCTTGTCCAACGCCGCTGTGATCAACGAGTCCTTGTCCGGGAACGCGCGAAAGATCGTGCCCTCGGCAACTCCGCAGGCCTGGGCGATCTGGCGCGTGGTCACCGCCACTCCGTGCTCTTGCAGCAGCGGAATGGTGGAGTCGATCAACGTCTCGCGCCGGAGGTCCGGCGACAGCGGAGTCGCCCGACCCGAGATCTTCACCGCTCCGACAGTAGATGAGTGAGTGCTCACTCCGCAACCTGATTGATCAACGACGGAGTCGGCGCAGTCCCTCGATGAACGCGCGCGCCTGCGTCGTCGGCAGTCGCTTGATCAGCGCAGCGTCGACGGCTTCGACCGCATCGATCGCCACCGGTGCCAAGGCCGCGCCCTTGTCCGTTACGACGAGCCGCCGCGCCCGGCTGTCCGATGGGTCCACGTCTCGAGAGAGAAGGCCCTTCCTCTCCAGAGTCCTGATCACCTGCGAGGTCATCTTCACGTCGACTCCCGCGTGCATGGCGAGGGCGGCCTGACTTGGCTGCTGGTCGTTTGAGTTGAACCACCACGTGCTGGCCAACAGGACGAACTGAACATGGGTGAGCCCGAGCGGAGTCAAGACCGCCGCAACGTCACGCTGCCAGCGCAACGTGACGTGCCACAGCAGGAATCCCGGGCTGTCGTCGGGCGCCTCGATCACCGGGCCAGTATCGCCGCGCTACCGAACCGGCGCGGTGGCGGCCGCCATCGCCAAGGCGGCGATGACATCCGGAAAGTCCGCTGACACCGCCTCACCGACCTCTTCTCCGACGGCATCCGCGGCGGGTCCGGTGACCTCCACCCGGAACGTGATCGATGTCCCGCCGCCAGCCAGGGGCTCGAGGACGTGCGAAACGCGGATCACGAGATCACCCATGTCTGTGACGTCTGTGAAGAGCCGATTCTCTTCCAGTTGGGCGACCGTGCTCGTCAACACATCCATGCCGGTCGGCTGCATCCGGAAGGTGACGCCGACTGCCAACCGGCCCTCCAACTCGATCGTCTCGATGCCCGCGTTCCACGCGCCCCAACCGTCGACGTCACTCAGGAGTTGCCAGAGCGCCTCGGGCGATGCGGTGGTGTCCATACCGTACTCAGCCGTCCACATAATTCCTCCATGCATAGATAGTCTATGCGAAGACTATATCCTAGGTCGCATGGAGTACGCAACGAGCCTCGGGATCACCCCAGCCCAGGGTGTGCGGACGACTAGATCAGGCGCTGGAACCGACAGTGCATGCACATTCGTCAGAGGGCGAAGCCGCGGCTACCCCCGATCCCAGCAGGCGTCGCCCTGCGTTTGCTGGCTGTCCTAGGCTGCTGGTTGCGCAGATGTGTGCTGCGCGGGGGACAGCTCATGCTTCGACAAGAAACCTGGAGGCCGATTCGTGGCCAACGTACCCGACACGGACCAGCCGGCCGACGACGCGGAGCACGACATCGAACTCGACCAGGACGACGCTGTCCGCGACCTTGCCGAAGATGACGAGAAGCCTCCGGTCGAGCAGCTGTGGGACGACGATCCGGCCGACTCTGCCGCCGACGGATCGAACACCCCGGGTCCCGTGCGCCGCATCGATGGTGATCGGTGGGCCTCGTCGTTCACCAGCGTTTCCAACTCTCCGACCGACTCGTCCAGCGATGCCAAAACCGAGCATCGCCCGTGGGGCGACCCGACCGTCTCCGCCGATCGGCCGGCATGGGCGAATGGCGTTGGCGCGGCACCAGGGGAGCCGACGTGGCGCACGGAGGCAGGTTCTGGAACGGGATGGGGCCAGGCCCGCGACTCGGTGCCGCAGACCCCGGCTGTTCCCGCGCCACCGCCGCTGCCCTGGACCACTGACGTCCCCAGCGGCTTCAGCTGGGGCCCGGACTCCAACGTGGCTCCCATAGACCGATCCCGGCAGGGTCGAATCGACCCAGCACCCGGTGGACAGCAGTCGCCTCCGCTTCCGCCTTCGCCGCCGGCAGCCGGTTATCAGGCTCCCCCCGCGCCGGTCCAGCAACCCGGTCCAGCCACCCACGGCGGCGGGCAGCACCCCGGTCCCCACCCAGGACAGCAGGCGCCGGGCTCGCAGTCCCGATGGGCGGCGCAGGCTCCGCCGCAGCCGCAGGGGCCTCCGCCCCCCGCACAGTGGCAGCCGCAAGCCGGTCCGCAGGGCTGGCAGCCGCCGAACCAGCAGGCGCCACGGCATGGGTCCGCCGCGGATCTCACGTCCGGATCTCTGGTGAAGCCGGCCGCAGCCGTGCCCAGAGTCGGTTGGCGCGCGGTCGTGCACGCGGTCACCGGCGGTGCGGTCAATCCTGGCCTGTCCCAGGCAGAACTGCATCGGCGCAACCTGATCGAACGGGCTACGGCACCGGTGCGCGGCTGCCATCGCATCGCCGTCGTCTCGCTGAAAGGCGGGATCGGCAAGACCACGACCACCGCCGGGATCGGCCTCACCCTCGCCGAGCATCGCGGCGACCGAGTGGTCGCTCTCGATGCAAACCCGGATGCCGGAACGCTCGCCGAGCGGCTGACCGGTCAGATCGATGTCACCGTACGAGACCTGCTCGACAACCTGGACTCGATTCGCTCCTTCACCGACGTCTCCGCCTACACCTCACTCGCTGCCCGGCTGCAGGTTCTGGCCTCCGAGCAGGATCCGGAGATGTCCGAAGCGTTCAGCGAAGCGGAGTACTGCACCGTCTCCGACGTGCTCGCCCGCTACTTCAACATCGTGCTGACCGACTCCGGAACCGGTCTGCTGCACTCTGCGATGTCCGGGACGTTGGCGGTAGCCGACTCCCTCGTCGTCGTCGGCTCGCCGAGCGTCGACGGGGCCAGCCGAGCCAGCAAGACGCTGGACTGGTTGATCGCCCACGGCCACGGCGAACTCGTCTCCCGAGCCGTGGCGGTCATCTCGACCGTACGACCGGCGAGCAAGGAACTGGATATGGTCCGGCTCCGCGAGCACTTCACATCTCGCGTTCGAGGTGTTGTCGAAATCCCGTACGACCGGCATCTGGTGACCGGCGGCATCATCGACATGACTCAACTGGACGAACCGACGGAGCAGGCATTCCTCGAGCTGGCGGCCACGGTCGCCGACGGTTTCCGCCTGCCGCCGCTCAACCGACCACTCAAGTAATCACTTGACCCTGACGTTACGTCAGGGCTTAACGTCCCTGTCATGACGACCACCGAGACCGGCTTCTCGATCGGCGAGTTGGCTGATCTGGCGGGCGTCACGGTGCGCACCCTGCATCACTACGACCGGATCGGCCTGGTTCGACCGGGATTGCGTACGGCGGCTGGGTACCGCCGCTATACCGACGAGGATGCCGACCGCCTGGCTCAGGTGCTGGGCTATCGCGAACTCGGCTTCGCCCTGGTGGCGATCCGGGACATCCTCGACGGCCGAGACACCGATCCCCTGGACCATTTCCGCCGGCAGCGCGGCTTGCTGACCGAGCGGATCGAGCGGCTGCGACGCATCGTGGCCTCGATCGACACGACACTGGAGGCACAGAAGATGGGCACAACAGGACTCACCCCGGCCGAGAAGCTGGAGGTCTTCGGGGACTTCGACCCCGATGAGCACGCCGCGGAAGCGCAGGAGCGGTGGGGCGACACCGATGCGTACAAGCAGTCGGCCTCGCGTACGAAGAACTACACCAAGGCGGACTGGGAGGAGATCAAGGCCGAGGGCGAAGCGATCATGGCGGCATACGCGGCCGCTCTGGCCGCCGGGCTCCCGCCCACGTCACCCGAGGCGATGGATGCTGCCGAGGCTGCCCGCGAGCAAATCACACGACGCTTCTACGACCTCCCGCACGAGATGCACCGCAACCTGGGTGACATGTACGTGGCTGACGAGCGGTTCGCCGCCAACTACGAGAACGTGGCCACCGGGTTGGCACAGTACGTCCGGGACTCGATCCACGCGAACGCCGATCGGGCCAAGGCCTAGGCCAAGTCAGTCAGCCGGGTCCACCGGACTAGTTGCGGATCTTGCGGACGATGTAGAGGAGGATTCCGACCGCGACGGCCAAGCCCGCCACGGGAATACCGATCCGGGTAGCCACGCTTCCACCAGCCATTTCGATGAGGTCGATCGGCTCGGGCTCGCGTGCCGGGACGGCTCGCGGCTTGGTCGCAGCTGTGCTGGTCGTGCCAGTTTCCGCTGCGGCTGTAGCAGCGGTCTTCTTCGCTTCGGCGGCCTCGGCTGCATGCCGGCCGCGGGCAACCTCGCCATCACCTTCCTCGGTGTCTGGCCGATCACCGGAGGTGGCAGAGGTGTCCGCTTCGGCAACGGCGCCGGCGGCAGCGCCGAGCTTGCCCTCGACACAGCTGGCGAACTGGCCGATCAACTTGTTGCCGACGTCCACCATCACACCGCGACCGAACTGGGCCGGCTTTCCGGTGATGTTCAAGTCGGTGAGGACATCGACTCGGGTGGTCGAGTCACCCTGGTCCTTCAACGTCGCCGTCACCGTCGCGGCGGCCGTACCGTTTCCGCGCTGATCCTTGCCGGCGGCATCGATGACAGCGGTGTGGGTCGCCTCGTCCTTCTTCACGAAGGACGCCTTCCCCTTGTAGGTCAAGCTGATCGGGCCGAGCTTGACCTTGACCCGACCGGTGAAGTCGTCACCATCGATCGAGTCCAGGACCGCGCCCGGCATGCACGGCGCGATCTGCTCGATGTCGAGCAGGACCTCCCAAGCCTGGGTGACCGGAACCGGCACGGTGAACGAGTGCTCTAGCTGCATCTGTTCACCTTGTCATGCCGTGGGGGATGTAGGAGCCTCACCCTGCCATCGCGGAGAGGACGGCTCGCTTGGTCAGCACGGTTGCCAGGTGGGTTCGGTAGTCGGCCTGCGCGTTCAGGTCGCTGCTGGGCGAAGCACCCTCGCCCGCGTGCGAGGCAGCGTGGCCGACGGCGTCATCGTCGGAGGCGCCCTGCAGCGCCTGCTCCACCGCCGTGGCGCGGATCGGAGTCGGGCCCATGTTGGTCAACCCGATCCGAGCCTCGACGATCTGCCCGTTCTCCCGCCGTACGAGGGCCGCGACGCCGGCCATTGCCCAGGCCTGAGCCACGCGGTTGAACTTCTCGTACGAGCTTGCCCATCCGGGGTGTTTGGGTATCCGGATCTCGGTGAGCACCTCGTTGTCGTTCAAGGCGGTTTCCAGGTAGTCGACGAAGAACTCACTTGCCGGGACCGTGCGTGAGGCATTGGGACCGACCAGGACGAACTCAGCCTCCAGCGCCACCGCCACGGCCGGCAGGTCGCCGGCCGGATCAGCATGGGCCAGCGCGCCACCGAATGTTCCCCGATGCCGGACGGCCGGGTCGGCGACCGTCTTGGTCGCCTGCTGAATCAGCTTGGCGTGCTCGGAGATCAACGGATCGTTGAGTATGTCGGAGTGCGTGGTCATCGCACCGATCACGATCGCGTCGCCGTCGTCGCGTACCCCGCGGAGATCGGAGATTCCGCCGAGATCGATGATCGTGGACGGATTTCCAAGCCGCATCCGCATGATCGGGAGCAGGGACTGGCCGCCGGCCATGATCTTCGCGTCTTCGCCCCCCGCGGCAAGCGCGACGAGCGCTTCCTCGAGTGAGGACGGCCGGACGTACTCGAACGCTGACGGGATCATGATGCGTCTCCGGTGTCGAGCAGGTTCTCGTCCTCGTTGGTGGCGCCGCCGTAGGCATTCGTGCCCTCCGCGGCTCGATCGCTTTGTTGATCCCCTTGGAGGGCTCGCCACACCCGCTCGGGTGTCATCGGCATCTGTACGTCGTTGATGCCCAGATGGCGCAGCGCATCCACTACCGAGTTCACGACCGCAGGAGTCGAGGCGATGGTTCCGGCCTCGCCAACTCCCTTGACCCCCAGCGAGTTCGACGTTGCCGGCGACACAGTGTTGCCGGTGTCGAAGTGCGGCAGGTCGGCGGCCGTGGGAAGGGTGTAGTCCACGAACGTGCCTGTGGTCAGGTTGCCCTCGGCGTCGTACACCGCCTCCTCGAACAGCGCCTGCGCGATCCCTTGAGCCAGGCCACCGTGCACCTGCCCCTCGACGATCAGGGGGTTGACCTGATTGCCGATGTCGTCCACGCACACGTACTTGCGAATCTTGACCATGCCGGTCTCGGTGTCCACCTCCGTCGCGCAGAGGTGTGTTCCGTGCGGGAAGGAGAAGTTCTCCGGGTCGAAAGTCGCCTCGGAGTCCAGGCTCGGCTCCATGCCCTCGGGGTAGTTGTGCGCCGCAAAGACAGCCAGAGCCGTCTCTGCGATCCCGACCTTCGTGTCCGGGGTCCCTCGGACGCTGAACGAGCCGTCCTTGAAGTCCAGGTCGTCCTCATTGGCTTCAAGCAGATGGGCGGCGATGCGGCGTGCCTTGGCCACGACCTTCTCGGCGGCCTTGACCACCGCGATTCCACCGACCACGAGGGAGCGCGACCCGTAACTGTCCAATCCGCGGGGAGAGGAAGCGGTGTCGCCGTGCAGGATCTCGATGTCCTCGAAGGGAATCCCGAGCTGGTCGGCCACGATCTGGCTCCACGCCGTCTCGTGCCCCTGACCGTGTGGGCTGACCCCGGTGACCACTTCGACCTTGCCGCTGGGCAACATGCGGATCGAGGCGGTCTCCCAACCACCGGCGCCGTACGACAGGGAGCCGAGGACCCGTGAGGGAGCAAGGCCGCACATCTCGGTGAACGTCGAGATGCCCAAGCCCAGCTGGACCGGATCGTTCGAGTCGCGGCGTTGCTTCTGCTCGGCGCGGAGCTCGTCCCAGCCGAACATCTCCAGCGCCTTGTCCGTGGCCGCCTCGTAGTTGCCGCTGTCGTAGGTCAGGCCGCAGACCGTGGTGAACGGGAATTCCTCGTGTTTAATCCAGTTCTTGCGGCGCAGCTCCATCGGGTCCATGTCGAGCTCGGCGGCCAGCTCGTCCATGATCCGTTCGATGGCGAAAGTTGCCTCCGGCCGGCCGGCGCCGCGGTAGGCGTCGGTAGGCGTCTTGTTCGTGAAGACCCCGTCGCAGGTGAAGCTGTAGGCCGGGAACTTGTAGATCGCCGGGTACATGAACGCGCCAAGGATCGGTACGCCGGGGCTCACCAGCCGGAGGTAGGCGCCCATGTCAGACAGGATGTGCACCTTCAAGCCGGTGACTGTGCCGTCTCGCTTGGCCGCAATGTCGATGTACTGGATCTGATCCCGACCGTGGTGGGCCGAGACCAGCGACTCACTGCGCGACTCGGTGTACTTCACCGGCTTGCCCACCCGCCGGGAAGCCATGATGACCATGAGTTCCTCTGGGGTGACTTGCAGCTTGCCGCCGAAACCGCCACCGACATCCGGTGCGATGACTCGGGTCTTGTGCTCCGGGATGCCCAGGGTGAGGGCGATCATCAGACGCAGGATGTGCGGGATCTGCGTGGAGGACCACAACGTCACGCCGCCGTCTTTGTAGTCGGCCAGCGACGACCGCGGTTCCATAAAAGCCGGGATGAGCCGCTGCTGGATGAACCGGCGGCTGACCGTGACCTCCGCGTTGGAGAAAGCCTCGTCGGTGGAGCCGCCGGTACCTGCCGCTCCGGATTCGAAGATCCAGCGGAAGCTGGCGTTGGACTCGGTGTGGTCGTGGCACAGGTCGGCCCCGTGCTTGACCGCCTCTTCCATGTCCAGGACGACCGGCAGTGCGTCGTAGTCGATGTCGATCGCCTCGATGGCGTCCTGCGCGGCGGCCTTCGTACGAGCGAGTACGAACGCAACTGCCTCACCGACGTGGTTGACCTCGCTCACGGCCAGTGGCGGATGGCCGGGGTTCACCATCTCCGGGGTCACCGGCCACGCGCAGGGGATGGTGCCCTGCTCCTCGGTGAAGTCCTGGCCGGAGAAGGCCGCGACCACACCTGGCCGCTCGAGCGCGGCAGAGACGTCGACGTGGGTGATCTTCGCGTGCGCGACGGGACTGCGCAGGATGGCCATGTGCAACATCCCGGGCAGGCTGTAGTTGTCGGTCCAGTTCGTCCGGCCGGTCAGTAGCCGCTGGTCTTCCTTGCGCTTGCGGGACTTGCCAACCTGCGGGTCACTGGCGGAGTGCCCGGAGGCTTCGACGCGATCTTCGGTGACGGTCATGCGGCACCTCCGGTGGTCTGGCCGCCGGCAGCGTTGGAACCCTGCTCGATGGCGCCTACTAGTTCGTCGACTGGATCACCGTCACCGGTATGCGCGACACCACTCTGCCCGCCGTCTTCGTTGCTGGCCCCGTTGGTGCCCGACTCTGCGAGCGCCTGGCTGGCGGCCTGCTGGATCGCGCTCACGATGTTCTGATACCCCGTACAGCGGCAGAGGTTGCCCTCGATGCCCTCGCGGATCTCGTGTTCGGTGGGGTTCGGGTTGTCATTGAGGAGGTCGACCGCCGCCATGATCATCCCGGGCGTGCAGAACCCGCACTGGAGTCCGTGCTTGTCATGGAAGGCCTGCTGCATCGGGTGCAACTCGCCGTTCTGCGCGAGCCCCTCGATCGTCGTCACCTCGCAACCGTCGGCCTGGACGGCGAGGACCGAGCACGACTTCACCGACTCGCCGTTGAGGTGCACGGTGCAGGCGCCGCAGTTGCTGGTGTCGCAACCGACCACAGTTCCGACCTTGCCGAGGTTCTCCCGCAAGTAATGAACCAGGAGAAGTCGGGGTTCGACCTCGGCTTCCTCTTTCATGCCGTCCACGGTGAGGTTGATCTTCGTCACGAGTCCGTACTCCATCCGCCGTCGGGTACGAACCCCGGTCTCCCGGGGCTATCTGCGGAGTTTTGCAAGACTGTGCCGGGTTAGGACACGCTCACCGCGGCTCGACGTTGCAACCCGTGCAACGTTGCTGCTGGCTAGTCTCGTTAGCGAAGGTCGATTTCGGCCAACCGGGCCAGCACCCTGCTGCGCTGCGGCGCGCCGGTCGGCAACTGGCGAAGACAGGCCTGCCACACCGCCACGTCGTTGCATCCCTCCGCCGTCTCGCCCCACCGTAAGAGCTGGTCGACATGCCCGGAGGCCAGCAACGAGTCTCGAAGTCGACGCAGGAGCTGCCCGCGCAGTTGAACGACGAGAGGTGCCGTCGAACCCGGCAACAACGGCCCCCGATACGCGTCGAGGGCCTGCCGGTGCGCCCCACGGTCGAGTAGCCGGCGGACCCGGGCGAGGTCGGAGTCCAGTGGACGGATCAAACGGTAGGGCCGCGACCCGAGAACGTCCTCGCCCACGACGCCGCGCAGCCGCGACATCTCTGCCCGGATCGTCACGGCCGGCGCGCTGCCGTGCGACTCGAGCATGAGTTGCTCGGCCGTTCGTCCCTCCCCGGCGAGTGCCGCCTCGGCCAGGAGGACCAGCAACTCCGAATGCCGCAGAGACAGCTCGACCCGGCGTCCGGGCAGGCTCAGGTACCCGCGGTCGCGACCCAGGACCTCGAGGGTCGCAGTCCGGGGCGGCGGATCGACGAATGTCCGGCGGTTGATCTGTTCGGGAGCCGCGCGCAAGCGTTGCCAGCGCAACTCGGCCTCGGCGGCAGCTGCGGCCGCGCGGACCAGCGTGAACATCTGCGGGGACGCCACGTGATCCCCGCCCGTCACGTCCAGGGCGCCGAGTAGTTCACCGGTCATCGGGTCGTGCACCGGCGCGGCACTGCAACTCCAGGGCTGAACACGACGGTGAAAGTGCTCACTGCCGTACACCTGCACGCTGTGGTCCAGCGCCAATGCGATGGCGGGCGCGTTCGTACCGGCGTGCGATTCGCCCCAGTTGGCGCCGGCAATGAAGTGCATCCCCTCGGCCCGGGATCGCAGCCACGAGTCGCCTTCGACCCAGAGCAGGCAGCCGACCGCATCCGTGACGGCGACGATCATCTTGTCCGACTCAGCGTCTTCGACGAGGAGCTTGCGAATCACCGGCATGACCGCAGCGAGTGGGTGAGAATCCCGGTAGGCACGCAACGCGTCGTCGACGAGATCCACGCTCGGTCCGCTGCCGTCGGGATCAACGCCGCTGTCCAGGCTGCGCCGCCACGAGTCCCACACGATCGGACGCACGTCGCCGCGTCGGCCCGGCCGATCCACGGGGGTCGTGATCAGGGCTTGATGCGCCGCTCGGATCTGGCGCGTCAGCGTCGAGGTAGGCGCCCCATTGGGCAGCGCGAGCCACGGGTTGACGGCCGTCACGCGGTCGGCCCGCTTCGGCACCCGGGGGAAGATTCCATGGCGCGTCCATCGTCGCTGTTTCTCCGCCGATAAACCAGGGACCTGGGTCCGTGCAGAGGTTCGCCCAGACCGCACATTCTCCGGATAAAGTCCGATCAGCGAGCGGCCAGACCGGACATTCTCCGGAGAAAGTGCCCCCAGCGCTGAAGACCTAGGACATCAGCCCGGACTCGTAGGCGATCACGATCGCTTGGGCCCGGTCGCGGGCGCCGAGCTTGGTCAGGATTCGCTTCACGTGCGTCTTCACCGTGTTGTCGGCGATGAACAGTTGAGCGGCCAGTTCCTGGTTGGACAACCCGCGCGCGATGCACGACAACACTTCTCGCTCCCGATCGGTCAGATCGGCCAGCCGTTGCGAGACAACCCCACCCTCGGAACCCGAAGCCGGTCGCCGGCTGAACTCGTCGATGAGCCGGCGCGTGACGGACGGGGACAGCAACGCCTCCCCCGCAGCGACGACCCGGATCGCTTCCACCAGCCGTTCCGGCTCGGTCCGCTTGAGCAGAAAGCCACTCGCGCCGGCGCGCAGCGCCTGGAACACGTACTCATCGAGTTCGAAGGTCGTCAGGATGACGACCCGCGGCGGTTGCGGCTCCGCGACAGCCGTGATCTGCCGGGTCGCCTCGATGCCGTCGAGGACCGGCATCCGGATGTCGACCAGCATCACGTCCGGACGCACCTCACGGGCGATGTGGATCGCCGCCACGCCATCCGGGCCGGTCGCAACAACCTCGATGTCGGCAGCCTGCTCGAGAATCATCCGCAGGCCCTCCCGGATCAACGCGTCATCGTCGACCAGGGCAACCCGGATCATCTGCTGGCACCGCTTGCGAGTCGTACCGCCAGCTCGAATCCGCGGTCGGGCGCCGGCCCGTACTGCAGCGATCCATCATGCAGCGCGGCGCGAGCGGCCATGCCGCCCAACCCCCGGCCGGGCTCGGGCTGTCCACCGGAGCCGTTGTCGCGCACGGTGATCACCAAAGCGTCGTCAGCGTCGTGGAGATCGACATCGACATGTACGGACGTCGCATGCGCGTGCTTGATGACGTTGGTCAGGGCCTCCTGAACGATCCGGTAGGCGGACAATCCGACGCTCGGCGACACAGCCTTGGCGGCATCGGCCAAGCGCAGGTCGACGTCGAGGCCGGTCTCCCGAACCGACGCGCAGAGGGACTCCAGCTCGGCGATGCCGGGGAGTGGGTTCCGGTCAGCAGTGGCCCGGTCAGCGTTGCCCTGCAAGACATCAAGCATTCGGTCGAGGTCGGCCAATGCCCGACGTCCAGCCGCGGCAATCGTGGCGAACACCTCTTTGGCTTTGGGGTCTCTGGCCGCCAGCCCCTCCCCCGCCCCGGCATGCACAACCATGACGTTGACCGCATGGCCCACAACGTCGTGGAGTTCCTGGGCTATCCGGGTGCGCTCGGCCTCCAGTTCGGCGCGGAACTGCTGGGCGGCGAGTTCGGCGCGGGCCACCTGATTCCCGAGGTTCGCCGCAGCGCCAAGAACCCTCGCTCGCTGGGCTCGACCGGCGAACCATCCGGCCGTCCACACCGCAAGGATGGCGCCCGCCAGAACCGGCGGGCCTTCGTTGGGGAAGCGGAGGAAGTAGAGCCCAACACCGACATAGCCCATGACCAGGCACACCAGCGCCTTGGCCAGCGGCACCCTGCTCGCCGCAACCAGCAGAGCTACGAAGTTGGTCCACTGATAGAACTCGCTCGAGAAGCCCAGGGCGATGAGCGCATAGATCGACAGCCCGTTGACGACGCACGCGGCAAACGGGGCCTGCCGCAGGAAGGCAAGAGACAGCGCCGCCCCCGCCCCGGCCACCGTGCGACCGAGGGTCCAACCACCTGGATCGAACACCCAGATCTCAAACATGATCATGACCGCGGCAAGGGCCGCGATCACGATCTCGGGCAGCGAGCGCCGCAGCTCGCCTGGGGCGAAGCTTCGAGCTGCAGTTCTCACCGGGCAGACGGTACGGGCGACTCCAACTCCGCGACCAGGATGTCGGCTGCCGACGGGCGCCGCCACGCGGTCACGAACACTGCGGTCGCCGTGGCGAACAGCAGCACAGCTGCCACGGCGAGGATTGCCTGCGGTTGAGCCAGATCCGTCGGTGCAACGCCGGCCGCCGCCTGCGCGATCGACCAGAACCACAGGACCACGTACCCCGCCACGACCAACCAGATGATTCGGGTGGCCGTACGGGACGCGATGCCCAGCAGACCGGCAACGATCGCGACCCCGATGAAGATTTGAATGCCGTGGAAGCCCAACGCGTGCGGGAGAGCCGGCTCACCTTCAGCGCCAGACTGCACGTGATCCGGGACGCGTCCGACGCTGTCGAAGTACGCAGTACCCAGACTGATCAACCAACTCCCGACGCCGAGACCGGCCAGGATCAGCACCATCCCGGCCCGCACTGCCAGGCGGATCGCCGGATCGGCAGGGGACTGCGCGAACGCCCACACGGTGGCTGCCAGGAGGCCGAGCGACAGCACACCGACCGTGATCCCCATCGCGGCGAAGATCGCACCGTCCACCGGAGTCGTGAAGTTGAAGTGCGAGGGCACCCCGCGCCAGGCCTGTCCAGTGATCAGGCCCACCTCGAGCAGCCCGGACACGATGAGGGTGCCGCCGAGCAGCGCCTCCAGTCGCGGCCGGGACGGAAGCCGATCGAAGATCCAGCCCAGCGTCCACAGCAAGAGCCCCATCGACAAGCCGAACGTGATCGGCTTGCGGAGCGAGACGGGACCGGCCCATTCCCCGCCCTGGACCAGGAACATGACCACGTGGATCGCGGCTGAGCCGAGCAGGACGATGCCGGCTGCTCGGAGATGACGACTGGCTGGCTTGTGGAGTGACAGAGCGGCAGCGAAGGTACGCACAGGGGTCTCCTTTTCCTCTGTGCAAACGCTAGGGAGCCGATGAGCTCAGCGCGTCACCCCGCTACGGCAAGTCGGGCGTCACCCCAGGGGGTGAGGGTGCGCTCCGGTCACTTTCCGTCGGGGACGATCAGATTCATGATCATGCTGACGAAGGTGATGACGATCGCCGCGAGAATCGCGTCCCAGAAGAACTCATCTATATAGAAGGTGAGCGGCGTCGCTTCGGAGATCCACTCGGTGATCTGCAGCATGAAGGCGTTCACCAGGAACGCGAACAGTCCGAGCGTCACGATGTAGAACGGCAACGACAGCAGCTTGACGATCGGCTTGATCACCGCGTTGACCAGACCGAAGATCAGACCAAGCGCTAGATAGGTGAGAACGTTCTCCACTGCGCCGGTTTCCCCGTTCTGAGCGCTCACCCCGATCCCTGGGACCACCAGCGTCGCGAGCCAGATCGCGACAGCGTTGACACCAACTTTGATCAAGAAAGAGGCCACGCGGCACATCGTGGCATACCCCTCAGCCACCTCACAGCTTCTCGTGACCACGACATAGGCTGGTCTTCGTGGAGAGCGAAGCAACGACCGGATGAGCTCGCCACTGCTGCCGCCGCACATGGACCCGTGGGTGGCCGAACTCGCCAGCCCGGGTCGTAGGGGCCGACGCCAGCGTGGGAAGAAGAGCCCCAATGAGGACGCCGCGACGGCGGCCCTGAAGGTCCCCATTCCCGCACCACGGCGGATCGCGGTGATCGGCCTCAAGGGCGGCACCGGCAAGACGACCTTGGCCGTCGCGATGGGTATGACCTACGCGCGAGTGCGCGGCAACGACGTCCTGCTCTTCGATGCAGACACTCGGCACGGCTCGCTGCCGTTACGGACGGGCGTGCTCCCGGTTGCCAGTGCGCACGACCTGGCGGTGACCGGTGATCCGGGCAGGGTCGACATCCTCGCCGGCTCCTTGGCCCGGTCGCGCGACGGTGTCTGGGTCATGCCGAGTGGTCGTACGGCCGCGCAGAGCGCCGAGATGGACGAGCGCGTCTACACCGGAGCGATGAACGCGGTCTATCGGCACTTCCCCATCATGATCACCGATTGCGGCGCCGGGATCGCAACGCCGCTCATGCAGCGAGTCCTGTCCGGCTCGCACTGCCTCGTGCTGGCGACCACAGCCAGCGCGGACGGCATCATGACGACCGAGAGTGCGGTGGACTGGCTGCATCGCACCGGCTACGGCGAACTCACTGGACGCAGCATCGTTGCCCTGACCAACTACGCCCCCAAAGGGCCGGGCATGACGCTGGCGGAGGCGCAGCGCCGCTTCACCTCCTCCTGCGCGTCGGTCGTGGCCATACCCAGCGACCGGCACCTCGAGATGGGTAGCTACCTCGACCTCGACGCCCTGGCGCCGGCGACTCGGAGTTCCTTCACCGAACTTGCCGCGCTCGCCCTGCGCGCGGCGTTGCTGGCCTGACCAGGGGCGCCCCCCGCGGCCTCCTGCGCGCGGACAGCCACCCTGGCCCATCAACTAACCTTGATCACGTGACCTCCACTCTTCCGTTGGCGCGCACCAACGCCGAGGCGCACCTGTATATGGATCTGCACCCCTGCGACTGCGGTGAGGTCAACTTCGACCGAGCGAGTTCGGTGATCGAGGCGGACGGCGACCTCGCCAGCAGGTACGCCGGGATCTGCCTGGGCTGCTCCAAGCTGCGGGAGTTCGTCTTCGCCCTGCCCCAGGACATCACGCTTCCCGTTCCGGGCACGGTCGTGTTCGGGGACGGCAGCCCTTCGCAGCTGATCGACCCGGGTGAGTGGATGTTCGTGGCCGACCGATATGCGCGGGTCTCCCCGAGCAGCCCCACGCCGGGGACCGAAGAGGCTCGTGCGGCGCGCCAGCAGGTTGCCACCGCCGCGGCTGCCATGGACGAGGTGCTGGCCTTCGTCCCCGAGGACGGGGACATGGTGCCGTACGAAACGGTACGCAGCGAGCGCGGTCGCAGACTCTACGACGCGGAACCTGGCCGCTTCTTCGCCGACCGGATCACGGTCGTGCGCGACACTTACCGCAAGATCGTCGCTGACATGGATGCCGCGACTTCCTGAGTGCTCAGCCGCGCGGCACAGCCCTGGATCAGCTGGACAATTTCAGCAACTCAGAGCTTTTCCAGCCCCACCTTGACGTCCTCGGCGGTCAAGAGCTGCAGTTGTTGCAACGTCGGTCGTTCTTTCAGCGTCCGTAGCCGCTGGGACTGGACCTTGCGCAGCAGCTCGAACAACTTGCGGGCATCCCGCGCGTTTCCGAAGTTGTCACCCCGCTCGACCGTCATGAAGTGCTGCAGGAGCAGCGGTTCGGCGTCCTCAGCGAGGCGATAGTCCCCGGAGTTGATCATCCGTTTGGTGATCAGTGTCAGGTCGTCGCCGGAATAGTTCTCGAACTCGATGGTCTTGACGAACCGAGATGCGAGTCCCGGGTTCGCGTCGAGGAAGTCGACCATCTCCTTGGTGTAGCCGGCGGCGATCACGGCGATGTCGTTGCGCCAGTCCTCCATCAACTTCACGATCATGTCGATGGCTTCCTGGCCGAAGTCGGCGTTCCCCGCACCCGCCGTGCGCGACAGCGTGTAGGCCTCGTCCAGGAAGACGACCCCGCCCTTGGCCTCTTCGAACACAGTCGCTGTCTTCTCGGCCGTGTGCCCGAAGTACTGGCCGACCAGATCCCGCCGAGAGACCTCTCGCAACGTGCCGCCCGGAAGTACGCCGAGGGCGGCCAACAGTTGTCCGTAGATCCGGCCCACCGTCGTCTTCCCGGTACCGGGGGCACCGGCGAAGATCAGGTGATTGCTCACGCCGCCGACGTTGAGCCCGGCACTGCGGCGCCACTCCTGGACCTGGATCTCGTCGATGATCGACTTGACCTCCGCCTTGACCCCCGCCAGCCCGACCATGGCGTCGAGTTCGGCCAGGAGTTCCTCGACCCGCTTCGGGTCCCCCTTGGTCGTCTCGCTGGTGCTGACCCCGGCGGCCGCGGCCGCCGCCGCCTCGCGCACCGTCACCGACGCCTTGTCGTGGATCTGGATGCCGGGGGAAGCGGTCTGCTCGACCTTGCAGGCATTGACTTCGCCGTCCGTGCCGGCTTCGAAGGAGATGCCGACGCCACGGGTGTCGTGGACGTGACAGCTGGTCAGGATCGCGCTCGAACCCTGAACGATCGAGACGCCGCTGTCTCCGGTGCCGGAGATCTCGCAGCCCTCGAGGGTCGGCTTTGCCGACTGATACGCATAGACCCCTCGGTGGCCCGCACCATCGACCACGCATTGACGGAGGATCGGATCCGCACCGAGCCGCAGGACGATGGCATCGTCGGCGCTCTGGGTGATGGTGACCGCATCCACGGTGCCACTGCAGTCCTCGATGACGAGGCCCTGCTGCGCGCCCTTGATCGTGATGCCTTTGATCGCAAGCTGTGAGCGATCCGTGGCCTTGATCCCGGCTCCGAAGCCCGCCTCTATCACGCACTTGTCCATCGTCAGTTTTGTGGCGGCCACCTCGACCCCACCTGCGGTTGCGGACCGGATCGTCAGTCCACGCAAGGTCAGTGAGCCACCACCCTGGCACCGGATCGTCGCGTCGTAACCGCCGCGGCCAGCGATGATGACGTCACCGCCCTCACCGGCGGCAAGGGTCATCGTCAGCCGCGGTTCGAGCCGCAAGTCCACGGACTCCTCGTACGTACCAGGGGCAATGACGATCGTCGACCCAGCGGGCGCGTCGAGCAGTGCCTCACGCAGAACCGGGTACGCACCGGGTTGATTCGGCGATACCTGGAGGGTTCGGCTCATCCTTTCGGACGATACCTCAGCAGCGCCAACCACTCTGAGCAGTCTCCTAGGGTGGACCCATGCAGACGTGGGAGCCGGCGAACGCCTTCGAGCAGGAGTTGCTCGCCGCCCATCGAGCAGAGGACACCGCCCGCTGCTTCGAACTGCTGCGAGCCACCGAGTTCGCGCTTCCGATCACGCCAGCAGCTGCCGCTGGGACGGAACCGCCCCGTTGGGCAATGCAGACTCGACCGGACGGCAACTGGCTGCTCGCCTATACATCCGTGGAGAGCATGACAACGGGGTCGGACGGTCAGGCGACGCACTGTCGAGTCACGTCTCTCGTCGAACTCGCCGCGGGGTGGCCGGACCTGACCTGGGGTTTGGCGGTCAATCCCGGCCTGCCGGTGCAACTGCTCCTCGAGTCCGGAGTCGTTGCGCGCCTGGCCGCCCCGAGTCTGGTTGACGAACGGGTGGCCGATCCTGGGCGCCAGCCGCCGTTGGTGCAGAAGCTGCTGCCGTTCGGCGAGCTGCCTGGCATTTTCGCCCGTCGGGACAACCGGATTTCTGGCTATGTCCAACTGCTTGCCGACATCGACCACATCGGCAGCCCGAATGTGCTGCTCGACGCCTTGGGTCGCTCTGCCGATGAACGTGAACTCATCAACCACGAGGGCTCGGTCTTCCTATTGCGCTGGCCGGTCATCGGTCCCGAGCTCTACCGAACTCCCTACGGTGGCGCCACTGAAGACGGCTGCCGCGCCGTCCAGGGGTGGGTGATCGAGGAGCCGCCCTTCATAGGGACGGGATTCGTGCCCAACGTCGACCAGGTGATCCGGGAGTTCAAAGTAGACGGGATCGCCCTGCCGCACCGCTCCGAACTCCTGGAACTCGACATCCAAGGGGTCGAGACCCGCCGCGCGATCTGGGACGGCGATCGCAATACATGGATGCTCGCCTTTCCCAAACCGCCTGACGGAGTCACAGAATGAGCACGAGCTGGTTCTCCTACCGGGCTCGGTGGCAGGGCGCGGAGTATGCCGCCTCCCCGGAGTTGCATGCGGACGGCCTCTGGGTGCATCTCCTTTCTCCATCGCCGGCGCACGGGTTCGAGGAGATGGCAACAGGAGTGCACGTCCGGTTGGTGGTCGCTGTCGAGTGCGAGTCGGTCTCGTACGTCACGATGACCTGCCGCTGGCGGGATGAACCATTCCTCGTCCAGGACGAGCGACCGGGCGAGCTGCTGCTCGAATACACCGGAGGCAAGGTTCCGATCGCCCTTGAATTGGGCCTGGAGCGGATCGAGCGCGGGGTCTATCGAGGCTGGGTGCCGCGCCACGAGCTGAGCGGGCTGCGGGAGAGCACCACCCTGCTGGTAGCGCCGAACAACTGAGTCAGCGGCCGCCCTTGGCCGCGCGCCGGGCGATCGGGCCGATCAACCATTGCTCAATGGACGTCTCGGTAATCCGACTGGTGCGCAATGAGTTTCGCGCGACAAGCACGACCTCGTCATGTGGGAGACCAGCTAGGACACGCTCTGGATTGGCGATGCCCAACGCCGAGCCGGCCAGTCGCGCCTCGGCGAGGGAAAGTCCCTGAAGAAGCACGATGTCCGCGCCGGTCAGCGATCCCGCGTTCCATTGCGTGAGCTGGTCGTGCACGGTCAAAGCAGTGGCGTAACTGGCCCCCGGGCGATTCTGGGTCGTCGCGCTCGAGTCGTTGTCGATGAGCAACAACTGCGGCTGATTCGCCGTTCCGGATTGGTCGGCACCGGCCCGCTCGACCTGTCGGATGGCGCCGGTCGAACCCGCGGAGAGGTGCACGAAGCTCTCCCATGCGCCGGGCCGCGGGGTCTGGATGAGGACCCGGGCTCCGATCGCCAGGGCGCGAAAGCTGAGCAGCTGGGCGAGGGCGAGCCCGCTGATGGCGACCGCAGTGGTCGGTTCGGGACGGAACAGTCCGATCGTCATCGGGTTGTTGTCCTGATCCACGCCGATGATCAGCCCGGCACCGCCGGTGTGCAGCGCGATGGCACCTGCCGGGTCGGCGTGCACGACGTGGGAACCCATCTGGGTCATCGGGGGCACGGTCACGACAGGAAACCGCCCAGCGGCAACGTCGCGGCGACTCCGAAGACCTGTTCGCCGTCGAGTCGCTCGACCCGTCCACCGACGGCCTCGACGATCGCCATGATCTCCTTGGTGGCCGGCTCGACGGCAGCTCGCCCGGGCAGGGTCACCCGGATGGCCGCCTCGAGCTCCAGGTCCTCGGCGACCGCGCGCCGCCGAGCCGCAACGGTGACCGTCGTAGCCAGCGTCGGTGTGTGCACCAAGCGGTCCAAGAGCTCCCGCCCGGCGGGGTCCGCGAGGTCCGGCCACTCGAGCAACCGGAACGTCGTATGCACCTGAGGTCCAGCCGACCACATGCTCCAGGCTTCCTCCACGGCCGGCGAGGCCAGCTGCTTTCCGCGGCGGGATCGGGCATTCATCGCTGGGTGCCGGGCATCCACTCTGGCGAGGCTCAGCAGCTCGGTGGCCACCTCATCCCGATTGAGCAGTCGCGCCTTCAGCCCAGACTTCCGCAGGCGACGCTGCAAGCGCTTGACCGCCCGTATCACCGACTCCTGCAACTGTTTTGCCGTGTATTCCTCGGCAACATGCTCGGCCTGGAGGGCAAGCCAACAACCCCTGGTGGCGGGCACCACACCACCGGCGAGCTCGCGATAGGAGATGGCCGCAGAGTCGGCCAGACCGAGGAAGTGTGGGGCGGGAATCGATTGAATGATGATCTGCGCGGTGATGACCGGCTCGCCGATCTCCGCTGTGGGCAACATGGCCGGCAGCGGCGGAAGCAGCTGACTCGGCTCGACGACATGGCCGGCATCCAACGGCGTGACCTCGAGGACTGCCGTCAACCCACCCGCGTGTGAGATCAGCGCCACCTCGATCTCATCGATCTCGACCGGAACGATCTCCGCCTCACGGACGACGCTGGCCAGCAGCGTCTCCGCGATCTCATCGGGACCAGCATCAACGCCACCGGTCATCCGCCGGCGTCGACTCCTGGTCCGGTAGCGAAGCCACAACCCGAGCCATTGGTACAAGAAGTGTCCACGCCGCTTGATCAGCGTCACCGCAACCAGCAGGAGCGCAGCAACCGCGACTGGAATCAGAATGGCTAAGCGCTGGCGGTGCACCAGCGCCACACCGAGCACCGCCAGCTCCCAGGACACGAGTTGGCCGGCGTGCACGCCGAACAGGGACACACCGCGACGGCTGGGAGCGGGCCTGGTGGCAAAGGTCGGGCCGGCCTCGGCAACGGCAATGGGTTCTGGCTCCGGCGGCTGATCACGCCGACCGATCCCACGCGGTACGGCCACCGCCTGGCCCATACCGCGCTGTTGTGTGGCTGCGCGGCCCTGACCTTGACCGAGGCCGCGCGCCTGCCCGGCGCCCTCAGCCTGGCCGACGCCGGCCCGCTGCCCGAGGACGGCGGTCCTGGCCGTGCCGGCGGCGCGGGCACCCACACCAGCCAGTTGGATCTCCGCCGTGGTGCGACCTGTCGGCGCGCCCGCCGCGGCCCCCGCGGGCTGTACGAGCGCCTCAGCAGCGGCAGCCTGGGAGATCGGCTGCGGCGCCCCCTGTGCGGCCGGGCGTGGAGCGGCCAGACCCCCGCCAGCGGCAGGAGGGCGCCGCTTCGGGGGCTCCGGCGGAGTGGTCACTGCGTCATCCTAGGAGCGCCAAGATCGCGGACACAGGCACGCAGGGGACCGGACCGGCGCTACCCGCGACCGAGCGCCGGTCCAGGACGCTTTGCGTGCACCTTCTCCTGCTTGCGTTCGATGACCGCCGGAGCTGCCGGGTCGACTGCGAACAGCTCTTCGTCGCCAACCATCTGGGGGACTGCTGCGGCTGCCTTTTTCTCCTCGTGCCGCTTGGCCTGTGGCGCGGTGGCCGGCCGGCCCGTCGGGCCGGAGGCCGCTGCCGAGGCGGGACCGCTTCTTCCGGTGGAGATGCCACGACCGTCGAGGCCGCGACGCAACGCCGCTCGTGCGGTCTGCGCCGTCTCGCTCCGTGCGGCGCGGACCGGACCGCTGCGACCACGCAAGCCTGGTTGGCCGGCCGAACCGGGAGCTCCGGGACGGATCGGTGCGCGGCCGTTGGTCGCGCGTCCGGGGCGTGAACCGTCTGGATTCGCGCGGCCCAGGAGAGAACGTGGGGCACTCGCGCCTGGACTCGGGGGCCCCATTCCAGCACCCGGAGCGTGCGGAGCCTGCCGGCCTTGTAACCCAGGAGCTCCGGGCGCACCCCGGCCCGGCTGACCGGGGCGGTTGCCGAGCCCGCGGCCCCCGGGTGGAGCGGGTGGAGCCATTCCCGGAGCCCCCGGTCCGCCGGCGCGGCCCGGGATCTGCGGGCGCGCGGCGGCACTCGGCGGGGCACCCCGACCACCTGGTGGCATCGCGGGAGAAGCCGGTGCATTTCGCCCGGCGAGAGCATTGCTCGGAGGTGCCGGGGGTGGACTGCCAGGAGCACTCGGCGGGGCACCGCGTAGTGCCTGTGCCCCAGCAGGTGTCGTACCTGCGCCCACGCCCGTCGGCGGCGCAGGGGGCGCGCCCCGGGTCCCGGCGAGCCCGGACGAGGGGGCTCCCGCCGAGCCGATGGCTGGAGCAACAGGCGGCGGGCCCTGAGCGGCGCCGGGGATCGCTCCTGCCGCCCCGATGACCGGAGGCGCCGGTGGAGCACCGATGCCACCGGGACCGGTCGCAGGCATGACCGGTGCAGTGGGAGCGGGGCCGCGCACGGGCGCGGCGGGAGCGGGGGGACGTACTGGGGCTGCGGGCGGCGGCAGAAGGGCCTGCCCGCCAGGCCCGGGGATCAGCACTGCGTGCGGTGTGCCGCGGGGCGGCGCTGCGGGCGGTGCGCCGGGTGGGGCGCCGGCGGCACCGCCGCCACCACCTGGAGCCTGCGGAGCCCCCGCGCCGGATCCTGGGCCGCCGAGCGCCGCCTGCATGCGCTCTGGCGTGATCGGGCGGGCATCCGCCGGGCCGGCGAACTTTCCCTCGACCTGGGTGGGGGTCCCGGTGAAGACCTGAGCCAGAGTTTCCAGGATCGCCCGCGACTGCGCGGACTTCTCCTCGACCATGGCCTCCATGTCGTCTTCGTCCTCGTCCCCCATCCATCCAGGGCCGAATTCGTTTTCGTCGATTGCGGCGACTTCGGTCTTGAACCCCGCGTAAAGCGTCGCCATCTGCTGCTGTGCCGTCTGGATCGCGCTGGCGAGGCGGTGCATGGCTGCCTCGTTGGCGCGTGCCGCGGCCGCCCAGAGCCGCAGTGAATACAGCGTGCCGCCGATGTGGGTGAAGAACGGCTCGGCCGCATCAGAGCGCCAGACCTGGCGCAGGCTTTCACCGTAGGACGAGATGTTGTCCCGAGTGGCCTCGAACAGGCTCGCGGCGTTGCCCCACATTGCGGCCGTGGCGTGCGCCGCGCCGTCGTCGAGCCGCCGCAGCATCTCGACATGCGCTTCGATTTCCAGGGGCCGGAAGTCAGGCGCCGTGGGGCACCGGGCGGCGAAGGTCCCGTAGCTACCTTTTCCGCCGGTGTAGCCGTACTCCCCCGGCGCTGGGTCAGCCATGACAACTCCTGAGTGACGAAAGGGGATCGAGCGGGCAGAGCGTGATTAGTCCCGCATCTTTCCTAGGTCGTCGGCGTACTGCTGGTACACCTCACGGAGTTCGTTGGGATCGAGCCGCTCCAGATCGTCGTTCGCATCTGCCGGGACGGTGTAGGTGCCGTCACCGGTGTGGATCGTCCGCGAATCGTGCGGGTCGTAGGTGTTGTAGTGGTCATCCCCGACTGGTCCGCGGGGCAGGGTGTTGCCGCCGGTCGCCGCTCGATCCGGCCCGGCCGGCGCCTGCGGACCGTTGAACATGCCCTGGCCGCCCGAGACGTCGAACGCGTCCTGCACGTCTTTCAAGGTGGCCGCCGTGGTCGTGTCCCCGTTGAGATAGGTGATGGCAATGCTCGCCGCACCCGTGCCCAACGCCATCAGGCCCTTGTGGACATCGGTGCTGAACATCGTGAGGGCCTCGAATCCCGCTGCGTGATCGAGAGCGAACGCCTCTGCCTCCATGAACGAGGCGCCGATCCGATTGGACTCCCCGGCCATGGACATGACGCCGTCACTCGAGCTCTTGACGAAGTCGGTGGACTCGCCGTTGACCTGGCTGGCGAAGACCTTCACCCCGTCAGGACTGACATTGATGCCCTGCCCGCCGCCCGGCAGGAACGCGCTCGCGTCCCCTTCGGTCTTTGCACGGTCCAGCCAACCGCCTTCTCTGGTGGTCTCATCGGCGCCCATGTCATTCCCCTCCCGCGTCGTCTGTTCGGTTCGGTCAGCGAGCACGTGACCCCTGTCAGGGGCCCTCACGTACGAAAAGCTCTGTTGGGTAGACGGTTCTCGCCCAGCCCCGGTTCCGTACAGCTAACCCGATCAAAGTGAAGAACAGGTAAATCGTCAATCTCGAGATGATCAATCCTGGGGCGGCAGCCAAGCAAGCTGCACCAACTGGACCCCCGATTTCCGCGTGACCAGCCAACCGCGACCCGGCGGAAGCGGCTGCGGTCGGACCGCGCCGATGAGAGCACCCTCCTCCTTCGTGCCGGACATCACAATGCCGGGAGTGGCCAGTTCGCGCAGCCTCATCAGAATCGGCTCGTACATCGCGCGGCCGGCCCCGCCTGAGCGTCGAGCGACGATGAGGTGCAGGCCGACGTCTCGCGCTTGGGCCAGGAAATCCAGGAACCCGGACAGGGGATTGGTGCTGCCTCCGGCCACGAGGTCGTAATCGTCGACGAGCACGTACACCTCTGGACCTCCCCACCAACTGCGGTTCCGCAGTTGGTCAGGGGTGACATCCGGGCCGGGCAGCCGCTTCTTGAGGACAGCGGTGATGTCGTTGGTGATAGCCAGGGTGTTGTCCGCCCCGGTGCCGTACCCGATGAGCATGTCCGACTCGATCGCGCCGAGCAGGCTGCGCCGGTAGTCGATGAGGACCACCCGCACCTGCGCCTCGTCGTACTGCTCCACCAGTCGCGTGGCCATAGATCGCAGGAAGGCTGTCTTGCCGCACTCGGAGTCGCCGTAGACCACGAAATGCGAGTCCGTGCTCATGTCGACATAGACCGGCCCGAGGTCGCTCTCGGCCAGGCCGATCGGGATGCCCCGACTGACATCCACCGGCAGCCGGGAGTGCTCGACGACCGCGGGCAGCAGCCGGACCGCCGGTGCCGTCGGGCCCTGCCAGGCCTTTCGGATGTCCTGGACGAGAGAGGCCACTCCGTCGGCGAGGTCCTCGATCTCCTGGACGCCGTCGATGCGGGGCAGGCCGGTCAGCATGTGCATCTTCTCTGTGGTGATGCCGCGGCCTGGGGTTTCCGGCGGCACGTTCATAGCCGTGCGCCGGTCGAGGTAGGAGTCGCCCGGATCGCCGAGGCGGAGCTCCAGACGGGTTCCGAAGAGATCTCTGATCGCCGAACGGAGGTCATTCCACCGGGTGGCCGTCGTCACGACGTGCACACCGTAGGAAAGCCCGCGGGTCGCGATGTCGGCGACGACGGCGTCCATGCCCTCGAAGTCGTTGCGCAGGGTCAGCCAGCCGTCGATGACGAGGAAGACATCTCCGAACGGGTCGTCGGTCACCTGACCGGCGCGGATCCGGCGGCGGTAGGCGCCCATGCCCTCCAAGCCGAGTTCGCCGAACCGGCGTTCGCGAACCGCGAGCAGATTGGACAGTTCGGCGATCGTCCGCCGGATCTCATCGACCTCGGTGCGTCCGTACACGCCGCCCATGTGCGGCAGGTCGCGCAGCGACGACAGCGAGCCACCACCGAAGTCCAAGCAATAGAACTGGACCTCGCGTGGCGTGTTGGTCAGCGCCATGCTCGCGATCAGCGTCCGAAGGGCGGTGCTCTTGCCGCTCTGCGTACCGCCGACGACGACGACGTGTCCACCGGCTCCCGACAGATCCAGGGTCATCGTCTCGCGCCGCTGTTCGAGCGGTCGGTCGATCAGACCGACCTGCGCCTTGAGGGCACCGCGTAGGTCCGGGTTGGCAACCGTCAGACCACGTTCCTCATCCTCCACCAGCGTGGGGAGGAGTTGGTCCAAGGTCGGCGGCTCCTTCAACGGCGGCAGCCACACCTGGTGGGCGGGAACACCTTTGCCGTGAAGTCGTTCAACCATGACATCGAGCAGGCTCTCGCCCATGCCCTCGTCAGCGTCCTCGAGGACGGCGTCGGACTTCTCCTCCTCGACCGGCGGAGCGAGATATTGCGTGTCGTACTCCAGGACCACCGCGTCGTCACGGAGCGAGCGGTCGACCCGGCTGCCGCCGTCGCGGCGATAGACCCCGGAGACGTACGCCGCCCGGAAGCGCTCCAACGGGTCCGTTCCGAACTTGATGAATCCGTGTCCCGGTGCGCGGGGGAGCTCGAAGGCATCCGGCGAACCGAGGACGACCCGGCTCTCCATCGCCGAGTTCGTACGCAGCCCGATCCGGTACGACAAGTGGGTGTCCAGGCCACGCAACCGGCCCTCCTCGAGCCGTTGGGAGGCGAGGAGCAGATGCACGCCGAGGGAGCGCCCAACCCGGCCGATCTGAACGAACATGTCGATGAAGTCGGGCTTGGCCGACAGCAGTTCGCTGAACTCGTCGCAGACGATGAGCAGACTCGGCATCGGTGCGAGCGGGATGCCGGAGGTTCGGGCCTTTTCATAGTCCCGAAGCGAGGCATAGTTGCCGGCGGCGCGCAGTAATTCCTGCCGGCGCAACAACTCACCGTTGATCGCGTCGGCCATCCGGTCGACGAGGGGCAACTCATCGGCGAGGTTGGTGATGACCGCGCTTGTGTGCGGCAGCCGATCGAGCTTGATGAATGTGGCGCCGCCCTTGAAGTCGGTCAGCACGAAGTTGAGGGTCTCCGAGTCGTGCGTCGCAGCCAGTGCCAGGACGAGCGTGCGCAGCAGTTCGGACTTGCCGGCTCCGGTCGCACCGATCAGCAGCCCGTGCGGACCCATGCCGTCCTGCGCGGACTCCTTGATGTCCAAGTCGATGGACTGACCGTCCGGACCGATCCCGATCGGAACGCGCAACCGATCCCGGTTGGCCCGCGGTGCCCAGCCCTGCCTGGTCTCGAACGAGTACGGGTCGTCGATTCCGAGCAGGTCGGCGAGATCGAGCGCATTGTTCATCGCCTGCTCGCCCTTGCCACCGATGGACAGGCGCAGTGGGGAGATCTGCCGGCCGAGGGCTTCGATCTCCACTTCGCTGAGTTCGTCGGCAAGCCCGATCGTGGCCTCGCCGTCAGCGGTACGGCTCTTGAGGTTGCCTGCCTTGTCGACGTCCAGGACCAGGGTGGCTCGATCCAGCAGGCGTGGCGGCGGCGTGGTCAGGTCGAGGACCGTGACGCCCTCGACGCCACCGCCGCTGCTCATCAGGTGGCTGGATCCCGCAACATCGCCGCCATCGAGGATCACGACGAGATGCGCACCGGCGATCTGTGCGCTCGCCTCGGCTGGATTGAAGCGCGGGCGGCTCGCGAGCATCTCGTCGAGCATCGCCTCCAGAGCGGGGAGGCTGGTTGTGACCAGCCGGAGAGGGCCCAACGCGTCCGTGCGCTCCGGGTGCAGTGCGTGCGGGAACCACTTGGCCCATTCCCAGCTGGCCCGCTCCTGGGTGCCGGCGACCACGGCGACGATGATGTCCTCGGGCGAGTGGTGCACGCACAGCTGCGCCATCGCGGCACGAATCAGGGATCGTGCCCGATCGATCTGGCCGATGACGTGCACGCGACTGAACCCATTGATTGCCATGGCAATCGGCAGATCGGGCACAGTGGAATACGTCAGGACGAAACGGCGTAAAGCACTGGCGCACAAGGGCTCCAACTCATCCAGAGACCTGGACGGCGGTGCGATGATCGGGGTGGCCAAAGCTTGCGGTCCGACGCCGATGCGGACCACGCCGAAGTCGGCATGGTTCGTACGGCGTTCCCAGAGCCGATGGCTTGCCGCGGTCGCCCAGAGTGCGACCGGGTCGGGATGGCGGTAGAACATGGCTTCGCGCTGTTCGACGGCGGTACGCCGAACCTTGCGGCGATGCAGCGACAGGTGGCGCATGTATTCTCGGCGCTTGGCGATCAGCTCCTTCTTGCTCGGCCCGCCGCCACCTTGGAGCAGCTGCGCGGCCATCATGCCGATCATGGAGAACCCGATCATCCCGCCGGCGATGTAGGCGAACGGCCCGGAGCGCTGACTCGCGAACAGCAGGGCCATTCCGGCGGAGCCGGCCACCATCGGCAGCATCATCATCATCCGGCCCCAACCCGCGCCGGTAGGCGGCGGAATCTCGGGTGGCGGGTCGAGCAGCACCTCACCGATCGGCAGCTCCGGGGCATCCCGGCGAGGCTGGCGACGCAAGATGACGGTGGCCACGGGGGCACCCTTCTGGGTTCGACGGTCCTGGACGCTGGCTTGCGGGGCGGACCTATCGTATGAGGCATGATCGCGGACCGTGGTTCCAAGTCGGTGACATCCTCACCGGCTGCAGCCACCATCGGGGGAGCCAAGCCATGAGCCGACAGCAGGAGAGCGGCGCTGCGCGCGACGGGGTAAAGAAGTGAGTCGGGGCGCTACAACCGGTCTGGCCCGGATCACGATTGCCGCACCACGGCGCCGCGTCGACGTCGCGCTTCCCGAGCATTCCTCGGCCGCTGAACTGATGCCCGGACTCCTCCGCGCGGCCGGCGACGAGTTGGCTGACGAAGGCCAGGACCACGGCGGCTGGGCGCTGCGCAAGGCGGATGGGACCCTGATCGACCCCTCGCGGCCGATCGGCGCCCAGGA
Organism: uncultured Actinomycetota bacterium; assembly: GCA_963766765.1. Classification (GTDB taxonomy): domain Bacteria; phylum Actinomycetota; class Actinomycetes; order Mycobacteriales; family Geodermatophilaceae; genus JACCQS01. The sequence continues at coordinate 254,595 of CAVYBR010000015.1, forward strand.
ATTGCGCGATGGGGACGTCCTGCACCTGGTTCCGCGTCAGGCCGAGTGGCCCGAGATGGACTACGACGACGTCGTCGATGCGATCGCCACCGATACCCGACGCCAGAGCCGATCGTGGGGGACGGCCAACACCCGCCGGGCCGGGGTGGCCATAGCCGCCATCGCCCTTCTGCTGGGTTTGGCAGTCCTGCTGACCGCTGGACCCTCCTGGGCGCTGCCCGGCGGAATCATGCTCGGGCTGGCGGGAGTATTGCTCGCCGTCTCGGTGGCTCTGGCCCGCGCCTTGGGTGACGCCGGCGCAGGAGCGGTCATCGGCAGTGTGGCGATGGTCTACGGCTTCGCCGGTGGGGTGAGCTTGAGCCAAGGGGCGCAATCGCTGCTGGACGCGGAGGCGCCGCAGTACGCGGCGGGGTTCGCCGTCCTCTTCGTCGTCGCGCTGTTGGGTTTCATCGGGATCGCCGACCGCACCCACTACTTCGTCGCCGGGCTCACGATCGGTCTGCTCGGATTCCTCGGCTCCCTGATCGGGCTGATCGACGGAACCAGGCTCGTCGACGTCGCCGCGATCCTGGTCTCGGTGGTCATCATCTTCACGCCGATGATCCCGCTGCTGTCCATCCGGCTGGCCAAACTGCCGATGCCGACGCTGCCCACCACCGTGGACGACCTGCTCGCTGACCCACCGGTCGTGCCGTTGTCGAGGGTGCACTCGACTGTGCGGCGGACCGACGAGCTGATGACCGGCATGCTCCTCGGCGGATCGTTTGTCGTCGCCGCGTCGGAGATCGTGCTTGTGTTGGACGGGTCGGTTGGCGCCTACGTCCTCGTGTCGGTCGTGGCGTTGGCAACGCTCCTGCGCGGGAGGCTGTTTCCCGCCGTACGACACCGCGCTCCGCTCCTTGTGGCCGGCCTCGTCGGGCTATTGGCGATCGCGGCGGGGTACATGGCGATCGCGCCGGATATGCGCTTGTCGATCACATTGCCGGTGATCGTCGTCCTCGCCGGATTCGTGCTGGCCGCCGGTTTCGTCTACCAAAATCGCCCGCCCAGCCCGTACATGGGTCGGATCGCCGACATCTTCGACGTCCTGCTGGTGATCGCCGTGGTGCCGACCGCCTGCTCGGTGCTGGGCTTGTACGGATATCTGCGCGGGTTGTCGGGCTGATCGCTGATGGCGAGCCGGCGCGATCTCTTCCAGTCGTATCAGTTCATGGTCCAGCGGGTCATTTCTGGCGTGGTGCTGCGCGAGACCGATCCGATCCAGTCGCCGCTGCGCAAGATGATCGGGTCCGGCTTCGCCAGCGTCATGATCGGGGTGGTGGCGTTGGCCGGAACCGCCCTGATCGGCATCTTCTGGCCGAGCGGGAACACGACCTGGCAGGACGGCGGCGCAGTCATCATCGAAGAGGACACCGGCGCGACCTTCGCTTGGTTGCCCGATGCCGACGGTGTGCAGACGCTCTATCCGACCGCCAACTTCGCTTCCGCGGCACTGCTCGTCGGGACCACGAAAGTTGTCGAGGTCTCGCACGCATCCCTGCTGGAGGCTCCGCGCGGACCGCGGCTGGGCATCCTCGACGCACCGGACTCGATACCCCAGCCGGATCTGATGCTGCAGAGCGGGTGGAGCCTGTGCTCTCTGCCGCTCGAGGACGTGGACGGCGCCTTCGTCCCCAATACCGGCCTGGTAGTCGGTCAAAACCCCAGTGAGGGGAATGAGATCGAGGAACAGGCGGCGTTGGTCCAGGACGTCACCGAAGGCACGCTGCACCTGATCTGGAACGGTCATCAGTTCCCGATCAGCAATGCGGGTACGGATGAAAGTGCGGTTCTGGAGGCGCTGATCCTTCAGGGAGTAACCCCTATCAATGTCGGCACGGCCTGGTTGAACGGGGTACCGCGCGGAGATGTCCTGCGGCCGAATGCGGTAGCCGGGCGCGGCGAGGTCTCGACCGCGATCTCCGATGGAATTGTCGGCCAGATCCGCACCAACGAGGCCGGGGGCAGGACGCAGTATTACCAGGTCGGCGCTACGCAGATCATCGAGATCACCGAGGTTCAAGCCCGAATCCTGTTGGCCGAGCCCGGGATCGAGGTCGCCTATGAGGGCCGCCGCGTTGCGGAATTCCCGCTGCAACCCGCAGAGGCAGCCGATGCGCCACGGGTGGACCTGGATGCGCCGAGTGCGACGGATCCGCCGGCGTCTGTGCCGGCTCCCGCCGAGACCATCAACCCAGATCCGACAATCTGCGCCTACTTCGACGACGACGCGCCCACTCCCGTGATCAGCGTCGATGCCAAGGTGGAAGGTGTCGAGAACGCCAATCCGACCCAGCAACAGACCGAGTCCGGAACGGTGCTTGCCGACCGTGTGCTGGTCGAGTCCGGGCACGCGGCGATCGTGCAGGAGCAGCCGTCCAACGGTTCGACGAGCGGCGTCCGCTACCTCGTTACCGACGAGGGACGCCGCTACCTCCTGCCCTCGTCGGAGGTGGCGGCCATCCTCGGTTACGGCTCGATCCAACCAGTCCAGCTGCCGTCGTCGCTGATTGCGCGGATACCGGCGGGCAGTGCGCTGGACCCTGTCGAGGCGCAGCGTCCGGTCAGCTGAACAGCAGGCCAACCGCGGAGAAAGCCTTTGCGCTCGAACTTTTAACATCACCATGCGGGTGACTATGGTTATCCAAAACTGGGGAACCGACAGGCCGGTCCGGCCGTCTCAACGTGACCTGAGGATCCTAAGAACGGCGCGATCCCTCGTCGGGGCGTGAGCGCGGAAGATCTAGTGGAGGTGTGTGGACTTTGGTTGAAGGCAGTGGTGTAAGTAGGGACCAGCTCCTGACGTTCGGTGACAACGCGATTGCTACATCGGGGGAAATGAGCGGGAACATCAGCAGCTTGATGAACAGGTTGTCGAGTCTTCCGGAGGTTTCTCGCGGAGACTGGATCGTGAAGTTCACGCAGGTCCAAGAGGCAGTCAATCGGAACATGACGATCATGACCCAGGCGCTCGAAGCGACCGGGTCGGACGCCAAGACCGCAGCCGGCGGTTTCTCCGAAGGTGACCAGAGCCAGGCGCAGCAACAGGCAAACGTTGCCGACGCGGCCTCGGGCATCAAAGTCGATAGCTTCCGGGTCTAGGGGGAGAGGCAACAATGAGTGGACTTGATTACCAGGCCAGTTGGACGGCACAGGATGGTGCCGGCGCCGACATCGGCACCGCGGTCAGCAACCTCGAAGACAGTCTGGCCGGGATCAACAGGCAGACCGACGCGCTGTTGGCGCTCTGGAACAACTCGGATTCCGAAGCCACGTTCGTCGAGCGTCAGACGCAGTGGACCAAGGCTGCCGAGCAGATCAGGGACGTGCTGAACGAGTTCAAGACGAGCATGCACACGTCAGCAGGGATCTCCTCGGACACCGAGTCGGCAGCTGCCAGAACGATGGCTCGCGGCGGCTAGTCTCCGCTGAGTTCGATTCGAATCGCTAAGAGGTCGGCCCGATCGTTGGGCCGGCCTCTTTGCGCGTCTGCGTACGGTCTCGACGCTGGCCAGCGCGCGGTAGCGACTCACTTGTCCGCGGTGGCCCTGAACAGCATCTCCCCCGGTAGGAACTCCGGGCGCTTGTCCTCGCGCTCCGGCTGCATCTCTCGCTCTTTCCCTGGGCGCCACTTGCGGCGACGCGCACGGGGCAGGAAGAACGCGGCTGCGACGACGGCGAAGGCGACCACAGTCAGTATCAGCGCGTTGCGCATCGATGCAGCATCGGCCGCCGCGCGTTCAGCCGCCAGCCGGATCGCCGCTTCATCCCTCGGTGGTGGCTGGCGCCCTTCGATGTCGAGCGGCACGGCTCCACCGGGCGTCTCAGTGAGCGCGCGGTAGGGATCGACCAACCCCCGCCCGTAGGCGAGCGCGCCGGGTCCGCCGACCGCTCCGTCGGTAGCAGCGAGCAGCCGCCCGGTCAGCCGGTTGACCAACTGCGGACCACTCAGGTCGCGAAGATCGGAGTCCGGTTGCCCGAGCATCAGGGCCACCGTCGCAGCGACGAAACCGACAGCGATGCCGGTGTCGCTGTAGCGCTGGTGACCGCCGATGCTGGCGGCCGTCACGTCCACGCCGGGTGCCACGAGGTCCACGTAGGGCGTTATCTGCGACGTGGCGTCTCGAACGCCGTCCCGGTCGACTGACCCCACTCCGATGACACCCGGGTAGGTGGCGGAGTACGGCACCAAGTCCTGGCGGGGATTCAGATCCTGGGCGTCCTGGCCGTTGCCGACGCCGGCGACCACGATCACCCCAGCTTCGAGTGCTCTTGCCGCCGCCGCTTTCAGTGCCTCCGAATCGCTGTAGGTCACCGCGGAGATCGCCACCACGCGTGCCCCGTTGGCCACCGCGTAGTCGAGACCAGCAGCCAGAATTGCCGGATCCAGGATCTCGTCGGCCGGCGCGGTGAACTCTGTCTCGCTGACCCGGATGGGAAGAATCGTTGCATCCCGGGCCAGCCCAACGAAGCCGAACCCGGAAATCGGCTGGGCGGCAATGACACTGGCGACAGCCGTCCCATGCGGAGCGCAATCGACGCGCCCATCGGCGGACTCCGGCACGTAGCTGACACCCGGGAGCACGACATCGCCGACAAGTTGCGGATGCGTTGCATCGACGCCGGAGTCCACCACCGCGACCGTCACGCCGGCTCCTGTGCTGAACGGCCATAGCTGATTGACCGGGTCGAACATCTCCTGCGCCCATGGGACGGGCTCTTCGAGCGGCGGTTCGTCCACCGCACCGCCGCACGAAGGGTCAACGGCACTCGCTTGCCCGACCGGGACGAAGATGAGCAGGAAGGAGACAAAGGCCGCTGTACAGAGTGCCCACGTACGCCGCACGCCTGCCTCCTAGCTGGTTGCTGATGACTGAGCAATTGCACGGCGCGGGTACTGCCGGAAGCCACGCATGATCATCACGGATGTACGGGAACCAGGCGATCAGTATCCTCGTCTCAATCTAGAACGTTCCGGCCGCGTACGAGGAGGTGCAGCGTGGAACCTTCGCGGAATCTCGAGCGCTCGGACCTTGCGGGTATGCGCGCGTACGCGGACGAGCTCCAAGCGCGCTTTCAGAAGCTGACCACGGAGGGTCCGAAGCTGCACGAGCAGGCTCGAGCCGTACAGGTCACCGAGAAATCCCCGGACGGACTCATCTCCGCCACTGTGGGCGCGCGTGGGGAACTCATCAGGCTGGACCTTGATCCGCGCATCTATCGCCAGCCGGACTCTCGTGAGTTGGCCGACACGATCACCGAGACGATCAAGGCTGCCGGCGATGCGGCAAAGGACCGGGTGCTCGAAGTCTTCGAGCCCCTGATCCCACGCGAGGAAATGCAGATGCACGTGGACGGCGACATAGAAGGCGTGCTCGGACGCATGTCCGACCAGATGCTCGGAAAGGGATGACCCGTCATGAGTCAGGACTATGTCTTTGTCGATCCTGAACAGGCGGGCGCTGGGCTAGCCCAATGGGATGCGGCCGCGGAAACGCTGCAAGCAAAATGGGCCAGCCTCACCGGCGAGATCGATCGCGCCTTGGCCGCCGCCCCGTGGGGGCATGACTCACCCGGCGACAGCTTCCAATCATCCTTCGTGACTGATGGCAAGGCTGGCGAGTTCAGCGGAACCGGCCAGAAGATGGTGGACAACATCACGCAGGTGGGCGAGGACGCTCGGTCGGCGATAGAGATGTCCATCGCAGCCGACGCGGACATGGCGGCGGCAATCGGCAGCGTCGGCCAAGGCGGCGGCTCTGGCGGCGGCGGTGGAAGCGGCTCTGGCGGCGGCGGTGGCGGCGGCTCCTCGGGCGGCGTCGGTGGCGGCGGAGGCGGTGGCACCTCCGGCGGATCCGGCGGCGCGATGATGATGGGCAGCAGTACGAGCGCCCAGTTCGTCGGCGAGGGCGAGTACATGGTGACCGGCTTGACTGGCGGTCAGGCGCGCATGGGCCCTGGCGACGAATGGGCCGAACTCGAACCCGGCAGCGCCCAGTGGGTGCCCGCGGGGGACTACATGACCGGCCTGCAGCCCGCGGGTGGCCAGAATGAGGCGGTCTGGGAGCCCGTTGGCCAAGGGGACCACATGAGCCAGCTCGAGGCCGAGGCGGCTCAGCACAGTGCGGCGCTGAACCAACAGCAATACGTCAGCCAAGTCCATGCGCAGGACGTGCAGCAGGCTCAGGCTGCCGAGCAGGCGCAGCAGGTTCAGGCGGCTCAGCAAGCGCAGCAGGCGCAGGCTGTGCAGGATCACATGACCAACGATCCGAGCCTGCTCGATCACTACGACACCATCAGCCAGCCGGACGGCCCGTCGCAGGGCCAGAACGTCGGGATCGATTTCACCGACGTCCCGCTCAACTACGTCGACGCGCAGGGCAATCCCATCGCTGGTGGTCAGGCCGAGCCGACCAACGTGGTCGGTGCCGGCGGCGGTGCTCCACCCATGACGAACGTCGGCGGTGGCGCGACCGATGTCGCACCACCCGCTACGGACTCCGCGGCACCGGCCTCCGGCGGCGCTGCTGGTGGTGGCGGCGGCGGCAGCGGTAGTGGCGGCGGCAGTGCCGGCCTTGGTGGTGGCGGCAGTGCTGGTGGCGATGGCGGTGGGCACAGCGGCAGCCCGAGCGCAGAGTCGGTCGCCCAGCCCGCGCCATCGGTTGCCGACCATGAAGGGGTCCTCGAACAGATTCGCGAACGCATCGACGAGCGATTCCCCAACGGCATGCCAGACGACATGCCGGACGGACTTGCCGAACACCTGCCCGAAGCCGCCCAACAGCTTCCGGACGGGGTCGTCGATCATGCTGCCGAGGGCCTCGGTCACCGACTGCCGGACGGCCTGCCGCAACACATACCTGACGGGCTGGCGCAGCACATCCCCGAGGGAATCGCGGGGATGCAGGGCGGCGGTGAACAACCCAACGATGGTCTGCAGTTGACCGGTGTGGCGGGCGAGGAATACCTGGCGAGCCTGGGCAGCGACGAGACCATCTCCGACAACGTCGTGGTCGACGACGTCAAGGACAGCGAGCACCTTTCCAAGGGCGGGGAGCAGACCGACAGCGCCACGGGCGCTCAGTAGGCATCAGTGAGACCGATTCCTACTGGTTGACCGTCGACCCGTCGTCGGTTTGCCCGCCGCTGGTGCGTGGGTGAGCGACCGACGATGATGTTGGACTGAGGGGCGATTGATCGCGGCCATCGCCGCAACTGATCGCCGGTACGTGCAGTGCTGGACGAGCGACTACGCGCAGCCAGTGTGGTGACGAGCTGGGAGCGGGGTGGGACATGGCGGGAGGCGATGTCACTCCCGCTTGGGGCGAGAGCCTGCCCGATTGGGCTAACACGCTGGTCTCGTTGCTCGCGTCCGGGCAGAACTGGCCTGAGGGCAGCGAGTCCAAGTTGTGGGATCTCTCTGAGCTGTATTACCAGCTCCAGGAGGTTCTGCAGCAGGCCGGTCAAGAGCACATGGACGCCGCCGGAGTGATCCGGGGCGGTTGGGATGCACCGGCCGCGCAAGTCTTCGACCAGATCAACGAGCAGCTCTTCGCATCCTTCGACGCCCAAGTTTTCGCGATGGCCCAGAACGCGGCCAGCTACGGCGCCCAGGTCGACGGATTCGCGCTGGAGACCAACTACACGAAGATCTCGATCAACGTCGCGTTCTGGATCGCGATTGCAGCGATCTTCGTCTCGATTCTGGCGAACTGGTGGAACGGCGGCACCGTCGGCATTGCATTGAGCGGCGGAATCGTGACCGCGCTGCGGGCAGCCATCACGAACTTGCTGGAGAAACTGACCCTCGTCGCGCTCAAGCAGATGACGATGAAGGAACTGGTCGCCCTCGGCACGAAGGCAGCGGCCGCGGCGCTGCGGGACCTGGGCCGGAAGATGGCTCAGACCGTCACGACGTCAGCTGGTCGTCGGGCCATTGCCCGCGAGATTCGCGAAGAGGTCGCCGAAGAGGTCTTCATCGATGCGGCTACTCAGGGCCTTCAGATGCTGCACGGAGATCGAAATAACTGGGACTACAAGAAGACCCAGGCATCCGCCATCGGCGCAGCGGGCGGCGCGGTCATCGGGACGACCGTCGGCCCACTGGTCAACACGCTTCCCTTCCGCGCCCCGACTCGGATCGGGCTCAACAACGCGATCACTTCCCCTGCGTCGAGCTTCCTGGCCAATGGCTTGGTCTACGGCACCTGGGCCAACCCGTACAGCATCGAAAGCGTGTTGGGTGCCGGCGCCGGCGGCGCCGGCCGCTGGTACGGCAACAGCCCATTCGACCCCAACGTCGTCTCGACCCTGAACAACGCCGCTCGTACGGCCGTCACCGACGGCACGGGCCTGCGCGCAGCCTCCGCCGCCGCCGTCGGGGCACGTCCGTACGCTCCCGGCGAAGTCCGGCCGGCCCCACATGCCGACCCGGCCGACGGGCGTCCGCTCGGCGGCGGGAACGGCACCGGGCAAGGCGGAGGTGGTGGCACCGGCGGTGGTACCGGCGGTGGGACCGGTTCCGGCGGGACCGGCACCGGTGGCAGTGGCGGCGGCCGGGGCGGTGGCTCGAACACCGGGGGTGGCTCGAACTCCGGGGGTGGCTCGAACACCGGGGGTGGCTCCAACTCCGGGGGTGGCTCGAACACCGGGGGCAGCTCCAACACAGGGGGCAGCTCCAACACAGGGGGCAGCTCCAACACCGGCGGCCAAGGCTCGGCGGCGCCCGCCCCGGCTCCGCCGCCCCGCTCCAGCCCCTGCCCCAGCGCCCGCTCCGGCCCCAACACCCGCAGGAGCCCCAGCGCCGGCTGCGGTCGAGACACCGGCCCCGACTTCAGGCGAAAGCCCGGCGCCCGGCCCAGCGGACCAAGGCAGTACAGATCAGACCGGGGCGGAGGTTCCCGGCGCCCCGGGCGCGGACAGCACCTCGACCGACTCCAGTCAGCCGGGGGCACCGCACCCCACCGCCGAAAGTCCCTCACCCACCGTAGAACAAGCGGACAGCACGCAGGCGGGGCAAGCGGACCCGACGAGCCAACAACCTCAGACCGGCCCGGAAGCACAAGGCGATCAGCGCGACCCGAGCGTGTCCGCTCCGATTGGAACCGGGGCCGAATCAGTCCAGCCAACTGTCGGCCAAGGCCCGGACGACGTCACCGGGGTCAGCCCCACCGGCCAGACCGACACCGATCAGCCGGCCGGCGCAGCGGGGACCGACGCCTCGAGCACGACGCAGAGCGACGGCAGCTTGACGACAATGGCGGCGCCGCCCGCGGCGGTGGGCATGGGACAGGCGGCGGCCCCCGCAGCGGCTGCGCCCGCGACCTCAACCGGACCCATCAGTCCCGCGGCACCCGTCAGTCCGGCGGCGCCCGTCAGTCCGGCGGCGCCGGCGACGCAGGACTCGAGAAGCCCCAGTGCTGCTGCGCCGGAAGAGGGTTCGGACAGGGCTCCGACGCACGAGGGTGTCAGCAGCGATCAGGGGACCGACGAGACCCGAGCGCCGACGGCAGACACCACGACAGAGTCGGACCCAGCGGGGAGCGTGGCGGACGGACAGACTGCGGATGCGGCTCAGGCCGCCGAACCTGCCCAAGTCGTCGCACCAAGTGCCGCCCCTGCGGTCGGCGAGGCTGCACTGTCCGGCCCACCGGTCGCTCCGGACGCCCAGACCGCCCTGGCAGCCGATGGCGGTCCGGACGTCCTCGCGGCCGCAGCGCAAAGTGGCTTGCCAGCCACCATCCAACGGGATCTGCAGGCCGCCCGTGACCATGAGGCCGCCCAAACCGAGCGGGGCCACCGACCACCGGGAGCGACGCGAGACGCGTCAGGTCGACGGCCCAGGGACGTCCTGAACGACGCGGCCCAGCAGGCGTGGGCAGGCTCGGCTTATGACGCAATTCGGTCCGTCTCAAGTGACGTCGACGACATTGTCGAGGCACTCGCCGAGCACAAGCGCGTCAATGGGCAGACCGGGTTCACTGAAGCAGAAATTGCGCAGATCAAGTCGCACTTGTTTTTCGAAGATCACGCGCTCACTGGGTATGACGATCGCGGAAATCGTCTCGAAACGCCCGACTGGCGAAGATTCGACTCGGACCCCGACATAGCCGAGGCATGGATCCGCCTCAGCGAGGGTCGCCCATTGCCGTACGACATCGTTCTGCTCGAGCACGAATTGGCGGAGTCCAGATGGCTGGGCGATCACCCTGGGTCGACGTACTCGACGGCGCATCGTCAGGCGAATCGGCAGTTCCCCTGGGAGAAGATGATCCCAGAGTCCACAAGAGAAAACCCCAGGAATTGGAGTCGACCGAATGGCGATCCACGTCGTGTACCGGAAGACGTTGGAGACCGATACCGAGGTGGAATACCGGTACGGGGACTCGGAGAAGAACCTGGACACCCGCCTGGTGATCGACAAGGCGAATCCGAAGGCGCCCCCGAGGGTGGGCCCGTTCGACCCGATAGCCCAGAAGGTGATCGCTCGGCTGATCCGGCAACACGCGGAGATCGACCAGTGGCCGAACGGCGGGGCGATCCAGAGCTAAACCCGCGGCCCAAGGTAACCGGCGGGCGCGCACCAGGGCCCGACCCCGAGACCGGCGGCGCCGTGGATGACGGCGCGAACCCGGAGGACGTTCCGTACGAGCAGATGCGGGATCAGATCCTCGAGGAGGTCGACGCCGCGACAGATCTCTTGGTCGAACAGCTCAAAGCCGAGGCAGCCGCCCAGGAAATGGAGGCGGCAGGAGCCACCCAAAATCAGCCGCCCGGCCAAGAGCCCCCGGCGTACACGACCCTCAGCCGGGCGGTCGAAGCCGCACAGGAGATCGCCGACCAGGCCCTGCTCGATCTCAACGTCGTCATCGACAACGTCAACTCCACAATGCCGGGCCCGGATCTCGAGGTCATCAAGACTCAGCACCGGGTAAAGACGGCGGACTCGTTGATCCGGGCCTACGCGCTGGAAAACGCCATCAGCCAAACGTCGGCCGCCGAATTCCTCCGGAGTCACACCGATGATCTGATCCGTTTCTCGGTCGTCGTGCCGGTGGAAAACTATTCCGGAAACGTCAACGCCGTCTTGAGCGACCTAGCCGACAGTGGTTATACGGTCGCTTCAGTCAAGAGCTTCTGGCGGACGGGCAACCGGTACCCGGGCCTGAACATCACACTGACCAACAGTTCGGGTACGCGCATGGAAGTGCAGTTCCCAACACCGGCCGCGGCTGCCCTGTCCGACCTCACGCACCGCGACTACCAGGTGCTCCGGTTACCGGGCGCCGTCGTTGCGGCACGGGTCGAGGCCTTCGGCCACATCCTTGAGATCAACCGCCGGGCCGGCGTCGACCAACAGATCCCGGACACGTCGACTCTGGAGATTCCGGTCTCGCCGGGCCGCGATCAGCCGAACACGCGGCCGATCGACAACAGCCCGGAGAGATGGTTCACCAAGCACTCAGAGGTCGGGCGCCTCTACCGAAATCAACTCTCGAAGCTCGGACCAGAAGGTCGCTCGATCGCAGAGCGTCTGGAGACTGCAGGATTCTCCGAAGAGGTCAGGACCAGACTTGCCAGGGCAATAGAGGGAGCAATACAGGATGCAGCCCAACCACCTGATCTATTACGAGGTGACCGTCCGGGATCAGCCAGGACCGGCGAACCTCTTCATCCAGGAGCCGTCAGCGGGACCGATCAGGGCGATCCGGCTGCATCATCCGACGAAGACGTGGACGTTCGACCCGACGACGGTTCAAGCCCGCCTGATGGACGACTTCGACCAGGGGGACGACCGGGTCTGGAGAGTAGACCGGAAGCGGGCCGAGGAGATAGCGACACAGCTGAAGGCTCCACTGCCGAGCGAAGTGGCGCTCCGGACGTTGATGAAAGAGGCAGCCGGCCCCCTACCGGACTGAGCGAGCCGGCATCCGAGGACGTCGGGCCCCCGCCTCGTCAGAGCGGCGGCAAGGACATGTCTGATTCGCCGGACGAGAGCACGCAGCGAGTTCTCGGGGCATCGGAGCCACACCCAAGCACGCCGAGACCCTATGCAGAGACGCGTGCCGAGCTGCTCACTTCCTTGGCCGAGCGGACGGCAAACCTGATCGAGACGATTCCCCAGGAGTCCATTCAGAAGCTCTGGGATGCCGTCGCCAAGGCAGGGCCCATCGCCGACGAAGCGATGCGCGACTTGTCCGACGTGGCACAGGCGTGGAATCGGGCCAACGGCACTTCGATAGAGCTCGCCGGTACTGAGTTTCGGGTCAAGCCGACTAGTTCCCTGGCTCGGAAGTATGCGATTGCGAACAATGTGACACCGCAGAATGCAACCGCGTTCGCCGAGACCGTGGACGATCTCGTCAGGTTTAGCGCCCTGATTCCGGAAATTGACTACGGCAAAACCGTGCTCGGCTTCTTGGCCGCTCTTGCTGAGCAGGGTTATGCGCTCCAAGGCGACGAGCCGATCGTCAATCTATGGAAAGCGGGCAACCTCTTCCACGGTCTATCGGTCAAACTGGTGCACGAGGCCAGTGGTCAACTCATCGAATTACAGTTCCCAACCCGCGCCTCATATGTACTGGGCAAGGCCACCCACCCCGACTACGAGATATACCGCTTTGCATTCGAGTCCGTCGCCAAACGGGTAGAGGCGATTGCTCACTACGTACTACTCAATCTCCAGGCTGATATCGACGGCCGCCTGCCGGACACCACCGGTCTTCCGGAAGCGCAAGGCAACGGGCCGGACAAGTTCTTCGATGCCGAGGGAGAAATGAGCCGGTACTACCGCGCTCAGGTCAGGCAGCGAGGCATGTCCGTCGCACGACACCTGGCAAATGCCGGATTCCCGGAAGAGATTCAGAGAACGATCAACGACGCTGTCAAGGGAGACTCCAAGGATGGACAGCAGAAGTCTCGACGCGGACGCCGCGCCGGACGCGGAGTTCGGGAACGCGCTGGCCTACTACCAAGTGCGGAATCTGGACCAGGCAGTGACGGTCAACCTGTTCGTGGTGCAGGAGTCGACGGAGTCAATGAGGGCTCTGCGCCTGAATCATCCGACGCTGACGTGGACGTTCGATCCGGGGACGGTCCAATACGTGTTGGCCGAGAGCGCAGCACGACAGGAGAACAGGACCAGGGAAGTGGACCGGATCCAGGCCGAGGAGATAGCGACACTGCTGAAGGCTCCACTGCCGAGCGAAGTGGCACTCCGGACGTTGATGAACGAGGCAGCGGGACCCCCCCTGGACTAAACGAGCAAGCGGCCAAGGACGGCCGTCGCCCGCCCCGACAGACTGGCGGCAGGGACGGCTCCTCCGAGTCAACCCCCGAGCCGGACGCCGAGCCGGACCCGCTGGACACGAGAACGACGCGCATCCCAGCGCCTCCGCCGACGCCCGAACGTGCGTTCCGTCATGCGTACCGGACGCGCACCATGGCTGGCTTCGCCCGCAACCTGAACTTCGCGGACGCGGTCAGGCATGCTCGAGACCAGCTGGCCCGGCTGGCCGCTCCGGAGGTCTTCGCCACCCTCTCGGACGAGGAAGTAGTCGCCATCCAGGACTACACGACCAACTCCCAGGCGATCAGCGAAGCGATCCGGAGCGGGGATCCAAGCCGTTTGGCTCCGTTCGCCGCCCAGATCCAGCTCATCACGTCCGGCCTGAACAGACTCCCGGCACACGTCGGCCCGGTCCATCGTCACATCTACGTCCCGGCGAGCCCCGAGCGCGCCACGACACTCTCGGTGACCCCGGAGCAGGTCAGTGACCGATATCAGGTCGGGGATATCGTCACCGAGCCTGGGCCGGTGAGCACGGACGTCAATCCCCATGTGGCCCAGGCGGATCGGGTGCTCTTCGAGATCCACTCCCACACCGGCAGGCTCATCCAGCCGCTGTCGAGCAAGCACAACGAGGAGGTCGAAGTCCTCTTCGCTCCCGGCAGTCAGTTCCAGGTAGTCGACAAGGTCCGGGTCGACATCATTGAGGACGGTCAGCCGACCGGTCGTTACGTGTGGAAGTACGTACTCAACGATGTGAGCGCCACGGCGCAGCCGAGCGCGGAGCCCGACAGAGGCGCCGAGGTGGACACGTTCGAAGCGCTCGTCGCCGCGCTGGAAGCCACGGCAGACGTCCCTGGGTCAGGGCACATCACCTCGATGGGAGACCTCGACCCGGCGCAACGGACCGCGCTCGAAGAGGCGCAGGCGATGGCGGCGCGGGCGCTCACGGGGGAAGAAGTGCCCGCGGACGTCAGCTGGCGAACCGTCGAGCCAGACGGCCCGGGAACCGTTCCGCAGGGGCTCGAGGTGAGGGTCGGCGACCGGACGTTCGTGATCCTCGTCGGACCCGCCCCCGCCGCCACGACCTCGGACGTGACGCAGAGTCGGGTTGGGATCGATGAGCGGGGCGGTGTGCACGTATCGGTGTCCCCCGAGGCAATGACCGATCTCGAGCCACTCATCGCCGCGGGGATACACCTGGCGTTGGAGTTGGCCCAGGACGCAGACCGGAACCCGGACAGGACCCGAAGCCTGGACGCGCGGCGGATCATTGCTCGCGGCATCCTGAGCCAGGGTGCGATGCCCGCCGGCGCGAGCCGGGTCGACAGGGACTTCTCCGTCCCTGGCCGTTACGACGTGCGCCACGCCGACGGGACCGTTCGGGTAGACATCGAACTCCAACCGGAGGTGGATCTCGAAACATCCGACCCGGGGATCAGTTGGGTCGGCACGAGTGCTGATGGCATCACCATCAGCTTCTCCCCCGAGTCGCGCCGGGTGCCGTACAACCCCTCGTCGACCAGGCCGTCAGCTCCAAGACGCGGCTACAGGCTGGTCGCGCCGAGCATCCGGAAGTGGCCCAAGTCGCGCGCTTGGCAGCGGCGGCTTCGGCGCGCCTGCACGCCTGGGCGATCCAGGAAGAGCCGTTCCCTGACCCTGCCCACGTCGACGTGGTACGCGGACGACAGGCAACGGTCGTCGAAACCGTCATGGCCGTGCCAGCGACCGACGACGAGCCCTTCCGCCGGCCGAGCGTGCGAATCAACGACTTCAACGTTGTTCAAGTGGTTGTCTCCCCCGGCGCGGATCTGGACCCGATCGCCGCCGAGCTGCAGGAGGCGATCGAGGAGGCCCTTGTCCGGTCCGCTCCGGCCGTACGACCGGGCACCGAAGACGACCCCGAGGTCGTCCTGGTCCGGGAAATGGTGGAGGTCGCCGCGGTCGACCTAGGGGTTCACACGCGAACGCTGGACAGCGGCGACATCGAAATCAGGTGGGCCGGCCAGGTGCTGGCGACGGTGACCATCTCTGTCGCCGACGACGTCTTCAGTAACCCGGCTCCGCCCTTGGCAACCTCGGCACAGAACGGCAACGAGGTGGCCGTCATCCTGGCGCCGGGCGCGAATCTTGCGGGGCTCTCGGAGGAGATCAAGCAGGACATCGACGCCGCTCGGTCGCACGACGCTTCCGTGCCGACCTCGACAGACCCGAACGGGCAGCTGGGCACGGTTGCCGACATGATCCGCGCGGCGGCGGCAGAGGCGGGCGTCTCGGCGGACATCACGAACGATCGGTTCATCCTCGATCGGAGCGGGAATCCGATCCAGGGCCGCATCGTCCAAGAGGGGACAAACGTCGAGGCTGAATCGGCACCCGCGGCCGCGGAATGGGACACCGCCTCCAACCGCCTGTTGGTCACAGTCCCCGCCGGAACCCAG
The DNA here is from genome assembly GCA_963766765.1 of uncultured Actinomycetota bacterium. Taxonomy (GTDB): domain Bacteria; phylum Actinomycetota; class Actinomycetes; order Mycobacteriales; family Geodermatophilaceae; genus JACCQS01. The sequence goes on from CAVYBR010000015.1 coordinate 270,363, forward strand.
CTCGACCAATTGCCGGGCGCTTTGACCACGGTGCTGGAGTCCGTGCTGGACCCAGCAGATCCTGCGGACACCACCGTGGCCGACAGCATCATCGAGGGATTGCTGGGCCCATCCGAAGATGGGGACGCCCGCCAGGAACCGAACGTCGACGACGACGATGCTCCCGACGACACGCCGCCCGGCGGCGAGATCAGCGCTTCGGCGGTCGAGGGCTCCCGGTCCAACGGGCGGAAGTCGAGGTTCCCGCATCCACGGCGGATTCTGACCCGGGTCGTCAAGACGATGACGAGCTTCGCCGTCGCCGATGCCGCCGGCGTCGGGCTCGTGACAGGGCATGCGGACGGAACCTATTCGTTCCGCACACCCGGCGGCCGCTGGGTCCATACGACAGTGCGCACGGTATCGGACAGCGACCCCGACACGATCGGCACCGACATCGCGAGAACCACAATCGTCAATGCAGATCCCGGCCGGATCGAGGTCCGGATCTCGGATCGTGCGCCGCTGCGCGGCGTGCCGCGTGCTCTTGCCCATGAGATCGCCGAGATGTCCCGGATCCTCGACGGGCACGCCTCTGTTGATCTGTCCGGCGATCTCCAACAGGACGGCGATCCCGACGGTGCCCCGGACCCAACCAAAGCGCACTGGGCTGGTCGCGTGGCCGAACTTCGTTGGGAGGCAGCACGACTCAAGTCTGAAAATCCCCTGACCCGGCGTCTCGCCGCGCGTGAGGCCTCGGCGCTCATGGATGAGATGCACCTGCACGCGGGGTACGTCAGCAAAGAGACGAGTGAATACGTCGGACGCTCGCCCGCATTCGACGCGATGCTCTCCACGCTTTCGGTCGAGGATCAGCAGATCGTTGCCACGCTGAACTACCTGCCCAAGGTGGCGTCGCTGCCCGCGGCAGTAGCCGAAACGTGGCGTTACGTCGCCAAGGGTTTGCTCACCGGAATCGTCACCGGCGGTGTCCCGGGAGCCGCGCTGATCGCGGTTTCGGGCGCAGCCGCATCCCCGGTGCTGGTCACCTTCGGCATCGTGACCGCCGCGGCAGGTATGGCCACAGCCGTGGTCGGAGCGCTGGCGGAGCGCGCCTTCGCGCTGCGACAGGACCACCTGACCAGGTACGTCTACACCTCCTTGATGCCGCTGTCCCCCGCATCCCGCCACCTGGTCGACCTGGAGGCGGCCGACCTCGCCCAGCAGGCCCGGGAACTGCGCCTGCAGGCAGCAGAGTTGTCAACTGAGTTGCATCACGACCCCGTTCGTCAGCAACACCTCGCGGATGCCCTGCGCAGCCAGGCAAGCGGCGTACCCGCTAGCCGCTTCACGACCCCATCCGAGGCAGTCTCGGAGACGAGGCGCACGACACCGCGGATGCAGGAGATGGCCCGCCTGTCCGATCAGGCGCTCCGAGAGGCGGCGCGAGCCGCGGCCGAGCCGCGTGCCCACGACACGTACAGCTCGATGGACATCATGCCGACGCCGCGGACCTGGATCATGCGCGCTGCCGCCGGACCTTTCGCCGGGCTTGGTGCGGGCGCGATCGCGTTCCACATCGCAGTTGGCACACTCGGATTCGCCAGTTCCAACATCCTGCTCCCGTTGCTCGGCGTCGCCGCGGTGGGCGCGTTGGCCAGCGTTGCCAGCCAACGCTTCCTGGCAAGACAGTGGTTCACCGGCGAGGACAACCAGGAGAACACCAGGTACGAGCGGGAACGCGCAGCGGCCGCGGCCCGGGTCGAACAGCAACTCGCTCCGCTGCGTGACCAAGCGACCGTCCTCAACGAGGATGCGGCACGTCGCCGCGCGCTCGCCGGGATCCTGGACACCGCCGAACAAGCGCTCATCGACGCTGCCGGTGATCCTGCCGCCACGCGGGCGGCGGTCGAGGCTGCCAGGGCTGCGGCAAGGGCCCTTGCTCCAGCGCCCGATCAGCAGACCCCAAGCCCCTCTCGGGACTCGGATGTATCTGACCGCGCCGAGGTCAGGGACGTCGAAGAGATTCCCGGGTCCCTTGCGGCTGACGGCCGTCGGTTCGCCCGACCCGTACATGTTGCTCGCCAGGCTCGTATGACGCTTGCCGGGCTCGGTGCGCGGGATGGCGTCCGGAACACGAGAATCGACGGCGACGCCGTCGAAATACATCTCCGCGGGGACCCAGACCCGATCCGCGTGAACATCGGCACCGTCGACGTCGACTTGCTGCGCACGGAGTCGCTCGTCGCCAGCGTGTCCGAGTCGACCGAACCGGGGGAGTCCGTCCGTGCCTTCACTGTTCATGTCTCGGATCGGGCATCAGACAATGATGTGACCCGCGCAGTGCTCTTCGCGGTGGACAACATCCTCGCCGCACGAGCCGGCGTACCGACCGGCCCTGACCAGCTCATGCCCGGTGCGGTGACTGGGCCCATCGATCCGGACTCCGTCACGGCCCGGGATCTCAGCCGCCTCCGAGACATCACCCTGCTGCTCGATGCCATCGACGTGTCGGGTTCTCGAGCGCGACGGACTCTGCTGAACCAGTACGACGCCGCGTTGGTTGCAGCCGGGCTCGACCTGCCTGTGGACCAGGACATGGATGCGGATGCCGACGGAGCTGTCACCAGACGCCAGGCGATCGACCCAGCAGTACGTGAGCGACTGGAGTCCCGCGATCCGCTCCCCAGCGTGACACCGAGCATCTTCGTGCATCAGCGCAGATGGCTCGGCACCATGGCCCTGCCCGCGATCGGCACGCCGCTGGCGATAGCCCTGCTCCGCGGTGTCAGTGAGGCAACCGTCCCGGGGATGCTGGCTGGTTTCATCGGACCACTGGTGTTCGGCGCCGGGAATGCGCTGGCGGAATGGCACACGAGCCGCGCGGTCGAGACCCGGCAGGTCAACCTCGAAGTCGGATCCACGATTCCGTCGCCGGAACGTCTCGCCCTCGAGGAGCGGTACCGGGCGCAGGTAGCTGCCCGGATCCAGGCAGCACAAGCTCAGTCGCGGGCCGAAGACGCGGCCCTGCAGGATCGCCGTACGCGCTTCGAGGCGGCATTGGCTCAAGCCGAGCGAGCCGGGGCATTGCGCCCGGACCACGTTCGCGGACTGATCGATGCGCTGCCAACCATCTCCGAGCCGACGACGCCTGATGTCAACGAGGGCTTCTCGGCTCGGTCCGAAGCGCAAGGTTCGGCAACACCAGATGCGACGAACTCCCCCGACGTCGACCGGGCCGCTGCCGTTGCAGTGCTGGGCAGCATGGACGAGTCTGGAACCGAGGCCGCGCAGCGTGAGCCGTACACGATCCGCAAGGCAACTCCGCGGGTCATCGAATACGCGGGCTTGATCATCGGCGTCCCTCTCGCTGCGGCGGGGGCCGCCATGGGAATCGTCGTGGGTATCGGCCACGTGCCGGTCTCCGACATTTTCCATCCCAGTACCTGGGCGACAAAGGACCCGCTGTTGCTGGGCGCCATCATCGGGCCGTTCGCAGGCGCTGTGACCGCCGCGGTGTCGGCCGGGCAGGTGCTCGGGGAGCGCCTTGTCGGGAACCGCAATCCGCAGCTGTACGCAGACCTCGAGGTACTCCTGGCCGAGGAGAACGAGCAAATGGCCGGGTCATTGAAGAGTTCTCGGCTCGCGCCGCTGCACGAGGACCTTGACCGGGCGCAGGCGGAGTTGGCGAGCGTCCAGTCAGCGATCGCCCTCGCCGAGCGGCGCCAGGCCGACCTCCGTACCCAGGCGCTGGTCAACCTGTTCGGTGGCAGCCCCCGCGAGAGCACGTCCTGGACTGCCCCGGTTGGGCGACCTGCCGGGCCCGGCGGTCCCGCGACTGGTGGTCCGACCAACGGCGGTCCCACGAACGGCGATCCGACCGGACGGCCGACCAACGGAGCGCCGATCGACGGTGCGCCGACGAATGGCGATCCGGTCGAGGCGCAGCCTGACGCCGGTGGGCCGCCGCACAAGGGCCCGACCGACCGGGACACCTCAACCGGACCGCCCGACGAGGGCGGGAACGAGGATGGGGGCCAGGATGCGGTTCCACCTCCGGATCCGCGACTGGCGCCGGCGATGGACGCGCTGGCGCGCGCCGCCGCGCTCCTCGACGTACAGGTCCACTCGGACGCTGCGCAGGGACCGGCCCTCACACTCTCGACCGGACAGGCCCTGCGGGTCGCAGTCTCGTTGAGCGCGCGGACTACGGCGCCGCCGGTGACCGTGGACCAGCGTGCTGAGACGTTGGCGATCAGCATCAACCCGGACTCCCCCGTCGCAGACGTACAGCGTCAGGTCGCTCGCGAGGTGGCCGCCTTCATCGCCCGCCAAGCCGGCGCACCCCAGGGCACGCCGACGTTGAGCCAGTCACCCCTGACGACTGCACAGACGCCGGATGCGTTGACCGTCGAGGATCACGCGGTCATCGCCGAGCTCGCTGAGCGACTGCGTCAGACGCATGAGGCCGGACCGATCACGCGGGGCATTCTGGATCGGCGAGTGACGCGACTCCTGGACGAGTCCGGACTTCGTCAGGGCGCTCCGGACGCCGGTGCGCGACGTGCTCTGTTGCCGGCGGAGCTGACTGCAACGCTCGAAGCCCGGGACAACGGAACTCGCGAGTACGAGCCGGTGCGGGCGTTGCGTGCGGCGACGGCTGACGTCGGCAAGCTTGCCGAGGCACTGGGTCTACCAGTGACTCTGGACCGTGGCGACAACGAACTGCTCCACGTCCGACTGCCAGACGGCAACACCAAGTCGGTCCGGATCGTTGTCGCACCGGCTGGGACGATGTCCGGCGATGTAGCAATCCCTTCGGCCTCCTACCTCGCCGGCACGGTGACGATCGACGGACGTGCGTCGAACCCGGCCATCCAGATCGCGCTGGCCGGCGCCTTGGCTGAGCTGGCAGCCCGCGATCAGCTTGCTCCCTCAGGACCGCGTCTGCTGCGCCCGGACGTCGGCGATGACCCGGTCAATGAGTCTGGCCTGCACCGCCCTGACCTCACCGTGGCCGACCTGCGTGGGCTGGCCGAGCTGCGGATGGCGGCGCAGTTGGCGGCATCCTCGCTCCAAGCCAGCATCGCCGCCCGCTGGCATCGGGCGTTGGCCGTCGAACTCGGCTTGCACGGCCCCAGCGACGGCGCGACGATTCGTCGAGGCACCCTGACCGCCGCCGAAGAGCGCGAGATTGCCGCCCGGCACAACGCAGAGCACGAAGAGATAGTTCTCTCTCGACAGTTCGTCGAGCACGTGGCCCGCAGGCTCGGCGCCGCTGTGGTCCGGGTCAGTGCCGACCGGCTGACAGCAGGGCAGCGCCGAGTGCAGTCTCTGCTCACTGGTGCTCAGGGCAGTGAGGTACGAGTCGACTACACACTGGTCCCACCCGGGCCCGACGGTCAGGCTGTCGCTCGGGTCGAGCGCGCAGACTTCCTCCCGACGGGCGAGATCCGACTGCGCATCTCGGTGTCGGTGGGTACGACGGTCGAGGACCTGCTGCCCACCATCGAGGCCATGGTGGAGGCCGCGCTCAACGGCGAGCCGCCGCCTGATCAGGGTCCCTCCGATCAAGGTCCCTCCGATCAAGGTCCCTCCGACCAGGGTCCCTCCGATCAGGGACCAGACCAGGGGCCGTCCGATCAGGGTCCCGCTGACCAGAGTCCGGCTGGCCAGCAACAACCCGAGGCCGAACCCGCGCCGGGCACAGGGCAGGAGACGCCTGCAGAGGCCAGCCGCGAACACTTGACGCAGCAGCAGTCGGCGCTGGCCGACGCCGCACGCGCACTCCAGGGGGCCGCCGTCGACGAGCAGGCCCAGCGCGCACAGCGCCTGATGGATCTGGTCACCGAGGCCGGGCTGCATCTGAGCGCCCCTGACGCACAGGCCCGCCGCGAGGTCCTGCCCGCCTGGGTGTCCTCGATGATCGAGCACCACATCGACGGTCGGCCGGACGTCCCGGCCGCACCGTCAGCTCCGGCAACGCCGTCCGGGTTGGCTCTGCGGCCTCTGCCATCGAGCACGACCGCACCACTTCGGGCCTTCCAGCGGTTGCAGCTGGCCGCGGCGGCCCGGGCCATGCTGGACGCCGACCCCGCGGATGCGGTTGACCGCGAACAGCGATTCATGGATCTCGTCACAGAGGCCGGCCTGCACCTGGACGCCTCCGACGCGACGGTCCGACGTCAGACCCTGCCCAAGTGGGTCAACCGCGTCATCGAGCAGCGCATCGACCCGCGACCGGACGCTCCCGCCCCGGCGCCCACGCCGACTGAGATATCGCATGCCCCGACCGCACTGCCGACCACCGTCAGCACCGAACCAGAAACGTTCTTCGTTTCCGAGACGTGGCCCAGCCGTCCGTTGCTCGGCAAGTACTCACCCTTCCGCCCCGAGACACACGGTTTGCGTTCGCTGTTCCCCAGGCCGAACGGAGCGCGTAACACGATCGACGAAACCCTGGAGACCCTTGCCGAACATGCGGGAGTCGCCAGCATCACGAAGAACGACGACGGTACGTACAAGGTGCGTTTGCAGGGCAGCGCCGATCAGGGCGCTGGAAAGACCTTCACCCTGCGCGCGACCGCTGTACCCGGTTGGGGCCGTGCCATCGGGCGTGGCGAGGTCAACCCGGAAACGCGGGAAGTCCAGATCTACATCTCGGACCGGGCCGTGGACCGGGCGATACCCCGGGCGCTCGTGCACGCGATCGCCGAGGCCGCTTCCATCATCGAGGGCAACCCGGTCCGCAACGACGTTCTGACTGACAAACCACTGAGCGAGGATCAGAAGCAGAAAGCCGATCTGGCCGGCGTTTCGCCGGTGCTGAGCGCCACCTCAGCAGAGGATCAGGCGCTGCTGGCATCGCTTCGCTACGTATCGTCGCGGCTCGCCTCACCCAATCCCGTCGTTCGGTGGACATCGGCGCGGCAGGCTGCCGGGCTCATGAAGGCGATGGGTCTGGTCGGCGGCACACAGGACCTGACCACTCGCACCGACTACGTCGGCCAATCACCGGATTACACAACGCGACTGCAGTTCCTCAGCCTGGCCGACCAAGAGCTCGTGGCGTTCCTGAACAACTTTGTGCCGCAAGTCGGATCGCTCCCCGCTGCGGTCGCGGCGATGGGGCCGTACGTGTTCAAGGCCAGTGTCGCTGTGGGTGCGGGTGGACTCGCCACGAGTGCGTTCGTCTACATCGGGATGGCCACTGCCAATCCGGTTCTGTTCACGGTCGCTGCGATCGTGGGCGCCTCCTCCACGGCCGGTGCGATCGCCAACATCTTCGCCGAGCGCCGACACAACCGAAACACTGTGCTCCTCGACGCCATGCGAGACGGCAAGCTGCTCCCAGTGGAGGTTCGCAAGGTCCTGGACTCCCGCACGCACCACGGCGCCGAAGTTGCGGCCCGGACCCTGCAACACGGCACAGTGCTTGAAACGCTCGTCTTCGGTGAACCGAACACGGTTCTGCCGCTGGGCCGGCACCACACCGCAGTGCCGACTCATGCGTCGGGCACAACCGGGGATGCCACCCCCGGCCAGTCGACTGCTCGCGATGCCGACCGCCTCGCAACCTCCGCTGCTGACGTTGCCAACGACATCGAAGTCCGACTCGAAGGCACGCCGCTCCTGGCCGCTGCGCTCCGCGATGAGCTTCCCTATGACGTCGCCGTCGAGGCGACGCAACAGGTCGAACCGACCGCGGGCGAGCGGGTGAGCAAGGACGTCACGGTGGCCGCCAAGTCCTCGTGGCTCATGCGGCACGTGTCTGGTCCAGTCGCCGCGACCATCGCGGGCTTCATGGCGCACACCGTGGCGGTCTCAGAGTTCGGGCTGCTCCCGCTCATGCAGCCGGTCCACTTCCTCGCCGTCGGAGTTGTGGCCGGAGTCGTCAACGCCTTCAGCCAGCGATGGGCCGCCAAGCAGGGCGCCATCGTCGAGAACCCGAACGAGGACGCAAAGACCGGCCGCAAAGAGCACGCCGTGTCGATGCGCCTGGACAACCAACTCATCGAGCAACGCCGCGTACAAGCCGAGCTCGACCGCCAAGCCCATTTCCGCCAGGCACTTGCCAACTGGGTCGTGACCGCAGAACAAGCCCTGATGGCCGCAGATGTCGAGGGTGCACTCGCGGCATTGGGCGAGCCGCCGACCTTGGCCGACTTCCCCATCGCTTGGCGGGACGCCGACGTCGCAGCGCGCTTTGCGACCGACGCAGAGGTCACCGCCGCGGTCCCGGCGCGTCGGGATTCCACGTACGTACCCGACAGCCGCAACAAGCCCGCGCCCGAAGCGGTCGAGAAGCGGGCGCGCAAGACACTGACGGATCTGGGTGCCCGTGACCGAGTGATCAACCCGCCGACGATCGATGAGCACGGCGTGATCACACTCGACTACGCGAACCAGAAGCCGATGCGGGTCAAGGTGGTGGCCGTACCGGCAGACACGTTGAGCGCAGACCTTTCCGTCAACGCCAGACTCCGCTGGGTCGAGGGAACCGAGGGAACTGAAGGCGCCTACCACATCGAAATCTCGGACCGGGCCAACGACAACACGGTGTTCCGCGCCGTCTTGTCCCAACTGGACTCAGCATTGGGCCTACGACCCTTCGCACCCACTGCCGATGTGGAGCTCGACCCGGCGACCGGGGAGGTCAAAGACCACCTACGGCCGGGGCCGACCAACGGTCCGATCCTGGCCGAGGACCTCTCGGCAGAGGATCGGGACGTTGTCGAGCGGCTTCGAGACGTCGCCGAGCGGCGGGCCCTGCGCGAGCGGCTCGACGCTAGAAACAGACGGACGAAGATCGCCGCGCTGTTCCGCACGATCGACGAGCTCGATGCCGCGAAAGCATGGTCTCGTCGCGAGCTCATCCGAGAGTACGAGTCCGTACTTCGCGAGGCCGGGCTGGATCTGCTGCCGCGGTTCGAAGAGAGCCCTGACGCCTACGGCGGACAACGTCGACGGCACGCGTTGGATCGCGCATTGCTGGACCGACTGGAGATGTGGGATCCGCTGCCGTCGAAGACCCCGTCCATGAAGGTGCACCAACTCAAGACCCTGTTCTCGGTGCTGCCGTTCTCGATCGGGATCCCCGGGGTTCTCGTGGCGACTGACCTGCTCTCCGGCAGGGCTGTCGAGTCCGCCCAGAGGTTGCGGAGCCTCATCAGTGCGGTCAACCCCCTGTTGGTCGGAGCGGTCACGGCAATCGCGGAGCGGAGCTTCAACAAGGGACAGGAGGCTCGCGAGGCATACCTCGAGCGGGGCCACACAAAGCCGACCGCCCGGCAGTTGCGTCTGGAGGGCGACCATGTTGCCGAGGTCGACGCGAGCATCCAGGCTGACCGGGAGCACGCCAGGCGGGCCGCTGGACTACTCGACCAACGACGCCGAGAAATCGAAGAGGCCATCAACCGCGCCATCCACCAGGAGGTGTTGGCGGACTCGGCAAGGATGTCCGCCGTCCTCGACCACCTCGGCCGCCGCGACGATCCTGCCCTGAACGCTGCCGACGAGTCCGCTGTTGTTCACCCGTCCGGGCAGGAGGCGGCAACTGCCCGGATCGCCGACCGCATAGCCACGCACGCCTCGGTTGAGCAGACGGCCGCCCAGGAGGAGGTGGACGCCAGCCCATCGGCCGAGCAGGTCGAAGCGGAAGCCGCGGAGTTGACCAAGGAGATGGTCGAGGCGGCCGACGGAGGAGCCAAGCGCGGTAAAGCGAAGGAGCAAGGGGCGAAACCCAAAGCGCCGTTCAGTCGTTGGCTCGGCTTGTTCGTCGTACCGGCCGCGACTGCCGTCGGGTCGACGGTGGCGATGTTCAACCTCCTTGGCCCCAAAGCCTTTTCGCTGCTCGACTTCGTCCGACCTGGTCGATGGGACAGCCTGGTCAAGGAGGAGTACGAACCGATCCTTGTTGGGGCCGGTCTCGGCGGCGTGGCCGCCGTGGCGGCCCTGCCGACCGGAATCGGTGCTCGAACCGTCGGCGACGCCACCGCCGACGCGGAGAACGAGCGGGATGCCCGCTTGGCTGCCCAGGTCAAGCTCCGGGAGGCCGGACACACCGCGGTGCGACTCGCCCCCGTCGAGCTCGCGCAGCGTCTCGCGGAAGAGCGACTGGAGGGGTTGGCCGAGCTCATCACACCGCGGGACCCCGGTGGACCCGAAGGCAGCGCCCCGCCGACCGGTGGACCCCCAGACGGTGGTCCGTCCGGCCCGGCCCACACGGACCAGGGGCCGTCCGCACCTGATCCAGCCGGCTCGGGCCCGGCGACTCCCGACCCATCGGCGCCGGAGTCGGACGGACAAGCGTCGGTCACGGCGCTACCGGAGGCCGCAAGCGACGACGACTCCGACACGACCCCGCTGCAGAAGCTGATTGCCGCTGCCGTCGACGCGGTCAAGCGAGCGGCTGAGTGGGCTCGCGCGGTGGTGGCCGACCTCGGGGCGAACCTGTTCCGCATCACAATGCCGGGCAACCGGTCGATCGAGGTTCAGGTGTCCCTCGGGGCCAGCCGCGGATCAGTGGCAGTCACCGCCACGTTCCAAGCCGGGCGGCTTTCCATCGACGTCGATCGGCATGCCGGCGTCGCTGAAGCCGAACGCGGAATCGTCCGTGAGGTCACCGCCCAGCTCTGGTCAGAGGTCCTCGCCGAGCCGGCGCAACCGCACAGCCTGACGGCTGCCGAGCACGCCGCTCTGGCCGAGGTCGCAGAGACGGCCCGTCAAGTGATGGCAGCTGACAACGGCAGTCGGCCGGCACTTCTGCAGCGCCTGATCACGGCAGTCGACGAAGCCGGCGTCCGACTCGGCGCTCCGGAAGCCGCAGCGCGCCGGGAGCAGTTGCCGCCCGAAGTCGTGACCGAGCTGGAACAACGCTTGGACGACCTGCACGAGCCGGATGACGATGCCGTGCTTCGCGCGGTCGCTGCTGCCGTGGACACCAACCGGGGGGCAACCGAAGCCGACGCGCTCGGGTCGCGGATCCACGAGGCGACCGGTCTCGACGTGACCCTCGACGACGACTCCGCCGTGCTGGTGCTGCACATGCCCGGCCAGGGTGATCGGGCGATCAACGTCAGGGTGGCCGCATTGCCCTCCGCAGTCGGCGCCACCTCCACCATCGCCGATGGCACAGCAACGATCACCCTCGACGAACGCCTGCCCAGCACCGCAATCCAGATCGTGCTGGCGGGGGCCCTGGCAGAACTGGTTGCGCGAAACGAACGGTCGCCCTCCGGGCCGCGAACACTGCGTACGGACAGCACCGCTGATCCCGCGACCGACGCCCTCACGACCGAAGATCAACGCCTGTTGGCCGAACTGCGAATGGCTGCGCTGCTGACGCAGTTCTCGTTGCACGCGACGGCCGAGCGGCACGCCGGCTTTGCCCGGCACTGGTACAACGCTGTCGCCGCGGAACTCGGCCTGCTCGGCTCCGGCGATGGACCAGCTGTTCGGCGCGGCGTGCTGACGCCGGCCGAAGAGCGAAAGCTTGCCGCACGCCGCGGCGGCGAGGTCCCCGAACTGGTGCTCGCCCGGCAGGCCGTGGAACGGGCCGCGGCGCTGGTCGGTGCCACGTCGATCAGAGTCGGCGCCAACCGCGTGCTGGTCACCAACCCGAGTGGGTTGTCCGGCCTTCCGGGAGGCGAAGGACAGGTCGAGGTCGAGCTCGCCGTGGAACAGGTCGCCGTCGACGGTGAGGCCGTTGCCGATGTCGCGGTCACGAGTGACAACCAGCTGCGGGTCGTCGTCTCGCCCGGTTCTGCGGTCGACCTGCCGACGCGCACCATCACGCATCTGGTCGAGACACTTCTCAGAGGCGAGGACAACTCGACCAACCCTGACCAGCCAGACGCACCCACCCTTGGTCCTCAGGTGCCCGACCCTGACTCCCCCGCAAGGGATCCGGCCGAAGACGATCTGGCGCAGGCGGCTGAGGCGGCCAGGCGCGCCGTCGCGCAGGAGCGGGAGGCCGCGGTACGGGACGCCGCCGCCCAGCTCGAGGAAGCCCGGCTGGAGGATGCCCGGCTGGCCGAGGCCGAGGCGGCCGCGCGCAGCGCACGCGAACAGGCCGAGGCAGATGAGGCTGCCAAACGCGCTCAGGCTGATGAGCAAGCCGCGAAGGCCCGCGCTGCCGCGGATGAGATCGCCGCTGCGGAGCGCGCCGAAGTCGACCGAATTGCCGCCGAGGAAGCAGCCGAGCGGGCCGCCGCCGAGGAAGCCGCCGCAGCCGAGCGGGACGCGTTCGACCGAGCCGCCGCCGCAGCTCGGGAGGCAAGCGACAAGGCAGCCGCTGCGGCCCGTCAGGCCGAGGACGCCGAGGCGGCTGAGAGCGAGCCGCAGTCAGACAGCGACGCAGAGTCGAGCGTTGAAGCCGAGCTTGACCCCGATGCGCAAGCGACGCTGGCTGAGCATGCAGATCTCGGGCCCGCGGACCCCGAATTGAACCGATTCCTGAGCGATGTCCTTGGGCCGCCCGCCATGATCGCCGCAGGTCGAGACCCCTCGATAGAACTCGTCGAAGCCATCCCCGGCGACGTCAAGATGGACGGTGCGCTGCGGCTACTCGCCGAAGCCGCAGGCCAGATCAACGCGGTGGTGGTCGGCGACCTGCCGCATCTGACGCTCGAGCGCGGCGAGTACGGCGTACGGGTATCTGTCTGGACCGGCACCACTGCCGATGGTCAGCCGATCCCGCGGGCCTACGCGTTCCGGGACTCGGCAAGCAATCGACTCGGCCTCTACGTCTCCAGCGCCTCGGATCTCAGCGAGGTGCAGACGCTGACCGAGCGACTGCTCCGCGATGCCTTCGGCGCGGCGGAGGCCGTGCACGAGTCACCGGACGAGGACGCCAGTGAGGTGCAACGCGCCGGAGATCTGATCGAGGCGGTCGCTGAAACTCTTGACCTGGAGGTTGAAGAGGGCGAGTTCGAGGCCGGCCAGTTCGTGCTCAGTGACGACACACGTTACATCGAGGTCCAGCTCCGATCCGCAGTCCCCGGTTCGGATCTGGCGGTCCCGGAGGCCCGCGCCTATTACAACCAGCAGGCCGGCGTCGTCGTCGTCGCTGCCATTCCCGGAGCCGACTTCGAGGCCCTAGGTCGCGCGATCCAGGCGGCTGTGCAAGACGCCATCGAGGCGGCCGAGCAAGCCGAGATCGACGACGACACAGACGACGACACAGACGAGAGCGACACCGAGATCGACGATGACATCGACGACGAGATCGACGACGAATTCGATGACGAGGCAGACGAGTCACCAGGAGAGTCGCAGGTCATCGAGAGCGTCGACGAACTGCTGAATGACGTCCTTGGTGCAGACGAATCGTCCGATTCCATTCTCCGCGAGGGTCGGCCGGATGACCCAGAGGTCGCGTGGGCGGCACGACTCATCGATGCGGCAGCAGAGCTGGCCCTGGCCGACGTCACTTGGAATGCCGACCGCAACCTCGCCAATATCGAGGGCCCCTCTGGGGCGGTGTTTGTCGAGATCCGCTTCAGCGAACCTGCGCCCGGAACCCAGCCGCCGCCCCGCACTCAGGTGATGTTTGATGCCGCCGGTGACGTCATCACCGTCGTCGTATCGCCCGGATCTGACTTCGACACGCTCCGAGACTCGCTCGTCCGGGAGGTGGCGCGGCGAGTCGCCGACCGGTCAACCGAGTCCGATCCAGCCCGGGACCTCTTCGACTTCGTCGCCGACCAGGCGGCCAGCACGCTGTCCGCGCACGACTTCAGCGTGGTCATGAGTCGCGGCATCAGCGGCAACGCTGAAGTCGAGCGCGCGGCGCGTTGGTTGGCCGGCGTTGCCAAGCGAAACCGGGTGCAGTTGGAACGCGACGGGTCCAGCGTCATCTTGCGCCGCCGACAGGGGCCGATCCGCATCCAGCTCTATGTGGCGGCGGGAACTGAAGGCCAGCCGGTCTCGGAGGCGGTCGTCGTGAGGTACCCGAAGCTCGGCGGCAACCGACTGGGCCTGGTTGTGTCGCCCGGAGTCGACCTCGATGCGCTGAACGAACGTATTGACCAACTCATCCAGGAAGCCTTCGGGCGCGTCGAGGCCGCCTTTGTCCTGCCCGGTGCCGACATGCGCACGGAGGACGCGGATGCCCGAGCCTTGGTCGAGGCGACAGCTCTGGCGCTGCAGATGGAGGTCGAGGCGGAAGACCACCTGCTGATCCTCAAGGACGACACCCGGGAAGTAACCGTCGCCGTCCTCGCGGCAATCCCTGGTCCCGACGGCCTCCCAGTTCCGGAAGCGAGCACATGGGTGGATCCGAAGACCGGATCACTTGTCGTGGCCATCGTTCCTGGGACGGACTTCGACGCTTTCACCAGCGACGTCGTCAAGGCGATCCAGCAAGCCATCGTGGCGACTGACCTGGCAAACGCGGTGGCCGAGATCCGGGCGGCCACGACAATCATCCGAGCGGCCGCGACGCGAGCGGGCGGGGAGGAGGTACCGGCGACGGATGCCGATCTCGCCAATCCCTACCTGTTGCTGGTCGACGGTCGCGTCATTGACATCGAGATCGTCCTAGATCGAGAGCTGAGCGCCGACGAGTCGCCGGCCATCGCCCAACTCGTGGGGCCAGGACAGATCAAGGTGAGCGTCTTCTCCGGCGCCGACCTCAGCAGACTCGGGGACGTCCTCGACGTGTTGATCGCGGACGCCCGGACCGATCCGCGAACGCTCATCCCGGAGGACGTCGCCGACGACCAAGCCGACGCCAGCGGTCCCAACGACCCGAATGATCGCGGTGCAGAGGCCGAAGCGGACCCTTCCACCGCCGAACATCCGGACTACCGGCCCGGGACGGAGCAGGATCTGGAATTCCGGCAGGTCCGAGCGATCATGTTCGCCGCCGCTGAGGACGCGAAGGCACGGATCGAACGAGTAACGGACTCACCTGGCGCTTATCGCATCGGCCGCGACGCGCGTTACCCGATTCAGGTCCACGTCGTGATCTCCCAGCCCGGTCCCGACGGACAGCCGGTTGCTGTTGTCGAGCGAGTCCCATCCAGCGACCGCGCCTTTGTGATCGTCTCCCCAGGCGCTCGGGTCGACCAGCTCGCCGGGTCCATCGTCGAACTCATCGACGACATGCTTCGCGACGAGTACTTCCGGTGGTTGCGAACGCAGGTCAACACGACCGGCTGGCAGGACGACGACGAGTGGCCCGAGTTCGCCATCGAGTTGCCCGACGTCGGCACTCTCCCCCAGATCCCGAGCGATCCGCCGGTGTCTGAGCTGCCCCCGGACCCCACCGTGCCGCACGACCCCGAGCCAGGACAGGACCCGCCCAGCAGCGACCCGCCGCCGGCGCCTGACCCCGCCCCGACGCCGCCCAACGACGTCACGCCGCAGCCCGGCCCGAACCTGCCCCCGGTGCCAGCGCCGGCGCCCGTACCGCCTGGCCCGCTGCCTCCGGAGCCGCCGCTGCCGCCGGCGACCCCGCTGCCGCCGGTGCCGCCCTCGACGCCGGTACCTCCAACGCCGCCCGGACCGCAGCCGCCGCCCGGACCCCAGCCGCCGCCCGGACCCCAGCCCCCGCCCGGACCCCAGCCGCCGATCGACCTGCCACCGGTTCCTGGCCCGCCCCCGGCGGCGATCGTGTTCTGGCTCGACTTCATCGATCCGTGGGGTAACCACCACCTGATCGCGATCATCGACTTCGCACTGCCCAACGGGGACAGCATCCGCATCCTGGTCGACCTGATCTTCCCGGCGGACGGCGGTCGGCCGATCGTCATCCTGTCCGAGCTGGTCGGAACTGCGGATCCCCTGGCCCTGCGCGACCACGTCGCCGCAGTTGCCGACAACGTTTTCGCGCTACTCCGCGATCAGGTCCCCGGCCTCGATCCGGAAGCCTTGCAGTGGCTGGTCCACAACGGCCCCTTCTCCACCCCGGATGGGTCACTGGCGCAGATGTGGCATCGGCTCCTGCTGAGTTTTGATGGAACCCACTTCCGGCTCGACGGCGTACACATGCTCACGCCGCAGGACGTTCGAGACCTGATCGATCGGCTGCACCTGCGTCCGGTCGAGGAGGTCGTTGCAGAGATCGAGGACCTCGGCCGAACCGAACCGGGAGACTCCGAAACCGGTAACCGGCCACCCGAGACCACCCCACCTGGTTCCGAGCCGCCTGCTTCCGAGCCGCCCGCGACGGAGCAGCCCGGTAAAGGCCCGCACGGTCCGCAGACCCCGGAGCCTGGGAAAGTCGCGCTGCCCGTCACTGGTGGCCCCGACGCCATCGGGCGGCGGGACGACGATTCGGTCCCGCCCAGCGATGTGGTCCTGCTGCCGACCCTGAAGACCAACAACGGGCCGGTGATCGACAAGTCGGTCAAGTGGCGGGACTACGCGATCGTGCCCGCGCCACCTGTGACCGACGAGCAGATCATGGCCGTCGAGAACAGATTGGGCATTCGGCTCCCGGAGGACTACCTCGACGTCGTACGGACGCATCAGGGCGGGGCACCGAACCGCGGCATTGTCTCCTTGCCCGATGGCACAACGACGGCGGTGACCATGCTGCTGCACTTCGAGGACGAACCCGCGCGCTACAACTTGGTGAGCGTCGTTGAAGGCTCAGATGCCATGTACGGCAAGCTCATTCCGTTCGCAGTCGATCCGGCGGACAACTACTTCTGCTTCGACTACCGGGGGGAGACCGTGCACTCGTCGTCGGAGACGCGGTGGAAACGGCCGGTGGTGTTCGTGACGGTGGAAAACCCACAGGCCGAGCCGCAGCCGGTCGCCGGTGGATTCACCGAGCTGATCGCCGGGCTCCAGGAAGCGCCGGCGGAGGCGCCGAGCTGAGCCTTCAAATCCGACCCGACAAGCCGGGCAACGCTCTGGGTCGACCTCAGCGACCGGAGCCGTCACTCCCGGCGGGTGTCATCGCTACGTCGAGATAGACAGCATTGCGGGAGATGAGCGTTCGTAGCGAGTCCAGGACCAGATCGAGAACTTGCTCCGGCTCGGTCGTCTCCGGACTCGGGTCTGCGCCTTGGGCGGACACGTACGCCAGCCCCTCGCACGCCGCCCAGATCGTCGGCCACAAGTGAGCCCACTGCCAGATCTCGAAGACTCGCGGCCGAACCTTGACGACCGGGGGGATCCCGATCAGGCCGATTCCGTCGAGAATCGGGTCCTCTGGGCTGTTGCCCAGTCCGATGAGCAGCGACTGCAGACGGTAGGACTCGGCGAATTCGCGAGCCTGTTCGGTGCCGGGGCTGACCTCCGCGATCAGGCCCAGCCCGGCAAGGTTGTCGAGAATGGCGGCTGCGTCCGGCATGTCCGCGTCTTGCGCGGCTTCGATGATCGCCTGGCGAGTCCAGCGGGTGGTTTCCACCCGATCCGGCAGCCCATGCGCCAGAGCCCAGATGTCGACGTGCTCCTCGTCCGGGAGTTTCGGTGTCTCCCAGCCAACTCGCACGATGTGATGCTTCGCCGGCCCATTGCGGCTGGGATGGAACGGACCCATGTAATGCCCGACCGGGAAGACAACCGGCTCAGTACCGTCGGCCGCATTCGTGCCCGCGGAAGTCATCAGCTTGCCAACCGGGTGTCGAGGTAGGCGGCGTTCGGACTCAGCAGGGCATGCAATGTTCCGAGCAACGCGTCCAGCATCAGGACCGGGTCAGTGGCCAGCCGATCGTCGATCCCGACGCGGACCGCAGTGGCGGCGGCTCCCTGACAGGCCAGCCACAGGTTGGAGTCCATGTGCGCCCACTCGTAGAGGTCGTAGGCCATGGCCGACATGGACACGACCGGCATACCCACCAGCCCGACGGAATACAGCCGTGGCTCCTCCGATGTATTGCCCAGCCCCAGCATCAACGGAACCAGCCGGTGCCGTCGGGCGAAGTCGACGGCGGAGTCCGTACCCGGCGTCGTTTCGAACAAGACGTAGTCCTTGATCAGTCCGTCCAGTACTTCGTCGGCCATTGAGATCCCCGCGCGCCGCGCCGCCGTGAGGACGGCCTGCCGAGTCCATGGCTGGTCCTCCGGCCGATCCGGAACGCCATGCGCCAGGCCCCAGATCGCGAATTGCTCGTCGTTCATCCGAATGACATCTGGCCCAACGCGAACTTGGAAGAAGTGATCTGTGGACTTCGGGGCGTCGTAGTAGGCGCCGATGCAGTGCCCGATCGGGAACAGCAGGGCCGTGTCATCGTCATTGGCCATCGAGATGACCTTATCGGTCGGCTGTTAGCCGGGCATATGGCCGCGATCCAGAGTGCTTGTCCCACCGCGAAGCTCTTTGCGGATCACGAACTTCAGTCCGGACCAATCGGCATCGACGGCGCACACCTTGGTATCGACGAAGCCCGTGGGCAGGAGGTCATCGCGCCAGTCCTGCTCGGAGATTCCGGTCCAGAGCGGGCTCGACTTCTTCGGCCAGCACACCCAGAGTGAGCCGACGGGGGCGATGACCTTCCACAGTGTCGGGAGCCGGCGGCTCACTGCTGCGCGATCGCGGGCGAAGAGCAGCACCACATCCGCAGAGCCGCGCAGCCGCCGTACCAGCCGGACACCATCCGGCAACGGTGCGAGCAGTTGTTCGGCGTGCCCGGGATCGTTCAGGACAAGGAGGGTCGACCCGGCGACGATGCCGAGTTTCCTGGTCAACGGCGTCTCCGAGTACCCGGCCACATTGTCATCCTGCTGGAATACGGCAGACCCGACACCGGCACCTGCGTAGGCAACGCCGTTGACTCACGCTGGACGGTGCCCGGAGAGGCTGACAGCGCACATTTCTCGTTGCTCAAGCGACGTCGCCTCCTGCGCGGACTGCGCGAGAGGGGGCGACGTTGTGATTGAGGTGGAAGACGTTCTCCGGGTCGTAGCTGTCCTTGACTGCCGTCAGCCGGGCCAGCTTCTGCGGCGAGTACGCGCGTCCCACGCCGGCCGAACCTTCGTCGCTGAGTGCGTTGACGTACGCGCCGCTGGCGAACCGATCGACGGTCGCGGCAGTGCCGCGCGTCCCTTCGATCCGCATCTCGTCCTCGGCCGGGTCGGTCCATCCGGTGGCGGCCACGAACTCGAACTTCGTGGCGCGGTGACTGAATGCGGTGTCGGCATCTGCGACGTCGGCGATGGCGCCGCCGTACGCCTGCAGACTGATGTTGGGCTGGAATCCTCCGTGGCCGACGGCGTCGACGAGGGCACCGATCGCGTCATCACCGAACTCGCGGAAGTAGTGGCCCTTCCAATACCTGCGCATCTCGTGACCGTCGACGGTGTCGTCACGGGTCTGCAGGTCGAGGTAGGTGGTGGCGATGACGCGTTCCGACATACAGCGGCCCAACTCGCGCACCGGTTGCAGGAGTCGGCGGCCGACGTCCGGGTCGCCGACCCACACATAGCCGGCGGTGACCACGTCAGTGCCGATGAACACTGTCAGCGTCGCCTGCCTGGAAACAGACGGGCTCAGTTCCCGCCAGCCGCGAAGGACAGTCGCCGCCTCTTCGACCGGGAAGTCGCACTCCGCGATCAGTGCCTGTGTGCCGACTGGGTGCAGCCGCATCTCGAACTCGGTCACCACCCCGAAGTTGCCGCCACCGCCACGTAGACCCCAGTAGAGATCGGGATGCTCGGTCGCGCTGGCCCGGACCACGCGGCCGTCGGCGGTCACCACCTCGAACGAGATCACGTTGTCGCAGGACAACCCGTACTTCCGGGCGAGCCAGCCCATTCCGCCGCCGAGGGTGAGCCCGCCGACCCCGGTGTGCGAAACGTTGCCTGCGGTGGTCGCCAGACCGTAGAGCTGGGCCGCCCGGTCCAAAGCCCCGAGCATGGCCCCGCCTTGGACGCGGGCGATCCGTTGCTGGGGGTCGATCTGTACGCCGCCCATGGGCCGCAGGTCGAGCATCAAGCCGTCATCCGGTACGGCATGCCCGACGACGCTGTGCCCACCACACCGGATGCCGATCTCGAGATCGAGCTCGCGGGCCGTACGCACGGCGCTCACGACATCCCGCACGCTGGCGCAGCGGTAGATCAGCCGCGGGCGCCGGTCCACCATCGCGTTCCATACGGTCCGGGATTCGTCGTAGCCAGGTTGGCCGGGGAACAGGATCGCGCCATCGACCGAGTCGGTCAGGTTCCGCATGCTCGACAGGCTCTCCATGGCTTTGGTCCCTTCGATGTGGCTGTCATCTGGTGGGTTGACTGCCCTCAACCGCCGAACTCATCGGTCCCGCCGGCAAAGAATTCGGCGAGCAATTTCCCCACACGATCGGGTGCATCTTCTTGGACGAAATGTCCTGCCTCGGGCAGCTGGGTGACCTCCGCATGCGGCACGTCATCGCGCAATCGAGCGAAGGTCTCGGCGATGTCTGGCAGCAGCCGGTCCTGCTCGCCGTACACGATCCGTACCGGGGTCTTGAGCGTCGGCAAGAGCCTGGCGATCTCCTGAAATCCGGATGTCCGCAGCCCGGCGCCGGCGGCAGCCAGGGCGAGCCGCGCATCCTCGTCTTGGAACGGAGCCTGCACGGCAGCGATCACATCGCTCCCGAGTGATGACGGATCGGCGACACCCAACCGGATGATCTCCTCCAGTCCCGCGGGACTGGTCATCCGTTCGCGGCGCGAGGGGGTGAGCAGGCCTCGTACGAAATCGACCACCGTGGCAGAGAACTCCGGATAGACGAGGGTGTTCAGAAGGGCAAGCCGGGTCAGGCGGTCCGGCCGGTGCAGTCCCCAGTGCAACGCGATCGGACCACCGAGGTCATGTGCGGCGAGTGCGACCTCCGTGATCCCCAACGCATCGAGGAAGTCGTCGAGCAGCTGGTCGAAGAACGCGAAGTCGTATCCGTCGACGGGCTTGCTGGACCGGCCGAACCCGGGCAGGTCAGGAGCGATCACCAAGTTGTGCTCGGCGACGGGAACCATGACATCACGCCACAGATAGGACGACGTCGGCCAGCCATGGATCAGCATCACCGGAGTTCCCTCGCCCATCCTGCGATAGGCGACGCTCAAGCCGTTCACCTCGACGCTGTTCATGCACCTCACCTCATTAGTTGAAAACCGACTGTCGGTCTGGAAGTTATCAAAGAAACCGACTGTCGGTCTAGGATGCGTCGCATGAGGCCGCGAGGCGCACCGCTGTCCGTCGACGACGGGCGGGTCGTCCGCGGCCGGACCACCCGCGAGCGCCTGCTCGGCACCGCCCGGGCACAGTTCGGCGAGCATGGGTACGAGGCGACGTCGATCGAGGCGATTCTTGAAGGGGCGGGCGTGGCCCGCGGTGCGCTGTACCACCACTTCGCCAGCAAGGAAGCGTTGTTCGACGCCGTACTGGATCAGGTCGTGGCTGAACTCGCCCGCAAGGTTCGCGAAACCGGCCGCGAGCATTCCGATCCGGCCGACAGCCTCAGAGCCGGTTCCCTCGCCTGGCTACGACTGGCGCTCGACCCCGCCGTGCAACGAATCATGTTGCTCGACGCACCTGCGGTGGTCGGCTGGACCAGGTGGCGGACGTTGGACGACGAGCACACGCTCGGGGCGACGAAGGCCGCACTTGCCCAACTCGCCAGGGCCGGACGGCTGCCCGCCGGGGCGACCGACATGCTGGCGCACCTGATCCTCGCCGCCGTCGGCGAGACCGCATTGCTGATCGCCCGCGCCGAGGATCCGGCGGCCGCGCTGCGCGCCGGGGAAACTGCGCTGACGATCCTTCTGGACCGGCTGCTGCCGGCGCCGGACTGACCGGCCGGCCCCCACTGGGACGTTATGCGCATAAGGTGCCCAAAACCCGCCACTCTTGGGGACGTTATGCGCATAAGGTCCCGAAACCCGCCCCCCACGGGGACGTTATGCGCATAACGTCCCGAAGCCGGACCGACCGCTCAGCGCTGCGCGGTGTCGTGGATCGGACCGCCCTTGTCGGCAAGGCGCTCGCCGGAGCCACCCCACCGGCCGGCGATGATCTCCGCAGCGATCGAGATCGCGGTCTCCTCGGGTGTTCGGGCGCCGAGATCCAGGCCGACCGGTGAGGAGAGCCGTTCCAACTCCTTCTCGCCGACGCCCGCTTCCCTGAGCCGCTCCAGCCGATCCTCGTGAGTACGCCGCGAGCCCATCGCACCCACGTATGCGACCGGAAGCTGCAGGGCAATCTCCAGGACTGGTACGTCGAACTTCGGGTCATGGGTCAGGACGCACAAAACGGTGCGCTCATCGATCCGTCCGGCGTCGACCTCGGCCTGCAAGTAGCGATGCGGCCAGTCGACGATGACGTCGTTCGCCTCCGGAAAACGTTTGGTGGTAGCGAAAATAGGGCGCGCGTCGCACACGGTCACGTGGTAGCCGAGGAATGCGCCGACCCGGGCCACCGCGGCGGCGAAGTCGATCGCTCCGAACACGATCATCCGGGCCGGCGGTGCGTACGAGGCGACGAACAGGGTCAGATCGTCACCACGCCGTTCACCGTCATGTCCATAGTGGACGGTCGCCGTGCGCCCGGCGGCGAGGAGTCCGCGGGCATCGTCTGCCACGGCGTCATCGAGTCGCTTGAGCCCCAGGCTTCCAGCGGCTCGATCGGTCCAGAGCACCAACCTCTTTCCCAGGCGGTCCTCCGGCCCGGCGACACACGTGACCACGGCTACGGGCTCACCGGACGCGATCGAGGCGGCGACCTCAGCCAACTCGGGAAAGGTCTCGCGGGAGACCGGCTCGACGTACACATCCAGGATGCCGCCGCAGGTCAGGCCCACCGCGAAGGCGTCATCGTCGCTCACTCCGTACCGGCGGAGGGTGACGGCACCGGACTCGACTGAGCTGACCGCCTCCTCGTACACCGCGCCCTCGACGCAGCCGCCGGACACACTGCCCACGGCCGTACCGTCCGGTCCGACCAACATCGAGGCGCCCGCCGGTCGCGGCGCCGAGCGCCAGGTAGCGATGACCGTGCCGACCCCTACCGTCTCGCCCGCGTCCCACCACGTCAGCAGCTCGTCCATGACTTCACGCATCGGCAATCTCCATTGCGAGCTCCTCAAATGCGGCGAGGCTGTGACCGGAAACGAAGGAGTCAACGTAGGGAAGTGCTGCCGCCATTCCGCGGGTCAGCGGCTCGTACCCCTCGCGACCCTTGTGCGGGTTCACCCAGATGACCCGATGCGCCAGTCGATGCAGGCGTGCCATCTGCTCGGCGAGCTGGTTCGGGTCGCCCCGTTCCCAACCATCACTGGCCAGGATCACGACCGCTCCCCGGGCGACCCCGCGCTGCCCCCACCGGTCGAGGAAGGCCTTGAGGACTTCGCCCAATCGGGTCCCACCGCTCCAGTCGGGGATGGCGGCGCCGCTGGTAGCCAGAGCCTTGTCGGGGTCGCGCTGGCGCATCTCCCGGGTGACCCGAGTCAGCCTGGTGCCGACGGTGAAGACCTCGGTCGACCCCTGGTGCGCGCGGGTCAGCGCGTGCGCGAACCGCAGCAAGGCGTCGGCGTACGGGGACATCGAGCCACTGACATCGAGCAGTGCCACAACGCGGCGCGGTCGTTGTCTCGCCTTTCGCCGGGACAGCGACACGATCTCGCCGCCGTTGCGCAGCGCCCGCCGTACCGTGCGCGCGACGTGGACGTTGCCGCGGTTGGCCGGGGTACGGCGCCGAGACCTGCGCAGCGGCGGGTTCGGTGCGAGCAGGGCGAAGAGCCGCTGCAGATGCTCACGCTCCTCGGGACTGAGCAGCCCGATGTCGCGATGCCGCAGGATCTCCTCGCCGCTGGCTGCCGCCGCAATGTCCGGTGCGTCCTCGGCGTCGTTCTGCCCGTCGTTGTGGTTGATGCCCAGGGAAGCCGACGTCGCAACCCGCTTCCTCGGCTCGGCGGCGGTCTGCAAATGGCGAGGTGCCTCGCCGCCGAAGTAGGCAGAGAACGCAGCGTCGTACCGCTCCACATCGTCGTGGCTGCCACACAGGGTGAGCCGGCCGGACCAGTAGACGTGGCTGGCGTCGAGGACGTCGAGTTCGCCGATGGCGCGGATCATCGCTTGTACGCGGTCCGGGGATGCCTGAACACCGCTGTGCCGGAGCGTGCGGGCGAAGGCAGTGACGGTCTCGACGACGTCGCGGATCGGCGCCGCGACTCCGTCGAAGGACATAGCTTCAGGATGCCACTCGGACGACAACGCCGGTTCGCTACACAACCTCCGCTATCGCAGGCCGCAAAGCGCCCGTTGTGTAGCGAACCGGCCGAAAGAGCGGTGGCTGGTTGGTGAGGACGGCGATCAACCGCCCAGCAGTGCGGCCAGGCCCAGGGTCTTGATCCGGTCGGCGTCTTCGCGGTACTTCAGCACCGCACCGAGCGTCGCGGCGGCTCGCTCCGGGTCGATCTCGCGGGCCCCCAACACATGCAGCGCCGTGGCCCAGTCCATTGCCTCGGCAACGCCAGGTGGTTTGAGCAGATCGGCCGCACGGAGTCGACCGGCGACTCGAGCGACGTCAGCCGCCAACTGCTCGGTGATCTGCGGCAGCCGGGTCCGCAGGATCGCGACTTCCCGCTCGTAGGTCGGATGGTCCAGCCAGTGATAGAGGCAGCGCCGCTTGAGCGCGTCATGGACCTCGCGAGTCCGGTTGGAGGTGAGCACGACGAGCGGGGGCACGTCGGCTCGGATCGTGCCGATCTCGGGAATCGAGATCGTGAAGTCGGACAGCATCTCCAACAGGAATGCTTCGAATTCGTCGTCTGCGCGGTCGATCTCGTCGATCAACAGCACGCTTGGGGAGTCTTCCAATGCCTGAAGCAAGGGCCGGGCGATGAGGAAGCGTCGGTCGTACAAGCTCGCTTCGAGTTTGTCCGGATCGTCGGTCTGCCCGGCCGCCTCGGCCGCGCGCAAGTGCAGCATCTGCCGGGGGAAGTCCCAGTCGTAGAGAGCCTGGCTGGCCTCTAAGCCTTCGTAGCACTGCAAGCGATACAGGGGGCGGCCGGTCGCCTGGGCCAGGGCGGTCGCGAGAGCGGTTTTCCCCACACCGGCTTCACCCTCGGTAAAGAGCGGACGCTCCATCGCAAGGGCCAGATACGCGGCCGTCGCAATGCCCTCGTCAGCGAGATATCCCGTGCTCTCCAGCGCGGCCCCGAGTTCGGCTGGGCTCGACCAGCCAAGTTGCGCGCTCACTCAACCAGCATGTCACGCCGCTCAGCGTCCTTGGATTCGTCCGCCGGCTCCTCCCACGGCCGGTCGGTCTGCTCGACCGGCGGCTCGTACTCGTACGGACGTTCGCGGTCGTAGGAAAGCTCGCGGTCGTAGGGAGTCTCGTCGTCGTACGGAGGCTCGTCGTCGTACGGATCCGAGTCGACCGCGACCGCCTCGTCGGCCAGCTCCCAGGGCGGCTTGGTCTCGCCCGGCGTCGACTCGTCCGCAGGTTCGGGTGCGTTGTCGCCCGCGAGGACCGGCGTCGGCCGCCGAGCTCGACGGGCCGCGAGGACCCGGTACACCGCGAGCGATCCGAGGGTGAGCACCGGCAGCACGGCGTACGCGACGGCAAGGTCCGGGAACGTGTCGGCCGGCGGCCGCCGGAGGATCCAGTACGCCGAGATGACCAGCGATGCAACCGATCCCAGAATCGCGAGTCTCGGTGAGCGGCCGACGAGGATGTGTAGGCAGCCGAGAGCGAGGACGACTGCGACGGCGAGCGTGCTGAGGCAGACCAGGAACAGCTCGACGCCGGGGACGTCGAGCAGGCCCTCGGGGGTACGTGCGACGGCCAAGACACCGACGGCCGCGGCGGCAGCTTGAGTTAAGGCCATTGCCGCCGCGACCGTCGAGGGAAGATCAGCCTTGGCCGCCATCACCTTGGCCAGCACCATTCGCGCATCCTCCCGCGGGCCGCGTGAACCGGACGTGAGCCGAGGTCGGCCAACCCTCTGACGCGACATTCTCCGGAAAAGGTGCGGTCTGCCAGCGTCCAGAAGCGACATTCTCCGGAAAAAGTGCGTGCTCGGGCGCGGATTAGAAGGTGCGTACGGCGATGCCGGGATACGCCAGTACCAGACCGGCCTCGTCATAGACAAGCTGACAGGAGAAGTCGAAGACCGGCGCGGTGTAGTCGTAGCGCTGGTGCCTGTCCTGGTCGGTGATCCTCGCGTACTGCTGCTCAAGGCGTTCCGTGCTCAGATCCAGAGCTCGTACGTAGGCGGCCGGCGCCTGCGCCATCGCACCGGTGGGAAGGGCCAGGCGGTGGACCGGCAAGGCGTTGGTCATTGCCGAGGACTCCAGATCCACATCCAGGCAGCCGTCCAGGTGCAAAGCCGGCTTCCGGTCAACGCTCCAGCGACCTTCCCCGTCACTCTCGAGCAGTCGCGTGCGCGCGCCGGTGTTGGAGCGTCCGGTCACACGAGCGCTGCGGGTGCGCCAGGCGGCGTCGACTCGGATCTCGTAGTGGACGATCCAGGACTGCCCGTCCTCGACCGCGGTCGTGGCGCCGGTGAGCACATGACCGTCGTCGTGACGCTGGAAGTAGACGACCTCGAAGCCGGAGCGAGCCTCCTGGTGAGCCCAGGCCGCGCTCGGCGGCGGCGGCAGGAACGGCATGGATGTCACCTTGGGCTCGGGAGCCGCAACGTATCAAGCAACAACCGGATCTTGATCCAGTTGTGTCCGGCGGCCTCTCGTCGCAACATCACTCGGGCGCCAAGGGCCACTTCACGTAGAAGGTCCCCTCAGGCGACTGCCTGAGGGGACCTCTGTACGCAATAGGTGCGGCGTACGAACTGCCTAGTTCTTGAACGCGTCCTTGACCTTCTCGCCGGCCTGCTTGAGGTCGGCCTTGGTCTGGTCGGCGCGGCCCTCGTTCTCCAGGCTCTGGTCATCGGTCGCATCCCCGAGCGCTTCCTTGCCCTTGCCGCCCCAGTTTTCGGCAGCGTTCTTGATCTTGTCTTCTGCGCTCATATCGCGTCTCCTCCACGTCACCGTGCGTTTCTGCGGTCACCGTCATCTTACAGCGTAAGTGGTGGTTCCGGGCGGTCCGGCGGCCCTCGATGGTCAGCCCGGCGCACCACGAGGTAGCCGATCAGCGCCAGAACCCCGGCACTTGCCGCACCGATCACCTGGACGACGAAGGCTCGCTGCGCGCCGATCGCGTCGACCACTGATCCGGAGATCGCGGCGCCGAGGGTCACGCCGATCGTGATTCCGGTTGTGGTCCAGGAAAGGCCCTCGGTCAGCGCCGCCCGGGGAAGCCGTGACTCCACGAGGGACAGCCCCGACACAAGGACGGGGGCGATCGTGGCTCCCGCGAGGAAGGCCAAGCCGGCCAGCACTAGGAGCGAGTTGACCAGCAGGAATCCCAGTGCGGCGACGGCGAAGGCCAGCGTGGTCAGCAGGAACCGTCCCGCCAGACCCCGCTGCCACGTGATCGCGCCGTAGGCCAGCCCGGCGATCAGACTGCCCGCTGCGTACACCGCAAGAACCACGCCGGAGAGGCCGATCTGGCCCTGCTCCTCGGCATAGGCGACAACGACGACGTCCATCGCACCAAAGACGGTGCCGACTGCGATGTAGGTGACCGTCACCGCGATCAAGGCGGGTATCAGGACACCGCGGCGTCCGCCTCGGCCTTCGGTCGTCTGCGTGACGGGCGGCTCGGTCGAGGTGAGCGTGGCGAATCCCATCCCCCCGATCAGGCCGATGATGATCGCCGTGAGGAAACCGACCGGCGGCGAGATCGCCGTCGCCAGGAAGGTCACCAGCGGAGGTCCGACGACGAAGACGATCTCGTCGACGACGGATTCGAAGGCAAACGCGGTCTGCCGTACGGACGGGTCGTCGAGGACGTTCACCCAGCGGGCCCGGACCATCGAGCCGATGTTCGGGCCCGAAGCCCCAGTGATCGCCGCGAGGACGAACCAGGTCCAGACGGGTGCCTGGAGTTCGACTGCCACCACGAAACCGACGCCGGCCGCGCCGAACAGCATGACTGCTGGGCGCAGTACCCGGGCCTGGCCGCGTCGATCGACCAGCCGAGCGACCTGCGGGGAGATCACGGCAAAGGACAGCGCGAGAACACCGGCGATGACGCCGGCGATTCCGTACCTGCCCGTCTCGCCCGCGACCAGCAGGACCGCGCCGAGGCCGGTCATGGAGATGGGCATCCGAGCGAGGAAGCCCATCGACGAGAAGGAGAATGCACCGCTGACGCGCAGCAGGGCCGCGTAGGGGCCGAACACCGGGTGACACCTCCGGGCGGGAGGTTACCCTCGGGTGGTGACCCTTCGACTGACCAGCCTCGACTCGCCTGGGCCCGCTGCCCAGCGTGGACCTGGAGGCCGGCCCGGGCTCGCCGACCAGCACGGCCGCGTGGCGACCGATCTCCGGGTCTCGCTGACCGACCGGTGCAATCTGCGGTGTACGTACTGCATGCCGCCTGAGGGACTGGACTGGCTGCCGACGTCCCAGATCCTCACCGACGAGGAGATCAACCGGATCGTCCGCATCGGCGTCGAGATGCTCGGCATCAACGAGATCCGGTTCACCGGTGGCGAGCCACTCATCCGCCCGGGTCTGGTCGAGATCGTGCGTACGGCCAAGGCGCTGAACCCCGCTCCCGAGATCAGCCTGACCACCAATGCGATCGGTCTCGAGCGACTCGCTCAGCCACTTGCCGACGCCGGGTTGGACCGGATCAACGTCTCCCTGGACACCCTGGACAAGCTCCAGTTCAAGCAACTGACCCACCGAGACCGCATCGATGACGTCCTGGCCGGATTGGTCGCCGCCAAGCGCGCCGGGCTGGTTCCGGTCAAGGTCAATGCCGTCCTCATGCGGGGGCTCAACGAGGACCCGGTGCCACTGCTGGAGTTCTGTCTGGAGCACGACTTCGAACTCCGCTACATCGAACAGATGCCCCTCGATGCCCAGCACGAGTGGAAGCGCGACCAGA
The DNA here is from genome assembly GCA_963766765.1 of uncultured Actinomycetota bacterium. Classification (GTDB taxonomy): domain Bacteria; phylum Actinomycetota; class Actinomycetes; order Mycobacteriales; family Geodermatophilaceae; genus JACCQS01. The sequence goes on from CAVYBR010000015.1 coordinate 299,236, forward strand.
TGATCACCGCCGAGGAGATCCTGGAGAAGCTGCAGGCCGCAGTGATCCTGACCCCGGACCCGGCGCATCGCGGTAGCTCGCCGGCCGAGACCTGGCTCGTCAACGGTGGCCCGGCCAAGGTCGGGATCATCGCCTCGGTGACGCGGGCCTTCTGCGGCACCTGCGATCGAACGCGGCTCACCGCCGATGGCCAGATCCGCAACTGTCTGTTCGCCCGCGAGGAGTCCGACCTCCGTACTGCACTGCGGGACGGGTCCTCCGACGCCGAGATCGCCGATCGCTGGCAGGCGGCGATGTGGACCAAGTTGCCCGGGCACGGTATCGACGACCCGACGTTCCTACAGCCCACCCGTCCCATGTCGGCCATCGGCGGCTGAGTCCGGTGGACACGCTCGCCGACTCCCGAGTGACGGGAGTGACGGTCAACTACTTCGCCGCCGCTCGCGCCGCGGCCGGCGCGCAGACCGAGACGGTCGAGGCCACGAGCCTGGCCGAGCTGATCGCTGAAGCCAGCCGGCGGCACGGTCCGGATCTGGCGAAGGTTCTGGCAGTCTGTTCTTTCCTGGTCGACGGGGTTCGCCAGTCCGACCACGATGCCGCGCTGTCACCAGGCAGCTCGGTGGATGTCCTCCCGCCCTTCGCCGGCGGCTAGGCCTGACATAAGGACTCCCGTTGGGACTGCTCACCGAACTGCGCCGCTCGATCACCCGGCTCTGGGGACGTACCGAACAGGTCGTCGGCGAGGCCTACGGCAACGAGGCGCTGGAGTACGAGGGGGAGGCCGACGAGGCCCGGGCCGACGCCGAGGAATCGGCCGAAGGTCAGCCACCTCGCGCGCACGGGCACAAGCATCCGCATGACGACGACGGTACGGCGGGAGCTCCTGCCCGCTGACAGCTCAAGTTTTGGGACGTTATGCGCATAACGTCCCGGAATCGCGGCTCGCGGGGGACGTTATGCGCATAACGTCCCCCAAGGCACAGTCAGGGAGCGGCGACCCATTCTTCTTCGCCGTCGACAAAGACCTGCCGCTTCCAGATCGGCAGTCGGGCCTTGACCTCCTCGACCAGCTGACGGCAGGCGTCAAAGGCCTCGCCGCGATGGGATGCGCTGACCGCCGCCGCGAGCGCGACATCACCCACGCCGAGCAGGCCGATTCGGTGCGAGATCGCGACCGCGTGCACGTTGGGCAGCGCGGCGATCTCACCGGCGATCTCGGCCATCAACTCCTCGGCGGAGGGGTGGCCCACGTATTCGAGTTGGGTGACCCCACGTCCGTGGTCATGGTCCCGGACGACGCCGCTGAAGGCGACGACCGCACCCGCGCCAGAGCTCGAAACGAGTTCCTCGTGCTCGGCGACCGAGAGCGGGTCCGCAGTGACGGCGGCTCGGACGGGTGCGGGCGAGGTCTCGGTCACCGGCCAAATGTAGCCAGTCAGGCTGGTGGGTAGTCCAGGTCGGCGGGGTCCGCGACGTCAGCACATTCGATTTCGATGACCTCGTGTGCGGCCAGGTATGCGCGCGCGCCCTGGTCGCCCGTGGCGGACTCGGCAACCCCCGCCCAATGCCGATGCCCCAAGAGGACCGGATGCCCTCGCACGCCGCCGTACGTCGCAACCGCCAAGACATCAGGTGCCGAGTACGAGGCAACCCGCCGGATCGCGGCCGCGGTGATGCCGGGGAGGTCGACGAGGTGGACCAGAACCGCATCCACCGCCTCCGGGCCGCGCAACTCGTCGGGGAGGACGGTCAACGCCGCCAGTCCGGTCCGCAGAGACGAGCCCATCCCGGTGTCCCAGTCCGGATTGGTCAGAACGACGGCAAGCCCCAGGTCCGCGCGAGACATGATCTCCTCGGCCGAGGCACCCAGTACGACGAACACTGGATCGCAGAAGGCAGCCACCAGTCGGTAGGCACGTTCCACGAGCAGGCTCCCCTCGTACGGCACAAGGGCTTTCGGCATTCCGTATCGTCGCCCGGCGCCCGCCGCGAGCACCAACCCGGCCACCCGGGGCTGCACCCAGTCGCTCGCATCGTCAGCGGGCATAGACCTCGACCTCATGTGCCTTGACGGTCGCCCAGACGTCACTGCCCGGACCAAGTCCGAGCTCGGCGAAGGCAGTCGCCGTGAGGTCCGCCGTCAGCGGAACCGGGCCGCTCAGGTCGCAGCGCACGGCTGACCCGTGCGGCGTCGCCGAGGCCACCCGTGCCGGCCAGACGTTGCGCGGACTCCCGTGCGGCTCAGTCGGGTAGATGGCGACCGTCTCCGGCCGGATCGCCACGTACACCGATCCGTGCGCCGGGTCCGCGATGTTCACGGATGCGCCTGAGTCCAATCGCACCTGCGTCCCTTCTGCGTTGCCAGCCAGCAGGGTCAGCCCGATCAGACGGGCCACGTAGTCCGTGCGCGGCCGGCGGGCGACTTCACCCGGCGGTCCGGACTGTACGACCCGCCCGTCTTCGATCACCGCAACCTCATCAGCCAGGGCCATCGCGTCGATCGGGTCGTGGGAGACCAGCACCGTTGCCCCGGGGTACTCCGAAAGGTGCCGGCGGAGGTCAGCCCGTACCTCGAGCTTTGTTCGGGCGTCCAGCGCGGCCAGGGGTTCGTCGAGCAGGAGCAGTTCCGGACTGCCGATCAAAGCCCGCGCGAGCGCGACCCGTTGGGCCTGGCCGCCGGACAGGCCTCCGGGCTTGGCCTTGGCGTAGTCACCGAGTCCGACTCGATCCAGCCAGCCAAGAGCGGCGGTGCGTGCCCGCGCCCTCGGGACGTGTCTGGATCTCAGGCCGAATGCGATGTTGTCCACAGTAGACAGATGTGGAAACAGGAGATAGTCCTGGAAGACCATTCCTATGGGTCGCTCATACGGCGCGACGTGCTTGCCCGCTGCTGGCTCGTCCAGGACGGCTCCGTTGAGGACGATTCGACCGGCGTCGGGTGGGAGCAGGCCAGCGAGGACCCGCAGCACGGTCGACTTTCCGGCGCCGTTGGGTCCCAGCAGGACGAGGACCTGACCCGGCTCAACTGCGAGGTCGACGTCCAGAAGCAGCGACCCACGCTGTACGACGAAGTCCGCGGCAAGACTCATCCTGATGCTCGGGTCAGCCAGCGTTCCCTCAGCAGCGCGAGTGTGGCCAGCGAGACCGCGAGCAAGACCAGGCTCAGCACGATCGCAGCCTCCGGGTCGTTCTGGAGAGCCAGATAGACCGCCAGCGGCATCGTCTGCGTCGTACCCGGGAAGTTGCCGGCGAACGTGATCGTTGCCCCGAACTCGCCGAGCGCCCGCGCCCAGCACAACACGGCCCCGGCCGCGATGCCGGGCGCGACCAGCGGCAGCGTGACGCGGCGGAAGGTCGACCAGCTCCCAGCTCCCAGCGTCGCCGCAGCATCCTCGAATCGAGCATCGGCGGCCCGCAGCGCACCCTCGACGCTGATCACCAGGAACGGCATCGCGACGAACGTCTCCGCGATCACCACCGCTGCCGTGGTGAACGGCAGCGAGAAGCCAAAAGTGTCATAGAGCCAGCCACCAATGATTCCGCGCCTTCCGAGAACGAGGAAGAGCGCGACACCACCGACCACGGGAGGCAGCACCAACGGCACCGTCACCAACGCTCGCAGGATCGAACGTCCGCGGATGTTCGAGCGGGCGAGCACCCAGGCAATGGGCACGCCCAACACCATCGCGACAACCGTGGCGATCGTGGCCGTGATCAACGACAGCCGCAGCGCCTGGCCGACCTGCGGCTCGGCCAGCCGCGGCAACAATTCCGACCAGGGCGCCCGGATCAGCAGGCCGACCATCGGCAGCACGAGAAAGGCGACGCCAAGGATCGCCGGCAGGAGGAGGGCGAGCGGGATCCGGGACCGACTCGCCTTGATCGTCAGACCCGGCCCCGACCGCGTCGAGTTGGGTGCCGATGGGGTGTCCCCTGCTGGGTCACCGACCACCGTCATATCCGTCACGGTATGCGGAAGCCGGCTTCCTCGAAGACTGCGGCGGCGTCGTCGGAAAGGATGAACTCGACCCACGCGGTTGCCGCATCCGGATTGGGCGCCTCGGCGAGCGTCGCGATCGGGTAGGAGTTGACCGCTTCCTCGATCTCCGGGAAGTCGATCCCCTCTACAGTGTCGCCGGCGGCGACGACATCGGTGACGTAAACCAGGGCAGCATCGACTTCGCCGAGCTCGACCTTGGTCAGCGCGGCCCGGACGTCCTCCTCGAGCGAATCGACCGACGGGGTGATGCCGGCGGCTTCGAAGACCGTTGCCGCAGCAGCCCCGCAGGGAACCTCGGCCGCACAGATCGCCAGCGTCAGATCCGGATTTGCGAAGTCATCGATGCCGGTGATGCCGGCGGGATTGCCGACCGGTACGGCGATCTGCAGGACGTTCTCGACGAAGACTTCCGGCTCAGCCTCGGTGTTTCCGGCGTCTGCGACGACATCCATCTGAGTGGTGTTCGCCGACGCGAAGACGTCGGCCGGTGCGCCCTCAGTGATCTGCGTGGCCAAGCCCGAGCTGGGGCCGAAGTTGAGGAAATCAGTGACCTCGACGTCCGGGTGATCCGCTTCGAACTGTTCCCCGAGCTCAGTGAAGACGTCGGTGAGCGAAGCCGCGGCGAAGATAGTCAGGTCGCCGGAGAGCGGGTCTGCTTCGGTCGCCGCGGCCGAGCCGCTCCCGGAATTGTCATCCCTGGTGTCGTCGCCTCCGCCGCACGCGGTCAGCGAAAGCAACAGAGCAGCAACGAGGGCGAGCAGAAGCCGCAGGGTCCGAGTCACCGCCGCACTGTATGTCCGTACCAGCGGTTGTACAAGCCGAGAAGTGCCGCACTTTCGAACGTTGACCAGCCTTCGACAGCCTCACTCGCGGTTCAGGGAATCTCCACGACCACGTTGGTCGCCTTGACCGCTGCCACCGCCCGGCTGCCCGGCTCGAGACCGAGTTCGTCGGCCGCCTCACGTGACATCAACGACACCATCCGGTACGGCCCGCATTGCATGTCCACCTGCGCCATGACGGTGTCCCGGACGACCCGGGTGACGATCCCGGGCAGACGGTTGCGGGCCGAGGCCAACCGCGAGGCGCCGACTTCGGGTGCATCGGCGAGTTCGCGGGCCAACTCGGCCAGAGCCGGGCCCTCGACCCGAGTCGGGCCCGAACCCTTCGTGGCAACCGCCAGGCGCCCGGTGTCGATCCAGCGCCGAACCGTGTCGTCACTGACGCCGAGTAGCTCGGCTGCCTCGCTGATCCGGTAGCTGGTGGCCATCCGCGCACCGTACCGCCGCATTTCCCGTACTCCTGCTGCTTGCGCTGGACGCCGACACGCAGGCAAAGGGCATTGCCTCCCGCGCGCGGGACGCGTTGGCTGCTGGTGTGCTGTCGTTGGATCTCGGGCGGGGCGCCTGACATGCCGATCGTGTTCGAGCACGAAACCAAGGGTCAACGGGTGTTGTTCGGATCGGGTCGAGCGGCCGGCCATCTCGGGGATGAGATCCAGCGGCTCGGGTCGCGTACGCCGCTGGTCATCGCCGGCACCCGGCAGCAAGGTCTGATCGAGAGTGCCGGGCTCGCGGGCGCAGCGACGTACCGCCGGATCGTCGAGCATGTCCCGATCGACGTAGCCGAGGACGCCAGGTCTGTCGCGAAGTCCAGCAACGCCGATCTGCTGATCGCCGTCGGCGGCGGTTCGACCACGGGCCTGGCCAAGGCGGTCGCCCTCACCTCCGCCCTGCGGATCGTTGCCGTACCGACGACGTACGCCGGATCGGAAGCCACCGATGTGTGGGGACTGACCGAGAACGGCCACAAGCGCACCGGCAGCGACGGGAACGTCCTCCCTGTGACCGTCATCTACGACGCCGAGCTGCTCGCCGGTTTGCCGACGGCCCTAGCTGTCGCATCCGGGCTGAATGCGGTTGCCCACTGCGTGGATGCGATGTGGGGTCCACGGGCCGACCCGATCAACGCAGCACTGGCAATGGAGGGCCTGCGGGCGCTGCGAACCGGACTGCCCGGCGTGATCACGGCCGAGCGCGAGGCCATCGAACAGGCCCTGTACGGGTCGTACCTGGCCGCCGTCGCCTTCGCTTCTGCTGGTTCGGGTTTGCATCACAAGTTCTGTCATGTGCTGGGCGGTGCCTTCAACCTGCCGCACGCGGCGACGCACGCCGTCGTGCTGCCGTACGTCCTCGCTTTCAATGCTCCCTACGCACCAGCAGCCGCGGAACGTATCGCGACTGCGTTTGGTGACACAGACGCAGTCAACGGCCTCGACCGCTTGCGTGCCTGCCTGGGTGCGCCAAAGGCGCTGCGCGACATCGGACTTCACCACGAGGATCTCCCCGCAGCCGCCGGGCTGATACTGGCGGAGGTCCCGCCCAGCAACCCGAGACCGGTTGACCATGAGTCAGTAACGAGGTTGCTCCAAGCCGCGTGGGCAGGCGACGATCCCCGACAGACCTGGACGGAGAAGCCAGCATGACAAGCCCGGCACAGGACGCCGAACATCACAGCCCGGGACCGGCGGGAGCGGCAGCTCGTCGACACCGTCGTCGCCAGCTTCGCCGACACCCCCGACGAACGGTTGCGCACCGTGCTGACGGCCATGGTCGAGCACCTGCACGCGTTGATTCGCGAAGTCCGCCTGACCCAACATGAGTGGGAGCAGGCGATCGACTTCCTCAGGCGGGCCGGCGACATCACAGATGACAAGCGCCAGGAATTCATCCTGCTTTCAGATGTTCTCGGTGCCTCGATGCAGACCATCACGGTCAACGACGACCCGATGGGACGAGCTACCGAGAGCACCGTGGTCGGGCCGTTCTTCGTGCCGAACTCGCCGCGCGTCGAGATGGGTGGAGACATCTCCGGCGGTGCGTCCGGGGAGCCGTGCTGGGTCGAGGGAGTCATCACCGATGTCGAGGCTCGACCCCTGAGTGGCGCGCGGATCGAGGTGTGGGAGGCAGACGACGCCGGGTTCTACGACGTTCAATACCCCGACGGTCGCGCCGCCGGCCGCGGGCACCTCTACTCCGACAGCGAAGGGCGCTACCAATTCTGGGCGTTGACGCCAACGCCTTACCCGATCCCCAGCGATGGTCCGGTCGGTGACCTGCTCGCCGCGACCAATCGTTCTCCGATGCGGGCCCCGCATCTGCACCTGATGGTCAGCCACGAGGGTATGCGAACCGTCGTCACGCACATCTTCGTCGCCGGCGACGACCTCGGTTCGGACAGCGTCTTCGGCATCCGCGAGTCGTTGATCGTCGAGTTCCGCCGATCCACCGCCGCGGACCCCACACCTGACGGCCGGGACCTTGCCGGTGCGAGCTGGACACTTGCCCGTTTCGACATCGCTCTCGCACCTCAGAGCTGAGGGTCGGTCAACGCGGGCGACGACGACGGGCAGCGCGTTCGCGGAGCACCTGGGGCAACGGCCGGACGATGGTTCCCTCCTCGGCCAGGGCGCGACGGGCGAGCCGCCGGGTACGGATGATGGCAAGGCCGCCGCCGAGCCACACGAGATATTGCACGCTGAACGCAATCTTGTACGCGGCGAGATCCGGGCCGTCCGGCGCGACCAGGTCCAGGACCAATCCGACCATCAGAATGGTGAGCACCGAAGCGACGAAGCCGCCGACGTTGACGATTCCGGTGGCGCTGCCCAGTCGGGTATGCGGATTGAAGGTTCGGGCGAAGTCGAAACCGACCATCGACGCGGGGCCGTTCGCGGCAAGCACCAGGACCAACAGGACGATCACGGGCAATGGGATCTGCCCCGGCCACAGCAGTACCACCGTCCACATCGTCACCGTCAAACCCGCCACGCCGAGGACCAGGTTCGATCGGCGGAGGGGATAGAGCGCCGTCAGCCGGCCAAGGATCGGGCCAGTGACCATGCCACCAATCACCAGCAGCGTCAGTAATGCGCCCGCCGTCGTTTCGGACAGTCCGACACCGACCACCATGAACGGGAAGCCCCACAGAATCGCGAACACCAACCCGCTGAACTGCACGGTGAAGTGCGACCAGAGCCCCAATCGCGTACCCGGGTGGCGCCAGGCATCGCGGAGATTGCCCAGTACGTCGAAGTCCGTACCGCGGTTTCCCACCACGACCCCGGGGGGCGCGTTGCGCAACGCGACCAGAACCAGCAGCGCGACGAGCACCCCCGCGGCAGCGGCAGCGGTGTAGGCAGTGGTCCAGCCCCGCGAGTGGAGCAGCGCCGCGAAGGGCAAGGCGCTGGCCACCTGACCGATCTGGCCGATCTGGCCGGTGAGCTGAGTCAGCATGGGAGTACGGGCCGCCGGGAACCAGGCGGGGACGAGCCGCAGCACGCTGATGAAGCTCATCGCGTCGCCGATGCCGACCAGGACTCGAGCCGCAATAGCCAGCGGAAGGCTCTCGGCCAGAGCCAGCGCCAGCTGCCCGGCCGCCATCAGCAATGCGCCAACGACGATCAGCCGCCGAGAACCGAACCGGTCGAGCAGCACACCCACCGGCACCTGCATCAGCGCGTAGACCAAGAGCTGCACGACCCCGAATGTGGCCAATTCCGCCGAGGTTGCCGAGAACCGCTCGGTCGCTTGCACTCCGGCCACACTGAGCGACGTTCGATGGAACACCGCGACGGAGTACGCCAGAACTCCTATCCCCCAGACGATCCAGGCGCGCGGCGTTCCCACCAGTCGACACTAGGCCCGGCAACGCAGCGGCGTCGCGCGAAACGGTGGGGGCCCGTTCTGGGCCGATCCGTTGCCCTCCGGGCAACGGACGGTTACGGAAAGGTCATCATGATTGCGCTCGGCCACACCCTCTGCGACGGTGACCGGATGCCAGGCTCGCCGCCGTTGTCGACCGCTCCTGAGGGCGCGCGAAACGCCGGTTGGCAGAGGGGATGGGTACGGCCGACGTGACCTTCTTCGAGTTCCTGCAGCGTCGCTGGGACGACCTGACCACAGCGGGGTTGGAGCACATCGTCATCGTCGGTGTTTCCGTGGCCCTGGCATCTGTGATCGGCATGGCCCTGGGCATGCTCACGTACCAAACAGAACGTCCACGCGAGATCGTTCTGGCGATCACCGGCACCTTCCTGACGATCCCGTCTTTCGCACTGTTCATCCTGATGATTCCGATTCTCGGCATCGGCGCACCCCCGGTCATCGTCGCGTTGACCATGTACGGACTGCTCCCGGTCGTCCGCAACACGATCACCGGGCTGCGCGAGGTCGACCCGGCCATCGTCGAATCAGCGAAGGGCATGGGCCTTGGCCGCATGCAGCGGCTGTGGGGCATCGAGATGCCCTTGGCCTGGCCGGTCATCATCACCGGAATCCGCGTGAGCACGTTGATCCTGGTGGGCATCGCGACCATTGGCGCAATCGTCGATGGCCCTGGGTATGGAGCATTCATCTTCGACGGCCTCGCCCGGGTGGGGTCGCCGGTAGCCGTCAACCTCGTGCTGGCGGGGATGCTCGGCGTCATCGTCGTGGCGATCCTGTTCGACGCGATCTGGACTCTGCTGGGCAAACTGACGACTTCGCGAGGAATTCAATGACCGAGCCGACCGCCGCCCCGACCGTCACCCCAGCGACTCCGGGCAAGACCATGATCCGGTTGGAAAATCTGGTCAAGCAGTACCCGAAGGAGCCCAAGCCGGCGGTTGACAACCTCACGCTGGAGATTCCCGAGGGCGAGATCGTCATCCTGGTGGGCCCGTCCGGGTGCGGGAAGACCACGACGATGAAGATGATCAATCGGATCATCGAGCCGAGCTCCGGCCGGATCATCCTCGACGGTGAGGACGTCACGACGACCGATCCCGATCAGTTGCGTCGAAAGATCGGGTACGTCATCCAGCAGATCGGACTGTTCCCGCATCAGACGATCGCGCAGAACATCGCGACCGTGCCCAAACTGCTGGGTTGGGACAAGAAGCGGATCGACGCCCGGATCGACGAACTGCTCGAGACCGTCAGCATGTCTCCGGCCACTTACCGCAACCGCTATCCCAAGCAGCTTTCCGGTGGGCAGCGGCAGCGCGTCGGTGTGGCCCGAGCCCTCAGCGGTGACCCCGCGGTCATGCTGATGGACGAGCCGTTCGGGGCCATCGACCCGATCACGAGGGATCGGCTGCAGAACGAGTTCCTGCGGCTGCAGGCACAAGTGCGCAAGACCATCGTGTTCGTCACGCACGACATCGACGAGGCGATCAAGATGGGTGACCGGATCGCGATCCTGCAGGAGGGTTCCCGGATCGCCCAGTACGACACGCCCGAGCAGATCCTCACCGCTCCGGCCAACGACTTCGTCGCCGACTTCATCGGTCGCGGCGCCTCACTCAAACGACTGAACCTGACCCGCGTTCGCGACATCCAGCTGAGTGCCTGGCCCACAGTGCACATCGGCGACGACTACGCCAAGGTGCTCGAAGTCCTACGCGGCTCGGACAAAGGTTTCGCGCTGGTGCTCGACGAGCAGGGCCGGCCCCGCCGCTGGGTCAGCGGTCCGGATCTGCAGCGCGCGGACAACCGTCCACTTGACCAGATCGGCCTTCCGCCCGAGGCAACCGTCGAGCCGCAGGCCACACTCAACGACGCGCTCAACGAGCTGATCACGGCCAATTACAGCGTCGCGATCGTGGTGGACGCGTCCGGGCAATATCAGGGCATCGTCGACATTGATCGCATCAACGAGGCCATCCGTACGATGCGCACCGACGCCCGGGCTCGCGCTCGCGAGGGACTGCTCGACCCGAACGAAGAGGCAGAGCAGGTCGGTCGCAGCCGATGACCAGCGCCACCGAGACCAGCGCGACACCGGATGTAGCCGTCGCCCCCCAGGCGGCGATGCTTCCGGTACGTCGTGAGCGCCGGACGGTCATGGGCTATCTGTTCATGCCGCTCTTCCTCGCGCTCGTCTGCGTGGGGCTCTACGTCTATGTGTCGAACAAAGAGCTCGACAGCATCGAGCGGCGCTCACTCAACACCGAAAACATCCTCGAGGCGGTCTGGGAGCACATCCAACTCGCCGCTGCATCAACGTTCTTCGTCATCCTCATCGCCGTCCCGCTCGGGGTGTTCCTGACCCGACCGTTCACTCGGCCCTACCGCGGCCTGCTCCTGACGATCGCGAACATCGGCCAAGCGGTTCCGACGATCGGCGTCCTGGCTCTGCTGGCCACGGCTTTCGTGTTCATCGGGTTCGAAGCGGCAATCGTCGGACTCGTCGCGTACGCCGTGCTGCCCGTGCTCCGCAACACCATGGTCGGGCTGGAACAGGTCGACGAAAACATCCTCGAGGCCGGCCGGGGCATGGGTATCTCGAAGTTCGGGGTCCTGAGCCGAATCGAACTTCCCTTGGCCGTGCCGATCATCCTGGCCGGGGTGCGGACCGCTCTGATCATCAACGTCGGCGCCGCGACCTTGGCGGCCTACATCAACGCCGGAGGCTTGGGTCGGATCATCATCGCCGGTCTGTCCACGAACCGGCTCTCCGTGCAGATCGTCGGCGCCGTCCTCACGGCCGTGCTGGCGCTGCTGATCGACTACTTGGCCGGTATCGCCGAAGACGTCCTACGGCCCAAGGGGCTTTAGCAACCACCACAACAGAAGGCAGGCAGAAACAATGAACCGTTGGACCCGCAAGGTAAGTGCGGTCGCATTTTGCGGCGCGCTCGCCGTACTCGCAAGTGGCTGTGGGGGTGACGACGACGGCGGCGGCGGCGGTGGATCCGGGACCGACACAACGTGCAACTTCGGCGAGGTCTTCTCCACCGACGGCCGAGTCTCGGCCAATGAGCTCACCGTCCTGGAGGACGACAAGGAGTTCTTCGTGCCCTACAACGCGGCACTCACGATGCGCCAGGAGACCCTCGAAGCGAATCCGGACATCGAAACTCTCATGGCCCCCGTCTCAGAGGCCATCACCGACGAATCGATCACCGAGCTCAACGCGGCAGTCGACGTCGATGGCGAGACCGAGGCCGACGTGGCAGCGGGCTTCCTCGAGGACAACGACCTACTGCAGGGTGGCGGCGAGCTCGACGGCGTGTCCTTGAAGGTGGGCGCCAAGGAGTTCACCGAGTCCAAGGTTCTCGCACAGATCACCGCCCAGGTGCTGGCTGACGCCGGCGCAACGGTCGATGAGGCCTCCCTGTCGGGCAGCGCCACCGTCCGCGAGGCCCTGGAGTCCGGCGAGATCGACATGTACTGGGAGTACACCGGAACCGGCTGGGTCAACATCCTCGGCAACACGACCGAAGACCTGCCCGAGGACCTCTACACGGCTGTGGCCGAGGCAGACGCCGCCAACGGCATCGCCTGGCTCGAGCCCTCGCCGATGAACGACACCTACGCGATCGTGGTCACCAGCGCGTTCGGCGAGGAGAACGACATCGCCTCACTGAGCGATGCTTCCGCATTCATCAAGGACAATGCGGACCTCGGCACGATCTGTGCGGCGAGTGAGTTCATCAACCGGGACGACGGATTGCCCGGCGTGGAAGCCGCGTACGACATCGAGTTCAGTGAGGTTGTCGAACTCGACCTGGGTCTGATCTACACGCAGGTCGGCAACTGATCTATCGATAGCACCACCTCGACACGGACGGGGTTCCCCAACCGGGGAGCCCCGTCCGTCATTTCTTGCCGAACTGGCCTGGGGAGTGAATCCCGAATACTTTCCGGGCAACGCCGGGGCCGCAGCGGGCGGCGGGTAACTAGGTGCTCGACGCTAGAGGTCGCCGTCTTCGCGTAGGAGTCGATCGACCTCGCGGCGGATCAGGCCCAGGCGGGCTTCTTTGACCAACGGGATGGCCCGGCGCCGGCGGGCAACCTGGGCCAGGTCGATGTCCACAGTCAACACCTCCTCGACCTCCTGCTTGGCCTGCGCGACGAGCTCGCCCCAAGGGTCGACGACGTGCGAGCCGCCCCAGAAGTGCAGCTCGTCCTCGCTCCCGACCCGGTTCACGAACACGACGTACACCTGGAACATCCGCGCGTAGAACCGGGTGATGTCCATCCAGTACGTCTGCGAGTCGAAGTGTTCCGGGAATCGGCTCTGCGCGCTGGCGGTCGGAACGTAGAGAATGTGCGCGCCGTCCTGGGTGGCGAGAAATGCCAGCTGGGGCTGCCAGGCGTCGTTGCAGATCAAGATGGCGGCACGGTGGCCCAGCGGCATCTGAAAGGCCTCGAGCGACGGTCCTGGGGTGAAGTGCTTGCGCTCCTCGAAGATCGAGTACGTCGGCAGGTAGAGCTTGCGGTGCACGTGGAGCAGCGCGCCGTCGTGGTAGTAGCCGGCGCTGTTGTAGGTGAAGAGTCCCCGTCGCTCGGCCTCGACGAATCCCATGATCACGCCGGCCGTCCCGGCGGCCCTGGACACCTGCCGAATGCGCGGATCGTCCGGATACAGGGACATGTCCTCTTCGACTGTCCCGATCGAGTAGCCGCTCAGGAAGAGCTCCGGAAACACGATCAGATCGGTGTCGTTCGCGACCTGCGAGACCACTTCTTCGGCCCGGGCGAGGTTGGCCGCGACATCACCCAAGGTGGGCGCGAGCTGGGCCAACGTGATCCGCATGCGCCGGACGCTACAACCGCACGTTCTGCCGCTGCGAGGGGCTGGCCATCAGTGCGGCGGAGCGACGTGTACTGCCAACTGCTGACCGTGCTCGCGCAGGCGGTCGAGGATCGCCTTCATGGCCGCGCGGTCGAACCGGCTGGCCGGACCTTGCAGCCCGAGAATCGCGACCAGTTCGCCACCGGCGGCGAGGACCGGTACGGCGATGCCGTTGAGTTCGGTCTCTCGTTCGCCCAACGCTTGGGCGAACCCGTGCGCGCGGACTTTGGCCAGTTCGTCGGCCAGCTCGCGCGGGTCGGTGATCGTCCGACGGGTGTAGGCGATCAAGGCACGATCGGCGTACTCGCCCTGACGCGTGCCCGGGTGCTCTGTGATGCTGTCGCGCTTCACGTCTCGGTAGGCCAGGAAGATCTTGCCCGTCGCGGTCGCATGCGGGACAGCAGGGCGGCCCAGCTGAGCCACGCTTCGAACCGACGAGGGGCTCTGCACGAAGTCGACCGTCATGGGTGTCCCCTCCCCGGGCACGGAGAGCGTGGCGGTCTCCCCACTGGCAGCAGTGAGCGCGAGCAGGTGCGGGCGGGCCACCTCGCGAAGGTCCACCCGTGCCAGGGCGGAGTGGCCGAGCTCGACCAGGCGCAGTCCGAGGCGATAGCGGCCCGTACTCGGGATCCGTCGCACGTACTCCTGGGCAGCCAGCGTCCCCAGCAAGCGCGACACCGAACTGGCGTTGCTGCCGACCCGGCGGGCGATTTCGTTCGTACCGAGATCGCCGGATTCCGCGGCCAGGCAGTCGAGCACGGCCAAGGCTCGCTGTACTGCGGCGATGGGCCGTTCCGAGGTGGACGTGAACTGCTCCGGCCGGGACGGCATCGGGGACAACGGGCCACGCGAAACCCGGGTCCGGTTCGTTGTGGGCGTGGACTTGGGCATGTTACGGTCCCCGTTCATTGTGAAACGTTGTTGCCGGTAGGGCAACACGGGCCTTCGCAGTGTTGCACCTCCTCGCTGAACCGGGCAAGCGCCGAGGCTCGCCCGATCTCAGCGGGACACCCCGGTACGCCCCGACCCTCCCGTACGACTGCTGCTGTGGAGCTGACATGACCACCCCTTCGCAATCCGATCCCACGCCCGTCGCCGGACTCCTCGAGCGGCTCGCCGCTGGTCCGGTCATCTGTGCCGAGGGATATCTCTTCGAACTCGAACGCCGCGGTTACCTGCAGGCCGGCGCGTTCGTGCCCAAAGTCGTCCTCGACCACCCGGAACAGGTCAGCGCCTTGCACGAGGAGTTCGTGCACGCCGGGTCGGACGTGGTCGAGGCGTTCACCTACTACGCACACCGCGAGAAGCTCCGCCTGATCGGTGCTGAGGATCTGCTGGAGCCGATGAACCGCCAGGCGCTAGAGCTAGCGCGCGTCGTCGCCCGCAAGCACGGCGCTCTACTCGCTGGAAACGTGTGCAACACCAACGTCTACGACCCGGCCGACCCGGCCACCCACGATCAGGTCCGCGGGATCTTCACCGAGCAGATCGGCTGGGCGGTCGAAGCCGGCGCCGACTTCATCATCGCCGAGACGATCAGCTGGGGCGGCGAGGCCCAGATCGCCCTCGACGTCATCAAGGAGTCCGGCCTGCCGTCGGTCATCATGCTGGTGCCACACAAGGACCCCGACATGCGCGACGGCGGGACGGTCGCCGAGTGGTGCCGGACCCTGGCCGACAACGGTGCCGACGTCGTCGGACTCAACTGCGCCCGCGGGCCGGACACCATGCTGCCGTTGTTGGCCGAGGTGACCGCAGCCGTCGACGTACCGGTGGCTGCACTTCCCGTTCCGTACCGCACCACGCCCGACGAGCCCACCATGCAGTCGCTGCGGGACCCCATCGGCGAGAAGCTGCTGCCCGGCGGCATTCCGTTCCCCACGGCGTTGGACCCGTTCACGTGCAACCGGTACGAGATCGCCGAGTTCACCCGCAAGGCCACCGACCTGGGCGCGCGTTATCTGGGGATCTGCTGCGGCGCCGGGCCGCACCACATCCGGGCTGTGGCCGAGGCTCTGGGCCGGACACCACCTGCCAGCGCGTACTCACCGGACATGTCCAAGCACGCGTACTTCGGTACGGACGCGACCCTGAAGGCCAACAACCAGTCCTTCACCGGCCGACTCTGACCGTCCCCTTTCCCGGTGATCTTGACCTTATGGTGGTTTTTGAGCCGCCATCACGGCGTGTCGCCGCAATAAGGTCAAGATCACGGGCGTGATGACTGAGTTCCGGGCGGGGCGGCTCTGCGCTCATCCGGTACGGCCTGTCGGTGGTGCAGGAACGGGCCGAGCCGCTGGTGTTCCTCGAGGGTTCCCCGCACTACTAGGCGAGATTCGGGTTCGAGCCTGCCGGCGAGCATGGTTTCCGGCGGCCGTCGCTGCGGATCCCCGAGCCTGCATTCCAGGTGTTCAAGCTCCCGTCGTACGAGCCGTCGATGACCGGCACGCTCGTGTATTCACACGTCTTCTGGGACCTGGACTGCGTCGGGCTTCGCGACCCGAACGGCTGACTCAGATCGCGTACGGCCAGATCAGCAGGAGCCAGCTTCCGCTCACCACGGTCGCCCCGACTGCGGCCAGGACGGCGATGGCTTGCACCGGCCACGATCGGTTGGCCAGCCAGCGCGCCAGCGGGAATGCCAAGACGAAGATGGGGACGAGGAAGCGCAGCTTGCTGCTCGCGTACCCGTCGGACCCGATCACCATCACCAACGAGATCGCGGCATAGACGAGTAGCGGCCACCACACCCGAACGCGGATGGCCAGCGCGAACAGGACGAGCGAGACCAGCAGGCAGACCAGCACCGTCGCGTGAACGATGCCGGACGTACCAACGCTGTTTCCCCGTACGAACGACTCGGCCAGCTCCAGCATCGAGGCGCCGAAGTCGAATTGTGAACCCCAGAAAGCCCTCTGGACGGCGAACCATGCATCCCACCGGTCGACCCGCAGACCCGCCCAGATCCAGTACGCCGGCGTCCCGGCCAACGCGATCGCGCCGGCAACCAGCGGCAAGGCACTGGTTCCTGGTCGCGATGGAACCGGTTCGGGCCGCGACCGATGCTGCCACCAGGTCCAGAGCGCGTACGCGGCGATCGCCGCACCCACGGCGACCCCCGTCGGTCGGGTGAGGCCGGCAGCGGCACCCAGCAGGCCGGCCGCCGCCCAGCGGTTGCGGCGCAGGGCGACGAACGCCCAGACCGCAAGCGCGGTGAACAGGGTCTCGGTGTAGACCAGCGTTCCGACCACGGCGACCGGGGCGCAGGCCCAGAGCAGCCCGGCCAGGACTCCCACCCGCTGCCCGGCCCAGTCGGTGGCCAGGATCGCGATTCCTGCGGCGGCGATCGCACCGGCGGTCACCGAGATCAGCACGCCGGCCCACCGAGGATCCAGTCCGGTCACTGCGGACAGCAGTCGCATCAGCATCGGATAGACCGGGAAGAAGGCGATGGAGCCGGTCGACTGGTCGGTAGCCGGAGACGACAGATCCAGGTGGTCGGCGTAGCCGGATTCGGCGATCCGGACGTACCAGCCCCCGTCCCAGACCCCGAGCGTCTCGATCAACGGCTGACTGATCCGCTCCGGCCGCCCTGATGACAGCGCGAGGACGAGCACAGCAAGTGCTCGGATGCTCAGGTAGCCGCCGGCCACCAGGGAGGCTGGGTGCCGCAGCCAGGCGCGCCGTCTCGGAGTCCCAGCCGGCTGGTCAGGGTGCGCCCGCGTCACCAAGTCGGCCACGACGACGGAGTCTATGGCGCGAGGATCGGCACCTCGTCCAGAGTCGCGCCGTCGGCCGCATGGATGATGACGGTCTCCGCGCCGGACGGGAACGCAACCATGCCGACGCCGTTGGTGTCGAACTCGATTCGGACGGTTGCGCCGGCGCCTGCTGTCTCGGCGTAGGCTGCCGCGCTGCCTACGGGCGCAAGCACCACCAGTGTCGACTCGGTGTCAGGATCTGCATCTCCGGATGTCACGTCGCAGCGGATCGCCAGGCTCTGTTCGGCAAACGCGACCTCGGCGGCCAGGATCTTGTCGACACAGCCGTCGATAGCGAATCCCCCCACCTCAGGTTCCGACGGTCCAGAGATCGGCGCCAACGCATCGGCACGGATCAAGACTGCGCCGCTCGGGAACGTGACGGTCAGGACCGTGAGTTCGGCCGTTTCGCCACCGGCACCAGGCACTGAGCCCACAAAGTGCACAGTCAGGTCGACTTCGCTCGGAGTCAGCCCGTACTCGCTCAGCACCTGCGCGGCCATGAATCCGGCCAGGTCACCGGAACTACCGAACCCCATCCCATGCGAACGCAGATACTCCAGCGGTGGCGGTTCGAATTCTGGCGACACGGCGACTGCCGAGGTCTCCGCTACCTGTTCGGCGATGACCACGTTCTCCCGGGTGACCCGGTACTGCACGGCGGGCATGCCAGTTGAGGCATAGGCATTCGGCTCCAGCGCCAGCACGGCAGTCCCATCAATGGTCTCCGTGTCGTCGTAGGCCCTGGTCACACTCCCGTCGGCGGCCACGTCCGGTCTGGCCGACACCTCGATGAAGTCGCCTCGCGCCGCGACAACAACCAATGCCCCAGTAGCACCGTCGTACAGGGACAGCGGTAGGTCGATTCGGACGCCACGCGGGATCGTGGCCAGCTGCATCTCCTCCGGAGTGGCACCAGCAGGACCGACGTACCAGACCGCCGCGACTTCGCTAAGCGCTCCCTCGTCAGTCTGCAACTCCGGATCGGCGGCAGCTCCGGTCGGGATGGCGGTGTTGTCGCCGACGACCAGCGCCCATCGGCCACTCTGGACGTCTCCGGCGAAGACGACGCTGCGGGTATCGACCGGTGCGTCCGGCACCGGCGGACCGCCGGCCAAGCCGGGTTCAGTCCAGTCCAACTCACGAACGCCCGCGACGAACGCGGTGTCACCGGCGAGTGATCCGCGGGTCGGTTCGGCAAAGACATCGGCCGCCGGAATCGTCGGCGTTGTGGCCACCTGCGAATCCCGCGGCCCCACCAGTGAGATGCCGACCGGAACGACGATGGCAACCAGCACGACCGCGAGGCCCGCTGTCAGGGCTGCCCTGCGCTGACGATCGGACTTCTGCCGCCGGGCAACCAGAGTCTCAAACGGGTCCGAGGGCGGCGGGCCGGCAAGATCTGCGTCCTCATGAAACGCCGCACGTAGCTCGATGGTGTCCATCAGATTGCCTCTCGAACCGCAGGAACGCCACGGCGCTCGCCGGAAAAGTAGATGCGCAGGCGGTCGAGCCCGCGCGATGTTTGGCTCTTCACGGTGCCGACCGAGCAACCCAGGACCCGCGCGGTCTCAGCCTCACTGAGGTCTTCGTAGAAGCGCAGGACCAGAACAGCTCTCATCCGGGCCGGCAGTTGTGCCAAGGCGGGCAGGGTCCGCCCTTCCGAGGCCTCCCAGCTGTCCAGTTGATTGCCCGGTTCCGGGACGATGTCGACGAAGCTCTCTGTGACCCGTCGTCGGCGCAGCCAGCTGGTCTGGGTGTTCACCAGCACGCGACGGACGTAGGCATAGCGCGCCTCCGGTGCTTCGATCCGCGACCAGTGGCGAGACGTCTTCATCCACGCTGTCTGGACCAGGTCCTCGGCATGCCCCCGGTCACCGGTGAGCATGAACGCGGTACGGAACAGAGCGGGAGTCCAAGCCACGACGAAATCCCGGAACTCGTCGTCGAGCGAACTGGTCATGGCAAGGCCAGTATCAACGCCGTCATAGCAATACAGACGCCCGAACTCCGACAAAGGTTGAGTCGGCTGGGTCGGCCCAGAAGCGACTTTCTCCGGAGAAAGTGCGGTCTGGGTCGGCGTAGAAGCGACATTCTCCGGAGAAAGTGCGGTCTGGGTCGGCAGACTTCAGCGGACGGCGACTTCCGCAATGGCGACCCGCCAGGCAGTCTGGATGTCGTCGGCTCGTGGCTCTGTGCAGGCAGCCACGTACCCATCCGGTCGGATCAGCCAGGTACGCGGCCGCCCGTCCGGGGCGTAGACGGTACGTACGGCCGCACTGTCGTCCGCGAGACCGAGGATCGCCGCGGGGAGTTCAGGCGACTCGGCCCCCACGGTGAGCGCCAGCCACCGGCCGGCCGCCTCGGAAAGCCGGCGGCGCAGCCGGGAGCCGTCGGCGGTCGCGCTGTCGACCAGGGTCGCGCCGACCAGAGGTGGGTCACCGGCCCGATGCGGCGGGAAGAGCCCGCCGGTGTAGACCATCGGCGTCGCCAGCCGACCGGAGTTCACCTCGGCCCGGGCCTGTGGGTCGGTCATGCTGGCCCGCAGGATGCGGTCCCGTTCCGGCCGAAAGTCCGGGGCGGGAGCCATGAAGCGCATCGTCTCGTCGGTGACCGCGAGGTTCTCCTCGGCCGCGGCCACGCGTTCGATGCAGTAGCTGTCCAACAACGACTCCGGAGCCTTGCCGGTGAGTACGTGTTCCAGCTTCCAAGCCAGATTCGCCGCGTCAGCGACGCCGGAGTTGAGGCCACGCGCGCCGAACGGGCTCATCAAGTGTGCCGCGTCTCCGGCCAGGAACACCCGCCCGGCCCGCCATGCCTCGGCGCACCGCTGATGGAAGCGGTAGACCGTGAGCCAGACCATCTCGAACTCGGCATCGCCGATGATCCTCCGGATGCGTTGCTCCAGCCGACCGCTGTCCCGTTCGACATCGACGTCGAATTCGCTGGGGACTTGCCAGTCGATCCGCCAGATGCCATCGGGTTGCGGGTGGATCAGCACGGCGCGACCTGGATTAAACGGCGGGTCGAACCAGAACCTTCGCTCGGCGGGGAATGGCAGCTCCGCGCGAATGTCAGCGATCAGAAATCGGTCATTGTGGCTGTGTCCAGGAAAGTCGATGCCGAGAAGCCGTCGTACCTGCGACCGCGCGCCGTCGGCGGCAACCGCGTATCTCCCCGCTATGCCCGCCCCGTCACCGACCAGCCCGACGGAGTCGTTGTCCTGGTCGACCTGGCTGACTGTCTGTCCATAGTGGAGCGTTATGAGGTCGTGGGCGTTGGCGCGTTCGACGAGAGCCTGCTCGACCTCGCTCTGGCTGATGTTGACGAATGGTGGGAAGTGCTCGCTGCTGCTGCCGGGCAGGGTGACCGCGAAGAGTTCGGTGTCCTGGAAGTACGTGCGCCCGACCGACCAGGCAACACCGCGGTCAGCGACCCATTGCCCGATCCCGAGGCTGTCCCAGATCTCGAGGGTCTCCCGCTGCATGCAGAGGGCTTTCGAACCCTGCTGCTCCGGGGTCGTACGGGCTTCGAGGATCCCGACGCGCACACCCCGATCGGCCAGCAGCAGCGCCAGCGTCAACCCCACCGGCCCGGCACCGGCGATGACCACGTCGTACGACCGGCTCATCCGCCCGCCGGCCTCCTTCCTCTTGGCGGTTTCTGCAGAAACCGCCAACGTCAGCGCCGCAGTTCGGTCCCCGGACCTGGCGGTTTCTGCAGAAACCGCCAGAGCTCAGCTCTGGAGCTCGGCCCAGACCTGACGGTCGCGCTCGGCGGTCCAGATCCGCGGCCGCTCGATCCCGGACAGCTCATCCCAGAGCCGAGAGACGTTGAACGGCATGCAGTGTTCGAAGATCGGCCAGGCCCCGTAGTCAGCGACCAGCGCCCCGTGGGCAGCCTCGAAGGCGTCCTTGAGCGTCCCTCCGGCCGACTGGACCGGCGCCACCTGGTCACGCATCGTCGTCAGGAAGCGGCGGGTCTGCGCAATGCCGGCCTGCACCGCGTCGCGTCCCCGCATCACGCGTCCGCGCCCGCCCACCATGATCTCCGCGTCCAGTGCCGACACCCGATCCAGGGTCGCGCTCATCCAGTCCGCATGAATGGCATCACCGGTGTAGAGCGCTGCCTCGCCCTCGACCAGGTCACCGGCGAAGCAGATCCGCTCGTCGGGCAGCCAGACCACGATGTCGCCCTCGGTATGGCCGCGGCCCAGGTGCAGCAGTTCGGCCATCCGTCCCCCGCCGAGGTTGATCGCCAGCCGTTCGGTGAAGGTCTCGGTCGGAAAGGTCAGGCCGGGAATCGTCTCCGCGCCGGTGAACAACCGCGGCATCCGACCGGCTTCACTTTCCCAGTCCTGTTGGCCTCGCTCGCGGATGAGCCCGAGCGTGGTCTGGCTGCTGACGATCCGTTCGGCGCCAAATGCGGAAGCCCCGAGCGTGCGAACGGCGTGATAGTGGGTGAGCACGAGATCCCGTACCGGCAGATCGGTGACCGTACGCAGATCGTCGAGCCACTTCTGGGCCATGTACGGGGTCGCCCGGGCCTCGACGCAGAGCAGCGCGTCCTTGCCAGCGATGGCTCCGACGTTCGGATCGCCTTCGCAGGTATATGCCCAGACCCCTTCGGCGAGTTCTTCCAGCGTTGCGGTCTTCTCGCTCAGGTCGGTACTCGAAGCGAACGGCTTGCTCATGCCGCTAAATCTAGGCGGTCCAGGCTCGGTCGCACCCGCCGCGACTAGATTCGCCCGCATGGACTTCGAACCGTCGGACAAGGCACGGGACTACTCCGAACGCATGTGGGACTTCATGCGGTCCCACGTGCTGCCCGCCGAAAAGGTGTATGACGCGTGGCGTGCCGAGAACGACGAGCACGCGCATCCGCCGGTCGTGGAGGAGCTCAAGACCGAGGCCCGTTCCCGAGGCCTGTGGAACCTGTTCCTGCCGTCGGAGTCCGGGCTGAGCAACCTGGAGTACGCGTCGATCTCCGAGATCTCGGGATGGTCGCCGCGCCTGGCACCTGAGGCGATCAACTGTGCCGCTCCGGACACCGGCAACATGGAGACCCTGCACCTGTTCGGCACCCAGGAGCAGAAGCAGCGGTGGCTGGATCCCCTTCTGGCGGGCGAAATCCGTTCCGCCTTTGCGATGACCGAGCCGGCCGTGGCCTCGTCTGATGCGCGAAACATCTCCACGTCGATCCGCCGCGAGGGCAACGAGTATGTGATCAACGGCCGGAAGTGGTGGATCAGCGGCTCGGCGGATGAGCGCTGCCAGATCTTCATCGTCATGGGCAAGACCGATCCCGACGCGGAGAGCTACCGCCAGCAGTCGATGGTTCTCGTCCCGCGAGACACCCCAGGGATGCAGATCATTCGGCACCTGCCGGTCTTCGGCTACCAGGATCAGCACGGGCACTCAGAGATCGTGTTCGACGACGTACGCGTGCCGGCCGAAAACATCCTTTCCGGTGAGGGCGACGGGTTCATGATCGCCCAGGCCCGGCTCGGCCCCGGTCGGATCCATCACTGCATGCGTGCCATCGGGATGGCCGAGCGCGCGCTAACAATGATGGTCGACCGGGCCAAGTCCCGGACCGCGTTCGGCAAGCCGCTGTCCGAACAGGGCACCGTGCGCGAGCAGATCGCGCTCTCGCGGATCGAACTCGAGCAGGCCCGCCTGCTCGTACTCAAGACCGCGGACCTCATCGACAAGCATGGCGCCAAGGGTGCGCGTACGGAGATCTCCGCGATCAAGGTCGCCATTCCCCGGATGGCGCTGGCCGTGATCGACCGAGCGATGGAGGTGCACGGCGCCGGCGGGGTCAGCAACGACTTCCCGCTGGCCTACTTCTACGCGCTGGCTCGTACGTTGCGGATCGTCGACGGCCCGGACGCCGTGCACATCCGCTCGGTCGCCCGAGAAGAGATCAACCGCAGCAACCCGAGCCAGGCCCCGAGTTGATCATCGGCTAACCGGGGATTTATTTCGAAACAATGGCCGACTTGCCGATGATCAACTTCGTCTAAGGGTCGATGAGCGCAGCGGCCAGGCGGCGCCACGTTTCGCGGGGCAGGCCGGTCGTGGCCGGCAGCACCTGCACGCACACATGGTCAGCGCCCGCGTCGCGGTGCTCCTGCACGCGGTCGCGGATCGCAGCTTCGTCGCCCCAGGCGAACACCGCGTCGACCAAACGGTCACTGCCTCCGTCGTGCAGGTCGGCTTCGGTGAACCCGTGCCGCAACCACTGCTTGAAGTAGTTCGGCCGTTCGATGTAGTGGGCCAGGAACTCTCGGGCGACCGCACGCGCCTTGTCCGGGTCCGTCTCCAGAACGACGCCCAGCTCGGGGGCCACGATGGGTCCCGGCCCCAGGAGGTCGCGGGCCTCGCGGGTGTGCGCGGCCATGGTGTTGTACGGGTGCGTACCCAGCGAACGCTGTGCCGACGCAGCGAGCATGCGCGGACCCAGCGCGGCCAGAATGCGCTCGTCGGCCGGGACCGGCGGCTCAGCTCTGTCGAGCGCGTCGAGGAAGCTGACCATCTCCGAGTACGGCCGCCGGTAGCGGTCACCGATGAGCTCACTGTGGCTGATGCCGAGACCGAGCAGGAAGCGACCGCCGTAGCGCTCGTTGAGCCGGTGGTGGTCAGCCGCCGCCTCAGCGGGATCGTGCATCCAGATGTTGAGGATGCCGGTGGCGACGACAGCGCGGCTGGTCGCAGCCAGCAGGACCGCACAATCGTCGAAGACCGCACCGCCTCGCCCGCCGGGGATCCAGAGAGTTCCGTAGCCCAATTCCTCGAGCTCGGCGGCCGCTTCGGCGCGTTTTCCGGCATCGGGGTGCCGGCGCAACGGGCCGCTCCAGACTCCGGTCGTACCCAAGTCCATCCCGTCACCATAACGACGGGTACGGCCGCGGCCCCCGACCCGAGTTGATCATCGCACCTGTCGACTGAGGGCCACCCTGAGTCGAGTGTTTCGACTGAGGGCCACCCTGAGTCGAAATCGTCCGCGTTGTCAGCCAGCAGTGAGGAGCCGCGCCTCCAGATCCACGGGAAGCCCGTGCACCGGACGATCGGATCGTTGGGGCGGCATCCCGTCCTGCTGAATCCAGGCCCAGGTGTCGGCGACGGTCTCGTCCACCGGCCGGCACACCAGCCCGGTGTCGGCAGCCAACGATGTGTCGACTTCCAGGAAGCCAGTGAAGTCCCCTGCCTCGGGTACCCAGCACGGAAGGTGACTCCACGGCTGCGCCCCATCGGCTGCCAGCCGCGCCTCGTCAACCCATACCAATTCGGCATCTGAGCCGGTCACAGCCACGCAGGCGTCGAGCAGCCCAGCGGTGGTGGCGTGTCCTGAGCGGCTCACGACATCGACCGGCCCGGTGACGCCGGTCGACAGCGCGGACAGCAGCCACGTCGCCAGGTCGCGGGCGTCGACATATTGCAGCGGACGCTCCGGCCGGCCGGGAGCGACCACCCGGCCACCGCGCGAGATCCGGTCGAGCCACCAGGGGAGCCTTCCGATGTCCTCGTGCGGACCCAGGATCAGACCCGCCCGCGCGAGCAGAGCCTTGGGGAAGGCGTCGACGATGCCCAGCTCCGCGCCACGCTTGGCCGCCGCGTACTCATTCGTGTCTGACTCCGGGTCGCCCTCGACCACAGGTGAGCTCTCGTCAACGTGGCTGCCCCACACGTACACCGAATTCGTGGACACGTATCCGTACCCCTCGACCCGTCCGGCCAGAGCGCGGGCAGCAGTGGTGGCCACCCTCGGCGCGCCCGCCCAGGTGTCCACGACCAGATCCCATGAATCCTCGCCGAGCGCTCGGGTCAACTCCTCCGCCGACGTCCGGTCGGCGTGCAGGGCACGCACGCCGGACGGCAGAGTGCCGGTGACCCCACGGGTCAGCGCAGCGACTTCCCAATCTCGAGCCAGTGCATCGTTGACGACCGCCCGTCCGACGAATCTCGTTCCACCAAGCACAAGGAGTCTCATGCCGCCAACTCTTCCGACGGAGTGCGGCCAAAGCCAGTTCGTTCACTCTCGGCACAGAGCCGTCATGGTGCTCGACAACCGCGGCCGGGACTGCAGGGCGATACCCGTACGCAAGTCCGTTGCGAGCAAGCGAGAGACTGTCGCCGCCATCCCCGCCAGATCTCGCGCTGGACCCAGATCCCCCGAATGACAAGGAGTCTCGTGCCCCGAGCCGTGCAGTACGACCGCCATGGCGGCATCGACGTCCTCGACGTGCGTGAGGTACCAAGGCCCGTTGCCGGCTCCGGTCAGGTCGTGGTGGCAGTGCGCGCCGCTGGGATCAACCCTGGTGAGGCGGCCATCCGCGAGGGTGTGTTCGCGCAGCGGTGGCCCTCGACTTTCCCCTCCGGCCAAGGCGCCGACCTAGCCGGCGTGGTCGTCGAACTCGGACCGAACGTGACGGACTGGAAGCTGGGCGATGCGGTCCTGGGCTTCACCCATGAACGAGCGAGCCATGCCGAACTCGTCGCCGTCAATGCCGGCGATCTCACCCGCAAGCCGCCGGCACTCTCCTGGGAACAGGCCGGAGCCCTGCACGTCGTCGGGGCGACTGCCTGGGCAACGGTCAACGCCCTCGTCCTCTCGCCCACTGACACCGTCGTCGTCACAGCAGCGGCCGGCGGGGTGGGGTCGCTGGCTGTGCAGCTGGCCAGAAGGACCGGGGCAACGGTCATCGGCCTGGCCGGGCCGGCCAACCACGAATGGCTGCGCGGCTACGGGGTGCTTCCGGTGACCTACGGCGGCGGTGTCGCCGAGCGGGTCAAAGCGGCCGCGCCGGACGGGGTCGATGCACTCCTGGACACCCACGGCGGGGGGTACGTGGACCTCGCCCTCTCCCTTGGCGTGGCGGCGAAGCGGATCAACACGATCATCGACTGGGCGGCGGTCGCCGAGCACGGTGTGCTCAACGTCGGCATGATGGAAGGGTCCAACGCCGCGGTCCTCGCCGAGCTTGCCGAACTGATCGCCGCCGGTGAAGTCGACCTGCCGATCGCCGGGACGTACGCACTCGACGACGTACGTGCCGCGTACGAGGAACTGGAACAGCGGCACACCCGCGGCAAGATCGTCCTGGTCCCGTAACGGGCCGACTTGACCACCACGCAAAGGTCCTCAACTGGCCTCACACATGACAATGGTGGGTACGTCACCCAGTTTTCGGGAGACGTACCCACCATCGAGTTACGGGGCGCTTGAGCCCCCGCTGCCTAGTTCTTCAGCTGCCACGGTCCGCACGAGGTCGGGTTGTTGTTGCAGGCGCGGAAGCGATAGGTGTTGAGGTGGCCTTCGTAGCCGCAGTCCGTGCCCGCGTTGACCCATCCCGAGTAGTAGGTCGTTGTGCCGATTCCGTTCTGCATCTCGGCGCGGACGCTGCGACCGTCGCCGGCGGTGTCGCATACCTTCAGCGTGTTGCCGTTGAACACGGCGTAGCCCCCACCGCTCGGCACGAAAGACACAGCGCTCCAGGCGTTCGCCGGCGAGGCTGCGACCAGCATGAAAGCGAACGCGGCCGCAGCTATCAAAAACGTCTTCAGAGTCTTCACGGAAACTCTCCTCTTGAGGAGGGGCGCGCTGAAGACGCCGATCTGAGGTCTCCATTGGCCGCCCGACGGTCCCCCGCGAGTTCGCGAGTGGCGTGACGTTACCGACCGAACGTTCGGTCCGTCAACGATGCTTGAAAGCTTGATCATCGCGCCGAAAGGGCTGTCCTGAGGGAATCTCCTCTGGCTGCTCGGACCCTGGCTGCTCGACCCTGGATCGATCGCTGTGGGCGAACAGACGTTCGGAACATGTGCACCCTGCCAACGGTTGAGTGAGATGGACTCAATTCTTGGAAGGTGACACATCGATGGCCGGACAACTGGCTCTCCCACTCCTGCCGCTGGACGATGCGGTGGTTCTACCCGGCATGGTCGTGCCGATCCCGCTTGGTAACGGCGGGGACTCCACGGCGCGCGGCGCGATCGAGGCGGCGAACGCCGCCCACGAATCGGGCCTGACCGGTACCGACTCCGCAGCCGACGACAGCCCCACTGACAGCACAATCGACACCGACGACGACAGCCCGGGCAAAGCACGCGTCGTCCTCGTTCCGCGCCTGAACGGCAGGTACGCCTCGGTGGGCACGATCGGCGTCATCGAGCAGATCGGCCGGCTTCCCGGCGGCGGCGCAGCCGCGGTCGTACGGGCGACCCGTCGCGTACGCATCGGAACCGCCACGACCGGACCCGGCACCGCGCTCTGGGTCGAGGTCGAGCTGCAGGACAGCCCTGCCCTCGACGATGACACATTCGAGCGCGCGCTCGGCTACCGCGACCTGGTGGTCACGATCCTGCAGCAGCGCGGCGCCTGGCAGGTCATCGACTCGGTCAAGCAGATGACCGATCCCGAGGCGCTGGCCGATCTCGCCGGGTACGCGCCCTATCTCAGCGACGAGCAGAAGCTCTGGCTGTTGGAAACTGTTGACCTGGACACCCGGTTGGACAAGCTCATCGAGTGGGCGCGCAAGGAACTCGCCGAGCAGGACGTCGCGGAGTCGATCCGCAAGGACGTCCAGGACGGCATGGACAAACAACAGCGCGAGTTCCTGCTGCGCCAGCAACTGGCCGCCGTACGCAAGGAACTTGCCGAACTCAACGGCAAGCCTGACACCGAGGAAGCCGACTACCGGGCAAAGGTGGAGGCCGCCGAGTTGCCCGAGCATGTGCACAAGGCAGCCATGGCCGAGGTCGACAAGTTGGAACGCACCTCCGACCAGTCCCCCGAGGTCGGCTGGATCCGTACCTGGCTGGACACCGTGCTCGAGCTTCCCTGGAACACCACGACCGATGACTCGTATGACGTCGCCGGGGCGCGGGCGATCCTCGACGAGGATCACGCCGGGCTGGATGAGGTGAAAGAGCGGATCACCGAATACCTCGCGGTACGTCGGCGCCGGGCTGATCGCGGCCTGGGTGTCGTCGGCGGGCGACGCAGTGGAGCGGTCCTGGCCCTGGTCGGACCGCCCGGCGTGGGCAAGACCTCCCTCGGCGAATCGGTGGCACGGGCCATGGGCCGCAACTTCGTACGGGTCGCCCTCGGTGGCATCCGGGACGAGGCTGAGATCCGCGGTCACCGGAGGACCTACGTCGGCGCGCTGCCCGGCCGCATCGTGCGGGCCATGCGCGAAGCGGGCTCGATGAACCCGGTCGTGCTGCTGGACGAGATCGACAAGGTCGGCGCCGACTACCGCGGCGACCCGACCGCTGCCCTCCTCGAGGTGCTCGACCCGGCGCAAAACCACACGTTCCGCGACCACTACCTCGAAGTCGACCTCGACCTTTCCGACGTGGTGTTCCTGGCGACCGCCAACGTGTTGGAGTCGATCCCCGGCCCGTTGCTCGACCGGATGGAGCTCGTCTCGCTCGACGGCTACACCGAGGACGAAAAGGTCACAATCGCCCGAGAGCACTTGCTGCCTAAGCAGATCGAGCTGGCCGGCTTGACCGCGGACGACGTTCAGTTCACCGACGCCGCACTGCATCAGCTGGCCGGTGAATACACCCGCGAAGCGGGCGTACGGCAACTCGAGCGGGGACTCGCACGGGTGCTGCGCAAGGTGACAGCGGCGGTCGCCCTGGACCAGGATCTGCTTCCAGTCCAGGTCGACCTGCCCGAGCTCAAGCGCTACCTAGGCAGCCCGAAGCACACACCGGAATCGGCTGAACGGACCGAAGTGCCCGGCGTGGCAACAGGTCTGGCCGTCACTGGTGCGGGGGGCGACGTCCTCTTCATCGAGGCATCGCTGGCCGCCAAGGAGACTGGAGCGAGTGGTCTGACCCTCACCGGTCAGCTGGGTGACGTGATGAAGGAGTCCGCGCAGATCGCGCTGTCCTACCTGCGTTCCGAGGGCAAGCACCTCGCCCTCGATGTGGATGCGTTGTCCGAGCGCGGGATCCACCTGCACGTGCCGGCGGGAGCTGTCCCCAAGGACGGTCCGAGCGCTGGCGTCACGATGACCACAGCGTTGGCGTCCCTGCTCTCCGGTCAGCCCGTACGCGCGGATGTCGCCATGACCGGTGAGGTCTCGTTGACCGGACGGGTGCTGCCGATCGGTGGCGTGAAGCAGAAGCTGCTCGCCGCCCACCGGGCCGGCATCACGACGGTCATCCTGCCGCAACGCAACGAGCCAGACCTCGAGGACGTGCCGGAGTCGGTGCTCTCCGCGCTCACCGTGCACCTGGTCGCCGACGTGCGGGAAGTTCTGGACCTGGCTCTCGAGCCGTCGCTGGAGTCGGCGCGTGCTGCCCACACGGCGGGAGATCAGCCGGTAGCCGCCTGACCAAAGGTCCCCGTCAGATGTTGGCCGGATAACGGTTGTGGTCGGGGAAGTTGCCGTAGAGGCAGCTCGTTCCCCGGACCCTCGGTGACCGCCTGGACGAGCAGACTCGCCGCCGACGAAGCACCCCTCCACGAGCGACCCCGACCCGCCGAAGGTCTCCTCCCGGTCGCCGCGTGAGCGCGGCTTGTTGATGCCCACCTTGAACGCCTGCACCTCCACGGCCAACCGGGTCGCGTGCTCGGTCGTCGTCGCAGGCGATGCTGGCGACGAGGGAGCCGTTGGAGGCGTTCATCTGCGGCGAGCAGTTCGGCCTCGGTGTCCACGACGATGATCGTGTCCACCGGGCCGAAGGGCTCCTCGTGCATCAGGCGCGGAGCTCCGGGCGGGGCGAGCAGCGTCGACCGGCGCCACGTAGGCCGAGGTGTCCTGGCCCTCGATGAACTGGCCGCCGTCGAGACTTGCCCCGATAGAGCGGCACGGCGCCGCGCATCAACGCCTCGTCCACGCCTGCGGCGAGCTCGCTCGCCTTGGTCGCGCTGATCAGCGGGCCGAAGTCGAGGTCGGGCAGCGGGTCGTCGGCGTCGGACTCCACGGCGAGCGGGTGTCCGAACCGGAGCCCGGCGGACCACCGGCAGGTAGGTCGTCGAGGAACTCGTCGACAGGCTCGCGCTGCACGACGAACCGCGGGTAGGCCGTGCACCGCTGCTTGCCGTACTCGAAGCCCTTCTTCATGTGCGCGGCCGAGCCGTCCCAGTCGGAGAACTCCCAGATGCCCCAGGCGTTGAGCCCCTCCTGCTCGAGCATGTGCCGCTTGCCGGTGTCCAACAGCGCGGCCGCCACCTTGCCGCCGTTGGACCGTCCGCCGACGAACGCGAGCGCGCCGATCTCGGGTGACCGCACGAGGACGGCAGAAAGTTCCTCTCCGCCACCGGAAACCAGCTCGGCGGGCAGGCCTTCGCGCGCCATCAGCGCGTGCGCCAAGGTGAGGCAGACAGCACCGCCCTGCGACGGCGTCTTCGCGATGACCGCGTTCCCGGCCAGCAGTTGCACGAGCTCGGAATGGACCAGGACAGACATCGGGTAGTTCCAGCTGGCGATGTTGCTCACCGGGCCCGGCAGCGGGCTGCGGCCTTCCAGCATGGAGTCGATCTCTTCGAGGTACCAGCGCACTCCGTCCAGCGCCCGGTCCACATCCGCGCAGGCCAATCGCCAGGGCTTGCCGATCTCCCAGCACAGCAGCAGCGCCAGGTCGTCGCGGGCGTCGGTCATCGACTCGACGGCCGCATGGACTTTGGCCTTCCGTTCGGCCAGCGGAACCTGGCCCCAATCCTTGTGGACTTGGGCCGCATAACGAACTGCTTCGACAGCCTGTTCGGGGCTCAACGTCGGGAGCCCGATCAAGTCACTTCCGTCCACCGGACTGATCAAGGGCTCCGGGATTCCGATCGGCTGCCAGGACCCGCCGATCAGGTTGTGCAGCACGTCCGACCCGAACGCTTCTGGGGCGCGATCGCGGGCTCGGGACAGTACGGACGACCATTCGGTGCCGGGTTTCACGTGCAGCGCCATTGCGACACCCTCTCAGGCGTATGGATCTTGCGGCCCGCCTCCTGGTCAGCAACTCAGCGTCGAGTCGGTGGTTCGCCCTCGTCGAGTGCTTCCTGCGCAGCTACCGCGTCGTACGCGCACAGGTCGGTGACCGACTCCGCCTCCGGTGGCACCTCCGTCGGGTCGGCCGAGGGGTCAGTCGGCGCCGTCGTGGTCGGGGGCGCAGTGGTCGGCGGCGCCGGCTGGCCGCTGGCGGCCGGATCAGCCAACGACGTGGCGACCAGGCTCCGGATCAGGTCATAGTCCGGATCGGCTGAGGTGATGACTGTGTTGTCGAACACGAGTGAGCGAACTTCGGCGTCCTTGACCAGGATGCCGAGATCCACAAATGCCGGCAGTACTGAGCGGGGGATGTCGGTGAGCACGATGTCGGGTGCGGTCGCGGCGATCTCCTGGTAGCGACTCAGCAGGGTGAACGGGTCCGCAGCCGTGATGATGGCCTGCATCGCACACCGCTGCCGCGCCATCCGGGAATAGTCGGAAAGGCCGTACCGTCCCCGCGCGTACCAGAGCGCCAGCTCACCTTGCAGCAGTTGGTTGGGTCCCGGTGTCAGGTAGTCGTCCGGGCGTCGGCCGGCGCTGTCGTCCCCGCCGACGGGCACCCATTCGTTGATGTTGACCGTGATCCCGCCGAGGATGTCGACGAGCTGGCGGAAGCCGTCGAGGTTGATCAGCAGGTAGTAGTCGATGTGCAGACCCAGCGCCTCGCCGACGCCGAGCTTGAGTGCATCCGCGCCGAGGTTGTCCGTTGGACCCAGGATGTCGGGGTGTTCGGCGGGCACGTTGCGATAGACCGCGTTGAGCAGACCCTCGCTCTCCGAGGAACCCTCGAAGCCGTCCGGGTAAGCGTCCTGCAGCGGGCCCTCCGGGAACGGGAGCCGCTCGAGGTTGCGCGGCAGGCTGAACAGAGTGGTCGCCCCGCTCGCGGTGTCCGTGCTGGCCACGATCACGGTGTCGGTACGGATGCCCTCCCGATCGGGCGCACCGTCCCCGCCGAGGAGCAGTACGTTGACCCGCTCCTTGTCCCCGAACGGGTTGCCCGGTTCCTGAGGGATGTCGGTGACGGTGGCGCTCTCGCCGTTGTCGGCGAAGATGGCATCGAGGGTGTCCCGGGCCAGGAATGCGGCGTTGGCCGCCACCGCCGCCGGTACGGCTATGCCCAGGGACAGCAGTGCCATCACGGCGGCACCCACGATCCGCTGGCCGCTGCGCAGGCTCCGCGGTCGGAGGAGCACATGTCCGGTGAGGATCACGGCGATCCAGCCGACCCCGAGAACGACGGCCCCCACGCCGAGCACCGTCAGTGCGCTGGAGTCGACGAGGAGGTGCAGCAGCCTGCGATTGTCGAACTCAACGAGGTAGACAGCACCGCCTACGACGGTCAGGAACACAGCCAACGTGATCATGCCGAGCGCCCGACGACCCGCCGCCAGATAGGCCAGCCCGGGGAGCAGAGCTCCGAGCACGCTCAAGGTCAGGAAGCGGCCGATCCCGGTTGGCGTGGGCATGCGATGTCGGGCACGGGATCCGGCCCGCGGATCGAGCCGGGCCGGAATCTGCGGTCGCTGCGGGTCCGTGCGAGCTCGCGCGGCCCGCGCTGAGAGCGCACCGGTCTCCGGAGCGGAGCGACGACCCGAGCCTGCGTCTCGCCGTGGCGGAACGGCTGGTCGGCTCGGTGTCGGTGGCGCTCGCCTCGGCGGAACCGCGGGCGTGCCGTACGGATCCGGACTTCCGGGCGGAGCTACGGGAGGCAGGTGGGGACGGCGCAATGCGCCAAGCGGTAGCGGTGCGGTATCGCTGCCCACGGCTGACCCCCTCCACTACCCAAACGCCCGCCCCGCGCCCATGGTTGCATTCGACTCGGCGAGAAGCGCGAAGGCGGCACCACAGTGTGACGTCTGCACCGGAGCCGTGGTGCCTCTGGGCGCTCATGATCATCCTTGCGGCGTGGGTCATGACTCTCAAGCGTTGCTTGCGACACGCGGCGGTCGGCGCACGTTGGGCAGCTGCGTCGACCGGCCGAGGGATCAGCCGGCGCTGACCGATCGAAGGCCGCCCGGCGTGCGTCCAGCGAGTTGATCGAGGCCAGCCGAGCTCGCCTCGTCGGCGGGGATGTAGACCACGAGTCGTTGGCGATCGGCATCCGAAAGCTCGAGGGTCTCGAAGGCCAGCCGCAGTTTGCCCACCGTGGGATGGACCACCGTTCTGACTCCGCTGCGCTTGCGGGTCACCATTCGGCGCTCCCAGCGCTCGGTGAAGTCAGCTCCGGCGATCGCGGCGAGCCGATCGGCGAACAGCCGGGCGTCGTCACCTGGCTCGCGGGTTTCGGCGCGGAGGTTGGCGATCTGCTCGTCGGCGACGTCGGACCAACTGGCGTAGGCCGTACGGGCACGCGGGTTGGTGAAGGTGAACGACATCAGGTTCGGCTGTTCTTCGTCGAGGATGCCGAGCGGCCGCGCGAGTCGGTCATAGCCCTCGGTCCAAGCCAGGAGATCGGCCAGGTGGTTGATGACGAACGCCGGTGCGGGTTCCAACTGATCGAGCAAGGCGTGGACTGAGGAGCGAACCGCGCGGGCCGGCGCCGCCGGTGTTGGGCACAGTTCGGGCCCGTTGCTGATGACGGAGAGCGTGCGGAGATGAGCGAGGTCATCCTCGCTGAGCTGCAGCACCTCGGCGAGGGCGGCCAGCACCTGCGAGGAGGGGTGCGTGTCGCGGCCCTGCTCGAGCCGGATCAGATAGTCGACACTCACGCCGGCCAGAGTCGCCAACTCGGCGCGGCGCAAACCAGGCGTCCGCCGGCGCGAGCCCACCGGAATTCCGACGTCGGCCGGGCTGAGCGCCTCACGCCGACTCCGCAGGAATGAACCAAGGTCGCCATCGATCACACCTCCAGTGTGCGCTCCGGCAGCTTCGGGATGGTGACCCCATCAGGGCCAGCCTTGGCAGGGCGGGTCTCGGCCGGGCCAGCTACACCGCGGTCTCCCTGGAATCCGATTCGGCGCACAGGATCAATGACATGACTACTGACATCGCACCGTACGCGCCGGCAACCCCGGCCACGCTGGAGACTTCACCACTCGCCCAAGGCATCTGGGCCCTCGACACAGCCCACACGACGATCGGCTTCACGATTCGTCACCTCGGCGTTTCGAAGGTCCGGGGCCGCTTCGGCGATGTATCCGCCGAGCTCGTCGTCGGTCCGACGCCGGAGGAGAGCCACGTCTCGGCCACCGTTGCGCTGGCATCGATCGACACGTCCAACGAGATGCGCGACAACCACCTGCGCTCGGCCGAACTCTTCGACGTCGAAAACCGCAGCACGATGTCATTCCGGTCAACGCGCTTCCAGGGCGCCGGTACGGACTGGACCCTCGACGGCGAGTTGACCATCGGCGAGGTAACCCGTCCGCTGTCGTTGGCCGTCGAGTTCGGCGGCGTCCAGTCGGTCTTCGACGGCACCCGGCACGCCGGGTTCGAGGCGACCGGCGAGATCCGGCGCAAGGACTTCGGCCTCGAGTTCGGCCCGGTCGGCGCTGTCCTCGGCGACGTCGTCAAGATCGAACTCGACCTCGAGTTCATCGAGCCCCAGAGCGACACCGCCACAGCGCACAACTGAGCCGGCTCAGCGCGATCGTACGTACGCCGGATGCGCTCGGCCCGACCCCCGGGCGGTCACGATCTCGGGACGGCGCGAAGGCGACTATTCGCCGAGGTTCCGGCCTAGGCTCCGGCGGATGCGGCGACCGACCAGACTCCTAGTCAGGTCGGTAGCCGCCCTTTGCTTGGCGCTTGCCGCGAGTTCGTGCGGCGGGGACCCGCCGACCACGGAGGTTGCGGCGACAGACTCAACGGTGGCCGGCACGCCCCCCGCCGGCAGCAATACGGCCGCGACTTCTCCGTACATCTTCGAGCAGGTACCGGAGCCCAACCGGGCCGAGGCGCAGACGTCGCAAGTCGCTGAGCAGTCGGAGTTCCCACCGACGATCGTCGCTGACGACTTCACCTTGGCCGAGCGCGCAACAGTGGTCGGCGTCTCCTGGCAGGGCATCTACTGCATCGAAGCCCAGGGGGCTCCGGCTTCGCCGCCGACTGCGTCGGGCTTCGTGATCGCCGTCTACCCCGACGTGACCGGCGGCCCAGCCCTCGACAGCCCGCTGTTCAACACGAGTCTCGACATCGCCGCGGTCAATCAGACGCTGGTTGACACCAGAACCGACCTCGGCTGCGGCTCGGTGACCTCCACTTGGGACACCTACGAGTACTCCGCGGTGCTACCGACCGAGTTCGCCGCCGAGGCCGGGACGCGCTACTGGATCTCAGTGCAGGCCATCACGCCCACCTATGAAGCGTTCTGGGCGTGGCTGGGCAGCACAGCCGGAGATGGCAACTCGCTCCAGGAGTACGCCGAGAACGTCACCACTCTGAGCCTCGACCGGGCCTTCACCCTCACCGACTAGTTGGGTGTGGACCCGAGCTTCACATTGCCCTTGAGCAGGTTGCGCGCGATGGACTGGCGCTGGATCTCGTCGGTGCCTTCATAGATCCGCAGCAGTCGCAGTTCGCGGTACCAACGCTCGATCGGCAACTCCCGGGTGTAGCCCATCCCGCCGTGGATCTGTAGGACCCGATCCACGATCTCGTTGGCCTTGACTCCGGAATACAGCTTGGCCATGGAGGACGTGTGCCGGTTGTCCTGGCCCTGCTGCATCTGCCAAGCGGCGTGCAGGGTCAGCCACTTCATCGCTTCGATTTCCACCGCCGAGTCGGCGATCATCCATTGGATTGCCTGACGTTGGGCCAAGGGCTGGCCGAAGGTCGACCGGGTGTTGGCGTAGTCGACCGCGAACTGCAGCAACCGCTCACACGCGCCCACCGCGCGGGCCGGGAGGATGAAGCGGCCGGCGTTGATCCATTCCATTGCCAGCTTGAAGCCCTGGCCGATCTCGCCGAGGATGTTTTGCTCGGGTACGGCAACGTCGTCGAAGACCAGCGCCGCGGGACCCCACTCGCCCATCGTGTCGATCGGTTCGGACTTCCAGCCCATGTCGCGGTCGACCAGGAACGCGGTCACCCCACCGTCGGCGCCCTTCTCCTTGTCCGTGACCGCGAAGACCATCGTGAAGTCGGCATCGTTGCCGCGGGTGATGAACGTCTTCTCGCCCCGGATGATCCAGGCGTCGCCCTCCTTGCGGGCCGACGTGGTGATCGCCTTGGCATCCGAACCCGCGCCGGGCTCGGTGATCGCGAAGCAGGAGATCCGGTCCCCGGCGATGACCGGGAGGAGGTAGTGCTCGGCCTGTTCGGGCGTGCAGTGATACAAGATGTTGTCGGCGTACCCACCGAGATAGAACGGTACGAACGTCCGCGCCAACTCCAGGCTGATCAGCGCGGTCATCACCGGTCCCAGGCCCATGCCGCCGTACTCCTCCGGGGTGTTGATCCCCCAGAACCCGGCCTTGCGCGCCTTCTCCTGAAGACCCTTGAGCGTCGCCCGGTCCACGCCTACCCGACCGGCCCGCTCGTTGCGCAGGCACTCCGCCTCCAGCGGCATCACCTCGCGCTTGACGAATTCCCGCACGGTGTCGCGGATCGCCCGCTCTTCCTCTGTGAGTCCGAAGTCCATGTTCTGACGCTACCTGCCGCACACCGGGCGTGATCGGCGCGCTCAGGGTGCAGTGGCGTCGAATTCGTCACGCAGTCGCTTCGGCGCTCTCGATCGCCATGCCGCGGTCAGCAGATCCAGGAGTTCGGGCTCGTCGAGCCGCTCCATCCGCACGAGCACGCTGCTGTAGCCGTCGTAATGCGGTGTGGTGAAAAAGGTCTCCGGATCCGAGGCAATCAGTCCTTCCTTCTCGCCCACGTCGGCACACCACAACATGAGCACCCCCGGCATTTCGTGGATCCGGGCGAAGCCCTTCGTGCGCACCCGAAACCCCGGCATCCCGTACGACGACTTCTCGTTCGTCTCCGGCAGCGACAGCGCGGCAGTACGTACGTCGTCCTCGGTCACCACAACCACGATTGTGCCGGTACTTCGGACCTACCCCAGTTCCCTCCCTGGCGGTTTCTGCAGAAACCGCCACGCGGCTCGCCCCACAAGAGAGCACTCCCCTGGCGGTTTCTGCAGAAACCGCCACGCGGGGGACCGGATCGTGTGATCGACTGCCCTCGTGTCATCACGGAACGGGCGCTCACTGGCGATTGCCA
>CAVYBR010000016.1:0-12093 GCA_963766765.1 uncultured Actinomycetota bacterium
CGAACCACTCGGGATCGAAGTTCGCAGCGGGGAGGTAGCAGAGCACAGCCTCGCCTGCCTTGATCGGCTGTCCGCCGATCTCGGTGTCCTCGACGGCAACCCGCGGCAGCCCCGTGTGGTGGATGGTCATGTACCGGAGCAACTCGTCGGCCCCGTCCGCGATCAGCGAGGGATCGGCCCGCAAGGCCGCCAGCTGCTCAGGATGGAAGAAGAGGGCGGCGATGCCCATCGCGATCGCGGTCGCGGTCGGGTCGTAGTTGCCGACCAGCAGCAGACGTGCCATGGCGATGACGTCGTCGCGAGCAAGCTCGCCGCTTCGTTCGACAACGAGCCGGCTGAGCAGATCGTCACCCGGCCGACTCGCTTTGCGCTCGATCAGGTCGGTGAGGAACTGGGTCAGCTCGTCGTTCGCTGCGTCGAGCTTGTCCTGACCGGAGTAGTGGTTGGGAATCGTGGACGAAACCCTGCGGAAGAAGTCCTGCCCCGGGAACGGAATTCCCAGCGTCATGCAGGTCACCTCCGCCGCGAGCGGCTGGGCGAACTCCACCACCAGGTCGGCCGGCGGATCCTTCGTCAGCATCCTGTCCGCGAGACGGTCGGCGATCTCCTGGATCTGCTCCCGGAGCCGGCCCACGGACTTGCGGGTGTAGTCACCGTTCACCATGGCCCGCTGTCGGGAGTGCTCGGGCGGGTCCATCCGGACGATCGTCGGATTGTGCGCGGTGAGCTCCTCCGAACCGGGACTCACGAGCGGAAAGCCAGGCCGGCTGTTGTCGGCGCTGATCCGCTCGTCGGCGAGCGCGTCGCGGACGTCGCGCTGACGGGTCAGGAACCAGGCTTTGCTGCCGTCCCACAGGGTGATTTGGCTGACCGGCTGATCGCGTAACTGCTCGTACCGAAGCGGCGGGTCGAACGGGGTCGCGCCACCACGCTCTGCGCGATAGTCAAAGACCAGTGCCATGCGGATCTCCTGTCTACTCGTGCCTTTGCCAGCGTGGCATTCGGGCCGGCCCGCGGCATCTCCGCAATTGCGACGGACCGGCCGGCCGGCGACGGCGAGCAACTGTCGAGGTGCATCGGCCCGGCCGGCACGCCAGTCTCGTCCTCGAGCTGCGAAACGACCGGGAAGCTTCGCGAACGACGGAGATTCAGATGGCAGACACGGCCAAGATCACCATCAGCGCGTGGCTGACGGATCCGCGCCTACTGAGCACCGCGACGGATGCGGACGTGGCCGAGTCAGCGGCCGCGGAGTTCAATGCCGCACACCCCGAGTACCAGATCGAGATCAGTACCCACGATTTTCGTACCCTGCCCGAAGAGGTGGCCCGGGCCGCGGAACGCGGCGAAGCGCCCGACATCGCGGAGTACCACTTCGACTCCACCCGGGCCGCCATGGACACCCTGGGACCGGACGGGAAGCCCCTGTACGTGCCGATCGACCGGGCCGTGGCAGGGCGAACGGAGATCCTCGGTGTGCCCGTTGTGGTCGACGACATGGTGCCTGTGATCCGCGACTACTTTCGTCATGCCGGCGAACTGATGGCGATGCCACGCAGCGCCTCCGCGCCGGTGCTCTTCGCCAACATGAGCATCCTCGACCGGGCGGGCGTGGCCGAGCCGCCGCGCACCTGGCGCGAGGTCACGACAGCCTGCCAGGCGATCGCCGAGCTGCCGGACGGTCCGCGGCACGGCGTCACCTGGCCGAACTTTCCCTGGTTCTTCCAGGAGGCGGTCGCACACCAGGGCGGGCTGCTCGCGGACCACGACAACGGCCACTCCGGCCGGGCCGAGACAGTGGATCTGGCCTCGGGCGAGATGATGGCCTTCGTCAACTGGTGGCGGAGCCTCCACCAGGACGGTCATTTCCTGTACACGGGAAAGGTCGACGTCTTCGAAGGTTGCTTCACCGCCTTTGCGAACCAGGACGTGGCGTTCCTCCTCAGCTCCTCGGTCGACGCCTCGCACCTGCCAGAACTCGGTGAAAGCAACGGGTTCACCGTCAAGGTCGGCCCGATGCCGTACAACGACGAGGTCCCGTTCGCCGGTTGCATGATGGGCGGAAACACCTGCTGGCTGGCCGCAGGTCTCAGCCCGGCCAAGCAGGACGGCGCACTGGCGTTCCTGCAATATCTGAGCAGCCCTCGCATCGCCGCGGAGCTGGCCAGGCGTCACTTCCGCGTGCCGGTCACCAAAGCGGCGATCGAGGTTCTCGACGCGGACGGCTGGTACCGCAACCATCCTGATCATCGGGTAGCCACCACTCTGCTCGACTCGACCCTCGGCTCACCTGCGGTGCTCGGCCCCCTGCTGGGTGGCGACGCGGACATCATGGCCGAGCTCACCGGCGCGATGCACGACGTCCTGATCGCCGGTGCTGAGCCGGCCGCCAGGTTCGAGCTGGCGACCGTGCGGGCCCAGCAGATCCTGAGCGCCTACAACTCGTACTGCGTGGGGCCTCCCCGCCGCACGCCTCGCCCCCGTGACTTCGCCATCCCCGGCCTGATCTGACCGCCAGGCAAGCAACCGCAGAGGTGCGACCCGTCAGCGACCTGGCCACCCTGACGGTGACAGGTACCACGGCTTCCCGTCGCCAGAGGAGCGGAACTGATGCAGCATGAACAGCTGGAGTCCGAGATCATCAGCGCAGAGACCAACAGCGAAGGCCGGACGGCCGATCACGACCAGGCACTGGCTCCGCACGAGCGGCCACAAGGCGATACCGAGAACACCATCGCGGTCGTGGTCGCCGACGTGCTCGGTGTTCCCGCCGTGCCCCGCACGGCTTCGTTGTTCGACCTCGGGCTCGACTCGCTGTCGGTGACGGTCGCCTGTGCACGCCTGGAGCAGGCGACGGGCACGCAGATTCGGTTCTCTCAGCTCTTCCGGACGCCGACGATCGAACTGCTGGCAGCCTGGGTGGACACGGCTCGCGGGAACGTGAACGGCAACCACGGCAGCACGGCCGCCAGGCGCTCGACTGCCGAACTCGTGGCGATCACTCCCGTGCAGGCGCAGAACGTCCAGGCGGGTACCGCCGTCAGGGTCGCGTGGTGGTTCGACGGGACCCTTGACGAGGTGGCTCTCGAACGAGCGGCCAACGACATCCACCGCCGTCATCAGGCCCTGCATGCCAAGTACCTCGACGGGGCGGACCTCGGCCTGGCCGAGGTGCCGGCTGAGCCCGACGACGTGCGGTTTCACCTGCTCGGGCAAGAAGCGGACGACTTCGCCGCGGGTGATGTGTTCTGGCGAACTCTGCGCATGCCGTTCCAGCTCGCCGAGGGCGAGGTCTGGCGGTGCGCGCTCGTGCGCAGCGGACAGTCTGGGCGCACCTTGTTCGGACTGGCTGCGGACCACACAGCGTTCGACGGTCGCTCGTGGGACATCCTGACGGCAGAGCTACCGGTGGCCTACGCCGCACGAGTGGCCGGGACGGCGCCGCAGTGGCCCGGCCGGACCGCCTCACTGGCAGAGATGGCGGCCGACTTCAGGCACCAACTCGCTTCGGCCGACACCGAAGCACAGCGGAAGTACTGGCAGGGCGAGCTCGGTGACCTTCCGGCCTGCCGACTTCCACGGCGCCCCGGCGCACCGGAGATCCGGCTCACCGGCACGACCGTGTGGTCGCCGCCGGGACCCGCCACGGAGCGGCCGGTATTCCTTTCGAACGCTCAGCTGGAGAGCTGGGAGGCCTACGCCCGGGTCAACGGGATGGCGACCTCGGTTTGCGTCGCGGCGGCGTACGTCGCGGCGATCATCCGCGCGGGCGCGCCGCAAGACTTCGGGCTGGAGGTTTCGCTCGCCAACCTGGCGGGCGAGACGATCGACGCGACCATCACCAACCGGGTGGCCGACGTCGTACTCCGCCCGAACGGCCCGTCACGGTCGGGGAACCTCATCGCTCGGATGCGGGACACGTACCACAACGCGCTGGCGGAACGTGATCTTCTGATCGACCCGAGAGAGCTGGGCAAGCTTCACTCCGGACGCGAGGGCGGCGGCATTCCGCTCCACAAGATGGCATCCATGCTCTACAACTCGATCCCTGCCCTCACTCTCGGCGGCCGAGCGGGGACGAGCACCCACCAGGGCGGCGGTGAACTCCGGATCCCGTTCGCTGTCACGCTCCAGGTACTGCCGGTGCCGGAAGGCCTCGACATGGCGCTGAGCCTGCGCACCGACATGCACGAGGAGCCCCTGATCGACGAGATCCGGCAGCACTTCCTGGACATCATCGACAACGGTCCCGAACGGCTCGAGCAGGAGGACGTGAGTGACCCCATCGGCCTCTAGTGCCCAAGGGTTCGCTCATCGACAGATCCTGCGGATCGGCGATGCGGACCCGCACGCGCCGGCCTTGTGGTCGACGGCCGGCGCGTGGAGCTATGGCGAGATGACCGACGCCATCCGGAAGACCGCCAGGGAGCTCACCGGCCACGGAGTCGGGCCGGAGCAGGTGGTGGCGATCCGGGCGGAAAGATCACCCTCGACCATCATCGCGATGCTGGCAACACTCGAGGCGGGCGGCGCGTATCTGCCGATCGATCCCAGTACACCGCCGGACGTGGTGTCCGAACTGGGCGGCCGGCTGGGCGCAGTCGCGACCGTCAGCGGTACGGGCGGAATCGACCTCACCGTCCACGTCGCCGACGCTGGGCGGCCGGACATCCGGCAAGCCCGGCAGCTCGAGCCGGCGAACCTCGCCTACCTGATCCTGACGTCGGGCTCGACCGGCTCACCGAAAGCCGTCGGCATCGAGCATCGCAACCTGTGGCACGCCACCATCGCACGGGACCGGTACCAGAAGCCGCCCGCCAGGTTCCGGATCCTGCTGACGATGTCACCTTCGTTCGACGGGTCCGTGTACTCCATCTACTGGACCTTGATGCATGGCGGAGAGCTGGTCATTCCATCGGCGGACGAACTCCTGGACCCGTTTGCGCTGGGTCAGCTGATGGTCGACCGGCCGGTCGACCATCTGAGTTGCGTTCCGTCGTTCTACAGCCTCCTCGTCGACACCGTGCCTTCGGAGGCGATGCAGTCGGTGCACCAGGTGGCCCTCGGCGGTGACGTGCTGACGAGCGAACTGGTGTCACGGCATCGGCGATCCGTACCGCGAGCGCGATTGGTCAACGAATACGGGCCGAGCGAATGTACGTTGTGGTGCACCCGCTACGAAGTACCCGCCACGACAGACGATCCGGTGCCCATCGGCCGGCCTATACCGGGCGCGACTGTTCAGATCGGCGCCGGGCACGGTCCCGCGGAACCCGTCGCGATCGGCGAACTGTATATCGGCGGAAAGGGCGTCGGCCGAGGATATGTCGGAAATCCGCGGGAGACCGCGCTCAGATTCCTTCCGGACCGGTATGGCGATCCGGGCGCGCGAATCTATCGGTCCGGAGACCTGGTGTCGCGTTCGGACCAGGATCAGCTGGTGTATCACGGACGCGTCGACGACGAAGTGAAGATTCGCGGCCACCGAATCAACCCGGGCACGATCGAGGCCGCGTTCCGCCGGTTGAGCGATGTTCAGGACGCCGCGGTCGTGAAGGAGGGCGACGGGGAATCCGCCTACCTGCTGGCATTTGTCGTCCACTCGGGTCGCAACTCGCCGCAGGACGACATCCTGAAGCGCATATCCGAAATGCTGCCGGGATATCTGGTTCCGCAACGAGTGATCAGCGTTGACCGGATACCGCGGAACGATCGCGGCAAGGTCGAACGACCACGCGGTCGCGAGCCAGTCGCGCAGGTCGTCATGGACATCGTCCGGCAGGCCGTCGGTCGAGAGCCGGCCGGTCCGGACAGCGACCTGTTCCAGGAGGGGCTGACCTCACTGCACATCGCCCGGGTGGTCGCGGGGCTCGGGCATCACTATGACGTCAGGCTCAAAGGGTCGGAGATCTTCGAGGTTCCGACCGTCAACGGAATAGCCGCCGTGATAGCCCTTGCCGCGCACGGGTCCGAGATCTTCGAGGTAGTGGTGAACGCCGAGGAGCAGTACTCCATCTGGCCGTCCGCCACGGAACCTCCCGCAGGCTGGCGCAAGGTGGGCAAGTCAGGCAGTCAACAGTCCTGCCTCGCCCACATAGAAGAGATCTGGACGGATATGCGACCGCTGTCGGTCCGAACGTGAGCCGGCTGACCGAGCCCCGCTGCATCGGCTACGGAGTGAACTGCTTCCAGTGGCCCTCGGAGATGACCTCGACGTTTCCGTCGCTCACCTTGATGGCGGTCTCCGCATCCGTCGCGTACGCCGGCACCGGCATGGCCGCGGCCCATTTCTCCGCGTGGGCCATGGTGTTGGTCTCCATCCCCGGG
The DNA here is from genome assembly GCA_963766765.1 of uncultured Actinomycetota bacterium. Classification (GTDB taxonomy): domain Bacteria; phylum Actinomycetota; class Actinomycetes; order Mycobacteriales; family Geodermatophilaceae; genus JACCQS01. Next base: position 6,328 of record CAVYBR010000016.1, read on the forward strand.
AAGTCCAGGTGCGGGAACATCGCGAAGTCGACGAGTCCCAGCGTCTCGTCGCTACCGTCCGGCTCGTTCCAGCGGACGAAATCGGCGCCGATGCGCGGCGTCATCACCATGCTGCCGGCGCTGAGCCCCACGTAGACGGCGTGCAGCGACGGCAAGAGGTCCGCAAGTCCGGACTTGCGCATCCAATGGCACAAGTACATCGGGTCGCCGCCGAGCACCAACAGGGCGTCGGCCTCCTCGACCAACGGCTTCCAGATCTCTTCGTCGACGCTGGGCAATGCGGTGAGCTCCAGCATTCCCACGGACTTCCAGCCGAGATCGGTCAACGGGCACAGAGGTTGCCGGCCGCTGATCAGCTTCCACGAATGCTCCGAACCGCCGCGCTGCGCGTGCATCGCGGTGGGGATGCACAACGCGCTGGACTCGGCGATCGGCTTGCCCAGGAGATCGACCAACGCGTCCTCGATACTCGCGTTCTTGACACCCGAGTCTGTCAGAAGAAGCTTCATCATCGACCTTCCTCGATCAGTGTTCGACCCGCGCGCGCGGGCCCGTGTCCAGGCACATTACCAGCGTCTTCGCGGGCACCGCGTGAACTCTTTGCGGGCCGCAATCCCAGAGATGTGCCTGGGCCCCGGAACTGGCACGGTGCTACAGAAATCGACGCATAGATTGGAGGCGCCGTGCCGCGATTGAATCCCCTTCACGAGATCAAGTCCCTGGTCCCGGAGCCCGGCCCGAGGCGCCCGTATTCACTGGCGACGCTGATCAACACCTTCGGGAACGGGCTGCTCCTGGTAAGCCTGCCGTTGTATTTCACCCGGGTCGTGGATCTGTCGCCCGCACAGGTAGGACTCGGTCTTACCATCGCGGCGGCGATCACCCTGACGACGAGCCTCCCGATCGGTCAACTGGCCGACAGACGCGGCCCGCTCAAGGTAGCCAAAGGCATGCTGCTGCTGCAGTGCGCCGCGACGATCGCCTTCCTCTTCATCAACGACTTCTTCACCTTCCTGGCCGCGGTCATCGTGAGCACGCTGACCGCGAGAGCGGTCTCGGCGGCCGAAGGAGCGCTGCTGCGACGGCTGGGCACCGGTGAAGAAGCTGCCGGCTACCGCTCTTCGCTGCACGCACTCACCAACGTGGGCCTGTCGCTCGGCGTCGCCAGCTGCGGGATCGCGATCCAGCTCGACACCGCGACGGCGTACCAGACGCTGATCATCGTCGACGCGCTGACTTTCCTCGGCGCCTGGGCGGTTCTGCGTCGCCTGCCACACTACGAACCACTGCCTGTGCCGGCCGCCGAGCCGCGCTGGGGTGTGCTGCGGGACAAGCCGTTCGCGGCGTTCGCGCTCCTGATGGCCGCCTCGAGCCTGCAGTTCAGCGTGATCACCCTACTGCTTCCGCTGTGGGTCATCCAGTACACCAGCGCCCCACGCTGGTGCATCCCGCTGGCTCTTGTGTTCAACACCGTCCTGGTGGTCCTCTTCCAGGTCCGCGTCGGCAGCGGCGTCAAGACGCTCATCCAGGGCGGACACGCGTGGCTGCGAGCCTGCGTGGCCTTCCTGTTCAGCTGCGTCGTGATGAGCCTGGCCACCGGAGTGCCTGCCTGGATCGCGCTGATCGTGCTGGTCGTTGCCGTCTGCCTGCACACCATCGGCGAAATGTGGCACATGGCCGCTATTTTCGCCCTCCACCTGGGATTGCCCCCGGCTCACGCCCAAGGACAGTACGACGGCTTCCTCGGAACCATCGCCGGTGTCGGCGCCGCCGCGGCTCCGGCGCTACTCCTCGGACCGGTCCTGAGCTTCGGCCGGCCGGGCCTCCTCGGACTAGGCGCGTTCTTCGTCCTGACGGGCCTCCTGATGCCACCCGTGGCGCGGTGGGGCCAGCGCACCAGGCCGGCGTCCCCGGACAGCTCCGACGTCGAGCCCACCGCCGTACCGGACTGATCGACCCAATCAAGTTTCCGCTACAGCACAACGGGCGCCTGATCAGGCGCCCGTTGTGCTGTAGCGGAAACTCGCTGCCGTGAGTCGGCTCAGTCGCGGGGGCAGTTCTGATAGACCGCCAGCTGCCACCGGCCTTCGCGCAGGACGAGGATCCAGGATGCCCTGATGGCGTTCTCGGCGGACAACTCGGTCGCGCCGGCGGCCAGCACGCCCCCTGTCGTCAGCAACGCGACAGCGCCGTCGGCCAGCGGCTTGAGATCGATCGGCGATCCGGTGACGGTCGTCCCCTGATAAGGCCCGGCATAGGCGACCGCCATGAACTCGCGGATGTCGTCGCGGCCCTTCTGGTACACGCCGGGAAGGATCAGGGTCCCGTCCTGCGTGAACAGCTCGGCGAAGGCGTCGGCGTCGTGGGCGGCCCAGGCGGCGACCATCCGGGCGGGTACGGCGGCGATCGCTGCCTGCTCCGCATCGGAAAGTGCCGGCGCGGCGGCCGCGGGCGTATTCGTGGGCATGCTTGTCTCGCTTTCGTCGAAACGGGATGGACCGCTACCGCGTCACTGCCGGGTAGCGGAGAGGAGGACGGGCAACTCGCTGCGACCGTTCATGATGAAGGTCTGCTGTGGCTTGAGCTCCTCCACCGCGACAGCGAGGGCAAGGTCGGGGAAGCGCCCGAACAGCGCGGGCACCGCCGTCTGCGTTTCCAGCAGGGCGAGCCGCATCCCGAGGCAGACGTACATGCCGTGCCCGAAGGCCAGATTCTTCTTGTCCGGCCGGGAGAGATCGAAGGAGCCGGCGTTCGGTCCGTGAACGGAGGGATCGCGGCCCATCGCGGCGAAGTTCACCAGGACCGGATCTCCGGCCGGTATCGTCACGTCGCCGAGCTGGACGTCTTCGACGCCGAAACGAAACGGCATCTGCGCTACCGGCGCGTCCATCCGGAGCGTCTCCTCGATAGCGTCCTGCCACGACGCCTGGCCCGCGTCGATCAGCTGCCGCTGGTCCGGATTGGCGAGCAGCGCGAGGACCGCGTTGGTCACCAGGTTCGTCACTGGCTCAGTACCGGTGCCGAGCAGCAGCAACAACGTGCCGATCAACTCCACGTCGTCCAGCCCCGGACCGTCTTCGCCTTCCTGCGCGCCGATCAGGTCGGAGGCCAGATCGTCCACCGGCGTACGGCGCTTGGCCTCCACCAGTTCGGCCATCTCCCGCAGGACCTCGGCCTCACTCGCCGCGATCTCCTCCTCGGTCATGGTCGTGTCGATCTGCACCTCACCGCCCCGCAGAATGGTCTGCCGGGCAGCGGCCGGTACGCCGATCAACTCGAACATCACCTCGGCCGCGAGTGGATGCGCGTACCTGGACTTCAGATCCACGATCGCACCGGGCGGGCTGTCGGCCAGGTCGTTCAGGAGACGGGCGACAGATGTCTCGACAGTCGCCCGCATCGCCTCGACCCGTCGCGGGGTGAACGCCTTGGCCACCAGCCGGCGCAGGCGGGTATGAGCGCTCCCGTACGCCGTCGCCATGTTCTCCATCACCGCCCAGCTGATCAGCGGGAACCGCGGATCGATCTCGCCGTTGACGAAGGCGGTCCAGTGCCGGCGCCCGTCCTTGGAGAACCGGGGATCGGCCAGTGCCTGCCGCCCGGCTTCGTAGCCGGTGATCGACCACGCCTGGACGCCCTGAGGGAGCTCGACCCGGCCGACCGGCCCGTGCTCCCGAATCCGCTCGGCCTCGGCGTGAATATCCGCACCGGTCAGGTCGATGACGACCGGAGAGCTGTCCTCCATGGCACCTTCTTTCATGGGTCAGTGGGGCGGACCGGGGCGGCGCGTCAGCGAGCGGGCGAAGGTCCGGATGTCGTCGACCAGTAGGCCGGGCTGTTCCAGGGCCGGCGAAGTGGCCGCCGCGGTCGAACTCCGTCCAGTGCGCGAGAGTCGGCAGGATCTGCTCGGCGAAGCGGCGTACCGGTCGTACCGCGTCCTGGGGGAAGGAGGCGACTCCCACTGGCATCGCCAGCGGCCACGGCCCTGCCCAGGTCCGCACGAAGTCGGCGTCCAGGTGACTGGACTCGTAGTACAGCTGGGCGCTCGATCCGGCGGTCGCGGTCAGCCAGTAGATCGAGACCGCGGTCAGCATGTGGTCGCGGCTGACCGCGTCCTCGGGCACCTTCGCCGAGTCGGTCCACTCCTTGTACTTCTCCACGATCCAGGCCAGTTGGCCGACCGGCGAGTCGGTCAGCGCGTAGGCCAGCGTCTGCGGCCGGGTCGACTGGATCCGCTGCCAGTCCGGTGCCGTCCTGCAGGAAGTAGCCGGTGAACTCCAGCCGGGCCAGGTCGGCCTCGTCGAGGCCTGCCATCGCCGCCGGGTCGGGCGGCGGGAAGGTCACGCACATGTTGAGGTGCACGCCCGCGACGTGCTCGGGGTCGGCCAGGCCGAGTCGCAGCGAGATCGGCATGCCCCAGTCGCCGCCCTGGGCGGCGTACCGGTCGTAGCCGAGGCGGCGCATCAGCTCCGTCCAGGCCTTGGCGACCCGGCCGGTGTCCCAGCCCACCTCGCCGGTCGGGCCGGAGAACCCGTAGCCGGGGATCGACGGGATGACCAGGTGGAACGCGTCGCCGGGCATCGCCGCCGTGCGCGGCGGGATCGGTCAGCGGCCCGATGACGTCGAGGAACTCGGCGACCGTGCCTGGCCAGCCGTGCGTCAGGATCAGCGGCATCGCGTCCGGTTCGGGCGACCGGACGTGCAGGAAGTGCACGTTCGCGCCGTCGATCTCGGTGACGAACTGCGGGTACTCGTTCAGCCGCGCCTCGGCCGCCCGCCAGTCGTAGCCGGTGCGCCAGTACTCGGCCAGCTCCTTCAGGTACTCCAGCGGCACCCCGCGGTCCCAGCCGACGCCCGGCATCTCGTCCGGCCAGCGGGTGCCTGTCCAGCCTGCGGTGCAGATCGTCCAGGTCGGACTGCGGGACCTCGATACGAAACGGACGCATCGGCACTCCTTCCACTAGTCGCGAGCCGCTTGGCAGCGGTACTGCGGGCCGGTGCCTGGCCGCGATCGGCGGCCGGATCGCCAGCAACGTGCGGAGCATCCGGCCGGGACGGAGCAGCGCCGTCGGCTCGTCGATGAGACCGGCGACTCGCATGAACGCGTTGGTGAGACTCGGCGTCGTGGACCGCCGCCTGCTGCAGCCGTGCGACGTAGGCGTTGATCATGCGGACCTTGGCGGTGCGGTTGCCCTCCACGCCCGCGTAGCCGAGGTCCGCGGTCGCCGCGAACTCCCACGGCGAGTCGATCTCGCGGGCGATCGCGCGCGAAGAACTCGCGCGGCCGGCGGCACCGGTGTCCGCGCAGTTGCTCGGCCAGCATGCGGGACTCGATGGCGGCGACGGCCATGCCCTGCGCGTACACCGGGTTGAAGCTGCACACCGCGTCGCCGATCACCAGCAGGGCGTCCGGGAACCTGGTCAGCCGCTCGTAGCGGCGGCGGACGCTGGCCGGGAAGCGGAACGTCACCGGGTCGTCGATCGGCTCGGCGTCGCGCACGCGACTGGTAGATCTCCGGCACCGGCAGCGACCGGACGAATTCGAGGAAGCCCTCCGGGTCGGTCGGCGGGTGGTCGCCGAGCACGCCGGTGAGCGACAGCTCGACCCGGTTGTCGTCGCCGGGAACCCGGTAGTAGAAGGCGCCGCGCGGGTGCGTCGGGGGTCGCCGCCGCGATGATGGCGATGTCGCTCGCCGAACGGGTCGCGCGGCACCCGGTAGTGGCGGGTGGTGTAGGCCAGGTCGACCTTCACCTTGTCCTCGGCCG
>CAVYBR010000017.1:0-80201 GCA_963766765.1 uncultured Actinomycetota bacterium
GAAGTTGCTCAGGCCAACAAAATCCGATCCGCTGATGCCGAGGAACGGCTGGTAGTCCTGGAAGGCGATCACGTTGCCCAGCAGCGGCAGGTAGTGGAACAGCACCAGGACGATCACGCCCGGTACTGCGAGCACGAGCAACACCCGGTCCCGGTGCCATCGGGCCGCGGGCTGCCCGCGGACGCGATTCTCGCGGGCGCGAGTCTCGCGGGCGGCAGGCGCACCGGGATCTACGCCGGCCCCCGGCCGCGCCTTGATCCCCGACGACATCAGTGGATCCTGCTGCCGACCGCCGCGATGGCGGCCTCGACCATCCCCCGCACGCGCTCCTGCGCCGCGTCCCGCGCCTGCCGCGTGACTTCGGCCGCGGCCGGCCGGTAGTCGACGATCTTCTGCAGGAGTTGCCCGGCCGCGGCTTCGGCCCCAGGTCCCAGCTCGACGAACGGCAGTCCGAGATCGTTGTACATCTGGCCCTTGATCGTGTCGGTCGGCTGACGCGGGTTGACCGACGGAATACCTTCCGCCAACGCGATCAGAGGTGAGTGGCACTCCATGCTCACGACCGCGCCGGCCCGCCGGTACACCGCGGCCGCCTCGGTCACGTCCCAGAACAGCGGCAGGATGTGAACCAGGCCGGCCACGTCGGCAGGGAAGCTCCCCGCGAACTCGGCCTCGGCGACTTCCATCGCGTAGCTCATCTCCGGCACGATCCATGCCCGCGGCTGGCCGGTGTGGCTCGCACCCAGCCGATCACGGTCTGCCGCAGAACGTCCAGGTCGGATTTCGATAGCCCGCGTTGTAGGCCGTCCGGCGAACATCCTCGGCCCCGGGTGGGTAGTTCCGGATCTGATGGTACGGCGTGAAACGCAGCCGCGGTACGACGCAGAGAAAGCGTCCGGGCTCAACCCGTACTCCGCGAGGACCGCCTGGCCGTCGCCGTCGTCGACCACGTCGAACATCACGGTGGCGTCCGGACCGAACGCGATCGTGGGCGCCCGAGGTTCTGGCCGGCCAGGAACCGCTCGGTCGACGAGTCCCGGCAGTCGACGAACGAGGCCGTGTCGAGCACCTCGCGCTCGAGCGCGCCGAGCAGGTCACGGTCGATCACGCCGACCATGCTCGCCGCCCGGTCCAGCGTCGAGCCGTACGGCCGGAGCGGATCTACTGTCACCCCGAAAACGCCATGCGGCTTTCCGGTCCGCCGATGCCATTCGGCGACCTCCAGCTGGGCAACGAGCGATGGCCCCGACCCGTGGACCAAAAGGTCGCCTTCGGCAAACAACCGCTCCAGCTCCGGGCTGAGCGGCTCGCCGGACACGACCCGGTCCTCGACGATCTCGACGTCGGAAAGTAGCGGTGCGAGCATCTTCCGTACGCCATCGTCGATACTGCGGGCCCACAGCGTCAGCTTCGCTTCCGGTGCGTAACGCTGAAAGGCTCGAAGCGCGCCTGGCGTATGGGCGACGTAGCCGATGTTGACGGTTTGCCAGCCGGAGACAAGAACGACGTGAACCATGAGGAATTCCCTGTCCAGCCCATCCCGAGCAGCGATGGGCTTACGGTCGATTCGGAGCTACGGCCAGAATCATGCCGGTGATTCATCGGTTAATCAAGGTCTACCGAGTGCGCCGACGGCGATCTCACGGCAGGTGGACGCTCAGCCGGCGTACGGTGCTGTCGATCCTCGATCGATCAGTTTCGGCGCCGGCCGCGTCACCAGTGCCGACTGGACGCGGCGGCCATCGATCATCCGGCGCAATGTCGTATACGCGCGCATTCCGGCTTGCTGCACAGGCATCCGGACCGTGCTCGGTGCCGGCCGAAGGACGTCAGCGATGGGCAGATCCTGGTACACGACGATCGACAGATCGTCGGGAATCCGCAGGCCGAGATCGATGATCGCCGCGATCGCTCCCGGTGCCGCGACGATGTTGTCGATGATCAGCGCGGACGGCGGCCGGGCCGAGCCCAGGAGCTCGCGCGTCGCGGCCGCCAGAACCGGCGGGTCGTAGCCGACCTGCTTGATCAGCGACCGGTCGAAGCGCACCCCCGCTGCCCGCAACGCCGAGCGGTAGCCGTCGACCCGGGCGCAACTGGCGATCGGGACGACGGGGCCGCCGACCAGTGCGATGCGGCGGTGCCCGAGACCCAGCAGATGCGACGCGGCCAGACCGATCCCGGCCGCGTCGTCGATCCACACCGACACGGAGTCGTCAGGTCGTGGGTTCTGCAGGATCACGTACGGGATCGACCGCTTGGTGAGTTCCTCAGCGGTCTCGGTCCCCCGTTGAGCGGACCGCAACAACACCCCGTCGACCATGCCCGTGCCGACGATCCGGCTCATCAGGTGGCTGCCCGGCTCGATCCACAGTGCATCGGCCAGCAACAGCACGTCTCCGTGTTCCTCGGCGGCCGCATGCATGCCACGAATCGCCAACTCGAAGACCGGGTTCGCGATCTTCGGTACCACCGCTGCGATCACTCCCGATCGGGACAGTCTCAGCGACTTCGCGGCGTGGTTGACGCGATAGCCCGTGTCCTGGATCGCCTGCTCGACACGCAGCCGGGTCGCCTCGCTCATCCGGACGTTGCCGCGAGCCCCGGAGATCACTGCCGAAACCACGGCCGTGGACACCCCGGCTCGCTTCGCAACGTCCTTGATCGTGGTCATGCCGCCAGCGTATCCGCCGCCGCCCTTGACGCCGATCAACGGATGCGACGCCCAGGAAGGGGAACACCGGGGCCTCACGTGATCACATCGTCACCACCGCCTCAACTGGAAGGGTTCTTCACTGTGGACCTGGGCGCCGGTCTGCGCCGGGAACACTTGGACGGACGGGTTTTCGCTCGCAGGAGCGTGCGACCGTGACGTTCTCGAACGTGCTCTCCGTGGATGAGTAGAGCCCGACGCCGCCGTTGCGGACAACGGTGTCACGAGCCTCCAGGATCTGAATGCCGTTCAACGTAACGGTAATTCGGTCACCGTGAATCGCCGCACCCAGTCGAACAGGGCCTGTCAACGGGTTGCGGAGGGCTACCGTGCCCACCGTGACCGGACCCGACGCGTGAGCCTCGCGGACGATGCTCGCGTACTGCGTTCTACTGCTCGTCTTGCCGAGGTGGATCCGGTACCCATAGGAGTCCGAGGTGTCTCGCAGCGAGATGCCTGCGGTACCGACGGATCCATTGATCGTGACCGTGGCCTTCGCGGCATAGTCACACGTCTCGGAGAAGCGTGACGGCAGCGTCGAGTCGGCCAGTACATGCGCCCTGCCATCGGTCGGCGTGAGCTTCAACTGACCCGAGTTGACGGACGCCTTTCCTGCGATACCCCGCCAGTTGGCTTGGTCGAGCCCTTCCTTGATCGTGATGTTGTCGAAGGCCGCGGCCCGGCCATGTGTGGAGGCGGCGGCACCACCGGTCGGCAACTGCGTGTCGTCTGCGGAGATCGACGTGTTGCCCACCGTGGCGATCAGATGCTTCCCGATCGCGGAGACGGTCAGCGTGTGCGCGCTGTCCGCGTTGATGGGCAGCTCCGTCTCCGCGAGAAGCGTAGACGTCGCGTTGTACACCTTCACGAGCTGCAGCTTCGCGCCGCCCGGCGTACTGACGACGTCGGCCCGGTAGTAGTTGCGGGAATCGTGGTAGCGGAACGCGAGACCGGTCTTTGCCGTCGTCTGACTTCGTGTCCCCGGAACGATGTCGGCAGTCACGACCACGTCATCCGGCACGTCCTGCTGCACCGCCAACGACTGCGTGTCCGTACTCGAGGTCTGCACCAGCTGCGTGTCAGGCTGCGCGCCGCCCAGGGCCCAGCTGCCCTGCACCGGCGTCCAGCCGTCAAGGGAGCCATTGAAGTCATAGACGGTGCGGTCCAGGCTCCGGTCGGTGAACTCCTCGTTGAGCAAGGGCTTCGGCGCGAACGCCGCCCTCGCCCAGACGGTGACGAGGTTGCCGGTGCGGATGAACGCGGTCGGGGTGCCGTTGATCTTCACCGAGCGTGCCTTCGGCGCGTTGATCGAAAGGATGCCGATGAAGGGATCCCCGAGCGAGATCTCGGCGGTAGCGCCCCGCAGTTCCACACTGACGTCGGACACAACTCCGGAGGCTTTGATGACGGTGGCACCGTTGTCGGCCAGCGACGATCCCCGGGTCAGCGCGTACCGCGTCAGCCCGCCGCCCTTGTCGGCACGCTCGAGGTAGGCGGTCTCGGCGTTGGTCGCGGCAGCCCCGAACTGCCTCGACGAGGGAATCGCCTCGCGCGCCAGGTAGAAGCGGCCGGTCGCTTTCGGCAGGTCGATTTCCATGGCGCTCGCTACCGAGTGATCCACCCGGGGCAGATCGATGCGCGACGCCTTCACCGAGGGCGCGGCGCCGGCCTTGCCGGGAACCACGACCGTGTCCACTCCGGTGGCGCCGGTCGCGGACCAGTCGTACGACAGGTAGTCGACGTCGGTGAGAACCTGCTCGCCCACGCGCACGGCGCCGTTCTTGTGAACGCTCGACGTGAGATCGGCGCCGGCCGGGGCCACGGGGACGAGCTGCACGCCGGCAACCGGTGCGGCGCCGGGCACCGTGTCGAACCCGACCGTGGCGACGTTCGTGTTCGGGTCGACGGTGACCGGATCGCCAGGGAAGTGCCAGAGCTGCCGATAGTCGTGCGCGCCGGCGTCACCCGTGAGGTCGTCGGAGACGACCCAGAAGCCGGGCTTGACGAAGTAGACGACGCGATCGTGCGCGATCGGCCGGTAGGCCTCCGTCTTGCCTCGGTAGATGTCGAGGCCCGCGTTCGAGCGCCACAGCGACGTCGTACGTGGCAGGCCGGCGGGCTGCGGTTGTCCGTCGACCTCGACGGTGTTGTGCGCCTCGGTGGTGCGGCGCATCCAGTTGTTCGTCGGGGTATCGCTGTAGTCCCCCACTCCGGGGTCGACGATCAGCGGACGCCCGTACGCCGCCATCACCAGGCTGAGGTCGTCGGGATGCCGATGGGAGGCCGAATAGCTGGAGTTCTGGTTGTTGATCAGCATGTATTGGGCGTCGGCGTCCCACCCGGACCGCTGGACCGCATAGCTGATCGGGAACACCGTGGACGACAGCGTCGGGACGGTCCCCTCGGTGCGCCCGGAGGCGACCCAGGTGAAGTCGGGCCAGGAGTTACGCTCACCGGTCCTGCGAATCGCGCTCTCGCCCGCGTCCGCGTTCGGAGAATCACCGACGGGCGCTGTCTCGAGATTCGGCTGACGGGCCGCGAACAGCGCATCCGCGATCCAGTCCGCCGACTGAACAATCCCGTCGGGAAGGGTCCGCCCGTTGGCCTCCGCAACTTCGATCATCGTGTTGGCCATATCCGCCACGTAGGCCTGATAGTTGAACGCCGGCTCGCGGTACACACCGTCGCCTTTCAGGTGCGCCCGCAGGAACCGCTCGAACGAGCGCACCGCGAACGGCTCCCAGCCGAAGGACGCCTTGAACTCAGGCAGATAGACCGCCGAGACGTAGATCGCGCGGGCCATCGAGACATACCAGTTGTTGCCGACATGGATCTGCAGCACCGTCGTGAGGCGCTCCGTCGTCGCGTGCACGCCGGACAGGTACGCCACGAGGTCATTCGCGTCGATGCTCGGCTCGGTCCGGAACACGGAGAAGGCGCTGACGAGCTGGGTCAGCCGCTTGCCGCCCGACAGGTTGCGGTTCTGCGGCCAGCTCGGATTGTCGGCGAAGAAGTCCAGGGAGATGTCCATCCACGCCGACGCGTACGCGGCGCGTTTCTGCGGATCGCTCTCCTTCAGATAAGCGCTCGTCAGCGTCGACATGAACGCGAAGTCACTCATCAGAACCTGCGCGCTCCCCGGGATGGTCTCCGTCCCGCCCCAAAGGTCCGTCCAGTTCACGTCGATCCGCTGCGCGGCATCGTCGTAGAAGTCACGAGTCACCGTGCCGAACCGGAAGATCCCCGCCGCCAGTTCGTCTGCGGACGCGTCGCCTCCTCCTCCCCCGCCCAGACCCGGGTACTCGATGCCCGTACGACCCGCGTAGTAGGCCTTGAGCTCGGCCGCGGCGCCCGCCTCATCGCCGGCGGCAAGCTCCACCGCCACGCGGGCGAGCCCCGGACGCGTCAGGTCGAGCAACTCACCGAGATCCGACGTGCCGGTCGTGGCGGCCTGGACCGGCGACAGACCCGTCGCCATCAGAGCCACCGCGACTGTCGTCGCAGCCCACGCACGGGCACGGCGGCGAGTGCTCCGCCGAAGAAGTCTTCGTTGCATCCCATCTCCTCAGGACTCGTAAGAGCGTTCGCTGGGTCCTTCGACTCCAGGTCGGGACTGTCCAGCAGGCGGTCGGGGCTGGTGTTTTTCTGGCCACGCAAGGTGGCGAGGACCAGCGATTCGCGGCAGCAGACGAAGTCGGCGCCGTCGAGCCGGTCCCGGACGTCGTCGTCGAGAAAGTTCGGCGGGAGCACGGAGCGGCGTGCTGATGCCATGCGCACTCCCTAGGTGACGTATCGTTAATTCACCGTAGGCTTGGTTGCGACGTTACGTCAACGGTTCGAGGAGGCGCGCAAGCGTGGCAACGCAACGTGACATCGCCCGTACAGCGGAGGTATCGGTCGCGGTGGTGTCGGCGGTGATCAACGGCACGAAGCACACCCGGATGAGCGAGGCCACTCGTGCGCGGGTCCTCCAGGCGATGGAGAAACTCGACTACCAACCCAACCAAGCGGCCCGGTCCCTGCGGCTCAATCGCACCGGCATGATCGCGCTGATCCTCCACAAGCTCGACAATCCCGTCTACTCCCACCTGCTGCGCGGCGTCTACGCGGCCGCGGCCGAGCGCGGCGGGACGGTGCTGCTCGGCGACGCCGAGACGATGCGCTCAGGCAGCCAGTTCGTCACCCGACTCCTCAGCCACGGCACCGTCGACGGCATCCTGATCCGGGATGACCGGCTGTTCGACGACGACGTGGTGGCAGAGCTTCGCTCCCACCCCAAGCCGATCCTCAGCCTGGACTACGCCCAGGACCACCCTTGGGTCGGCATCGACGACCGCCGCGCGGGCGAGATCGCGACCCGATTCCTGCTCAACCTGCGCCATCGCCGCATCGTCTTCATCGGCGGAGCCCCCGGACACGCGTTCCAGCAGCGCTACCGCGGATACCAACAAGAGATGCAGCAGGCCGGACTCGAACCAGCGCCGCACCTAGCCACCGGCTTCGGCGAACAGGCCGGCGCCGACGGCCTGCGCCAAGCACTGCAGCTGCCCACCGCACCCACCGCGGTCGTCGTAAACAGCATCATGAGCGCCGTCGGCGTACTAGCCGCCGCCCGAGACCTCGGCATCGACGTCCCCAATCAACTGTCCGTCGTCGGCATCCATGACGTAGGCCTAATGGAACACCTACGCCCAGCCGTAACCGCAGTCCGAATGCCCATGTACGAACTAGGCCAGGCCGGCGTCAACGCCCTGTACGACCTGATGGCAGACCGCCCCCACACCGGCGGCATCATCACCAACCCCGACCCCGAACTAATCGTCCGCGACTCAGCAACCACCCTGACCGACGCGTAACGTCAAACAGATCACTGATAGGCGGTGGCACCAGCATGACGTTACGTTATGTCACCGCGAGAGCTTACGAGGAGTCAGCGGTGCCCCCGTGACACTTTCCCCACCGATCGGCAGCACTGGCGGACCTGCCAGTTTGGGGCTGCACCCAGCACGGCTGGACCATTCCCGCCGCGTGATGCCGGCGGGGCGTCGGCGATGCTGTGGGAGTGGAGTACGTTTCCAGAGTTCCGCGGCCGCCGCTGGACGAGCTGCTCGACGACCTCTACTACCTGGAGGGTACGCCGCCGTACGCCCGACTGGCGCTGCCGCCGGGGCCGTCGGCGTTGCTCATCGTCAATCTCGGAGCACCGTTCCATATCCGTGCCGGTACCGACATCGAGACGGCCGAGTACGCCGATGGCTGTGTGGTCACCATGCCCGCCCGCGCATGGGAGTTCGGCTATCCACTCCGGTCCCGGTCCGTCGGCGTGCACTTCAAGCCGTGGGGGCTGGCGCCGTTCCTGCCCATGCCCGCAGCCGAGCTGTGTGACCGGCCGGTGACGATAGAGCAGGTTTGGGGCCGGCGCGCCATTGCTGAGCTGCGAGACCGGCTGGCCACGGCGGACGGACCGGACGAGATGCTGACGCTGCTCGAGGAGGAGCTGATGCGACGGCTGTCCGAGACCGCCGGTCTGGGACTGGTCCGCGATATGAGCAGGCTCATCGCTGGACGGCTACCCGCTGCCGGCCGATTGATTTCTTACAAGAGCGACAGCTCCCGACACGCTACTTTGTCAGCGCGGCCGATGGATTTGTGGCTCCCGGCCGGTCCGTGCTCGTGACATCCAAGGAAAGGACTCTGCCATGTCGGAGCTTCTCGTTGACTTCATCACCTCCCTCGACGGCAACGCATCGGGAGAGGGCTGGCCTGGGTTCTGGGGCCTCGAGGGCCCGGAGTACCTTGCTTGGCTCGGCGAGCAGCCCGAGGTCACCTACCTCATGGGAGCGAACACCTACCGCCAGATGTCGGGCTTCGCCGCCGGCGAAATCCCGAACGGCCAGGACGCGTTCAGGGCCGAAGAGGAGGCGTCCGTCGACGAGCTCACGCAAGCGTCCAAGGTGGTGTTCTCCTCCTCACTCGAGGAGCCACTGACGTGGGCCAACTCCACGCTCGTGCGCGACGACGCCGTCGAGACGGTCCGCGCCATGAAGGAGGACGGCTCGGGGCTCCTCAGCACGATCGGCAGCCTCAGCCTGTCCCGGTCCCTGCTACGAGCCGGACTCGTCGACCGCTTCCGAGTCGTGATGTTCCCGGTGATCACCGGGGCCACGGGCGCAGAACGCATCTACGACGGCTACCCGGACGTCGCCCTCGAGATGATCGAGCACCGCACCTTCGACGGCCGCATCCAGCTAGTCGAGTACAAGCCCCGCGTGCTCGAGCACCCGCCGCTCGGCGCCCCTGCGTGACGTCGCCCCGTCCGCCGGTGACGAACGCCACCACCGCCCGAGCGACCAACTGACGCAGGAACAGCCGAACCGGCTCGACTGTCCGGCCCGGATCGTCCAGCACCACGAACAAACGACCGCACCGGCTGCGGGACCGACACGTCCCCACGCGGCGACCCCAACGCCGGCCATGTCGGAGAAGGGAGCCGACAAGAAATGCTGAGCGTTAGGTGAGCAGCGGCAGTAGCGGATCGCCGAAACCGGATCATCTCCTCGCGGTACGGCGTGTCGCTGAGGACGAGGTGGGTGATGCCGAGGTCCTGATATTTGCGCAGGGCCGTGCGGTTGATCCCCGCGGACCTCGGCCACAGCGATAGGGGGACCGACCAGCCAACCGACTGCTCCCGCCATGTCTGCCAAAGGCGCTTACTCCTGAGGAATGAGCCAGTTCAGCCCGAACAGAACTGCGGTTACTCCGGCTCCTCCTTCACCATCCATCGCCCTGCCGCCGGCTCGGGGGTCTACCCTGACCAGACAGCCACGGCATAGCTCACCGAGGGAACCTGCATCATGACCGACGAGCCAGATTCACTGGCGGTACGCCGGGTGGTTGGGTCTCCGGCTATGGGTGTCCGATTGACTGACGATGGGGGTCACATGGACTGGAAACGACGGCATCTTAAGCGTTGTCACAAGTGCGAGGAGGATACCGACCCGGTCGCCACGCCGACCCTCTTTGTCTGGGGTGGCGGTGTCCCTGGACTGTCCTTGGCCACGTTCGTTGCTCGCGGCCAACGCCTCGCTGACAAGGGCGACTGGGCCAATGAGCACCACGCCACAGGCTCTCCGGGACCCTCTGAACGGCCGTGACCCGACTACCCGGGGGGAATTACCCGGGGGCCCGGCAAAGTCGTTGATGAAGGCACGCGCCACCGCAGCGCCGGCTGGTTATTGTCGATGGTGCCTTCGGTGACCAGGTCGAACAGCGCTGCCGGCGCCTCGACGTACTCAACGCCGTCGTAGCTGTCGGTCTGCCCCATAGCCTGGTACCGGGCCATCGTGCGCTTGCCGCCGCAGATCTCGAGTGTGCTGCACCGTCAAAACAGGCCGTCCAATCTGCCTTAGAGGGATCGGCGCCGGTCGTCCAGCATCAGGGCGGCCACTCGTTCGCCGATCAGAACGGCAGTAGCCGCTGGTCCGCGGGAGGGAACATCGGCCAGAATCGACGTGTCCGCGACGCGCAGGCCTGCCACGCCATACACCTGTCCGGCGGCGTTAACAACGGCCCGAGGGTCGTGTTCGGGGCCGAACGGTGCGCTACCGCAGGTGTGCAGGCTGGTTCCGAGGTGCTCGCCGATCCAGGTGTCGAGCGCATGATCGGTGTCGAGATCTGCGCGGCCGAGGCTGGCGAGACCAGCGGAGATCGATTCGAAGGCGGGATCAGTCAGCAGCGCCGCGGTCTCGCGAACTGCGTCGCGCATCCGCTGCCGATCCCCGGCGGCCACCAGATAGCTATAGTCGATCGCAGGCCGGGCTGTGGCGTCGGCGGATCGTAGTCGGAGCTGTCCCCGGCTTTCCGGTTGTGCGAGCGAGACGAGAACCTCGAGCGGACCCGCCGTGTCTCTTCCGTGCAAGAGGTAGGGCAGAGGCTTCAGCAGGGGCAGCACCTCGGCGGTCCGGGTATGCAGAACGGTTTGCAGGACGGTGAGGTCGTCGGCGCCCATCGGGGTGCGCGGCAGCCAGGAAACGGCGACCTGAGGATGATCGGAGAACGCTGATCCGACGCCTGGCGAGTCATGGACGACGTCGACCCCAACGCTCTCAAGATGCGCGGCCGGCCCGATTCCCGAGAGCAGCAGCAACTGCGGCGAAGCAATCGCACCGGCGCACAGCACCACCTCGTCGGCCTCGAGCACGATCTCACTGCCCTGAGTGCGTACGAGGACTCCTCGCACTCGCTCCGCCTTGATCAGCGCCCGGCTCACCACCGCCCCGCCCCGCACGACCAGCAGTGGAGAGTCCTGCTTCGGACCGAGGTAGGCAAGGGCCGTGTTCCAGCGGAGTCCGTTTCGGTGATTCATCGGTACCGGGCCGATGCCCGGCCCGTCATCGACGTTCTTGTCCTCGATCCGTGCCCAGCCAGCGGATCTGGCCGCCAACTGGAACGCCACGGACACCGGATGTTCCGGCAGTGGTCGCGAGACGGGCATCGGTCCGGCGGCCCCATGGAGCTCGGACGAGCCGAAATCGAGATCGGTCTCCATCCTGCGCAGGAATGGAAGACACTCCCCGAAGCCCCACTCAGGCGCCACCGCGGCCCATCGGTCGAAATCGGTGCGACAGGCGCGGACGAAGTAGGCCCCGTTCGTCGCGGTCGATCCACCTGCGATCCGTCCGCGGACCACGAGGTGGTCCCGTCCTGGTGCGAGAGTCGCCGGATAGGCCCAGGCGGCTGGGTGGGCCGGATCGGCGCCACGAAGTGACCCGGCAGACAGCAGGTCGGCCGGAAATGCCGAGACGGACAGCGGAACAGGGCCGGCCTCGAGCAATAGCACCCGAGCACCCGCGTCCACCAGCCTGCCGGCGAGCGCGCACCCCGATGCGCCGGCGCCCACGACGATCACGTCCGGGCGGCCGCCAATCGCGGCGGTCACGGGCGGGCACCCGCCGGCCGGGCGATGGTGAACATGTCGCCTTTCTAGCAGCGTCAGACTCGGCAGGCGTAGACGCAGACATCTTCCGCGGGGCGGTTGTGCGTGAACGGCACTTCGGCGAGTGGATCCCTCGTCTCGAGCCGGGTGATCGACGAGAAACGGCCGGTTCTCCGGAGCTGATAGGAAAGCCCGTCGTAGTCGTAGCACCACTTGTGTGGCTCGTAGGCCAGGCTGTGCGTGAAGACCGAGAAGTAGGCACTCGGCGGGGCATCGTCGGGAACCCTGTCCCGGGCCCATTCTCTGAACCCGGGGATGCTGTCGTAGTCGTCCTTGAGGTAGGCCCGGATGTGCTTCAGGAGATCCGGCACGGTGATGAGAATCGTCCCGCCCGGCTTCAGGATGTCGGCGCAGTTCTCCAGCACCCGAAGGCCGTCCTCGAAACCGAAGTGCTCGAGCGTGTGCTGCATCCGGACGAGATCGAACGTCCCGAGCCGGGCGAGATCGCGGTCGGTCAGATTGGCGATATCGGCGCGGTGATAGTCCTGCCGCAGCTCTTCGGGCACGGCACCGATCGGCAGGACGTCCAGGTACTCGAAGCCTGGCGTGAAGTCAGCGCCACAGCCGACGTCGAGCCATCGTGTCCGCCCAGCAGCGATCAACTGCTGGCTCAGGCCCGTGCCTGCGGGCATCACGCACTACTCAGGTAGGTACGGAGACTGGTCATTGTCTCGTCGAGCAGTCGGCGGAGCGAGGACTCCGGCTGATCGAGCCAGCGTTCGTAGGCGGTCAGCGCCACCGCGAGACTGACCTGGCCGGCTGTTTGCGGCAGGAGGTCGTCAGGTCGAAGGCCGAGCCGCCTGGCGGCGTAGTCGGCGATCACCGCACGCCATTCGGCGTACCGGAGGACGGAATGGGCCTGCAGGGCAGGAGTTTTCAGGATCAGCCGCATCCGCTCCGCATGCGGCGGGCGCGCGTCAGCCGGGAACTCGTTGAACCGCAGCACGCCCTGACGCACCGCTTCGGGCAACGGCACGCTGTCCGGGATCTCGTCGAGAATCGTCCGGAAGTCTTCCAGCGTGCGGTCGAAGCGTCCCCACGGGATGTCGTTCTTCGATTCGTAGTACCGGAAGAGCGTCCGTCGCCCGACCCCGACCGCATCCGCGATCGCTGCCATCGTGGTGCCCTCGAAACCGCGCTCGGCGAAGAGTCGGAACGCCGCCTGCTCGATCTCGCCGTGGGTGGTCGCGACCGGACGTCCCAGCGCGGGACGGGTCCGGTCGCTGATCGTCATCGCCGCGGAAGCCGGCAACCCACCGCCCCTTCCTTTTTGGCGCTTGGTGCCATTACTCTACCCGGGAACTCCGGCAAGGCCATCCTGAGGAGACAGCCATGAGCATGATCGAATCCCCCGCACCGGTCGAGGATCTGCACGACACGATCGAGGACGAGACCACGCTGACAGCCGAGGCGTTGATCGAGGAGGTCTCCATCGACGGCATGTGCGGCGTCTACTGAACAGGCTGCTCGAGCCATGACGCCGGCAGCCGAGGTACGACTGGACCAGGCCTGGCGGCTGTCGCCGTCGGTGGCGCTGCGGCCAGAGCCGTTCGGCGCCCTCGCCTATCACTTCGGCAACCGCCGACTGACCTTCCTCAAACGCCGTGAACTGGTCGAGGTCGTGCGAGCCCTGTCCGAGCAACCGGACGTGCGCGCGGCATTGATCACCGCAGGCCTGCCGGAGCAGCAGTGGCCGGCCTATCTGGCCGCCCTGCAAGGGCTGGCAGACACAGACATGCTTCGTCGTGACGAGGCCGAGGAGATTCCGGCATGACTCTCACAGACTCACCGGCGGCTCCGCAACGGCCGACCACAGGATCCTTGGTCGAGCAGTTCGAATGCGGGCTGGATGCCCCCATCTGCCTGACCTGGGAGCTCACCTACGCCTGCAACCTGGCCTGTGCACATTGCCTGTCCTCGTCGGGGCGCCGTGATCCGCTGGAGCTGACCACCGAACAGTGCCAGGCCGTGATCGACGAACTGCAACGGATGCAGGTCTTCTACGTCAACATCGGTGGTGGCGAGCCGACCATCCGGCCAGACTTCTGGCAGCTGCTCGACTACGCGGTGGACCACCAGGTCGGGGTGAAGTTCTCCACCAACGGTGTCCGCATCACCAGGGACCGCGCGCGGTTCCTGGCCGGCACGGACTATCTCGATGTGCAGGTTTCGCTGGACGGCGCGACGGCCGAGGTCAACGACTACGTGCGCGGCCCGGGTTCTTATCAGATGGCGCTCCAGGCGCTCGAGAACCTGGCCGCCGAGGGTTTCACCGATGCCAAGTTGTCGGTCGTCGTGACCAGGCACAACGTGACCCAGCTTGACGAGTTCAAGGCACTTGCGAACCGGTACGGCGCGACCCTGCGCCTGACCCGGTTGCGCCCGTCCGGACGCGGCGCGGACGTCTGGGACGAGCTCCATCCGCTCCCCGAGCAGCAGCGTCTTCTCTACGACTGGTTGGTGGGCAACGGCGACACCGTTCTCACCGGCGACTCCTTCTTCCATCTCGCCGCCTTCGGTGAGAGCCTGCCAGGACTCAACCTGTGCGGTGCCGGGCGCGTCGTCTGCCTGATCGACCCGATCGGCGACGTGTACGCTTGCCCGTTCGCCATCCACGAGAACTTCCTGGCGGGCAACGTGCTCGACGCCGGCGGCTTCCAGCGGGTCTGGCAGACCTCGCGGTTGTTCACGGACCTGCGCTCCCCGCAGACGGCCGGCGCCTGCAACAGCTGCCAGCATTTCGACAAGTGTCGAGGCGGCTGCATGGCTGCTAAGTTCTTCACCGGCCTGCCGCTGGACGGCCCCGATCCTGAATGCGTGCGCGGATTGGGCGAAGACGCGCTGAGCGCACCGCGTCTCGTGCCATCGGCCGGGCAGGACCACTCCCACCGAGCACCCGGTCGCAATCAGCCGGTGATGCTGCAGATCAGCCGTCACCGTCCGGACCCCGCAGTACCACCGGTGTCCGCCTGCGCGCAGAACCCGCTGGCCGGGTTCCAGCCCTGAGCCCGCCTCCGGAAAGGTGCCGATGTCCAAGAGATGGCCACAGAACCCGTGGGCACAGAACCCCTGGTTCGAGACCGTCGCGGTCGCCCAGCGCCGCGCCAAGAAGCGGCTGCCGTCGTCGGTGTACTCCGCGCTGCTCGCCGGCTCAGAGCGGGGCCAGACCTATCAGGACAATCTGCAGGCCTTCACCGAGCTTGGCTTCGCGCCGCACGTTGCCGGTCCGTCGACGGATCGCTCGACCACCACGAAGGTGCTCGGACAGGAGATCTCCTTTCCGGTGCTCATCTCGCCCACCGGTGTGCAAGCGGTCCACCCGGACGGTGAGGTCGCGGTAGCACGCGCCGCCGCGGCGCGAGGCATCGCGATGGGCCTGAGTTCCTTCGCCGGCAAAACCATCGAGGACGTGGTCACGGCGAATCCGAAGACCTTCTTCCAGGTCTACTGGATGGGCTCCAAGGACGCCATGCTGGAACGCATCGAAAGGGCCCGTGCGGCCGGCGCGGTGGGGCTCATCGCGACCCTGGACTGGTCCTTCTCGAACGGCCGCGACTGGGGCAGCCCGGAGATTCCGGATCGGATCGACGTGAAGACCGCCGTGAGGTTCGCCCCGCAGGTACTGCGGCGGCCGCGGTGGGCCTGGGACTACGGCAAAGCCCGGCATCTGCCCGACCTCAGGGTTCCGAACATGGTCGGCGGCCACAACGCGGCGCCGACCTTCTTCGGCGCGTACTACGAGTGGATGCAGACTCCCATGCCGAGCTGGGAGGACGTCGCCTGGCTGCGAGCCCAGTGGGACGGCCCGTTCATGCTCAAAGGGATCTGCCGGATCGACGACGCGCTCCGGGCAGCCGACGCCGGCTTCACCGCGATCTCGGTGTCGAACCACGGCGGTAACAACCTGGACGGCACCCCCGCGGCCATTCGGATGCTGAAGCCGATCACCGATGCCGTGGGCAACGACATCGAGGTGCTGCTGGACGGAGGGATCCGGAGGGGCTCGGACGTCGTCAAGGCCCTGGCTCTCGGCGCCGGCGCCGTGATGATCGGCCGCGCCTACCTGTGGGGCCTGGCCACCAACGGCCAGGCCGGTGTGGAGAACGTCCTGGACATCCTTCGCGGCGGTATCGAGTCGGCACTCCTGGGTCTGCGCGTCCCCTCGGTCCACGACCTGACGCCCGACCACCTGATCATCCCGGACGGCTTCCACCGTGCTCTCGGGTTGCCGACAGACCAGTACGACCGGTGAACCCGGATTCGCCGGGTGCGACCGATGAGCGCGCCTGATGAGTGACCAGGCCGAACCGCGTGGGGCCGTCACCGAGGTCGATCTGCCGCTGCCGGCCGGCTTCACCGTCCGCCTCGGGCACCGAGTCCGGCTGTACGACGAGGGCCGAACCGTGGTCGGCGGCGCACCGACGACGGTTCTTCACCTGAACTCATCCGCGGCGCGTATCCTCGGTCAGCGGGAGTTGACCGTCCGGGGTGAAGGCTCGAGAAAGCTGGCCGATCGGCTCCTCGATCTGGACATGGCAGCACCGGAACTCGACAGCCTGCCCCCCGTCGGGCTCGACTCGGTGACAGTCGTCGTCCCTGTCTTCGACCGGGCGGAACAGGTCGACAGGTTGCTGCGCAGCGTTCCCGCCGAGGTCCGGGTCGTCCTCGTCGACGATCGGTCTCGCGATCCGGCGGCCATCGACACGGTGGCCGCCGCGCACGGCGCCGAAGTACTGCGGCATCAGGAGAACCAGGGACCGGCGGCCGCTCGCAACACCGGCCTCGCGCGCGTTCGAACGCCGTACGTCGCCTTCGTCGACAGCGACGTCGTACTCGAGCCCGGGACGCTGCCGACGTTGCTGCGGCATTTCCACGATCCCAGGGTCGCGCTCGCGGCTCCGCGCATCCTGGGTCTGCACGACACCGGCCGGCAGAGTTGGATCACCCGCTATGAGAATGCTCGGGCATCCCTCGACCTCGGCGAGTACCAGGCTCTGGTCAAACCTGGCGCAAGTGTCGCCTGGGTGCCCTCGGCCTGTGTCGTGGCCAGAGTCGGAGCGATCGACGGATTCGACACCGGCCTTCGGGTTGCCGAGGATGTCGACCTCGTCTGGCGGCTGCATCGCAGGGGATGGCGAGTCCGTTATGAGCCGGCCGCGTCCGTCCGGCACGAGCATCGGCCTGAGGTCGGCGCTTGGTGGGCGCGCAAACAGTACTACGGCACCGGCGCCCATGAGCTCGCGGTCAGACATGGCAAGAACGTGGCCCCGGCGGTCTTCACACCGTGGGCGGCCGGGGCGGTCACGGCGCTGATCCTTCAGCGCCGATGGTCCGCTCCCGCCGCTGCACTGATCTCACTTCTGGCGGCTCGGCGGATAGCGGGGAAGCTGCAGCGGAGTGCGGAGGCCGGGCGCATCGGTCGTCGGCTGGCCGTCGACGGAGTGACAGCGGCGCTCTTCCAGACCAGCGCACTGCTTCTCCGGCATTGGTGGCCTTTGGCAATGATCGGCAGCCTTTTCTCGGCCCGGCTCCGGCGCGCCGTACTGGTCGCCGCCGCGGTCGACACAGCGGTCGAATACCACCGAACCCAGGCCGATCTCGACCCCGTTCGGTTTGCGATCGCCCGCCGGCTGGACGATCTCGCCTACGGCAGCGGCGTCTGGACCGGCGCCCTGAAACACCGATCGCTCAAGTCCCTGCTGCCTGACCTGCGCCGCTAGTCCCCGGTGGCGACGACGCTCGGACGGAAATCGCAAGTACGTATAGTGACACTACGATCACTCAATGAGATCATCGCCTGCGTCACTGATCCCCTTGCCGCCGTTGCAGGCAATCGCATCAGCGGACGTCGCACAGTTGATCGACGAGCTCCGTGACCATGGCTATGACGAGGACAGCGTCGCGTCGCTGCTCGCCGTGGAGCCGGCGCAGATCAGTGGTCAGACAGCACGACTGGCGTTCTACCTGGGTGACAGCCCCGAACTCGAACAGTCAGCCCTGGGGGTCCTCGTCCGGCTCCTCCTGTTCGGCTCGGCAGCGAACCAGGACGAAGTCGAGGCTCGGCTGCCCGGTCGGCTAATCGGCCGGCTCCTGGCTGCGGGAGTGGTTCAGCGGGATGGGCGGGAGATGACGGCGACGATGTCCGTGACGCCGTACGGCGGGCTGCTGATCCTGGCTGACCCGCTGACCGATTCTCTGGGCACGCTGCGGTACGACGGCTCGTTGGTCATGCCGCCCCACGAGTCGACCACGCTCACGCTGGACGGCGTCGATCTGCGTTTCGGGGACCATGTCCTCGATCTCGGATGTGGCAGTGGCGCCATCGCTCTTCGACTGGCAGCCGCGGGGCACCTCGCCGCGGGTACTGACATCAACCCGCGAGCTCTGCGCTTCTCCCGGCTCAACGCCGCAGCCAACAGGCTGGCAGTCCCTTTCGGTGCGGCCCCCGACGTCTACGCCACCCGCACCTTCGATCAGCTGGTCTTCAACTCGCCGACCGGGCCGGCCTACACCCCTCGGCAGGGCCTGGCAGAGATCCCGATGAGTGTCGCCGAAGCGATCGCCGTCGTTCGCCGGACGGCGCGTCGCGCCATGAGACGGGGTGGGACTGTGACGATCTTCCTGATCGCCGAGACCACCGGCAGCGACGATTCGGCCGAGGGGAAACTCTCCAGGGGCGTCGGCAGCGACTTCAGCATGGTATCGCTCGAGGCGCTCCCGGCAGCGGCATTCACGGTGACGGAGGAGGACATCAAGCAGCGACGACTGAACCATCTGAATGTTCTGGTTCCGAGCTCGGCTGAGGCAGCCGACTTGTTCATCCACCTCGAGGCGGCCGGCGTCCGCGGACTCCGTCCATACCGGCTCACCCTGAGATATCTCGGCTGACAGCATCCCCGCTTCGCCGGCGCATCGCTCAGTGAACCACTCGGGCGACCGGCACCCTGGCAGCGGTGAAGGCGACGGTCAGTTCGCTGATCCACGCTGCCCACAGGACTTGTAGGTCACTGCGGGCATCCGCAGGGATAGTCAGCAAGATGCCGGGTGCCTCGGAGAGGGTGCACTCGGCCTGGAAAACGGAGAGAATCTCTTCACTCAGGCGATCGTGGAGAACGACGGCGAGGTGACCGGCTCGGTCCTGCCCTTCGGGCGCGGCGCGCACGGTCAGACGCGGCTCGATCGGCGCTCCCGGCTCGTACCCGCCGCTGACCGAGATTGTCAGCTCCGGACCTTTCTGGGCCGACTCCTGGATCGGGCCGCAGAGCCAGCACTTGATGGCGATCCGCTGTGTTTCAACGAGTTCGGGGTCGCTGTACCGGGAGATGCTGACCTCCGACCCGCAACGCGGACATGAGCCTTCGGTGTCGAAGCTGTCCAGCCGGTGATAGGCGTGCAAGGCCGCGTACAGGTCATTTCCGGGCACCAGACGTGCCACCGCGACGAAGGCGCCGTCCCAGCGACCGATGGCCTTGTCCAGCCGCGCCATGACGTGGTCGGGCTCCTGCCAGAGCCGATGATCCACGGCCTCGTGAAGCAGTTCGACGGCCGTCCAGGCAGCATCCTCCACCTGCTCGCGGGCGCGGTCGAGAGCCTCCAGGGCGTCCTCGAGCTCATCGTCCATCGATCTGACACTGACTTTCAGCAGGTCTCGCCGGATCCGGTCGGCCCTCCTGCTGCGCCGTAGCACCTCTTGGCACCTGTCCAGCAGCGGCCGGGCCAGGTCGCGACAGTCCGCGGCAACCTGCGGCAGGCCACCGGCAACTGGGTGTTCCCTCGGTGCGAAGCACAGCGCCGGATCACCTGCCAGCGCCATGCCGTAGCCGGTGGGGATCTGGTGGGAGCTGTTGAGACGCTGCACGGCGGCCCCGAGGCTCAGCCCTTCGTCCAGCGAACGCGCAAACTGTCCGACAGCATCGAAGCGCGGGTCGAAGTCGCCCAGCATGGCGATGGCTGCGACGGCTCGGCCGCTCAGCGCACCGGCGCACAGGCTGTTGGTGGACGAGGACTCGTTCGACGTAGGGTCGAAAGTCATGCAGCCCATCAGGGCAACGATGCTGGCTTGTAGCGACGCCGCCGGAACAGCGCTGCGCAGGAACTGCGTCGTGCACCGGCAACTGTCGTTTCCCGGATCGCACCCATCAGCCAGCAACTGTCCGGCGAACTGCTCCGGCCCGGTGGCGCCGCAGATGAGACGAGAACCCAGGCCCATGTGTCCCAGGTCGGAATGGCCGACGATTCCCAGCAGTCGCCACGGCGAGGTCAACACCGTGCTCAGCCGCTCCGGGCGGGCCACAACGAGCTCGTCGATCTTCCCACAGAACCCTTTCACCGAGTCGATGACCGCGTCATCTCCCGGCAGGATCCTGGTATGCGCGAGCAGGAGCTTCGACACCTGAAACTCCG
The DNA here is from genome assembly GCA_963766765.1 of uncultured Actinomycetota bacterium. Taxonomy (GTDB): domain Bacteria; phylum Actinomycetota; class Actinomycetes; order Mycobacteriales; family Geodermatophilaceae; genus JACCQS01. The sequence continues at coordinate 20,109 of CAVYBR010000017.1, forward strand.
CGTCGTCAAGATCATCGACGAGCAGGAATCCCAGCGGAATCTCGTACCTCAACGACGACGCCACCCACTTGCGCGCCAGCTCGGCGGAGAAACCGCGTCGACGGCCGAACAGCAGCACCGAGGAGGGCGCCAACTCCGTCTGCAACCAGTGGTGCGAGGCGCGGATGCTCACCACCGGGCGGCCGAGGCTGCGCCCGAAACGCCGGGCGGTCTCGAGCAACTCGTCGTCTGCGCACGCGATGACGTCGTTCGGCAGGTGCGGGCTGGATGCGACTGGTCTGATCGGCAGGCTCTGGTAAGCGGCGAGGACGTCGGCAGGCGTGGGAGCGTCAGGCATGGATTCCAATCCCCTAGCACTAGCTTCCGCAGCGATGTGGTCGAAGCCAGCCGATCCTATAGCGAGTCCGGGGTGACGATCGGTGCCGTCGAGGGCCGTCAACTCGTCGTCCAGCAGGCAGAACCGACGCGGTGCTGTGGCGTGTGACGATGTGATAAGCATTTCCCGTGACAAGTCCGCCCCTGCGCAACCGTCAACGCTCGTGACGCGGCGTAGTCCTAGCACCATCCATCGCGCGTTTCGCGAGCAGGCCCGCAGCACCCCCCTGGCCCCCGCCCTGTTCGGCTCCGATCGCGCGCTCAGCTATGGCGAGCTCGACCGCTGGTCCGACGATCTCGCCGCGCAACTGGTGCACTCGGCCGGGGTCAACCGAGGTGACTGCGTACCGGTCCTTATGGGTCGGTCGGTCGAACTTGTCGTCACCCTGCTCGCCGTACTGAAGGCAGGTGCGGCCTACGCGGTCCTGGATCTGGCGTGGGGCCGGGACCGGCTCGACGGGGCGTTTCGCAGTCTGGGCGCGGAGCTGGTCGTGGGTACCAGTTGGCCGAACGGGCCGGCCGCCTGGACGCCCGAACCGTCAGTGGGCCTCGACCCGCCGCCCGACCGATCCGTGGGACAGGATCCCTCCTCGGTGTTCTTCACGTCCGGGACGACCGGCGAGCCCAAAGGGGCGCTCGTGCCGCACGCGGGAACGGTGCTGCTGTTCGAGCACTGCGACTTCGTGCGTCTCGACGAGACGACGAGAACACTTCAGGCGGCCGCGCTGCCGTGGGACGCCATGACCCTGGAACTGTGGGGGCCGTTGACCACCGGTGGAAGCGTCCGGCTGCTCGCCGACGGCGCGTTCGTCGACGGCACCGAACTCCGGGCGGCCGTTCGCGACGGAGTGAACACGGTCTGGCTGACGGCGAGCATCTTCACCATGCTGGTCGATGAGGATCTGGCGTGCTTCGAGGGCCTGCGGCACGTGCTCACCGGAGGTGAACGCCTGTCGCCCGACCACGCCCGCCGATTCCTGGCCCGCCATGGCGACCAGGTCGCGTTGACCAACGGCTACGGCCCGGCCGAGGCAACGGTCTTCGTGACGACACATCTGGTCCGAGCGGCCGACCTGGACAACGACCTCGGCGTGCCACTCGGTACGCCGGTGCCGGCCACGGAACTGTTCGTGGAACGGGACGGGCGCCCGTGCTCCGACGGGGAAGTGGGGGAACTCGTGGTCGCCGGCCCGCGGGTCGGGCTCGGCTACGTCGGCCGTGACGACCCGGGTGGCTTCAGGCTCGGTACCACGCGGCGGTCCTACGCCACCGGTGACCTGGTGAGTCGCCGTGACGGGCTGCTCTTCTTCCACGGGCGCGCGGATCGCCAACTCAAGCTCCGTGGCCACCGGGTGGAGCCCGGGGAGATCGAGCGCGTCGCGGGCCAGCACGCGGGCGTCGGGACCTGTTCCCTCACCTCGATCCGCTCCGGGGGTTCCGGCCTGGTCGAGAGTCTTGCGCTGATCTACACGGGCACCTGCACGGACGATGCGCTGCGCGACCACCTGCGGGCAGAACTCCCATCTCAGCTTGTCCCGTCGCTGGTGGTGCGGGTGGAACGCATGCCGCTGACAGCCCACGGAAAACTGGATGAAGCGGCCGTCCTGGCCCAGCTCAGCGCGAGCCGGACCGCCGAGCGAGCCGGACCGCCGTCGTCCGAGACAGATGCAGCCTGGACCGCCTTCCGGGAGCTCACCCACGACCTGCTCTTCGGCGCGACGCCCAGCGCGCACGACACCTGGTGGGCCTTGGGCGGGTCGTCACTGGACCTCATGCGACTGGCGATCCGCGCCTCGCGGGAACTCGGCCGTGACGTTCCGGCGCACTCCCTCGGAAGTCTGGAGTCGATCGGCGACATCGTCGCGGCCATCGCCGCGGCGCCCCGGCTCCCGGTCGCCGCCGGCCCCAGCGCGAGCGACGTTCGGCCGCTGACCGACACCCAGGCCGCCTTCCTTCTCGAGCACGCGATGGGCGACGTCGACGCAGCTCTGAACCCGATGCTCTGGCAGACCGTGGGCCACGTCGACCGCGCTGCCCTTCGACTCGCACTGCTCGACGTACAACAACGACACCCGGTACTGCGGTCGCGTTACCTGCTGGAACCTTCACCCCACGCTCTGAGTTCGTCTCGCTCGAGTGTCGAGTTCAAGGAGGTCGACGAGGCCGACGACGTCACCAGTGGGGTGCTGGACGCACTGTACGAACCGCTCGACCTGGAAGAGGGCCTGGTCTGGCGCGCCGCGATGGGCGCCGGCCCCGGCGACACGTCAGTCCTCGGCATCGGAGTCCACCACGTGGCCTTCGACGGATGGTCGGAATCCCTGCTGACCCGCGATCTCAGTGCCGCCTACCAAGCTCGTCGACAGGGACAGTCGCCGGTATGGGCAACCACACCAGGCCTACCGCTCCCCCAGCCGGTCCGCCCCGAACTCACGGCGCAGTGGGTAGACCATCTGCGCGGCGCAACCGACATCAGCTGGCGAGACCGCTCGAGCAAGAGCTGCACAGGGACTTGTCAGGTCGCGAGTCACGTCGCCAGTCGCCGGCTCGCGGCCGAGCCGACGTCGGTACTGCGTCGTTGGGCCGCGGCCCGTGGCCAGTCGATCTTCACCGTGATCCTGGCGGCCTACACCCGCGCGCTTGCCGAGCATGCCGAGCGCGACGGGTTCCTGGTGGGACTACCGACCCGGCTCCGATCGGGTTCCGAGATCGACACCGTCGGCTGCCTGATCAACGTCCTTTGCCTGCGGACACCGTCCGGCGTCACCGACTGGACCGATCACGTCAGCGCGACGGCGGAGGAGCTCCACTGGTGTCTGACCCGAAGCGCGGCGTCCTTGCGCGACATCCGGCTCGCGCTGCGCTTGGCGCGCACAGGTCGGCAGCCGCTGTACCAGGTGATGTTCGCGTACCAGGACCATCCCTCGACGAGTCTCGCGGTCGGGGACGAGGCGACGTATCAGCGCGTCCCGACGCGACGAGCCCCGGTCGAACTGCTGCTCGAAGTCATCCCGGGCGCCGACGGTGGGCTCGACCTGATCGGCAGTCGGCAGTGCGAGTACGTCAGTGAACAACTGCTGGCATCGGTTCTGGACCGAACTGCCGCTCAACTGACGCGGCCGTGACCCCCAGCGCCCGACCGCTTGTCGCAGTATCGTGTCCGCTCCGAGCACGATCACCGAGTCGACGATTGGCGAGCGGGTGACTTCTGCAGATCACACGATCACTGCCATGCTGGAACAGACGTGGAGTACGGCGCCTTCGGCGCTCGCGTTGGCGGATGCGCAGCAGTCCCTGACCCGGGCTCAGCTCAGCTCCCGGGTCCGGCGGTTGGCCGACGAGCTCGCGGTCGCCGGCGTACGGCCAGGCGATGTCGTCGCGGTCTACGTCGAGCGTTCGGTCGGGCTGGTCCTGGCTCAGCTCGCGGTCCTCTTCGCCGGTGCTGCCCATGTCGCCGTCGATCCCGACGACCCGCTGTCCCGGCTCGAGTTCATCCTGGGCGACTGCGATCCCGCGCTGGTCGTCTGCGGCGCGTCGCTGACGGATCGTGTGCCGCAGCACCACAAGACCTACGTCATCGACGGTTCGGCCGGCACCGCGGGAACCGGCGACGACCGGGCCGTCACCGGCGACATCAAGGGTTCCGATGCCGCGTACCTGATCTACACGTCGGGTACCACCGGTGTCCCGAAGGCGTCGCTGATCACCCACGCCGGCATCAGCTCCAGGCTGCACTGGCTCCAGACCTTCACTCCGATGACCACGTCCGACGTCGTCTTGTACAAGACAGCCTGCGGTTTCGACGTCTCGGTTGCCGAGCTCTACTGGCCCCTCACCGCAGGCGGAAAGCTGTTCTGTGCCCGCCCCGGGGCTCAGCGGGACACGGACTACCTGGCCGAGGTGCTCGTCGATGAAGGCGTGACGATCCTGCACTACGTACCGTCGCTCCTCGACCTGTTCCTGGCGAGCCGCCCGGAACACGAGCGGTACGACGCGGTGCGCTACCTGCTGGCGGGTGGGGAGGCACTGACGCCGGAGCTGGTCAAGCGGTGGCAGGCCCGTAGTACGGGCTTGCTCCTCAATATGTACGGGCCGTCGGAGTGTTCGGTCTACTCGACGGCGTGGAAGTGCCCTCCCGAGTTGGGCGAACGGCGCGTGCTCATCGGCGAAGCCGTCGCCGACACCGGGCTGTGGGTTCTCGATGCGAACAACGAGCAGTTATTGGCCCTCGACGAGCCGGGTGAGCTCTACCTCAGTGGTGTCGGGCTGGCTCGTGGATATCTGGGCCGGGACGATCTCACCGCGTCCAGATTCCTCAACTTGGCGGACCTCAACCCCCAGTTGCCCGCGACGCGCGTATACCGCACCGGTGACGTCGTGGCCTGGGCCGAGCCCGGTCAGTTGGAGTTCCTCGGCAGGGCTGATCGGCAGCTCAAGATCCGCGGCCACAGGATCGAGCCGGCTGAGATCGAAGCAGTCGTCGGAGCCGTGCCCGGCATAACCCAGTGCGCCGTGGCGGCACGGGCCGGCGAGGACGGCGCCGAGCTTCTGCTCTTCGTGGTGGCGCATCGCGGCGGCCCGGAGACCGGAGCCCAGGACCTGCTCGGTGCGGTGCGCGGGACGTTGAGGGCACAACTGCCGCCGTACATGCAGCCACGGCACGTGGTCGAGGTCGAAGGACTGCCCCTCACGCCCAACGGCAAGCTCGATGAGGTCGCGTTGCTGTCGCTCGCCCCGTCCACCGAGGCCGGCCGATCCGCGTCGGACACTGCACCGGCGCTGGATTCGACGGCGCCGGCGTCACTGGAGCGGTCCTGGTCCGCGGTGCTGAACACGCCGGCCACCGAGGACTCGGACTTTTTCCTGGCCGGCGGCGATTCCTTCCTGGCCGTCCGCCTGCTGAAGGAGATCTCGGCCGACGCGGGGCAGCGCATCCCGATCAGGCTGCTCTTCGCCAATCCCGTCCTGGCCGATTTCCGCCGCGAACTCGAGCTCTATCTGGCCAACACGGAGTCCGCGCCGCAGGCAGGTGCCGACTCGGCCTGATGCCGGGCCACCGCCGCCCGGCAATCAGGTCCGGGCGGCGAGGTAGTCGTCGACCCGCTCGAGCGCGGCAGGTAGTGAGCTACGCCCGAGGCCCACGCGCAGCCGGTTGTCGGTCATCTCGAAGACAGTGCCAGGCAGGAAGAGGACGCCCTTCTCACGAGCGAGGTCCCCGACGAACGCGTCGACCGGGACCGGCAGGCGGAGCCGCGGGAACGCCATCGGGCCGGCGCGGGGCGGGGTCCAGTCGAAGGCACCGTTGTGTTCGGTGAAGAAGGACTCGGCGAGCGCCAGGTTCCTGACGATGATCTCGCGGCTGCGTTCGATCAGCTGGTCGCCGGCCCGCAGGGCGATGACCGACAGGATCTCGGCCGGCGCGGAGGCACACACCGTGGTGTAGTCCTTGAGGATGCGGGCCGCCTCGGTGATCGCCGGGTTGCGGGTGGCCAGCCAGCCCACTCGTAAACCGGCCAGCCCGTACGCCTTCGACATGACGCCGACACTCACCGCGTGCTCGGACAGGTCGTACGCCGCGGGCAGACGCGTACCGGGATCGTACTCGAGGCCGCGGTACACCTCGTCCGACACCACGGTGATCCCGGCCTCGTGCGCGAGTTCGAGCAGTTCCTCGAAGTCGCGCAGGTCCGGCAGAGCGCCGGTCGGATTGTGCGGGAAGTTCACGAACACGGCCCGGGTGGTCGGTCGCAGCGCCTGGCGGACCGCGTCGAGATCAAGCCGCCAGCCGTTGTCCGCGTCGAGCTCGATCGGCGTCACCTCCGCGCCCAGCGCCGGCGCGATCCGGTACAGCGACTCGAAGGCCGGCCAGGCGACCAGGGCGTGATCGCCCGGCCCCAACAGCACATTCGCGAGCAGGAACAGTGCCTCTGCCGCACCCCCGCCGCAGACAGTGACCTCGTCGACCGCTGTCCGCGCGTACTGCTCGGCGATCGCCTCCCGCAGCAGCGGATGGCCGGTCGTGTCGGTGTATCCCAATTCCAGTTCGTCCCACAACGACTTCGTCTCGGGGTCGGCGAGTCGCAGCAGTTCGCCCATCGTCAGCCCGTCGACGTCGGAGGCACAGGCGAGGTGCTCCACGCCGGACTCCCACTCGCCGAAGAACTGCTCGACCTTGCAGCGCGCGGGGATCACCGTCGCGTCACTCGGCGGACTCGGGCGCGCTCTGGTGCAGGAGAGCCCTGCGGCGGTCCAGGAAGCCGACCATGGCGGGCACCGGGCTGATGATCCGGGGACGCGCCGCCAGCCGCTCCTGATGCCGCGCGTTGACCTCCGGCATTTGCGACCAGTGGGAGGCGGGGCTGAGGTGGTGCTCCTGGTGGTAGCCGTCGTTGAACGTCACGAGGTTGTAGAACCGGCCGTAGTGGCTGACCGAATCGGTGGTGCGGGAATCGGGATCCGCCCCGTAGTGGCGGAAGTAGTTCTGCACGTTCACCAGGACCAGGGCGCAGGCGAACGCGGGCAGATAGCACACCAGCGTCCACTGCCAGGAGATCAGCGCGAAACCGACCAGGGCGAGGCAGTGCGCGGCGCGGTCGATCCGGATCTGGCGCAGTTCCCGTTCCCGGCGGTCGGGCTGACGCGAGGCGAGGCGGAGCAGGTTCTCGTCGGTCACCCGCCATCCGCGGACACCCATCGCCACCTCGGCGGCGCGACCGGCGAGCGAACTCAGCGCGCCACCCACGGCGTAGGACAGCAGCCGCTCGTGCTGGCCGTTCTTGCCCTTGCGGTAGGTGGACGAGCGGTCGCGGGTCGACCCGTCGGCATCCTGCCGGTCGTTGTTGTAGCGATGGTGATTACGGACGTGCGTGAACTGGTAGGCCTGGACCGACTGACCGATGTTGATCGAGTTCAGCACCGACATCGCGGCGTTCAGCCGGGGACTGACGAACCACGGCACATGGGTGAACAGGTGGGACACGACGATGATGTTGTAGGCCATCATCATCGTCAGCAGCACGCCGGTGGCGATCCGCACGCCGGTCGGCAGTGCGTCCCACGCCACCGCGGAGCCGACCGTGATCGCCAACTGGGCAACGCTGATCCCGGCGAGGATCGCATCCTTGGGCGTGTTCTTCCAGACCTTCACTCGCTGCCTCCTCACGGCTCGCGGACGTCACCTTACACGCGGGTTTTCGCCGGAAGAAGAGTCTTCTGGATCCCCGAACACCGCCCGCCGGAGGTATCCGCCATCCGGTCAGGGCGCGAATTCGTACTACCTGTTCTGATAGGAAAAGTATTAGATTACCCCCGGTGTCCAGTCGCAGCAGCTCGCGGCGGGCCTGGTGTGCGACTGCACGGTACCCGCGTATTCGAGCCGAGGAGTGACCGAACCCGATGCGTGATTCCGATTCTGTCTCCGACCTCGCGAGCGGACCCAAGAGTCCGGTCGCCTGTTACAACGAGTGGGATCCGCTCGAGGAAGTGATCGTCGGCATCGTCGACAACGCGCACTTTCCGCCCTGGCACGTGGCCGTCGGCGCGCCACTGTCTGCCGAGCAGCGTGCAGTGTTCCAGGAACAGGCCGGACAGCCGTTTCCCGCCGACACGGTAGCGGCCGCGCGCGACGAACTCGACCAGCTGGTGAGCATCCTCGTCGACGAGGGCGTCGAGGTACGCCGGCCCGAACCGCGCGATCACTCCGTTCCGTACGGCGGGCCCGGCTGGGAGAGCACGGGTCTGTACGACGCGATGCCGCGCGACCTGTTGCTCGTCGTCGGTGACGAGATCATCGAGGCGCCGATGGCGTGGCGCTCGCGGCACCACGCGGCGTCGGCGTACCGGCCGCTGCTGAAGGACTACTTCCGCCGCGGCGCGCGCTGGACCTCCCCGCCGAAACCGGAGCTGGTCGACGACCTCTACGTCCAGGAATGGACCGACCAGCCGGACGGCGAGCCGTTCCGCTCCGTCATCACCGAGTACGAGCCGACCTTCGACGCCGCCGACTTCATCCGCTGCGGGCGGGACATCTTCGGCCAGCGCAGTCACGTCACGAACGCCATGGGCCTGGAGTGGGTCCGTCGCCATCTCGGCGACGAGTACCGCGTCCACGAGGTCACCCTGGCCGACGACCACCCGATGCACATCGACGCCAGCCTGATGCCGCTGGCTCCCGGCAAGCTGCTGATCCAGGCGGAACGGGTGCCGGAGGTGCCCGAGTTGTTCAAGGACTGGGAGGTGCGCTCGGCACCGCAGCCGGTCATCCCCGACGGCCACCCGCTCTACATGACGAGCAAGTGGATCAACATGAACGTGCTGATGATCGACGAGGACCGGATGGTCGTCGAAGCGCAGGACGAGCCGATGCGGAGGCTGGCCGAGAGCTGGGGCATCACCCCGATCCTGTGCCCGTTCCGGAACTTCAACAGCTTCGGCGGCTCGTTCCACTGCGCGACGGTCGATATCCGCCGCCGGGGCGAACTGCGCTCCTACCTATGATCCGGAGTTCGCCGCGCGCAGCCACGGGACCGAGGAACGCAACGCGATGACCGACTGCCTGGTGCACCACCTCGTCGAGGGGCAGGCCGCGCGGACTCCGGACGCGATCGCGGTTGTCTGGGACGGTGGCACCTACACCTTCCACGAACTGGATCAGCGGGCATCCCGTTTCGCCCGGCTGCTGGTAGAGCGCGGTGTCCGGCCCGAGCAACTCGTCGGCGTCAGCATGGACCCGTCGCCCCTGCTCCTGGTGGCAATGCTGGGGATCTGGAAGGCCGGCGGTGCGTACGTCCCGATCGACCCGTCGCTGCCACGCGACGTGGCGGAGGGCATGGTCGCGGACGCCGGAGTGACTCTATTGGTCGGTAAGGGGCCTGTCGCGGTGGACCTCGCCGACGTTCGGACGATCGACCTCCAGGACCTCGACCTGTCGAGTGGGCCGACCACGGTGCCGCCAGTGGAACTGGTGCCGGCCAACCTCGCGTACTGCGTGTTCACGTCGGGATCGACCGGCAAGCCCAAGCTGGTTGCCGTCGAGCACGCGAGCTTCGCCAATCACGGGCAGGCGCTGCGGAATCAGCTGTCCCTAGGCCCGCACGATCGGGTGCTGCAGTCCACGGCGATGGCGTTCGACGCCGCACTGGAGGAGATCTTGCCGGCCTGGGTCGCCGGCGGCGCGGTGGTGATGCCAGCGCAGCGCAAGTTCACCAGTGGCGAGCTGACCGACGTCATCGAGCGGCTGTCCGTGTCGATGGTGAGCCTGCCCAGCGCCTACTGGCACCTGTGGGTCGAGGACCTGGCCACCGGATCGGTGCGTCTGCCGCCATCCTTGCGCACAGTCTTCATCGGCGGCGACAAGATCCTCGTCGACAAGCTGGCGGAGTGGTACCGCATCGCCGGGGCTGAGCGAATCAACTGGGTATCGGACTACGGGCCGACCGAGACGTCCATCAGCGTCGCGCTGCACCATCCCGCCCGCGACGGTATCGGCGGATCCGACGGCTCGGACTACGCCTTGGTGTCGCTGGGGCGCCCGTTCGCGCAGGCAGCGCTGTACCTGCTGGACGACGATCTGCGACCAGTGCCGCAAGGAGCTCCCGGCGACTTGTGGGTTGGCGGGCCACCGGTGTCCCGTGGCTACTACCGCGCTCCCGCCATGACCGCCGACCGTTTTCGCCCCGACCCGCAGGGCCGGCCTGGCGCGCGGATGTACCGGACCGGTGATCGTGCGGCCCGGATGCCCGACGGCACCCTGTCCTTCCTCGGCCGCGTCGATCGCCAGGTGAAGATCCGCGGGCACCGGGTGGAGCTCGGCCAGGTGGAGAGTGCCCTGCATCAGCTCGACGGGGTGCGGGACGCCGTCGCGATCATCGTCGACAATCCACCGCTGGGGTCCTCCCTGGTCGCCTATGTCGAGGCCGGGCCCGGCCTGCTGGAGCCGGAGATTCGCGCGCGTCTGGTCGAGCGGCTGCCGGATTCCATGGTGCCGACGACGATCGTGCTGCTCGACGAGATCCCTCGCTCGCCCCTCAACGGGAAGGTTGCCCGCGCCGCCCTCCCGCCGATCGGGCGCGGACGAACCGGACCCGGTGGTGAGCCGGCGATGACCACGCTCGAACGCGCTGTCGCGTTGGTCATCTCCGACGTGCTGAAGGCGCCGGTGACTGACCGGTACGAGGACTTCTTCCTTGCCGGAGGCGATTCCCTGCAAGGCCTGCAGGTACTGAACCGGGTCGCCGAAGTGACTGGCGTGGCCCTGAAGTTCGAGCAACTGCGGGCGGCGCCGCACGTCGCGGGCATCGCCGCACTGGTACTGCGGGAGCGGGGCGTCAGCCCTGCCGGGCAGGCGGTCGTGCCGGCCACGACCCGCGCGGAGCGCCAGCCTGCATCTCTTGGGCAGCAGGCACTCTGGTTCCTCGACCAGGTTCACCGAGGCGAGCCCGTGTACACGATCCCGGTCTGCTACCGGATCCGTGGACCGCTCGACCTCGAACGCCTCGACGCCGCTCTGGCGGCGATCGTCGCCCGGCACGAGGCACTGCGGACGGTGCTGGTGCACGAGGGCGGCAAGGTGTGGCAGCAGGTTCGATCCGCGGCACCCGTGCAAACCGAGGTCATCCGCGCCGCCAGCTTCGCAGCCGCCGCTGACTGTGCGCGAAACGCGGCCAGGAAACCTTTCGAGCTGGGCGGGAGATCGCTGCTGCGCTCGACCGTCTTCCAGCTCGAGGACGAGTGTTTGTGGCTGCTGAACGTGCACCACTCGGTGTTCGATGCCTGGTCCCTCGCCGTGTTCTGGCGAGAACTCACCGAGCTTTACCAAGGCAGGTCACTGCCGGACGTCACGGTGCAGTACGCCGACTACGTCGTGTGGCAGCAGCGCTGGCTGCAAGGATCTGAGGCGAAGACGCAGCTGGAGTACTGGCGGGCCAAGCTCGCTGATGCCCCCGTGCCGACGCCACCGGGAGTTCGCACCGGGGCTGCCCGTGCCGGCACGGACGGTTTCGCACTGCCGCTGCCGCCGGAAGGCCTGCAGACCGCGGCCGTCGAGCGCGTCGCGCGGGAGTGCCGATCCACCCCGTTCGCTGTTCTCCTCGCCGCGTTTTTCCTGACGTTGGGTCGTACCGGAGCCGGGGACGATCTCGTGGTGGGGGTGCCGGTGGCGTGCCGCAACCGGCCCGGTACCGAGAACATCATCGGTTACCTGATGAACACGGTCGCGGTGCGCACCCGGCTGGTGCCGACGATGAACTTCCGGGAGCTGGTCGCCGCTACCGATGCGGCGATCGCCGAAGCCCTGACCCACCAGGAACTGCCCTTCGCCGAAGCGGTGAAGGAAGTTGCGCGCACCGCCCGGCCGGGCGAGAACCCGATCTTCGAAGCGATGTTCGCCTTCCAGTCGACGCCGCTCGACGGCCTCGACGGCATCGCGGAACTGGAGATCACGGAGTACTTCGTCCACGCCGCGACGGCGAAGGCCCCGCTGATGTGGACCGCGCGCCAGCAACCGGCCGGCCTGGTCGGTGAGGTCGAGTACGCCGCCGACCGCTTCGACCCCGAGTCCGCCGGCCAGTGGCAGGCAGAACTGCTCACCACGGTGGAGACGGCGTTGACCCAGCCTGACCTGCCGATCGGCAAGCTCTTCGCCTTCGGCCCGGCGGCAGGACAGTCGTGACAAACCTTTGACATAGGCATCAGCGTTTGGTTCGCTGATGCCTATGTCTCACACTGCTGCCGTTGGCCAACTGGGCGGTCGCGGGACAAAGCATCGGTTCTCACCAGAGATCCTCGAGGCGGTGCGGACCGCGTCCCGGCTGGACAACTGGCACGGTCCCTTCGAGCTCGTCCGGCACTATTTCTGGATCGCGTTCTGGTGCGCGGCGGCAGTGCTCACCTTCGACCACTGGCCGCTGTGGGCGTCGATCCCGGTCTATTTCGTCGCCGCCTTCTTCATCGGTGGCCGCCAGCGCGCGGTGGCCGGGGTGCTGCACATGGCCACCCACCGCGCCTTCATGGCCAACCACCGCGTGGGCAGTGTGCTCGGCGCTCTCTTCGGCGGGCATCCGGTGCTGCACAGCTTCACCGCGTACCGCGCTTCGCACCTCGGTGAACATCACGGCCGGCTGGGCGACCCGGAACGCGATCCCGACTACCGCCAGTACAAGGACAACGGCTTGTGCGGCGACAACCTCGGGCGCGCCGCGCTGAACCGCTACCTGCGCAAGGTGGTCGGGCCGCGCGCGACCGGCTCGTACATCCTCTACCTGCTGCGGCACCGGATCTTCTCGAAGGACGAGACCCCGATCGAGCGCACGCTGCGCATCGTCGTCCTGGTCGCGGTGCTGGCCTGGTCGATCGCCGGTGGCTGGTGGATGTGGCTGATCCTGCTCTGGTTCGTCCCGCTGGTCACCACGCAGGTCTGGATCGGTTCGGTCGCCGAGCTGATGGAGCACTTCCCGCTGATCGAGAACGCGCCGCGCATCGACCTCTACATGTCGTGGAACCGGGAGTACGGCTTCTTCACCCGGTTCCTGTTCGGCGAGGCCGACGGCGAGGGTTTCCATCTGGCCCATCACCTCTTTCCCCGGACCCCGATGTGGCGGCTGCGCGAGGTCGACGCGATCCTGGCGAACGACCCGGCGTACGCGGCACTCCCCCGCCTCAGCGGAGTTCTCGGCGGCATGGTCCAGATCTACCGGTCCCTGCCCAGTTCGTGAGTACTGTGATCGATCCGCGAGCGTACGAGGGAAGAGCCTGGCCATGACACGTTTCGGACAGCTCGGAACCGACTCGCTGTTGCCGGACGGCGACGGCCTCGACGTCTCCGACCACCGCATCGGGGAACTGCTGACGGCCACCGGCGCCCTGCAGATCGATGTCGGCGAACTGGACGTCGATCGCTTCGCCCTCTTCAACCAGCAGTTGATTCGCAGGCCCGCCGCGTACCGGGAGGCCGCGACACCGCGCACCCAGTTCGCCGCTCAGGTCTGGTCCGCCACCGACCTGCCCGGTACCCAGTCGATCGCCCCGCACAACGAGAGTTCGTACCGGCTCGTCTGGCCCGGGCGGATCCTGTTCGGATGCGCCGAGGCGGCAGAGACGGGTGGTGAGACCACGCTGACCGACGTACAAGCCGTTCTCGACGATCTCCCGCCGGCCTTGGTCGAGGAGTTCGAAGAGCGCGGCTGGCTGCTGGTCCGCAACTACCAGCCAGGGTTCGGCCGAACCTGGCAGGACGCGTTCTCCAGCGACGCCCGGGAGGACGTGCACCAGTACTGCAAGGACAACGACATCGACGCCGAATGGCTCGACGACGATGTCCTCCGCACCCGGCAGGTGCGCTCGGCCGTGGTGCGGCATCCGGGCACCGGCGCCAGGCTGTGGTTCAACCACATCGTCTTCTGGCATCCGTCCTCGCTGGCGCCGAGTCACCGCGAATTCCTCGAAGCCGAGTTCGGCGCGGACGGTCTTCCGTTCGCCACGTACTACGGAGACGGCGGCGTGATCCCCGCTGCGGTGGTCGCCGAGATTCGTGCCGCGTACAGCCGCAACACGATCGCGTACCCTTGGCGGCCGGGCCTGCTGATGCTGCTCGACAACATGCGCGTGGCGCATGGCCGGCTGCCGTATACGGGCACGCGCAGAGTCCTGGTCGGCATGGGTGACGAGATCGAGCGCCGGACGGTCAGCTGACGCGTCTAAGTGGCGTTTGCACAACAGCATCTGCTCCCCCATGCTGGGAGCGAAGAAACGGTATCCCTCACGGGGCATGACTTCAGGAGGTTCGGATATGGCGGTCGATCAGTCACCCGATGAGGGCGGCAGCGCGTCGAGCACCGTCTACGAAGTAGTCATGAACCACGAAGAGCAGTACTCCATCTGGCCGGCTGACCAGCCCGTTCCCGCGGGCTGGAACCTGGTGGGATTCCAGGGGCCGAAGTCCGATGCGCTCGACCACATCGAGAAGGTCTGGACCGACATCGCTCCTTTGAGCGTGCGGCAGGCGAACGCGCAGTCCTAGGACGGCGGGGCCCGGAGCGTTCAACTGATCGCCGGGCGAAGTGACCGCCCCCGCTAGAGTGCAGTCATGGCGGAGCTCGAGGCGATCACCATCGACGAGATGTACAGTCCCGACGTCGAGGCGATCGAGCGGGTACTGGATGGTAGTTTCGACCCGCGCAGCTCCGCCACCTTGTTCGCCATGCTCGACGTCGGGCCGGGCGATCTGGTGCTCGACATCGGCGGCCGGGACGCGTCCCACTCGCTGGCGCTGGTCAAGATCTTCGGCTGCCGCGCAGTGTCGGTGGACCCGGTCGACAGCAACAACGAGCGCGCGCGAGCCGCTGTCGCCGAGCACCCGCTGGGGTCGCAGGTGTCGATCCGGCCGGGCGTGATGGAAGAGATTCCGGGGTCGGACCATGAGTTCGACTTCGTCTTCAGTCACGACATGTTCTTCCATGTGGTGGATGCCGACCACGCTCTCGCCGAGGCCTACCGGGTCCTCAAACCCGGTCGGCACCTGCTCGTCTACCAGACGTTCGCCACCGATCGGCTCGAGCCGCGGGAGAAGGCCCAGATCTACGCCGGGCTGGCTGTGGTTCCCGAGCGGATGGTGCCGGCCGACTTCGAGAAGCGGGCGCTGGCGACCGGCTTCGTCATCGAAGAGATCGACATCGTCGGATCCGAGTGGCGGGAAGCATCGGAGGAGGACGGCATCAACCTGACGTCCCGGCAGCTCCTGTACGCAGCGCGGTTGCTGCGAAAGCCCGCGCAACTACGGGCCGAGCTCGGCGACACCAACTACCAGGTCGAGCTCGCGAACGCCCTGTGGGGTGTGTACCAAATGATCGGGAAGCTGGAGCCCAGGGTCTACGTCCTTCGCAAACCCAGCTAGCGCAGGGCGCGCCCGCCTAGATCCCGCCACGGCGTTGACGCAGCTCGCCGATCGGCGCTGTGGGATCGGCCAGGATCTGCTCCACCCGGGCAGCCAGGTCCGACGCGTGCGGAGCGAGGTCACTGACCTCGGAAACCTCCGAGATGAGTTCGATTCCCTCGCTGTGTTCCTCGACGGTCACCAAGGCCGGATGCGGCATCCTCTCGCGCGGCGTCGTCACTGGACCGGCCGGGGCACCGAACAGGCTCTCCGAGTTCTCGGTGGCGTACTCGAAGGCGAGGAACGACGCCGGACGTCGACGGTACCGCCGGTTCTGCATCACCCGGTACAGACCGGGCACTCCACCCAGGCCGTTCACCAGTTGCGCCTGGACGTCTCTGGTCACGTCCACCAGGCTGCTGGAGTCGGAGAGTTCGATGATGACGGGCAGCAGGTCCACGCAGAAGCCGATGAGGGACTTCCCGGGGTAGCGCGAGTGTCCGGTCTGATGAGCCATCACGAACGCGCGTGGAACGTCCGTGAGCAACGAGGACGCCACCGCCACCGTCGACAACGCCGCCGTGTGCATCGTGCACCGGCCGGCGCGCGACAGCCCGCGCAGATCGGCCAGCCGGTCCGCCGCGAGGTGATCGATCCGAGTGACCGGCGTGAACGACTCGTGGACGTCGAGCAGGCGGTCAGACTCCCAGACCGCGTCCAGCCTCGGCCGCCACAAGGCTTCGCAGTCCTCGAACCGGGTGTCTTCCTCACGGCTCTTCGTCCGGGCGTACTCCAGGAAGCTGGCCGGCTCGCGGACGGCACCGGTCTCTCCCAGATAGAAGGACGACAACTCCTCCCACAAGACCTCGAACGACCAGCCGTCGACGACGGCATGCGGCGCCGTGGCCTGGAGGTAGGCAGCCTCGGCGGTCTGGATGAGCTGGAACTGGAACAGCGACGGGACCGACATCTCCACCGGTCGGCGTGCGAACTTGGACAGGAGCGCATCGAGCCCGCCCGGCGCGGCATCGTTCAGAGTGCTGGTGGTCAGCGCGGGAACGGCATGTTCTGCGCAGTTCTGGAATCCGCCGTCCTCGTCGAACCCGATCCGTAGCGCCTCGTGCCGGCGCGCGACCCGCTCGATGGCAGTCGCCAGCCGGTCGGGATCGATGTTGCCAACAACGCGCCGTACGTCGGACATCTGGTAGGCGGCACCGCGATCGCCCCCCAACTCGCTGCTCATCCACAGCAACTTCTGACCATCGGTGAGCGGCGCCCGCCCGGCGACCGTCGGCTGCTGCCGGACGGTGGTGGGTGCACTCGCCGCCGGTGGTTGCGGCCAGAGGCCACGCGCTGCCACCTCCGCCGCGGTGTCGGCGACGGCTTCCACGATGCGCCGGCGATCCGCGTCGTCGTGGGCGGCACTGAGGAAGCACGTGCGCCCCTCCCACACGTAGACGCCGCGGCTGAGCAGACCGAGGAAGAACATGTTCTCCGACCGCTCGGAGCCGCTGATGTTGATCCGGAAGAGCGAGGAGAAGTGCTCGACCTCGATCGGGTGGCCCTCCGCCGCGGCGTGCAGGTTGATCTGGCCGGCCAGCTCGGCGGTTCGCTCGGTCAGCGTGTTCTGCAGCCGAGGCGACTCCTTCTTCAGGAACTGAAGCATCTCCTGCGCCACGGCCATCGCCATCGGTTGCTTGCTGAACGTTCCGGAGAACACCATGCTCGGCCGTTGCGGCAGCCCGGCGTCGCCCGGCCGCCATCGTCCGCCGTCGATGGGCGCCATGAACTCCGCGTCGCCCGCGATGACTCCGATCGGCATGCCGCCCCCGATCACCTTGCCGTAGGTGACCAGGTCCGGGTGGACCCCGAAGTACCCGGCCGCGCCGGCGGGGTGGCAGCGGAATCCGGTGATGATCTCGTCGAAGATCAGCGCGGCACCCCGAGCACTGGTGAGCGCGCGGAGCTGCCGGAGCAGCTCGACGGGCTGGTAGCCCGGACGGCGGCTCTGGACCGGTTCGACCAGTACCGCCGCCAGTCGGTCGCCATACGACTCCAGGACAGCGATGGCGGACTCGTCGTACGGCAGGACGATGACGTCCTGCACCATGCCCGGGGTGGTACCCCGGCCCAGAGTGGTCGCCTCGCCCCGTTGCCCGCCCGCTCGGGGTGCGACCAGCACACCGTCGAAGGTGCCGTGGAAGGAACCGGCGAACACCGCGATCAGGTCTCTGCCGGTCTTGGCACGCGCGGCGCGGACCGCGCCCATCACCGCCTCGGTTCCCGAGGAGGCGAAAGCCACCCGGTCCACTCCCGTCAACGACGCGATGCCGCGAGCGACGTCGCCGGCGGTCGACGACTGCGGGCCGAGCAGGGAGATCGGAAGCCGCGAACTTGCGGAGGGCTTCGCTGACCGGCTCGGAGGCGTGTCCCAGCAGGGTGACGCCGAAGCCCATGCACAGGTCGAGATACTCGCGGCCGTCCACGTCGAAGAAGTGAGAGCCCTCGCCTCGCACTCCCACGACCGGATAGCTCACCTCGCGGCGGCCGGTGCGGAGCGAGAAGACCAGATTTCGCTGATCTGCCAGCGTGTACCGGTCCTCCTCGGTGACTCGTTTCGAGACCGGAGTCCGCCGGGCCCACTCGGCCTCCTCCTCCCCGGGCGGCTCGGAGGTCTCGTCGACGGGCGGTGTGGACGGCTGGGGGACAGGGACAGTGGCGGCTGCCGCGAGGCGCGGTGCCTCGGCGGCCGAGACCTCCGCCGCACGCGACGGCGCCGCCGTCTCAGGCGATGGCGGCCGGCTCGCAGGCAGGACGCCTGCGAGGTACTCGGCCAGGCTCTCGCAGGAATCCCTTTCGAAGTACAGCAGCTGTACGTCGACGTCGGCCTGGAACTCTGCTGCCAGAGCGTCCGCGAGCTGGATCAACAGGAACGAGTCGTAGCCAAGGTCGATGAACGAGGCACGGGGCTTCACATTGTCCGGAGTACTGCCCACGAGCTGCGCGACGATCCGGCGGACACTCGCCAGTACTTCGTCTCGGTCGGCCGGCGTCGGCCCGGAATCCGGTGCCGCGGCAGGAGCCTCAGAGGGCGCTGGCTGAAACGCAGCGACCGGCCGCTGCGGCTCCGGCCGAACGGACGCGACCGACGGCTGCGGCTCTGGCTGCACGGGCTTGGCCTCCTCGGCACTTCGGTCGAACGCGTAGGTGGGAGCGTGCACGACGACCGTGGATGCACCGCGCTTGTCGCCAGAGCCAGTGTCGGCCTCGGTGGTGAGGACGTCGTTCTGCCCGGTCGTCCAGGCTGTCGCCAGCAGACGCGCGCGAGACAACCCGTCGTAGCCCGCCTGCTCAGGGGTGGTCATCGCGTGCGTGTCGGCGCCGAACACTTCCTTGGTGTACGACACGACCCCCAGCCCCGAATCCAGGACGTAGGCCAAGGCCGTGCCATCCGCGCGAAGGGCGCTGACCGCGTCGCGGAAACGAACCGTCCGGGTTAAGTGCCCGGCCCAGAAAGCCGGGTCTCGAGCTGTCTGTTCGTCGAGCCACTCGCCCGCCGTCGGCGACATCACCCGTCGCGTCGGCGGTCGCAGGTCGAACTGGGCCCAGGTCGCAGCGTACTGCTCGACGAAGGGTTCCAGGAACGTGCTGTGGAACGGATGCGCGACAGGAATCCGGACCGAGGCGACACCGGCGGCCCGGAGCTCGGTGGCGACCGCTTCGATCGCGGTCAGCTCGCCGCTGAACATGCAGTCCCTGGCGCCGGGCACGATCGCCAACGACACACTGTCGGCGAGGTACCGACCAGCGGCCGCTTCGGGTAGCCGCGCACGAATCATCGCGCCGGGTGGGGCACCTGCCAGGATGCGGGCGCGATCCGTGATCGCGGCGACGGCCTCGGCCAGCGTGAGCACCCCACCGACAACGCCTGCGGCCACCTCGCCCAGGCTGTAACCACACAGGGCCTGGGGTTCCAGGCCGTCGCTGATCAGTGACCTCGCGATCGTCACCGACCGGACGAGCATGGCGAGCTCGGTGATCCGTGCGGCGGCGCCGGCCTCGGGGTCCCCACTGAGACAGGCCTGCACCGATGACCGGTCCTCTTCGGGCACGCTGGAGAGCGCCTCGACGAACAAGTCGCGGAAGCCGTCGATGTCCGCCTGCGCGGCGGTCAGGTCGCCGGCCGCGGATCCCTGGCCCGGGAAGACGAAAGTGCTGTTGAGAGCACGCTTTGCGTGCCGGACCCCCGTTCGCCAGGTTTCGATCTGCCCGGCGTGCTTGACCAGGACGACTGCCTCCCGATGGCCGAGCACGCGCCGGCCCGTGGTCATCGTGTGCGCGAGTTTCCTCAGGCTGTCCGGGTTCGCCGCGGCGTACTCGACCAGGCGGTCCGCCGTCTGTCCGGCGCTCCGCGCGGTTGCGGCGCTGACCGGTACGACGAAGACGCCGTCGCCGGGATCCCCGGCCTCGCCGACCACCGGCGCTTGCTCGAGGACGACATGTGCGTTGGTACCACCGATCCCCATCGAGCTCACCCCGGCTCGGCGCGGCCGGCCATTGTCGTCCCAGCTGCTCGCACTGTCCGGCACGAACAATCTGGAGTTCGCCGGAGTGATCTGCGGATTCAGTTTCACGAAGTTGGCGACCGGCGGAATCCGGCCTCTGCTGACGACCAGGGCGGCCTTGATCAGTCCGACGATGCCCGCCGCAGCACCGAGATGACCGACGTTCGCCTTGACCGCACCGATGGCGCACCGAGTGCCCTGAGTACCGAGGGCACGTTCGAGAGCCGCCCACTCGACCACATCGCCGACCGCGGTCGCGGTTCCGTGCGCCTCGACGTACCCGATGTCGCCCTGGTCCACGGCGGCGCTGGCCAGCGCCGCGCTGATGACGAGGCTCTGCTGGTTGACACTCGGCGCGGTGAACCCGGCCTTCCGCTTTCCGTCGTTGTTGATCGCGCTGCCGCGGATGACGGCATGGATCGCGTCACCGGCCTCGAGCGCGGCATCGAGTCGTTTGATCACGACCGCGCCCACGCCGCTCGCGGTGATGGTGCCACTGGCCGAGGCGTCGAACGGCCGGCAGCGGCCGTCGGTGGACCAGATGCTGCCCGGCTGATGGTAGTAACCCGCCTGGTGAGGCGTCTCCACGTTCACCCCGCCGGCCACGGCCACGTCCGTGTCGCCGGACAGCACGCTCTGGCACGCCAGGTGCACAGCGACCAGCGAGCTCGAACAGGCGCTTTGAACTGTCAGCGACGGACCGCGGAAGTCGAGCGCGTAGGCGGTCCTGGTGGACAGGAAGTCGTGGTCCAGGAGCGCCACCCAGTTGACCGCTTCCGACGACTTCAACGGCCTGGCGGCGTCACCGTACTTCGGATCGCCCAGGCGCTCGAGAACCATCCTCGGGGAAGCGGCCCCGCCGGCGGCGAGCAACGCGATGCGGCCGGGGTACCGCAGTGGGTCGCAACCGGCATCCTCCAGCGCCTCGAGGACGACCTCCATCATCACCAGGTGGTTGACGTTGATACCATCGGCCTCCCCGGCGGTGATGCCGAACGCGGCACCGTCGAACTGGTCATGGCCCTCCAGTGGCGCGGCCACCGGCACGTACGGGTTTCTGACCTCCGGGGAAAGACTGATCCCCTCCCGCTGCCGGTCCTGCTCGGTGACCGTGACCATTCCGGTCGAGCCGGCCTCGACGTTGGCCCAGAGCGCGCGGTAGTCGGCCGCGCCAGGAACTCGGCAGGCCATGCCGACGATGGCTAGCGGCTCACGCATCCGCTCCCCCTTTTCATCGGTCTGCCTGTCGGCTCATCTCGCGGACGCCGGCGACGCGCGACAGGATCTCGGTCAGGGCGAGCGAGTCCATCGTCGCGTCCGGCCGCTCAAGCAGGGCTGCGAGGATCTCCTGATAGGCATCGCAGTAGCCGCGCGCGATTTCGCGGGAGTAGACGCGCAGGGCGTACTGCCAGTCCAAGGCGATACCGGACGCGGTGATGTCGCAGAACACACTGAGGTCGTAAGGCCCTTGCGAGGTGCGCATGACCCGCTCCGAGAGGCTCCCCTCGCCGAAGGTCAGGCCACCGATCGCGCCAGCCGAGAACACCGTCCGGATCAGGTCGCCGGTGCCCGAGCCGCTGGTCACCTGATGGAAGGGGACATCCTGGTAGTCGATCGCGTCCATCAGATTGAGTGACACCTCGGTCAGTGCCTCGACGAAAGTACCCGCCAGGTCGATCCGCGATCGCGGGACCACCAGGTTGGTGAGCATCCCCACGGTGCGGTCGAACCGCGGGGTACGGCAACTGGTCGCCGTACCCACGCAGACGTCACCGTTGGCCGAGCCGCAGGCGGCGACGATCGTGACGCTCATCGCGCAGAGCAGGATGGAGAACGGCGTCGCCCCGCCCCGCCGTGCGTACGCCGAAACCGCGGTGGCCAGCTGAGGATCGAGTGTCGTGGACAACGCGTACGTGTCCAGCGAGGCAGGCTTAACTGTGCCGACCTGGCAGTCTCCGGGCAGGGCACTGCCGGTGGCGCCCGCGAGGCGATCGGTCCAGTAGTCCAAGCCCTCGCGGGACGCCTCGTCGGCCAGAGCAGTGAGTTGTTCTGCCACGAAGGTGCCGTACCCCGGTGGGGCGGCCGGGAGTTCGGGTGGCGTTCCGTGTCGCGCCGATCTGTAGAGCTCGCCGAAGTCGTCGAGCACGATGGCCATCGACGTACCGTCGCAGATGATCTGATGCGCCGCCAGAACCAGTCCTGTGCGGCTGTCGGACAGGAGGATGGCGGTGAGCCTGATCGCCGGACGGGCCGACAGGTCGAAGGCGTCGTTCGCCGCGGCGTCGACAGCGGCCTCCAACCGCTCCGCTCGTGCCTCAGCAGACAGGTCCCGCAGATCGAGCACCTGGATCGGTCCGTGTGTCGGGTCGTTGCTGACCACCTGCACGACTCCGGAGCCCACCTCGTGGAAGGTCGTCCGCAGGGACTCGTGCCGGCGTGCCGTCTCGTCGAGCGCGAACGTCGCGGCCGCAAGGTCGAACTCGCCGTCGAAGAAGTACACCTCCGGCATGATGTACGCCGGGCTGTCGCGATGGTGGTGCCAGAAACGCCAGATCTGTTCTTGCAGCGGACCGAGCGGGAACTGTCGCGTCAGCTCATCCGGTTTCGCCATCGTCAGTTGACGGACCCGATGAACTTGCACAGATTGCGGGTGGTGCCCGCCTGGAAGAAGTCCCGCAGCCGCACCCGTACCCCGAGCTCCTCGCGGATCTCGGCCAGGATCTTCAGCGAGTCCAGGGACGTGAGGCCGAGCGAGAAGAGCTCGTCGTCGATCGAGCAGTGCGTGTCGAGCGTCCTGCGCACGATCGCGATGACCGACCGCTCGATGTCGGTCAGATCGGACTCGTCGTCCTGCACGCTGGCCTCCGCTGGCTTCACGAGTCGTGCGAGTGCTGGGATGTCCACCTTGCCGCGGTCGGTCATCGGCAGCGGCTCCTCACGCCGGATCAGCACCGGCACCTCGTAGCTGGGCAGTTCGCTCGCGAGGTGGTCCCGGACACTCGCGTCGCTGCCGGCCGCCCCGACGTAGCAGGCGACCAGGACGGGATGGGCCGCATCGCGGTGCACGAACGCGACCGACTGAGCGACCTCGGGATGGCGGTTCAGGACCGACGAGATCTCGGTCAGCTCGATCCGCCGGCCACTGATCTTGACCTGGTCGTCCGTGCGGCCCAGGAAGCTGTACCCGCCCTGGGGCAGTGCCTTGGCCAGGTCGCCGGTCTGGAACATCCGCGCCCCGGGCGGACCCGAGGGGTCCGGAACGAACCGCTCGGCGGTCATCCGCGGATCGTGCAGGTAGCCACGGCCGACGCCTGCACCGCTCACGTACAGATAGGCCGGTTTGCCATCGACCGCCGGGTCGAGGTCAGCGCTGTTGTACAGCTGAACACGTACTCCGGGCAGGGCGTCGCCGATCGGCGGCTGGAGGAACCCGTCGCTCAGCACCCTCCCCCCAGTCGCCGCGACCGTCGTCTCGGTGGGGCCGTACTGCACGACCACCGCGCATTCCGAGATCAGCTTGCGAGCGACGCCGTTGGGCACCGCCTCGCCGCCGATGAAGGCGAGGCGCACGGACGAATCCGCCGGTACGAAACCGGCGTCCAGCAGACCCGCGTACCACGACGGCGCGCCGCTGAGCACGGTGACTCCACGATCGGCTATGCAGTCGAGGTGGTCCTGCCACGACCCTTCCAGCAAGTCCGGTGCAACGACGACCTCGCCGCCCGCCGCGAGCAGCAGCACGGGCCGCAGCGACGCGTCGAACGACAGATCGGCCGACAACAGCACGCGCAACTGACCGTCACCGTGGACCTCCGGCTGCTCCACCAGCTCGACGAGATACCTGGTGTAGTTGTCCAGCGCACCGAACTCGACGCCCACGGCAAGGGGCGAACCGGTCGACCCGGACGTCGTGATGACATAGGCGAGATTGCCCTCGGTCGGGCTGCCGTCCCGCGAGTTCTCCCGAGCTCCGGTCAGCCGTTCGGCCCGGAGCCCAGGGGCACCCGGTACGACGACGTACGCGTCGTCCTCGGCCGACTCCTCCAGCACGACCGTGGCCGACCTGGCGAGGACGAGCCGGCGCCTGCTCTCGGGCCAGTTCACATCGACAGGCAGGTAGGCAGCTCCGGACATCCAGATGGCAAGCATCGCGAGGACCGGATTGCAGCCGCGGTGCAGAACCGTGGCCACCACATCTTCCGGACCGACTCCCTGAGCGCGCAGGAGATCGCGGAGGCCGGTGGCGGCCGCGACCAGACCGCCGTACTCGAGCGAGTGCTCGCCGGCGCGCACGGCAGGGCGGTGCGGTTCGCGCGTGGCAATGTCGTTGATGCGATCGAGAACGAGCAATTCAGTCACGAGGGCAAACCTCTCCAGGATCGAATCTTCGTCATCCTCAGCAGAGTCACGACCACTATCCCTTCACCACAACCGGTCTGCGCGACTCGGTCTGTCCGACAGGCGTTCTCCAGCGGGTGCGAACTGTCCTCGGCACGACCTCCACAAGGGTCGAACGGTCAAGGGTCACGAGGGATGGGCCGAAGGTCAAGGGGATCGTAACCGAGAGGTGGGGCGGGTCACCGTGCCTCGGAGTGGCGTCCCGTCGACTCCACCGGCCCGGGATCACGGTCGCCGTCCAGGCCCTGTAGCGGAAACAACCAGACCCCGCTTCATCCGCTCGATGGTAATAGCTGTGCCCGAACGTTATGCTCGCGTGTCGCCCGAGCACACACCCGAAAGGTCCAATTCGATCATGCAGCGGATCCCAGAGATCGGCCCCGAGGGACTTGATCATCGATCCGCAGCCAGGTATCTGCTCGCGCTCGTCGGGCGCCAGAAGGCAAGCATCGCCTGGGGGGTCGTGTCCTCGAGCATCTGGAACACGAGCCAGGTGATCATCCCGGTGGCGATCGGGAAAGCGGTGGACCGTGGCATCGCCCAGGGCCACGACGACGATCTGGTCCTGTGGTCCCTGGTCATCCTGGGTCTCGGTCTGGTGAGAGCGGTTTTCGGAACTGCGTTCTACCGCCAGTCGGTTATTATCCGCACCGTGACCGGTTGCCTGACCGCGCAGATGGTCACCCGGCACGTCACCGCGCTGGGCGCCTCGCTCCCGCGGGCGCAGAACATCGGCAACCTGACGGCGACGGCCACGGCCGATGTCGCGACCATCGGGAACGGGCTGCGCCATGTCGGCCGTGTGCTGGGCTCCGTCGTCGCCGTCGTCGTGATCACCGTGATCATGTTCACGATCTCGTTCCCTCTCGGACTCCTCACCCTGGTGATCGTTCCCGCTGTCGTCGGGCTCAGCGGACTTCTGCTCCGGCCGCTGCATCGGCATCAGGACGAGTACCGGTCTCAGCAGGGCCGGCTGGCGGGACGGGCTGTCGACATCGCGGCGGGCTTGCGCGTGCTCCGCGGGATCGGCGGCGAAAGGCAGTTCGCGAAGGCGTTCCACTCCGACTCGGCGAAGCTGCGGACCGCGGACGTCCAGGTGGCGCGCGCCGAGGCGAACCTCAGCGCGGCCGAGGTCTTCATGCCGGGTCTGATCGCCGCGATCGTCACCTTCACAGCAGCTCAGTTCGTACTCCGGCAACAGGTGACGATCGGCCAGATGGTCGCGTTCTACGCCTTCGCCGTCTTCCTCACCCTGCCACTGCACGACATCATCGAGGGCGCCAACCAGATCACCCGGGCGCTGGTCTCCGCCGATCGGGTGACCGCGTTGCTGAACACGAAAGCGCCCGACCGGTCGACCCGCGGCATGATCGCCGGGCCGCTGGACGGAGCGCACCTGGTCGACACGGTCTCCGGCCTGGGCCTTCCACCGTCGACATTGATGGCAGTCGCCTGCGCCCGGTCCGCCGACGCCGAACTGCTGGCCCACCGGCTGGCTCGCTTCGAGGAGTCCGATGGTGGCGATGTCAGGTTGGGCGAGGTCTCCTTGTCTTCCTTGCCGATCCCGATCGTGCGGTCACGGGTCCTGCTGGCACGCAACATCGACCGGTTCTTCGCCGGCAGCCTGCGGCATGAGATCGCACCGTCCAGGGCCGTCGCGGCCGAAGACGTCGCGAATGCGCTGCGGATCGCCTGCGCGACCGACATCATCGCCCCGCTGCCCGACGGTCTCGACACCAAGATGAGCGGGCGGGGCAGGAGCTTCTCGGGCGGTCAGCTGCAACGGTTGCGACTGGTCAGGGCACTTCTGGCCGAGGCCGACTTCACGGTGCTGGTCGACCCGACCAATGCTGTCGACGCGTACACCGAGCACTCCATCGGGGCGAACCTGGCGGCCTGGCACCAGTCCCGCCAGGACAGCCGAACCACGGTCCTGTTCACCACGAGTCCACTGCTGTTGCGGTACGCGGAGCAGGTCGCCTACGTGGTCGACGGCCGCGTCGTGGCGACTGGTTCGCACGACGAGCTCCGCCAGACCTACCCGGAGTACCGGGCCTTGATGACCCGGGAGGACGCTTCGGTGGTGGAGAAATGACCGCTCACATGCTGCCCATCGCCGATGGCCGAACGGTTCGCCGTTTCGTGTCGGCCATCGCGCGCAACCACCGGCGAGAACTGGCCTGGGTTCTGTTGCAGTACGGGCTGGCCGCGTGCAGCGGTCTGGTGGGTCCCAGGCTGTTGGGGGAGATCGTCGAAGCGGTGCGGCAGGGCACCACGCCGGGCCATGTAACGGCGATCGCGGCCGTGCTCACCGGATTCATGTTGCTGCAGACCTTCCTCATCCGCGCCGCCTTCCGGTCCGCGGGAAAGCTTGCTGCGATCGTCCTGGCCGAGATCCGCGAGAAGTTCGTCGACGACACGCTCGCGCTCCCGCAGGATGTGGTCGAGAGGTCCGACGACGGCGACCTGGTCACCCGGGCGTCCCGGGACGTGGACACGCTGCGGCGCGCCACGCAGTTGGCCGTGCCCCAGGTCACCGAGGCACTGGTCTGGCTCGTGCTCAGTGTCGGCGCGCTCCTGCTGGTGTCGTGGCTGCTGGCGCTCGCGATCGTGATCATCGTGCCGCCTCTGGTCCTCGTCACCCGCTGGTACCTGGCCCGGGCCTATCCCGCCTTCCTGCGCGAGGCCGAAGCCTCCGCTGAAATCACTCAGGGTCTGGTCGCCACCATCCAGGGCGCGAGCACCGTCGAGGCGTTCGGTCTGGAGGCCGACCGCGTCCGCAGCGCCGAACGCGACACCCTCGCGTGGCGCGACGCCGTGAACAGGACGCTCCGGGTGCGGACGGTCCTGTACTCGGTGGAGGAGTTCCTGTTCGTCCTGCCGTTGACCCCGGTGCTGCTGCTGGGCGGATACGCTTACAGCCAGGGTTGGGTCAACCTGGGCCAGGTCACCGCCGCCACGCTGTACATCCTGCAGATGATGATCCCGCTCGAGACCCTGCTCGACTGGGTGGGCACGCTCCAGATGGGGAAGGCCTCGCTGGCGCGCATCCTCGGCGTCGCGGACACCGAGACCGAGCGGTCTCCGAAGGACCGAGAGGGCATCGCGTCGGCAGAGCTGTCCGCGCGCACCGTCAAGTTCGCGTACGAGAACGGGCCGGACGTTCTGCACGGCATCGATCTGACGGTGCGTCCGGGTGAGCGGGTTGCCATCGTGGGCCGGACCGGGAGCGGCAAGTCGACGCTCGCCCGGTTGCTGTCCGGTGTTTACCGCCCGGGGGCGGGCAGCGTCGACCTCGCCGGGATTCCGCTCGACGAGATATCGCCCCACGAGCTTCGCAAGCACGTGGTGCTGGTGACCCAGGAGCAGTACATCTTCGGCGGGTCGCTGCGGGAGAATCTCGAGCTCTCCGCTTCGCGCTCGGGCCGTGGCGCGCAGACCGAGGCCCATGACCGCGAGCTGTGGAGTGCGCTGGAGACGGTCGATGCGAGCGACTGGGTGGCCGATCTGCCGGAGAAGCTGGACACCCCGGTCGGTGCCAGCGGCGAGCACCTCACGGACGCGCAGGCGCAGCAGCTTGCCCTGGCCAGGTTGCTGCTGGCCGATCCGCCGGTACTGATCCTCGACGAGGCCACCTCCCAGATGGATCCGGGGTCCGCCCGGCACCTGGAGCGGGCCTTGGCGACCGTGCTCGAGGACCGAACGGTCATCGCGATTGCGCACCGCCTGCACACCGCCCACGACGCGGACCGGATCATCGTCATGGAGGACGGCAGAGTCGTCGAGGCCGGTTCCCATCAGGATCTTCTCGATCGCAACGGCGCCTACGCGCGACTCTGGTCGAGCTGGCTGTGACCCGGAGCTGATCTGCTAGCAGACGTGTCCGTCCTTCCACTGCGCGACCGCGCGGAGCGGGAGCTCCGACTCGAGTGGGAAGAAGTGGCCGCCGCGGAACTCCTGGACCGCGAAGGCCGACCTGGTGTGCTCACGCCAGCCCGCCGCCTGTTCGACCGTGACCGCCGGATCGCGGGATCCACACAGGGCAAGGACGGGCGACGCAATCGGCGCCCGCGGAGGAGCCGCCAGGTACCGTGTGAACGCGCGGGAGTCCGCAGTGAGAGCGGGCAGGACGAGGGGCTTCAAACGCTCGCCGCGCTGCCCACGCAGGTCCAGGCCGCCGAGATCCTGCAGGGCTTCGACGATCTCCGCGGGGTCCAGCTGATCGAAGCTGGCGAAGGGCGGCAGCTGCGGAGGGGCGCAGGCCGCGACGCCCAGGACGGCCGGTGCCGGTGCGGAGGTTTGCTCCAGGATCCGCGCTGTCTCCAGCATCACCAGGGCTCCGAAACTGTGTCCGAAGAGGGCGTAGTCGCCGCATCCGTCCGCCGCGATGGCCTCGGCGACGAGCGCGGCCATGTCGTGGATGTCCTCCAGGCACGGCTCGCCGATCCGGTCTTCTCGACCGGGAAGCTGGACCACCCGTAACTGCTGACGCAACGGCGACGGCGCGTGCGGAAGGAGAAAGGTCCGCGCCCCGGCGCCGGCCGCGGGAACGCAGTACACGACACGGCTCGACGACGCGGCCGGATCGTCCTTCACGCCGCCGTCGGGAAAGGACCGGAGCAGATCGTGGAACGGGGAAACGCCCTCGTTCATGCGGCCGCTCCCGTAACACCTCTCCCGGCCGTGCGGGGAGAATCGATCGTCACGGCGTCAGGTCTGCTCGTGCGATGACCGCGCGCGCGACCGCCGCCGGAGTTTCGCGCAGCGGAAAGTGCCCCGCCGCAACCTCTTCGAGCTCGAGCCGGGTGGCGTAGTCCGCCCAGGACTGTGCGACCGAGCGGTCGACTTCGCGGTCCTCGGAACCCACGATGGCCAGCAGCGGGATGTTCAGCGGGTCGGCAGCCATCGGGAAGCCGGAGACGGCCGCGTAGTCGGCGCGGATGACGGGCTCCAGAAGGTCGCGCGCGTCCTCGTTCTCGGCGACGGCCGGGTGGGCGTCGCCGGATGCGACGAGCTGTGCCCACAGGTCATCGGACGACGCGGGCAGGTCAGGGTGCTGCCTGGGCAGGTGCCAGGCACCTTGGCTGACCGCGACCATGAGCTGTGCTCGAGTCCCCAGCCGCGACGCGGCTCGCGCGAGGATCGCGTACATCAGCCACGCACCCGAACACTGGCCCAGCCCCAGAACCGAAGCGCCTGGGTTTCGGGCGGCGACTTCCTCCAGGCCGTCCGCGGCCGCGGTCACCGTCGCGTCGAACGCCCAGGTCACCGGCTCCGCGATGCGCCGGTCGCGTCCCGGTAGGACCAGACCGTAGACGGCCCAGTCGTCCGGAAGGTTGCGCGCCAGATCACGACCGGTGGCCGCGCCGCCGCCGACGTGCGGAGCGACGAACAGCAACCGCCGCGGCTCGGGCGCGGCCTTCAACGGCTCCCAGGAAGTCGGCATCCGCTACGACCTGTTCCAGTGCGCCACGAACTCTTCGATCGTCGGGAACTCCAGCACCGTGACGATGTCGGTCTCGATCCCCAGCTCCTGGTTCAGCGCGTCGACGAGCTGCACCAGCTGCAGCGACGCTCCGCCGAGGTCGAAGAAGTTCGTCCTCACGTCCACCTCGGCGATGTCGATCCCGATCACCTTCGCCCAGATCTCGCAGACCTTCTGCTCCTGCACCAGCATGGTCGGCACCCTCCCGCATGTCGTGTCCGCCACCGACGTCCGCCGGCCGGGCCCGGTCATCCCGCAATCTAGCCGACGGTGGTGACCAGGCGAACCGCGTATAGTCGGCGCCACCCGGTACCGGCCCGTCTTCCGGCAGAGGAGAGTGTAGGCAGATTGTCGCCCGATCGACTGCTCCGCATGGTCTCGGGGCGGACAACCGGTTTGCTCGTGTTCGCCTTTCCGCCGTCGGGATCCGGACCGTCGTTGTTCCGGCGCTGGCTTCCGGTACGGCCGCCCGGACTCGAACTGGTCGCGATCCACACCCCGGGACGCGAGGACCGCTGCACCGAGCCGGCCGTGTCGACGCTCGGGCCACTGGCCGACGACATCGCCGAGGCGATCGACCGGTACGGGGAACGGCCCTATGTGATCTTCGGGCACAGCGCGGGAGCACTTCTCGGCCGTGAGGTCGCCTGGCGCCTGCGGCGCAGTGGGCGCCCGTTGAGTTTGCTCGTCGCCGCCGGCTCGGCGGCGCCGGACGTGGCGTTCGGCGGCAACAGCCTGATCGACGCCGACGACACCACCCTGCTCGAGGCGTTGCGCGACTGGGGTGGAACCCCGGCCGGCGTGCTGGATGCCGACGCGGTCGACATCTTCCTGCCCTGCTTGCGTGCCGACATGGCGGTGGCCGAGGCCTGCCGCCGCGACCAGCCACCGACGGCCGAGGATCGCCTCGACATCCCGATCCTGGCGATCACCGGCGCCGACGATCCCGCGGCCGAGCTGCACTGCCAGAGCTGGCAGGCCTGGACGGACGCCGAGAGCGCCGCCCACGTGGTGCCCGGCGGTCACTTCTTCCCGTTCGAGCACCCGGCGGCGGTACTGGAAATCCTTGCCCGGGAAGCCGGTGACCTGAGCTGACGCCTGACCGGCTGGGCTCCCCTGGTCCGGAAGCCCAGTGAGCCTCAGATGGCGACGGTGCGGTGGGCGACCTCAGTCGACCCGGTTCACGAACCCCGCATCGACCGGAATGTTCGAGCCAGTGATGTAGCGGGCCTCGTCGGACAGCAGGAACGCGACGGTGGCACTGATGTCTTTCGGCTCCAGCAGCTCGACCGGCATCGCGTTGCGGGAATGGATGCCGTTGGCAACCTGCGAGGCCAAGAAGGCCTCCATCCCGGGGTTGACGGCCATCATGGTGTTGACCGCAGTCGGGTGCACCACGTTCACCCGGATGTTGTCCTCGGCCAGTTCGTTGGCCAGCCCGCGCATGATCCCGACCACGCCGTGCTTGGCGGTGGTGTACGGGCCCGAGCCGACACCGCGCAACCCGGCGGTCGAGCCGATCAGCAGGATCGCTCCGCCGCGGCCGCCGGCGAGCAGGTACGGGATCGCCGCCTGGGCGGTGTTCCAGACGCCGGTCAGGTTCACGTCGATGACGTCGTTCCAGGCCTGGATGTCCTCCTCCAGCGTCGTCATCCGGAACTGGGCGGTGCTGATCCCGGCGCTGGCGACGACGAAGTCGAGCCGGCCCAGCTGCTCGACACCCTCACGCAAGGCATCCCGCAGGCCGACCGCGTCCCGTACGTCGGCGACGCGGGCCACCACCCGCCGACCGAGTGCCTCGATCTGCCGGGCCGTTTCCGCGAGGTCGTCCTCCGACGCCATCGGGTACGGCGCGGACTCGAAGTTCCGGCAGATGTCGATCCCGATGATGTCCGCACCCTCCGAAGCCAGCCGGAGGGCATGACTACGGCCCTGTCCGCGACCGATCCCGGTGATAAAAGCGACCTTGCCCTCAAAACGCGACACAGCTCTCCCCACCTGCAGTTTCCGATACGGACGCGTGTGCGAACGTACCGACATCGGCCTGGATTGGCAACCTCGCTCAAGCTCGGCGCAGTCGTTGCCGCGACGGCTCCGCCGGTACTAATTCGCCGCGGTCGTGGGCGGAACCAGGCCGCTGCGATCGGTCTTTCCGGACTCCGTCTGGGGCAGGCGC
Source organism: uncultured Actinomycetota bacterium (assembly GCA_963766765.1). Classification (GTDB taxonomy): domain Bacteria; phylum Actinomycetota; class Actinomycetes; order Mycobacteriales; family Geodermatophilaceae; genus JACCQS01. Next base: position 51,974 of record CAVYBR010000017.1, read on the forward strand.
GAGACCAGCCGGATGTGCTGCGGAACCATATAGCGGGGAATCCTGGCCGCAAGAGCTCGCCTGATGTCCCGGATCGTGCGACTCGGCGCCGAGGGGTCGGCTGACTCATCGCCGGGTTCGGCAGGATCCGCTGCCGGCGGACCGACGACGACATGGGCCAGCAGGCTCGGATCGCGGTCCGGGGGCCGGTGCAGCACGACGGCCGCGTCGAACACGCCGGGACACGCCCGCAGCGCCGCTTCGACGTCACCGAGTTCGATCCGGTGACCGTTCACCTTGACCTGATGGTCGATGCGTCCGTGGTAGACATAGCTGCCGGTCCGGTCGTCCCAGCTGCCGAGGTCGCCGGTGCGGAAGCATTGCGTCGACGATCCGTCCTCCGCCCTCACCGTCACGAAGCGCTCACGGTTGAGCTCGGGACGGCCGAGGTAACCATCGGTCAGCCCGGTCCCGTCCAGCAGGATCTCGCCGATGTCGCCGTTCGCAAGCGGTCGCAGCTCCGGGTCCACGAGCCGCATCCCGACGTGCCCCAACGGTGTGCCGATCAAGGTGCCTGGTTCGGTCCTGGTGAAGTCGACCGTCGTCATCTCCCGCACCGTCACGTGCACCGTCCCCTCGGTGATCCCGTACATGTTCAGGATCGCCGGCCGCCGATGGGCAGGCAGCGTCGCCAGCCACGCCGAGACGGAAATGGGGTCGACAGCTTCACCGGCGAAGATCACATACCGCACCGCCAGGGTGTCCTGCGGCCCAGCGCCGGACGCGACGAGATGCCGGAAGACCGACGGAACCATGCTCAGGACGGTGACCCCGGTGGCCCCCAGCAGCTCGACGAAGCGGGCCGGATCCAGCCGGGCCGGCTGGGGGACGGTGACGATGCGGGCGCCCGTGAGCAAGGCCCCCCACATCTCCCAGACCGAGACGTCGAAGGCGAACGAGTGAAACAACGACCAGACATCGGTGCGTGCGAAGGGCAACTGGGTAGCGGCAGCGTCGATCAGTCCGAGGACGCTGCGATGCAGGATCGGTACGCCCTTGGGCCGGCCGCTCGAACCGGACGTGTAGATGACATAGGCGGTCGCGTCCGGGCCTACCGACGGCCGTGGCGGTCGCGGTCGCCGGCTGTCCGCGCTGGGCATCTCCACGCACACCGGGTTCGAGGCCAGCTCCTTGCCCGCTGCCTCGCCGAGGATCAGCGTCAACCCCGCGTCCTCCATCACCAGGGCCAGGCGCGCGTCCGGGTAGAGGGGATCCAGCGGTACGTAGCCGCAGCCGGCTTTCAGCACACCGAGGATGGCGGGGATCCACCGCGAATCCCGCGCGAGCATGACACCGATGAGACCGCCAGGTCCGGCACCTGCGGCGATGAGGTCGGCGCAGACGGCGTCCGACCACTGGTCCAGCTCCGCATAGGTGGTGAGTTGACCGTCGTCGTCAAGAGCGATTGCGTGCGGCGTCGATCCGACCTGGCGCTCGAACTCCGACACCAATGAGATGGGCCCGGTCATGGCTGGACGATAGCGCACGTCCAGAGCGAGTCGGGCCGGTCATGCAAGAATCGCGTGCGTCATTGCCGCCTGATGATGTGGATCCCTGATCGGAGGCGCGGCGGCGTGCGCTCGATCGACTTCAGAAGTTCGCGGACCGCAGCGAGCGTCCGCCGCGCGAGTCCGACCGCTTCACCCGCGACCTTGAGAGCAGAGTGACTGTCCATGAAAAACTATCCACTCCTCAGTGTGCGCGTCAGCACGCCGAGGGTCGAGCTGCACAGCGCGACGGACGAACTGCTCGATCAGCTCGCGGAGGTCGTGCGCGCGGGCAAGACCCACGCCGAACCCGCACCGTACGACGACCCGATGTCGTTCTACGAGACCGATCCCGACCTGCGGGTCGCCAAGTGGCTCCGGGCGATCTGGCGGCGCCGCGGCACGGTCGAGCCCGATGCCTGGCGGCTCAACTTCGTGGTCATGGTCGACGGGCAGCCAGTCGGGGAGCAGACCCTGACGGGAGTGGAATTCTCCACTCTCGGAACGGTCACGAGCTTCTCCTGGCTGTCGGTCGATTGCCGTGGCCGTGGCCTCGGGCGCGAGATGCGGGCAGCGATCCTGCACCTGGCGTTCAATGGCCTCCGCGCGAAGGAGGCAGGCAGCGACGCCTTCGTCGACAACCATGCGTCCAACGCGATCTCGCAGGGCCTCGGTTACGAGCCCAACGGGTCCGAATGGGCAACGAGGCAAGGCAAACCGGCCCTGCTCAACCGCTGGCGACTCACTAGAGACAGCTGGGAACGGCACCGCAGGGACGACATCCAGATCCACAACATCGAGGCCTGTCACGCCCACCTGCCCTTGACCTGACGTACTTTGACGCGCTGCAAGTGCCCACTTTCCATGGCATGTCAGTCCTGCGTTGAGGCAGGACGACGATCGAGATCCGGACGACAACGGCTACCAGCTGGGGAAGGTGTTCTCCACTTGCCCGTCAGCCATCAGGCGGTGGTGCGCACCCCTGGAAACGCCGCTGGCTCGCGCGGATGAGCGGCGTGCGAGTTGTGATAGACGTCCGTCCCTCGATCCAGGATTCCGGGTATCCCTCGCTAACGACGTGGAGGAACGCCAGCGGCTCACTGGCATTTGGGGAAGGATCCGCGGCCAACCCGACCTTCAGCGGGCGCAACTTCCGACTCTCCGAACTCCTCCGGCGGCTTGCTCTTCTTCTGTATGGGGCAGTTGAAGCCTTGGTGCAGGACCAGCAGTTCAATCCAGTTCGAGAGATCGCGTCCCTAGCGAATTCGAGACGCAAACCGACCCGGGCGTTGGAGGAGACCGAACGAGACGACTGATTCGAACTGCTGCGGCAGGATGAGCGAGCGGTGAAGGCCGATCTGATCGACTTCAGCAAGTTCATGATCGCGACCGGCGAGCGCATCGGTGAGTGCCTTGCCGTTTCGTGGCGGGATGTGGATCGGCAGACCGGCGAGGTCGACTGCAGTCATCAGATCCAGAGGATCAAGGGGCAAGGACTCATCCGGCGGCGGGTGAAGTCAGCTGCCGGCGAACGGATCCTGAAGCTTCCGGGATGGGCACTCGAGATGCTGAACGACCGCTGGCAGCCGGGGACATCGCTTGACGCGCTGCTCTTCCCCGATTCGAAGGGAGGCTTCCGAGACCCTCACAACGTGAGCAAGGCGCTTCGCGATGCGCGCCGGCCCATTGGTAGTCAGCGACGCCGGGAGCTCGGTGCACTACTGCGGCGGCACAGACGAGCGGCAAACCTGACTCAGATGCAGGCGGTGGCCAAGCTGGGGTGGCCGAAGACGCGAGTCAGTCTGGTTGAGACTGGACGAGTCCGTGTGGAGATCGAGGATGCGATCGCGCTCGCATACGCGTATCGGATACCGCGTGCCGCCCGGGCGGCGTTGCTGGAGATGACCGAGCTCGCTGGCATGCGCACTGTGGCGGACGAGCTCTCGTGGGTGACCTCGCACAAGTTCCGCAAGACCACGGCGACCATCCTCGAGGATGCCGGCCAGTCGCCGCGTCAGATCGCAGATCAGCTCGGGCACTCGCGACTGTCCACCACGATGGATGACTACATCGGGCGTAAGGCCCGCAATCCGGAGGCTGCGAAGCACCTCGACGACGCGATGCGGTCCATCCATGAGCAGGATCGACAGACGCCGCCAGGTCCCGAACTCTGACGAAAGGTGTCGAGGCGGGAACTCAAAAGGATGAGTAAAGGATGCGTGGCGCCTCTCGGGGACATGCCCCGAGAGGCATAAGCGCAGTTCAGAGAGCCGACGAGGGGACTCGAACCCCTAACCACCGCGTTTCTTTAGCCAGATTCGTCATCACTATCCGCCATCTTCCGATAGTCGTCATGAGCTGCGCGTATGCCTTGCCGAGCTTGTCGCGCGTCGTCACCGGTGGTCGTCATCTGTCGCTGAATCGGATGAGTTAAGACGTGAGTAGGACCTCAACGCATCGCGGGGCGAACTGCCAACCGACTGATTCGAGTGGTCTTGAGGCTTGTCAAAAACGGGTGTACTCAGGCCTGAACTCCCAGCGCCCAGCAGGGGTCCTATGCGGCCGCATTGCCGACTATCTCGGCGGCGACCACGCCTAGCCCAAGGAGAAGCAGAACAGTCAAGGGCGTGTGCCGAGCCCTCTGCCCGGCCCAGCACACCCGGCACACGAAGGCCGAGACGCCAGGATGGTGGTCCTCATACGCTCACTCCAGATATACGGCCCACGAAAAGGTCTTCGCGACGTCGACGTTCCACTGGTTCAGCGACCGGTCTGCGTCGCCCGTTCAGAAAGCCGTGGCGGCCGCTGCCCGTCGGGCCGGTTCGCCCAACTTTGTGATCGATCACGGCCAACATATTGACCGAAAAGTGAACGATCACTACTCTCGTGCCACCCGACTGCGGTTAGCGCTTTCCAGCGGCACCCGGACCGCCGGACGGGCGCCACGACTAGTTCTCGACGAGTCCCTGGAGTTCGCTCATGAGCCAGATCAGTCGACGTGACGTACTGCGCACCGCGGCCATCGCGGCCGGTGGGGTGATGCTGGCCGGCTGTACCGACGGCCCAACCGAGAAGTCCGGCGCGACCGCTCCTGGCCAGGGCTCGGACCAGAAGGGCGACGTGACCGAGCCCTTGAAGCGGCCGGCGCAGATCAACGAGTCACCGGCGCTCAAGGGCAAGGGTCTGCCGCCCGTCGAGCAGCGCATCCCGGCGAATCCGTACGTCATCCCGCACCGCTGGACGGGTGCGGGCAAGTACGGGGAAAGCTGAACATGCTCACCTTCGGCAGTACCGGTGCTGCCAACGCCAACTCGATCGCGGAGTTCTTCTACGGCAACTCGCCACTGCGTTTCCTCAACGACGGGCTGAACGTCGGCCCGGGCCTGGCCGATCGCTGGAGCTCCAACCCGGCCACGTCGGAGTGGACCGTCCACTTCCGCGAGGGACTCAAGTGGTCGGACGGCGCACCCTTCACGGTGGACGACATCCTCTTCTGGTGGGAGGACCTGGTGCTGCCGGGCCACGGTGCGCAGACGCCGCCGCCGTCGAACATCTCCGGCAAGGGCACCGTGGTCAAGATGACCAAGGTGGACGAGCACACGCTGAAGTTCAGCTGGGATACTCCACAACCGCTCTTCCCCGAGCAACTGGCCACCTATGTCAACGGCGGCCTGGGCAGGAACGGCGCGACCTGGGTGCTACCCAAGCACTACCTGAAGCAGTACCACCCGAAGTACAACCCGAAGGTCCCCAAGGACTGGGACAGCCCGGGCGGCCTGTGGGAACAGAAGGCCGACTGGAAGCGCAATCCCAGCTGCCCCACGTTGACGGGGTATCGGTGCAAGTCCTTCGACAACAACACCGGCATCGTCTTCGAGCGCAACCCGTACTACTGGGTCGTCAACACCAACGGCGACCAGCTGCCCTACATCGACGAGCTGCGCTTCTCGATGCAGACCAACGCCGAGGCGCTCAAGCTCAAGATCCAGCAGGGCACGGTCGACTACTGCCAGGGCTTCTTCAACCAGGTCAGTCTGGCCGACGTGTCGACGCTGTCGCGGCACCAGGACAGCGGCCACTACGAGATCCTGCTCTGGAACAGCGGCGACGGCACCGGCTCGATCTTCTTCTTCAACTACGACTATGTGGCCAAGGACGAGAAGTACGGCAAGCTGATTCGCGACAAACGCTTCCGCCAGGCCGTCTCGCTCGGCTGGGACCGCAAGGCCACCCGCAAGAGTCTGTACTTCGAACAGGGTGAACTCACCACCGGAACCATCGGGCCCAGCACCGTCGAGTTCCACGCGCAGCCGGACGGGCCGAAGGTGTACCAGCAATGGCGCGACGCGTACCTCGGCCCTGATCCCGACAAGGCGAAGGCACTGCTCGCGGAGCTCGGTCTCAAGGACGTCAACGGCGACGGTTATCTGGAGTTCCCGGACGGAACGACGCTGACGATCCAGGTCCCCTACAAGGCCGACATCGCCAAGCCGGAGGCCGACAAGGACGAGCAACTGGTCGGCGACATGCAGAAGATCGGGCTGCGGATGAAGCGTGTTCCGGTGTCGCCGGCTGCCCACGGGGAGCAGTGGACCAGCGGGCAGCTGATGTCCCAGACCAACTGGGGCTGTGCCAACGGCACCTCGATCATGGTGGTGCCGAACTGGCTGGTCCCGGTGAACACCGGGAACTGGGCGCCGCTGCAGGCCGCCTGGTACGCCAACAGCGCGAACGGTAAGAACAAGGAAGAGCTGGGCCTCGCGCCGATGAAGCGGCATCCCCCGCGGCTGGAACCAGAACCCGGCGACCCGGTCGCGAAGCTCAGCAGCCTGTATCTGCGGGCCAAAGGCGAAGCGGATCCGGTCAAGCGCAACCAGCTGGTCTGGCAGATGTTCAGGATCCACATCGAGGACGGGCCGTTCTTCATGGGCTCCACCGCAAACTTCCCCGAAGTGATCGTCAAGAACCGCGACCTCGCCAACGTCCCCGGCCGGAAGAACCTCGCCCTCGGCGGCATCACGGCTCCCTGGCACATCCCGGCGCCGGCCACGTACGACCCCGAGTGCTGGTACTGGACGAACCCGGAGCAGCACTCGTGAGCGCCTCCGGACCCCCGGAGAGGCGGGCCGTCGTACCGGGGAGAGCGGCGTGCTGACCATGGTCGCGCGCCGCGTGCTCTACATGGTCGTGACGCTGGCGCTCGTGTCGGTGCTGAGTTTCGCCATCATCGCCGCCCCGCCCGGGAGCGCACTGTCCCAGAAGATCTCCCAGCTCCGGTCGCAGGGCGGCGAGGTGACCGAGGCACAGGTCATCGCGCTGCAGGAGCAGTACGGCGTCGACGATTCCTGGTTCACCCAGTACGGGAAGTGGGTGTCCGGGTTTCCGCAGGGCGACTTCGGGTTCTCCTTCACTCTCAACGAACCTGTCAGCTCGTTGATCTGGAGCCGGCTGCTGCTGACCTTGCTGCTCAGCGTCGGGGCGCTCCTGATCGCCTGGGGCCTGTCGATCCCGCTCGGTGTCTACTCCGCCACCCACCGGCACTCGCTGCCCGACAGCGTCATCACGGTGATCCAGTTCGTTGGGGTCGCCATCCCGGAGTTCCTCTTCGCCCTGGTGGTGATGACGTTCGGTGCCAAGTACCTGGGCGCCGATGTCGGCGGTCTCTTCTCCAGCCGGTACGCGGATGCTCCCTGGAGCTGGGCCAAGTTCACTGACCTGCTCGGACATCTGTGGATCCCGCTGGTGGTGATCGCCGCCGGATCCACCGCCTGGCTGACCCGGGTGATGCGCGCCAATCTGCTCGACGTCCTCAACAACCAGTACGTGCAGACCGCGCGGGCCAAGGGAGTGGCCGAGCGTCAGGTGATCTGGAAGCACGCGGTCCGCAACTCCCTGCACCCGTTGGTGATGACGTTCGGTACCACCTTCCCGGTCCTGATCTCCGGTGAGGCGATCGTGTCGATCGTCCTCAACCTGCCGACGATCGGGCCACTGCTGGTCAACTCCCTGCTCAACAAGGACATGTACGTCGCGGGCACCATCCTGCTCATGCTCTCGGCGCTGCTGGTGATCGGGAACTTTCTCGCCGATCTCCTGCTCGCGGTGATCGACCCCCGGATCCGGTTGGCGGACTAGCCCACGATGACCACGACACCCCCTGCTCCGATCCCCGAGATCGCCGGCACTCCCGCGCCCACCAGCCCAGACGGTGGAACGGCCACCCTGCCCCAATGGCGCCTGATGGCGCGCCGGTTCTGCAAGAGCCGCCTCGCAGTCGCCGGATCGATCGTCCTCGCGGTGCTCTACGCGTGCGCTGTACTGGCTCCGTTCCTCTCCCCCAATCCTTACCAGCAACAGGACGCCAACCTGAAGAATGCTTCCCCGACGTCGATCGTCTGGTCCGGTGGCCCCGCGATCTGTAGCCGCCAGCAACAACTCGACACCGAGACCTTCACCTACGAGTACCGCAGCGATTGCGGCAGCTCCGTGCCACTGCGGTTCTTCGGCGAGGGGTACGACTACAAGTTGTTCGGTCTGATCCCGACCGACCGGCATCTGGTGACGGTGGACCAGCCGCACACCCTGCTGCTCTGGGGCGCTGACAGCGCCGGCCGCGATGTCTTCGCACGGTCCATGCAGGGCGCCCGGGTGTCGCTCACGATCGGTCTTCTCGGCGTTGCCGTGGGCACCTTCCTCGGCGCGACGATCGGCACCATTTCCGGCTACTTCCGCGGCGCCGTCGACACGCTGCTGCAGAGGTGCATAGAGCTCCTGACCTCGCTGCCGACCCTGCCGCTCTGGCTGGCACTGGCCGCGCTCCTGCCCCAGGACATGTCTGTCACCAACAGGTACTTCCTGATCACTCTCATCTTGTCCCTGGTCGGGTGGGCGGGGCTGGCGCGGCAGGTGCGGGGCAAGGTGATGTCGTACGCGGCCAGCGACTACGTCGCCGCCGCCCGGATCGCCGGCTCCTCCAGCGGCCGCATCGTCTTCAAACACCTGATCCCGAACGCGTCCAGTCACATCGTCGCCACCTCGATGCTGGCCGTACCGGCCACGATCATCTCCGAGACGTCGCTGTCGTTCCTCGGCGTCGGCATGTTGCCGCCCGCCGTGAGCTGGGGTGTTCTGCTCTCCGACGCGCAGAACGTCGCGACCGTGCAGCAGCACCCGTGGCTGCTGATCCCGGCGGCCCTGGTGGTGATCGCGGTGACCTGCTTCCAGTTGATCGGCGACGGCCTGCGCGACGCCGTCGATCCCTACGGATGACACGGCGTCGTGGCAACGCCGCTGACCTCCCCACCCCGACAGAGCCGGAGACCGCACGATGAGCCAGCCAGCCGGAGTACGCTCCGTTGCCCCGCCGCAGGGCGACAGCAGCCCGGTCCTGTCGGTCCGCGATCTCGAAGTGGAGTTTCCCACTCCAGTGGGCCTGGTGCGCGCGCTGAACGGCGTGACGTTCGACGTCCCGCGGGGCAAGGTGCTGGGGATCGTCGGTGAGTCCGGGTGTGGCAAGAGTGTGACGGCCCGGGCCATCCTGCAGATCATCGAGAAGCCGGGGCGGATCACCGGCGGCAGCATCGTTCTGCGCGGTACCGGCGAGGAGATCGAGATCACCGGGCTCGACCCGGACAGCAAGCCGATGCGGGCCCTGCGCGGCGGTGAGATCGCGATGGTCTTCCAGGAGCCGATGAGCTCGCTCAATCCCGTGTACACCATCGGCGCGCAGATCGCGGAAGCCGTGCTGATCCATCAGACCCGGGACCGCGGCGAAGCGCACCGGCGCGCCGTGGAGATGTTGCGCGAGGTGGGGATGCCACACCCGGAGGCCGTCGCCGCCTCCTATCCGCACCAGCTGTCCGGTGGGATGCGGCAGCGGGCGATGATCGCGATGGCGCTGTCCTGCAATCCGACGGTGCTGATCGCCGATGAGCCCACCACCGCGCTCGACGTCACCACCGAGGCGCAGATCCTCGAGCTGATCCGCACCGTGCGCGACCGGGCCGGCATGTCGGTCATGTTCATCACCCACAGCATGGGCGTGGTCGCCCAGCTCTGCGACGAGGTGATCGTGATGTATCTGGGCCGGATCGTCGAACGCGGCAGCGTCGACGACCTCTTCTACGACGCCAAGCATCCCTACACTCTGGCGCTGCTCCGCTCGATCCCCCGGATCGGCGGCGACCGCAAAGTACCGCTGGAAGTGATCGAGGGATCCGTACCCGATCCGTACACCCAGCTGGCCGGCTGCCCGTTCCATCCGCGCTGCCCGCACGCGATGCCGGGGCGCTGCGACACCGTTTTCCCGGCCCAGAGCACCGTCGGACCGGGTCACACGGTGCAATGCCATCTCTACCCGTCCAGCGGGCCCGAGGCCGGGGAGGCCGGATGACCGAACCACTGCTGGAGGTCGCCGGACTGCGGAAGCACTTCCCGGTCCGCGGCGGTTTCCTGGGCCGCACCATCGGCCAGGTCAAGGCGGTCGACGGCGTCGACCTCACCGTGTGCCGGGGTGAGACCGTCGCTCTGGTCGGCGAGTCCGGCTGCGGCAAGTCCACCACCGGGCGGACGATCGTCCGGCTGGAAGAACCGACCGCCGGCTCGGTCGTCTTCCACCACCCCACTCGCGGTCCCGTGCGGCTCGAGTCCGCCGACGCCCGGACGCTGCGCGCGGTCCGCCCGCATCTGCAGATGATCTTCCAGGATCCGTTCGCCTCGCTGGACTCCCGGATGACGGTCAGCAGCATCATCGCGGAGCCTCTCGTGATCAACAAAGTCGCGACCGGGCGAGCTCTCAAGGACCGCGTGGCGGAACTGCTGACACTTGTTGGCCTGCGTCCGGAGCACGCGAACCGCTACCCGCACGCCTTCTCCGGCGGCCAGCGCCAGCGGATCGGGATCGCCCGGGCGATCGCGCTCGACCCGGACCTGATCGTCTGCGACGAGGCGGTCTCGGCCTTGGACGTGTCCGTCCAGGCGCAGATCCTCAATCTGCTGGAGGAACTGCAGCGCCGGCTGGACATCGCCTATCTCTTCATCAGCCACGACCTGGCGGCCGTCGAGCACATCGCCGACCGGGTGGTGGTGATGTACGTCGGACGGATCGTCGAGAGCGGCCCGGTCGAGCAGGTCTACAACTCGCCGAAGCATCCGTACACCGAGGCGCTGCTGGCCGCCGTACCGCAGCCGGACCCGCGGGTGCGGACCCGTCCTAAGCTGCTGGCCGGCGACGTACCGAGCCCCGCGAACCCGCCCAGCGGCTGCTACTTCCATCCGCGCTGCCCCTACGCCCAGCCGGTCTGCGCGGCCGAGACTCCGCCGGTGCGTGAGGTCGGCGAGGGCCACCTTTCTGCCTGCCACTTTGCAGACACGCTGCCACTCGTGGGAGCCCTCGCGTCCACGCCACCTAACCAAACCGGCTCTGGTCCCGAGAAGCCCTTGCTTTCGGCCCCCGCTGCCCAGCAGACAGGAGCGACATGACCGACGACGTGCCGCAGTTCACCGGTATCGCCCGTTACCGCGATCCGCAGGGCCGCTTCTCGTTCCGCTACCCCTGGGACTGGTCCGTCGACGATCTGGATCAGGACCGTGAGGGAGTGATGCTCAAGCCCGACCCGGATCAGCCGGGCACCTATGTCGCTGCCTGGGTCGCCACGCTGCCCGCCGGGGTAACCGTCGCCGACCTGGCCGACCTGCGGGACGGCTTCGATGCGGGCCTGGGTTCACTGCCGGAGCTGCGGGTTCTGGAGACACACGAAGACACGGTCGGCGGAGCGGTCCAGATGACGCGCACAGTCACCTTTCGCGAGGGTGACCACACCCGCCAACGCTGCGTCCGAGCGCTGTACCTGGACCGGACTCAACTGGTCTACGTGTACCAGGGCGCGACGCCCGACGCCTACGAGTACTGGCTCTCGATGGGCAACTACTGCTGGTCCACCCTCGAGATCGCCGACGAGGTCTGGTTCGCCGCGGATCCGGAGTTGAGTCAGGCCTGACGTCGTACGACGGCGACGCCGCCCGGGTCGAGGGCAAGCGGTTCGCCGACCTTGACCGGGCTGCCGGTGAGGAGCTCGGTGCCCGATCGGTCCGGGGTGATCTCGGCCTTCGCGCTGCCGTGATTGAGGAAGAACAGGCAGTCGCCGCGCTCCGCGACTTCCACTCCGCGCGGCGCCTGATGCACCGGGCCTACACCCGCCCGGTCGAGCACGGCGCGCACGACGGTCGAGAGCGCTTCGTCGTCCAATCGCGTACCGACGTACAGGGCCCGGCCGCGACCTCGTTCGTGATCGACGATGGCTGGTTGGCCCGCGAGGGATCCCTCGCCGTATTCGGCCACGACCTGGGCGCCTTCGGGGACGAGCTCGTCCTGCCACTGGGTCGCCGACGCGCTGAAGGTGCTGCCGAGCAGCGTCGTACCGGCCACCGATCGCACCGCGACCGAAGCGTCCTCAGCGAGTGGGGACAGCTCCCGGACCTGGACGCCGATCACTTCCCGGAGCGCTCCGGCGTACCCGTTCTCGACGATCGCGTCGTCCTCGTCAACGATGCCGGAGAAGTACGACACCAAGAGGTGTCCGCCGCCGTCGACGTACCGCCGGACAGCGGCGGACCGGGCGGCCGGCATCAGATACTGATTGGGGACGACCACGACCTTGTAGCCCGACAGATCTTCGTCCAGCGACACGACGTCCACTGCGACCTGCTGATGCCAGAGTGCCCGGTAGTGGCGGATGACCGTGTCGCGGTAGTCGAACGTGTTGACGGGGTGCGCCTCCCCCTCCACGGCCCACCAGTTCTCCCAGTCGAAGACAATCGCGACGTCGGCGCTGACGCGTTCCGTCGTGACGTCCGTCAGCCGGGGCAGCTCTCGACCGAGCTGGACGACCTCCTGCCAGGTACCAGTACCGGTCCCGCCGTGCGGAACCATCGCCGAGTGGAACTTCTCCTGCCCGTACCGGGCCGCGCGCCACTGGAAGAACATCACCGCGTCGGAGCCATGGGCAACCGCCTGCAGCGAGCCGAGCCTCATCCGGCCGGGCGGTTTGCGGAGATTGGTCTTCCACTGACTGACCGCCCCGGTCGCCTGTTCCATCAGCAGCCACGGCGCGCCGGACCCGATCGAACGCATCAGGTCGAACTGGAAGGCGGCCTCGATCATCGACTCCGGTTTGCCTGGATCGGGGTACATGTCGAAGGCCACGACATCCACCTCGCGGGCCCACCGGCGGGCGTCCACGCCCCGATGGAACGCGAAGAAGTTGGTGGTCACCGGCACCGGCGGGGTGAACTCACGCAACAGGTCGCGCTCGGCGACGAACAACTCCAGCAGGACGTCGGAGGCGAAGCGGTGGAAGTCCAACCGCCGGCCGGGATTCATCCACCCGCGCGACTGCCGCGGCACATGGACCTGGGACCAACCACCGTAGTGCTGGCCCCAGACCGCAGTACCCCAGTGCAGGTTGAGGGAATCCAGGGAGCCGTAGCGGAGCAGTAACCACTCGCGGAACCGCTCGTCGCAGCTGTCGCAGTAGCACTGGCCGTGGTACTCGTTGCCGACATGCCACATCGCCAGCGCGGGGTGGTCGGCGTACCGTTCGGCGAGCTTGCGCGCGATCCGCCGGCTGCGATCGCGATAAACCTCCGAGGACGGGCAGAAGTGGCCTCGACCACCGACGCCGACCCGTACGCCGCGGTCGTCGACCGGCAGCGTCTGCGGGTGCTCCTCGGCGAGCCATGGCGGGGGCGATGCGTTCGGGGTGGCGAGGTTGACGGAGATCTGGTTGGCCGCGAGCAGATCCAGCACCTCGTCCAGCCAGCCGAACTCGTATTTGCCATCGGCAGGTTCGAGCCTGGACCAGGAGAAGATCCCGACGCTCACCAGTGAGACGCCGGCCTCGCGCATGAGTCGGACGTCTTCTTGCCAAACCTCGCGTGGCCACTGTTCGGGGTTGTAGTCGCCGCCGTAGACGATGCCGGACAGTCTGCGCCGGAACGCGGCCATGGCTTCAGGTCGGAACATGTCGCAGCACCACTCCCGGGGTCCTTCGGCCGACGGTCAGCTGGCACGTTAGTGAACGATCACCTTTTGGGTCAAGAGCTGGGACCGTCGTCCCCCCGGAGCCGGCGCGGTGCTCGCGGGGGCCGTGGAGCTCATCGGATCTCCCTCACTTCACCGGGACGATGCGGATGTAGTCGAAACTCAGGGTGCGGTTCGAGCCCGCTGTCGCTGTGTAGGTGAAGGTGTTCTTCCTTCCTGGTTCGAGCCTGATCACCTGACGTGGTGCAGCCGTGTACCAGCCCTCCGTCGGCCGAGTCTGGTCGATGGCATCGCCGTACTTCGTTCCGTTGACGGAGAGTTGCACCGCTCCGCGTCCGGACGGCGCCCCGCCGAAGGCAGTCTCGATCCGGGCCTTGCTCACGCCCTTCGGCACGGTGATGGTGAAGGTGTAGACGTCGCCCGTGTCGACCGCTTCGAACCTCAGCCAGTAGCCGCCGTGTGCCCCGTCGCGGTAGATTTTGTCGTCGCGTGTCGACAGCGCGAAGGGCGCAGTCGTCACACCGGAGTAGCGCTGCCCCTCGGCCTCGAACGTATAGGCCTTGGCCGCAGGAGTTCGGTCCTTGGTGAGAACGCGCACCGCGGCGTACGGCGGAACCGTGACCAGCGCATCCTGACCGCTCCGGCCGACGGCGATCCGGCCCTTGTCCGGGACCCATGCGTTCTCCGTCGCCGGTGTCTCGAAGCGGTCGAACGACCCGCTTCGCGCGTCGGCGATCCGGCCGGCAAGTCCCGAGAGCTTGTACGTCGTCGCTTCGGTTCCCAGGTTGACCAGCGCGAACTCGTTCGCGGACCGCCGGATCGCCAGGCCTGTGTTGTCGGCGCCGCGGACTGGGTAGGACACCTCAACCGATCCCAGCGACTTGGTGAGCTCCGTGCCGGCCGGGATCGCCAAGTTGTCGGCGTCACGAGTGGCGTTGAAGAACGCGAGCTGGGTGCCGCCGGCCCCGTCCGACTGCTTGGTCGCCAGGTCGTAACCCACCTTGAGCAGCGTCTTGTTGACGTTCGTGACCCGGGCGACCTTGTCCGCGTAGACGTACGGCCCGAACGTCATCCTGTTGGCGGTACCACCCGGGTGCGAACCCTCCGCCGTACATTTGCCGTCGAGCTCCGAGGTCACGGAGTCGTTGAGCACACTTTGGACGTCAGCGCCGCAGATGTCGTACGCGTTGTTGAAGGCACCGCCGGCGAGCGTCGCGACCGACAGCTCGGCCATGTTCGGGTACGCCGCCCCGTTCTCCATCGACATCGCGAGGTTCTCACCGAGTGAGTAGCTCGGGAGGTCCCTGTTCCGCGTCGTGTCGTAGAACGGCGCATGGCCGATCCGGTACACAGCCTCGGTCCCGTTCTGGTACGGGTCGATGCCGATGAAGTCCAGGGAAGTCTTTCCGGCGAGCCGCTGTTTCTCGTTGTACGCCAGGGCTCCCACGGAGTCCGTGGCCGCCGCCTGGTTGAAACGGGTCCACACCGGGTGCTTCGTCGCCTTGACCGCTTCGGCGATGGCGTTGTTGTACTCCCACTGAAGTCTGGCCCGATACCCGGCCGCGAAGGTCGGTTGGTCGACGTAAGTCCCGTCGGCGATCGCCGCTGCCCGCTCCGCGGCGTACCGAGCGGTGCTCGACGCGCTGCGGCTGTAGTCGGCGCCCTGCCCGGTCGTCGGCTCGTTCGTGGTCTGCAGACCGACGACAGTGTGATCGCGGTCCGTCTTCGCGAGGTGATTGAAGACCGTCGCGAGAACGTGGGCCTCCTGCCGCTGAAGGTTCTTGTCGGCCTTGTCGAGCAGGTAGCGGTAGGCGCCGTACCGCGGATCGTTGACCTTGCTGAAGATCGGCCTGCCGTCGGATCTCAAGGCCTTCTCGTACTGGACGAACGCGTAGTGCGGTGTCCGGTCGTCCGCGGTCGCAGCCGTCGAGTCGGCTCCGAACCAGACGACCTCGAACTTGAGTCCGGCCTTCCGTGCCGACCCGACGACTCGATCCAGATGCGCGAAGTCCCAGGAATCCTTGCTGGACAGCGTCAGCTGAGGCCCGCCCACAAGATCGGTTGCCTGGACACCGGGAGTCGAGTCCTGCAGGAGGAAGCTCAGAGTTCGCTCGCCCCGGGCGTACGCGTCCGCGACGTGCTTGGTGACATCGAGGTCGTACACGTGCGCGGCACCGAGCTGGTCCCAGGCGGGGAGTACGCCGACCGGCGTCAGGCGCTCGCCGTTGCGGGAAACATTCGTCCCGTCGAACGTGAAGCCGGCGCCTGCCCACGTCACGTCGCCCTGCCGCCAGTCGTTCTCGATCGCGTAGGCGTTCAGACCCTGGACCGGAGACATCGCGGTCGCTGTCCTGATCCGGATCTTCGCGCCGTCCACCGAGAGATCGTAGTTGTCGGGATCCGGAACTTGACCAGCGACAGCGACTGATGATCTTCCTGCAGCCCCCCGACGCAACCGTCGTCGCCGGCTTCAACCGGTGGAAGTCGCTGGGCCGATTCGTGAAGAAGGGCGAGAAGGGCATCTCGATCTTCGCCCCGTGCAGGTACAAGACGAAGGTCGAGACCGATGCCGGCGAGGAAAAGACGGTGCAACAGATACGTGGTTTCAGGGTCGTGCACGTCTTCGACATCTCCCAGACCGAGGGCGAGGAACTGCCCGACCTCGACGCGGTGCGGCCGAAGCTGCTGGACGGTGACGCCCCCGAGGGCATCTGGGAAGCGCTCGTGGCCCAGGCAACGAAGCCGGCTTCGAGGTCATCCGTGAGCAGAAAGGCAACGAGAACGGCTACTGCGACTTCTTGAACAAGAGCATCGCGGTCCGTCCGGACGTGGCCCCCGCCCAGGCCGTCAAGACACTGGTCCACGAGCTCGGTCATGCGCTGCTCCACGCGAGGAGCTCCGAAGTCCCGTGAGGTCGCTGAGGTCGAGGTCGAATCGGTCGCCTACATCGTCTGCGACGCGCTCGGACTGGACACCGGCGACTACAGCTTCGCCTACGTCGCCCGCTGGTCGGGCGGCGCGGCGGAGCTCATCAAGGAGACCGGCGAGCGGGTCATCCGCTGCGCCAAGCAGATCCTGGAGGGTATGGAAGTCGACGTGTCGAACGATTCTGGGATGGAGGTGAAAGCATCGTGAGCGAGACCAACGGCGTCGCACTGTTCTCGAGACTGAACTGGCCCAAGGGCGCTTTGGGCGAGCGGCCGTTGCTTGTGATCGAAAGCTATGACCCCTCCGTGTGGAAACGGGATGACTGCCCGGGTCCGGATGCAGCGGATGGGCTCCTTGACCGTGGTTTCGAACCTCTCCGGCCCGAGGGATGGTTCTTCCCGTACCTCGAGCTCCGATGTCGCAGCGGCGGTTCGCGAGCAGAACACGCAGTTCGCCGGCGGACGCGTCGGCGACACGCCGGTCAACGGACCGGGTGGACCTGACGCTCACGGTGACCGCGCACGGGCCGCCTGAAGGAGCCCGAGGAGTTCGGCAACATCGTGCTGCGCGCGGAGCCCGATGGCCGCGTGATCCGCCTGCGCGACGTGGCGCGCGTCGAGCTCGGCGCGCAGGATTACAACTTCAATGCCACCAACGACGGCATGCCGGTCGTCGGCGTCGGCGTGTTCCTGGCGCCCGATGCCAACGCGCTGCAGGTCGGCGAAGGACATCAAGGCGCGCATGACCGAGCTCGGCAAGAAATTCCCGTCGGGCGTGGCCTGGAAGATCCCCTACGACACCACCCAGTACGTGAAGGTGTCGATGCGCGAAGTGGTCTACACGCTCATCGAGGCGATGCTGCTGGTGTTCGTGGTGGTGTACGTGTTCCTGCAGAACTGGCGCGCCACGCTGATTCCGGCGCTCGCGGTGCCGATCTCGCTGATCGGCACGCTCGCGGCGATGTACGTGTTCGGCTTCTCCATCAATACGCTCACGCTGTTCGGCATGGTGCTGGCGATCGGCATCGTGGTGGACGATGCGATCGTCGTGCTGGAAAACGTCGAGCGGCACATGCGCAGCGAGCACGTGGACGCCAAGGAGGCGACGCGGCGCGCGCTCGAGGAAGTGGCCGGGCCGGTCATCGCCATCGTGCTGGTGCTGACCGCCGTGTTCATGCCGGTCGCCTTCCTCGGCGGCCTCGTCGGCGAGATGTACCGGCAGTTCGCGATGACCATTGCCGTGTCGGTGATCATCTCGGGTTTCGTCGCGCTCACGCTGACTCCGGCGCTGTGCGCGATGATCCTGCGGCCGGGCGACTGCAGCATGAGCGGCGTGCTCGGGCGCTTCGACCGCTGGTTCCAGCGCATGACGCAGCGCTACACCAATGGCGTGCGCTTACGTCATGCGCCACACGGCTGCTGGCGCATCGCGCTCATCGCCGTGATGCTCGTCGCCACCTGGGGACTTTCGCGCGCGATCCCCTCAGCGCTCGCGCCGGAGGAAGACCAGGGCTGGGTCCTGGCGCTCACGATCCTGCCGCCCGGCCGCATCCCTGCAACGCACCGATGCCGTGGTCAAGCAGCTGACCGATGGCATGCGATCCAACCCCGCGATCGCTCCCGGAAAAACCATGTCGCTGGCCGGACTCGATCCGCTGACATTCGGCCTGCGCACCAACACCGCGCGTCACGTTCTTCCCGCTCAAGGACTGGGGTGAGCGCAAGAGTGAGGAGCTCACCGCTCAAGGCGTGGTCGGCGCGATCTTCGGCGTGGGCTCCGCGCATCAAGGACGGCATGGTCATCGGCATCAATCCTCCCGCCATCTCCGGCATCAGCCTCACGGGCGGCTTCGAGGCTTTCGTGCAGTCACGCACCGGCAGCGATTACGCCGCGCTCGAAGGGGCGACACAGAAATTCCTGGCGGCCGCGGGCAAGCGCAAGGAGCTCGCCGGGCTGCAGACCACCTTCAGCGCGCAGGTACCGCGCGTGCGCATCGATCTCGATCGCGACCGGGCCAAGGCACTGGGCATACCGATCAGCGCGGTGTTCGAGACGCTGCAGAGCACGTTCGGCGCGCTCTACGTCAACGACTTCAACCGGCTCGGGCGCGTGTTCAAGGTGCAGCTGCAATCGGAGAGCGCCTACCGCAAGTACGCTGAGGATATCCGCCAGGTATTCCTGCGCAACGGCGCCGGCCAGCTGGTGCCGCTCACCGCGCTGGCCACCATCCGCACCGACACCGGCCCCGACATGGTCGAGCGCTTCAACGTGTTTCCGGCGGCGCGGGTCATCGGCCAGCCTGCGGAGGGCTACAGTTCCGGCGAGGCTCTCAAGATCATGGAGCAGGTGGCCGCGGAGTCATTGCCCGAGGGTTACACGCTGGCATGGTCGGGCCAGTCGTACCAGGAAAAAGTCAGCGGCGAATCCAAGGGCCTGGTATTCGTTCTCGCGATATTCATGGTGTTCCTGATCCTCGCGGCCCTGTACGAGCGGCTGACTCTGCCGCTCGCCATCATCATGGCGGTGCCGTTCGGCGTGTTCGGCGCATTGCTGGCCGTGTGGCTGCGCGGCCTGTCGAACGACCTCTACCTGCAGATCGGGCTCGTGACCCTGGTGGGCCTGGCGGCCAAGAACGCCATCCTGATCGTCGAGTTCGCCGCCCAGAATCACAAACACGGCATGCCTCTGAAGGAAGCGGCAATCGAGGCCGCGCGGGTGCGCTTCCGGCCCATCGTCATGACCTCGCTCGCCTTCGTGTTCGGCGTACTGCCGCTGGCAATCAGCACGGGAGCGGGCGCAGCCAGCCGGCACTCGATCGGCACCGGGGTCATCGGCGGCATGTTGATGGCCACGTTCCTGGCAGTCCTGTTCGTGCCGCTGTTCTTCCTCTGGACGGCGGGCCTGTCACGGCGTAGTTTGCGCAAGTGACTGAAATTACAGCCCCCTTCCGGGTGCTCTCCGTCGGCGATTGCACGGTGGCACTGGATCTGCTCGCCCGGTCGCCGGGAGCGCACATGCCGGTGCGCTCCGTCACCTCCGCCGAAGAGGTGATCGGACAGACTGGAGGAATTCGAGCCGGACATCGTGCTGGTGGACGGCGATGCCGCCGACGCCACGGGCATGGAAATATGCCGCATCCTCAAGGAGCACCCGGCGACGATGCTCCTGCCCGTCGTGGTTCTCTCCCGCTCGTCACGGAGACGCGTCGCCGCTCTCGGCGCGGGGGCAGACGACTTCATCACGCGCCAAACCCGCCAGGAAGTGTTCCATGAGCGGGTCGCCGCAGTGGTACGCACGGGCGCGACGCGACGGCAACTGGCCGCGGCTCGCCTCAGCAAAGAGAGTCACGCGCCACGAAGACATGCGGCAGATGTTTCGCCGCTATCTGTCGCCACGGCTCGCGGACAAGATCCTCGGCGATGCGCACCTGCAGCGGAGCATGCTCGGCACGGCGGACCTGCGCACGCATGCGGTCGTGATGTTCGCGGATCTGCGCGGCTTCACCACGCTCACCGAGCGGCTGGCGCCGCAGGAAGTCGTGCCGCTGCTCAATGAATATTTCTCACTGCTCACCGCGATCACGTTTCAGCACGATGGCACGGTGTTCCACATGGCGGGCGATTGCCTCATGGTGGGATTCGGCGTGCCGCTCGTGCAGGACGACAGCCCGGAACGCGCGGTCACGACGGCGCGCGAGATGCTCGAGCAGCTTTGCCGACCTGGCCGACAGCTGGCGCGAGCGCCATCACATCGAGACGGGCCTCGGGCATCGGCATCAACGAAGGCGACGTGGTCGCCGGCAACGTCGGCTCCGATGCCTACATGAACTACACGATCATCGGCGACACGGTGAACATCGCCTCCCGCCTATGCCAGCGCGCCCGCGCCGGCGAGATGCTCTTCTCGCACACCGTGAAGCGCTCGCTGGAAGAGCGGGGATTCGACATCGAGGCGATGGCGTTGCCGCCGATGACCCTGCGCGGCCGCTCGAGCCCGATCGATATCTATTGCGTGCCGCTCGAAACGCGCCTCGACCTGCACCAGGGCGCCAACGGCCGCTGAATTCGCGCCGGCCTCACAAAGGCGGGAAATAGCGCGCCATCGCGAGGGTCATCGCGAGGCTGCACGCCCCCACGCACACCGCGAGCACCATGCCTGCGACCAGCGGTCGCCAGCCTACCGTCCACATCTGGGGGAGTGAGACGCTCAGCCCCACAGCGGCCATGCCGCAAATCAGGCAAAGCTCCGACAGCTTCTGGCCGAGTTGGTTGAAGTCGTCCCATCCGGCGACCCCGTGCAGGAAAGTATCGCCAACGGTGCGTAGCACGATGAAACCAATGAACGCGATGACGAAGAACGGCAGCGCCTGAGAGCGCGGCGCAATTTCCGCCTGCCGATCGTCGCCGCCCGCCGGCTCCGCCTGGGCCGGACGGCGCGACCACCACAGCCCGGCGGGAATCAGGATCGGCGATCGAAAGATTGCGCAACAGCTTGGTGACGCTGGCCGCGGCAAGCACATCGGGATCGCCGATCTGCTGCGAGTAGATGAGCGCCGAGCCGATCACCTGCGATGTGTCGTGGATGGCGGTGCCGAGGAAGACACCGGCGTGCAGTGCCGATCCCGGAAAGGCGATCGCCGCGACGACCGGGTAGACCAACATGGCGGCGCACCCAAACAGCACTACGCAGGTCACCGCAAAGGCCGTTTCGACATTGCGCGCGCGAATCACCGGCGACAAGGCGATGACCGCCGTGCATCCGCAGACGGCAGTCCCCACCGCAAGGAGGATTCCAAGGCGAGGAGTGACCCCAGCGCTTTCGCCAGGAGCTGGCCCAGGCCCAGAGCAACGCAGATACAGATGACGACCACGGGAAGAGCAGTCGCCGCGATCGCCTGGGCACCGGCGAGCGTCAATTTCAGCCCAACCAGTGCAATGCCCACCCTGAGCACCGTCGTCATGGCAAAACTGAGCCCCTCGCCCGCCCAACGCGGCACATCGAGCACATTCCGCCAGATCATGCCGAGGACCACCGCGCATAGAACCGGGCTGATGGGCAGCGGCGGCAGGCCCCCGAGCCCTTCGGAAAGGGCTTCGGCCATCGTCTTGGCCAGGAAGGCGAGCACTGCCGCCAGGGTGAAACCGGGGGCGGCCAGGCGCAGCGCCCCTGCTCGAGTCATCGTCATCCGCGCATGCTAACGGACGGGTACGCGGGTTGCTCAGACATAGCTCATCGTTTACCCAGGGTGGCATTCCATGAAGACGTTCAAGGGCATCGGGGCACAGGCGGGCAAGGTCGGCTGGCTGTTGCTATGGCTTTTGGGAATCCCCGTCCCCATTCTGCTGTTCCTGTTCCTGATCCGCGGTTGTACCTGAGCGGGCGGGAACATTACGCTGCGGTGGCCCATCCAAGAGCCACTGGCCTCAAGGCCCGCAATTTGGGGCGCCGCCCCGGAGACCGTCATGAACATCAGAAACTGGATATTGCCTGTGGCAGTGCTGGCAGTGGCCGGCTGCGCGAGCATGAAGAACCGCGAGAGCGATGAGCAGGTGCTGGCGCGATACATGGACAACGCCGGCGAGCCCGTCGATCAATTCAGCTACCTCGGCCGCTTCGACGGCTGGCGAGCGCTGGGCCGCGACAAAGTGGTGGTGTGGACAGGCGTGAACGACGCCTACCTGCTCACGGTGCAGACCCCTTGCAACGATTTGCAGTTCGCCAACCAGATCGCGCTGACGAGCAACACCGGTACCGTGAACCGCGGGTTTGATTCAGTGCAGGTGGGCTCGCGGGAAAAGTGCCGCATCAACGAGATCCGCCCGGTGGACTACAAGAAAGTCCGCGAAATCGAGCGGGCCGGCGGCTGAAGCGCACCCCACGGCGCTGCGGCGTCAGCTCGATCCGCCGAAGGGCGGCTCATTGAAGCGAAGCCAGTAGGCGCCCATCGCGTTCATGAGCTCCTGCAGTTCCTGGGGCGCGATGGGTTTCACCAGATAGGAATTCGCGCCGAGCTCGTAGGCTTCGGCGACGTCCCGGGCCTCCCGCGAGCTCGTCAGCATCACCACGATCAGGTTGCGCCATGCCGGGATGCTGCGCAGCCATTTCAGCACTTCCAGCCCCGATCGCTTGGGCAGTTTGATATCCAGCAGCACGAGGGTAGGAAGAGGATGCAGCGCGCGGTCCGCATAGGCGCCGGCGCCCTCGAGGTAATCGCAGGCCTCCTGGCCATCATCCACACGGTGTAGCGCAGCGCTGAACTTGCCTTTGCGCAATGCCCTCTCGATCAACAAGGCATCGTCCGCGTTGTCCTCGACCAGCAGGATGCAGTGGTCGCGCACTATCATGTTGGAATCTCCGCGCGAGCCAGGTCGATCCAGAAGCGGCTGCCCCCTGGCGTCGGTTCTACTCCTGCAGTGCCGCCCATGCGCTCGGCGGCACGCCGCACGATGGCGAGGCCGATGCCGGTGCCGGAATACGCGTCGTCGCCGTGCAGCCGTTCGAACACTTTGAAAATTCGATCGTGGAATTCCTCGGGGATGCCGATGCCGTTGTCATCGACGATGAGCCGCACGCGCGCCGCGTGCTCTTCAGCGTGGACTCGCACCTGGGGCGTCACGCCCGCGGGGATGAACTTGAGCGCATTGCTCAGGAGGTTGTGCAATACCTGAGTCAGCAGCACGCGGTGCGCCATCACGACAGGAAACCTTCCCTCCCTGAGTACACTGGCGCCGCGCTGCCCGATCTCGGCGGCCATGGAGTCGATGGTGCGATCGACAATGATGCCCGGATCCAGCGGCCTCAGGTGGACTTCAGAGCGCGACATGCGGCTGTAGGTGAGGAGGTCGTCAACCAGCTGCTCCATGCGTTCGGCGGCACCGACGATGCGCGCGCAATAGCGCTGCGCGCCCTCGGGCAAATCTGCGGCGAAATCTTCCTGCAAGGCCGCGGCGAATCCCTGCATCGCGCGCAACGGTGCGCGCAGATCGTGCGAGACCGTGTATGAAAAGCTCTCCAGCTCCGCATTGGCCTCCTTGAGCTGGCGGCTCGCTTCGGCTACCGCACGCGCGCGCTGATAAACCTCCGCTTCGATCTTGCCCTGCGAGCACCTGGAGCTCTTCGGTGAGCCGCAGCTGGTCGACCCCCTGTCGCTTGAGCTGCACGAATTCGGTGACGTCTTCGACGCGATGGATGATGCACACGAGCTTGCCCGCTGAATCCAGCACCGGGGTGTTGACGGGACTCCAGTAACGCGCCTCGAAGCCACCGCCTTCGGCTTCGGGCCGGCGAATGTCGTACTTCTGAACCGGCATCGTATCGGGCCGCGCGCGTCTTGCGCACCATGTCGAGAGAGGCGCGCAGGTTGCGCGCGCCCTCGGTTGCCGGATCGTCCGGATTGTCGGGGAACACCTCGAACAACGACTTCCCCACTATGGAGTCCCGTTGCGTCATGGTGGCGCGCAGGTAGGCGTCGTTGACGGCGATGATGGTCAGGTCCGGTGCGAGCACTAGGTAGGAGTCCGGTGCTGCCTCAAAAAGAAGCCTGAAGGGTGCGGCCATGGCGAGGGGGAACTATGCCGCAATTCCGCGGGGCGCGCCCGGGTGGTTTACGGGGGCGGGCAAGCCGTGTATATCCGCTCCCGGTAGAACAACAAGAAGTGGGGTGCCAGCATGAGATTCCTGATCGACAGCCTGATCCTGTGGCCGCAGCGCACCGCGCGTCATCTCGAATGGCTGGCGCCGTTGTTTGCGCGCATCGTGACGGGCTGGGTGTTCACAGGCGGTGCCTCTGCATCCTTAAAATCATTCCAAACTAGAGCGTTTGACACAAGTTTGCTTTTGCGCGAAGAGACGAAGCCCGATTAGACGGAAAATCCGTCACAGGAGAGGATCATGAAGCTCAACCGCAAATTCCGCGCAGCCGTGCTGGCGATCGCCCCCGCCGCCCTGCTCGCCCTTCCCGCACATGCCGAGACAGATGCCGCTAGCGTGGTGAAACACTACGCCGATATGGCGCATGCGAAATATGAGGACTCGCTGACGACCGCGAAGGCGCTCGACGCCGCGATCGACGCCTTCCTCAAGGCGCCGACCGACGAGACCCTGAAGGCCGCCAGGGAAGCCTGGATCGCGGCCCGCGTCCCCTACCTGCAGACGGAAGCCTATCCGCTTCGGCAATCCGATCGTCGACGACTGGGAAGGCAAGGTTAATGCTTGGCCGCTCGACGAAGGCTTGATCGACTATGTCGACGAGGCCTACGGCACCGAGAGCGACGAGAATCCGCTCTACACCGCCAACATCATCGCCAACCCGACGCTGAAGATCGGCGGCAAGGAGGTAGACGCTCCAAGCATGACACCGAATGCTATCGGCACGCTGCAGGAGGCTGGCGGCGTCGAGGCCAACGTCGCGACCGGATACCACGCCATCGAATTTCTGCTCTGGGGCCAGGATCTGAACGGCACCGGCCCCGGCGCCGGCAACCGCCCGGCAACCGATTACGACCAGAAGAACTGCACCGGCGGCAATTGCGACCGCCGCGCCGCATACCTGAAATCCGCCACCGACCTGCTGGTCAGCGACCTGCGAGGAGATGATCGGCAGTGGACGCCGAAGGGCGCTGCCCGCAAGAACGTCGAAGCGATCCGGAGGCCGGCCTCAGTCGATCTTGGTCGGTATGGGCCGCTGTCCTATGGCGAGCTGGCCGGCGAGCGCATGAAGCTTGGCCTGCTGATTCACGATCCGGAAGAGGAGCACGATTGCTTCTCGGACAATACCTACAACTCGCATCTCGACGATGCCAAGGGCATCGCTGCAATGTCTATACTCGGCAACTATACGCGCGTCGACGGCACGGCGTCACTGGCCCGTCGGTGTCGCGATCTGGTGAAGGCCAAGGACCCGGCGCTCGATGCCGAGCTGCAAGGCAAGCTCGACAAGACGATCGAAGCGAAGATGAATGCGATCGTCAAGCGCGGCAAGACCGTCGAGAACTATGACCAGATGATCGGCGAGGGCAACAAGGCGGGCAATGCGGTCGTCCAGGCCGCCATCGACGGCGCTGGTCAACCAGACCAAATCGGTGCAGCGCGTTATTGCCGCACTCGAACTCGGCAGGGATCAGCTTGAAGGCTCCGACAGCTTGGATAATCCTAACGCTGTCTTCGAATAAGCAAAAGGAGGCCGTCGGGCCGCTTCTTCATGCCCCCGCGCCGGTCGTTCCCGCTCCGCGTGGAATGTCGAACGGGCGCCGCCCGTCTCTTGTCGCCGAGCGCGGCGCGTTCTGGGCCACTGCCTATGCGACTCGGAACTCTTTCCGCAGATCAGCACCGGCTCCATTGCGTCTTACTCGGCATCGCGCCGCTGTAGCACTTAGCGCACCGATTCCTCGGCTCCCAGGCCGTCTGAAACGCGTCGCCGACGTCACGCTGGCCGACACGCGGATTCCTCCTGAGGCCCGATGACAACCCGAAGCTGAGCAGGTCGGCTCGGCGACGACCTCGACGGCGCCTGCGTCCAACCGAGGACAGCTTCTCCCATCCCTCGGCCAACCTCCCCTTCGAGGAAGAGGAGAATTTCAAGTCGGCAACGCGCTCTTCCGCAAGCCTGGGTTCCGCTCCCTCCTCGACGCAGGCCTCCGATGGTCTCGGCCCGCTGTTCAACGCCCGCGCCTGCCAGAACTGCCATCTCAAGGACGGCCGCGGTCATCCGCCGGAGGGCGGCCCGATGCGCCACGTCGATGTTCCTGCGGCTGTCCCGCGCGGCCACGAGACCGGAGGAGAACAGGCGCTCGCCGAGCGGCCGCTGTCGCATTCCCGATCCGACCTATGGCGCCAGCTGCAGGACTTCGCCGTCCCGGGCCTCGATGCCGAGGGCAAAATGGAGATCAGCTAAGCGAAAACGTGTCGCTTGGCGACGGCGAGACCGTTCGCTGCGGCGGCCGACCTATCGGTGATGCAAACCGGCTATGGTCCGCCCGACCCGCGACGATGCTCTCGCCGCGTGTCGCCCCGCAGATGATCGGCTCGGACTGATCGAGGCAATTCCCGAGGCCGAATCTCGCCCATGCCGATCCCGATGATGCCGACGGCGATGGCATATCCGGCAAGGCCGGCGGTCGTGGGCGACCACCGCGCGGCAAGATCGCGCTCGGCCGCTTCGGCTGGAAGGCGGAGAACGCGACGGTGGGCGACCAGAGTGCCGACGCCTTCGCCAACGAATCGGCATCTCGACGTCCGATCACCCGGCCCGCAGGGCGACTGCACCAACGCGGAAAGCAATGCCTCGCAGATGCCGACCGGGTGCAGAAACGGCTCGGCGCGGAGAAGCGCCGGTCCCGATGCTCGACCTCGTCACCTTCTATTCCGCAGAATCTCGCCGTTCCGGCGCGCCGCAAGCTCGAGATCCGCCAGGTGCTGCGCGGCAAGGAATCTTCTACGCAACGGCTGCATGTCCTGCCAACGCCGAAATTCGTCACCGCCGGATAGCCGAACAAGGCGCATCGTTCCAGCTGATCTGGCCCTACTCGGACTTCCTTCTGCACGACATGGGCGACGGTCTGGCCGACAGGCCGCAGGTCGGCGTCGACGGAAGCGAGTGGCGCACGCCGCCGCTCTGGGGCATCGGCCTGACCGAGACTTGTCAGCGGCCACACCTTTTCCTGCACGATGGCCGGGCGCGGAAACTTGAGGAAGCGATCCTCTGGCATGGCGGCGAGGCGAAAAGGCCCGCAACGCTTTCTCCTCCCTGTCGACAGACGACAGGGCGGCCCTGATTACATTCCTGGAGTTCGGCTCCCATGCGCCTTTGGCACCCCCTGCTCTGCCTTCCTCTGATCGGCCTCGCCACGTCAGCGGCCGCCCAGACCGCCACTCCCCCGGCAGGGCTGAACGAGGATGCCGTTCCCGCCGTCATGCAGCGCGCCGTCGACGAGGTGATCCGTCCCGGCTATCGCAACATGCAGCAATCGGCCGCCCGGCTGACGACGGCGATGAAGGATCTTTGTGCCTACGGCACGCAGCAGACGCTCGACAAGGCGAAGTCCACCTTCGACGACACGATCCGCTATTGGTCGATCATCGAGATCGTCCAGACCGGGCCTGTTATCCAGGACAATCTCTTCGAACACATCCTGTTTTATCCCGACCGCAAGGGTGTCGGCCTCAAGCAGGTCCAGGCGCTGATCGCCAAGGCCGATCCGAAGGATGCGACCGTTGATGCGATCGCCGGCAAGAGTGTTGCGTTGCAGGGGCTGAGACGGCGCTGGAATACGTACTTTACGGCAATGGCTCCGACGATCTCGTCGGGCAGAAAGGCAAGTTCCGCTGCCTTTACGGCCAGGCGGTCGCCGGCAATATCCAGCGCGAGGCCGGCGAAGTCGTCGCCGCCTGGGAAAAGCCCGATGGCGTGCAGGCGAGCTGGAAACATCCAGGCCCGCAGAGCAACGATTTCATGGACAAGGAAGCGGCTACGGCGCTGCTCGGCATTCTCGTCCATGGGGCGGAGAATGTCCGCGACCAGCGGCTGGAACAGTTCTACAAGGGCAAGGACACCGCGCCACGGCCGCGCATGGCGACTGTACCGGCGCTCCAAGAATACCTGGAAATCGATGGCCGCCAATCTGGAGGGGCTGCGCACGCTCTGGCAGAAGGCCGGCATGGCCGACCTTCTGCCGCCGGACAAACAGCCGATCGCCGCCTCGATCGACCAGGACTTCAAATCGCTGCTCGACAGCGT
>CAVYBR010000018.1:0-71686 GCA_963766765.1 uncultured Actinomycetota bacterium
TAGGCGTTGACCCGACGAGTCGGGACCGAGACGAAGCTGCCTTCCACCTCAGGTGGAGAAGGTCACGCGAAGTCGGCCGCCACAAGGGCAGACCGCTGTCGTCGAGTGTACCCCTGCGTCCACAGCTGATCAGGGCCGCCGTGAGTTAGCCACAGGCGGTCTGCACCGGCCCTGCGCTCGGGGCGCCGACAGCACGATCGGACCATGCGAATGCCAGCGCCGTCCCGGGTCGCCCTCCTGCTCCTCCTGCTCCTGGGGATCTCCGCCGCGCTACCGATGCGCGGCGCGGCCGCCGCTGACTGGAGCGCCCCATTGCCCGAGCCGTTGACGATCACGCGTGGATTCGACCCACCGGAGCACCCCTACGGCGCTGGCCACCGGGGAGTGGACCTCGCCGGAATCCCAGGTCAGGAAGTGCGCGCGGCCGGGGCGGGCACGGTCGTGTACGCAGGTCCGTTGGCTGGTCGCGGCGTGGTCAGTGTCGAACATGCCGACGGCCTCCGTACGACGTATGAGCCCGTGTCGGCCACGGTGTCAGCCGGGGAGGACGTAGGCCTCGGACAGGTCCTCGGCACACTCTCGGCTGGACACGCCGGCTGCCCGGTTGCGGCGTGTTTGCACTGGGGGCTCAAGCGCGATGAGCTCTATCTCAATCCCCTGCTGCTCCTGCACCCGGGACCGGTGCGCCTGCTACCGCGCTACGGCGACGGTGGATCCGCCGCTGGGCTCGATCCCCTGCTGACGACGACCGCTGGACCGCTGTCAATCGGCGCGTTAGGACTGCTCCCGCTCATTCGCCGCGCACATTGCACCCGTCCTCGACGCATGCCCACTCAAGCGTCGGGTGCCCTGCGTTCAGAACGGGTGGGCTGGCGGCGGTTCAGGCTCGCGGGTGGGCCTGGCGATAGACGGACTTGAGCCGTTCGGCGCTGACGTGGGTATAGATCTGGGTCGTTGCCAAGCTGGCATGACCGAGCAGTTCCTGCACACTCCGCAGGTCCGCTCCTCCCTCGAGCACGTGGGTGGCGGCACTGTGTCGCAGGCCGTGCGGACCGACGTCCGGCGTGTCTGGAACCGCGGCCACGGCCGAGTGCACGATCCTTCTGGCTTCCCGTTGCCCCAAACGACCGCCGTTTCTGCCGAGGAGCAGCGCCGATGCACCGTGCGGGCGAAGGAGGGCCGGCCGGGCTAGGGCCAGATAGTCATCCAGCGCACGTTGGGCCGGCAGTCCGTACGGGGTCACCCGCTCTTTGCTGCCCTTGCCCAGAACGCGCAGCACTCGGCGTCCTTCGTCGATGTCGCCGACGTCCAATCCGACGAGCTCGCTGACCCGGATCCCGCATCCGTACAGAAGTTCCAGGACCAGCCGGTCGCGGACCGCCAGAGCACCGACGACTACATCTGTGCCGTCCGCGTGCTCCCCAGTGGCATCGATGACCGCCCTGATCTGCTCGGTGTTCAACACCTGTGGCAACGAACGATGTGGGCGCGGACTGGCCAGCCGGGCCCCGGCGTCGGCGCTCACCCGGCCGGTGCTCCGTGCGTACGCGGTGAAGGTGCGAGCGGCGGCGGCCTTTCTCGCCAGAGTCGACCGAGCCGCCCCCAAGGTCTGTTGTTGGGCCAGCCAACTGCGCAATACGCCGAGATCGAGGCCGGCGAGATCGGTCTCTCCGTGCCGGGTGAGGTGCTGCAGAAGTGCCCGGATGTCGCTGCGGTAGGCCCGGACCGTGTGCGGTGAGAGGTTGCGGGTCAGCGTGAGCCAGTCGAGGAAATCCTGCAGCGCGGTCGCCAGAGCTGGCGGCAGTTCTTCGGCCGGCTCAGCTCGATGACCACTCACGCGTCGACCGTCGGTCAGCCACGTAGCGAGGTCAAGCCCCCACGCCGCCCAGCGGCGCCGAATCGCGACCGGCCTTTGCTGCCGGCACGCTCCCGAGAAACAGCACGGCGGCGAGCGCGGCCACCCCCGCAAGTCCGAGGAAGACGCCCGGGTACCCGCCGAGTGCCTCGGCCAGCGCCGCTCCTGCCCAGGGCGCGAGGGCGCTCGCGAATGTGGCCGGGGCGGCGAGCACACCACTGAGTCGTCCGTAATGGACCGAGCCCCACCGATCGCTGATCGATGTCGCCTGCAGCAGTGTGACCAGACCCCTCGCCGCTCCGGCCACCATGGCCACAGCCATGAGCAGGAGCGCCGGGCCGGGGAGGAGCGCGAGGACTGCCGTTGCGGCGCCGCTGGCACCCAGGATGAGTGCTCCCCGAGAGCGCACGCTTGTCGCGGCGTGGATACGGCGGTAGACAAATCGGCCCAAGACCTGACCGACTCCACCCAGGCCCAACGCCCAGGCCGCGTCCCGGGTGGACAGTCCACGACCGATCAGGAGCGGGACCTGGTTGACGACGACGGCGAACGCGGAGAACGCCGCCAGACATACGGCCACGAGCAACAGGATGAACGGACGGCTGCGCGTGATGGCCCTAGGATCGTCGTGATCCTCATGCACCGGAACGGCTTCTGGCCAGGCGACCTTGAGGCCGAACATGTGCGCCGGAATGGTCACCACAGCGAGGACCACGCCCAGAGTGAAATAGGTCCGCCGCCAGTCGGTGTGCTCGACCAGCACCGCAGTCAGCGGCGCGAAGACCGTGCTCGCCAGTCCCGCCGTGAGGGTGACTCCGGTGAGGGCCGTGACTCGACGCGGCCCCCACCAGCGAGTGAGCGCCGCGAACGCCGGCTGATAGAGCACCCCGGCCATGGCCACACCGGCCAACACCCACGAGGCGAAGAACCAGGGAAGCGAGGTCGCCGTCGCGATCCCTGCGACAGCTGGGACGGCGAGCAGCGAGCCGGTCGTCATGACCGGTCGGGGACCCCAACGATCCAGCCACCGCCCGGCCGGGATCCCCACCAGCGCCGAGACGACCAGTCCAGTCGAAAATGCCGCCGTGATCGTGCTGATCGACCAGCCGGTGTCCGCGGCGATGGTCGGCGCCAGAACTGGAAAGGCGTAGTACAGCACGCCCCAGCTGGTGATTTCGGTGCCGCAGAGGACGACAAGGACTCGCCGCAGACCAGATGGTGAGAGTCCTTCCTGCTGGTCCGCGGCCACCTCCGCAGAGTGCCTGATCCGAATCCAGCCCGCGCCGACCGCCCCACCGTCGCCGCCGGAGCAGCGGCATCTGCCCAGTCGGGATCGACACGGACCCGATTGATGCACCATCGACCGTGGTCGATACTTCATCGATGAGCCGCAGGGCTGGTCGCACCGGCTTGCCGCATGCCGACGCCGCCCTGCGGATAGTGCGCCCTCAGCCGGTGCGGCCGCAGGATCTGGCCACGGATGTTGTGGTGCGCGCCTTGGCGCCACCGGATTGGAAGGCAGTTCGCCGGATCTATGCCGAGGGCATTGCCACTGGTGACGCGACGTTCGAGACGGAGGTGCCGTCCCGACGCACGCTCGACCGCATCTGGCTGCTCGACCATCGCTGGGTCGCTGAGGTCGATGGCGAGGTCGCCGGTTGGGCCGCGGCAAAGCCCGTGTCAACCCGGCCGGTCTACGCCGGAGTCGCAGAGACTTCTGTGTACGTGGGGGCCGCATTCCGGGGCCGTGGGGTGGGTAGGTCGCTGATCCACCGTCAGGTCACGGCCGCCGATGAGCGCGGATTGTGGACCTTGCAGACCGCGATCTTCCCGGAGAACCGAGCCAGCCTTGGGCTGCATCAGTCCGCTGGCTTCCGGAAGCTCGGCGTGCGAGAGCGCATCGGCCAGCTGAACGGCGTGTGGCGGGACACCGTTTTCCTGGAGCGCCGCCGGGCCGATCCCCCACCTAGCGCCCGCCTTGCGCTCGACGAGTGAGGCTCCACCCCCCGTCGCTGCAGTCGACGAGCCCGCGGGCTTCAAGAGCCGGCAGAGCGGCGAGGACCTCCAGCTCACTGAGGCCAGCGGCTTTGGCGATCTGTTCGGGAAGCGCCGGATGTCTTCGCGGGAGTGCCTCCAACGTGCGCGCCTGAACCGGTGTCAGGGCGTCCCGGACGGTGTCCGGTCCGCGAACCAATGGTGCGAGGTCGCTCCCAAGTGCGCCGATCTCTTCGATCACGTGCTCCACGCCGGTCACAAGGCGGGCTTCGGTGTCGCGCAGCAGCGCGTGTGTGCCGACTGACATCGCAGAGGTGACCGGGCCCGGTATGGCCATGACCGGCCTGCCGAGTTCGCCGGCCCGCCCAGCGGTATGCCGGGACCCTGACCGGGCAGATGCCTCAACAACCACGCATCCCGCAGTCAGCGCGGCGATCAAGCGGTTGCGGATGAGAAACCGATGTCTGTACGGCGCACAGCCAGGCGGCCATTCGCTGATCAGCAACCCATCCTTGACGATCCGGTCGAACAGCGCCGCATGCGCAGCCGGATAGCAGCGATCGATGCCACCGGCCAACACCGCAATCGTCGCCGCGCCGGCGCTCAATGCCCCGCGATGGGCTGCCGCATCGATGCCGAACGCCCCGCCGGAGAGCACTGTCCAGCCCCGCTCGGCCAACCCGAAGGCGAGCCCGGCAGCTTGCTCGGAGCCGTAGGCGGTGCACGCGCGCGCACCGACGATTGCCACCGCGCGGTGGGTGAGATTGGCGAGATCACCGTGGCCGCGGACCCAGAGGGCGAGGGGCGGTGCGATCCCATCCACGCCAAGGGCGGTGGCTACCGTCATCGCGTGTAGTGGCTCGGCGGGCCATTCCGGGTCCTCCGGTACGACCAGCCGAGCCGCGACCGCTCGTGCTGCGGCCAGGTCCGCATCCACCCGATCCTCATCGTGGCGCGCTCCCACCAGCGCTTGCACGTGCGTCGGCGCCTGTCCTGCAGCCAGCGCCCGGGCAGCTTCAGCCGGCCCGACGGCGGCCACATAGTCGTGCATCGAGGCGTGTCCCGGTTCGACGGCACGGCTGAGCCACGCCCGCGCGCGTCGACCGTGCTGCTCGCAGACGGTCCGGTCTGACGACTGGGCGCTCATCCGACTCTCCGCAGCCGCAGGCCAACCGCGGCGTCGACTTCGGCGGCTCCAGGACTGCTGAGTCCGGCCAGATCTGCGAGGGTCCAGGCAACTCGCAGCACGCGGTCAAATCCCCGGACGGACAACAGCCCACGATCGAGTGCCAGTTCAGCACTGACCAACGCTGCCCTCGGCAGCCGGAGTTGCTCACGCAACACCGTCCCTGGGACCTCACTGTTGAGGTGCGATCCCCACTCGGCGAGTCTCTGGACCGCCGCGGCCCGTGCCCGGTCTACTCGTCGGGCGACGTGCGCCGATCCCTCCCGCGGCGACTCGGCATCCAGCAGAGCCCGGCGGGACACGGCGGGCAGCACGACTTGGAGGTCGACCCGATCAAGGAGAGGCCCGGAGAGCCGATCCGCGTAGCGCCGACGGGCAATCGATGTACAACCGCAGTCGGCATCTCCGGTTGCCGGGGCACACGGGCACGGGTTCGCCGCCAGGATCAGTTGGCAACGACACGGATAGGTCGACACGCCAGCGGCCCGATGCAGGGTGACCAGGCCCTTCTCCAGTGGTTGCCGCAGGGAGTCGAGGACACCGCGTCTGAACTCCGGTGCCTCGTCCAGAAACAACACTCCGCGGTGGGCCCGGGAGATCGCGCCGGGCCGCGCCAGCGGGGACCCGCCACCAACCAGCGACGGCATTGTCGCGGTGTGATGCGGGCTTTCGAACGGAGCCCGCCGGATGAGGGGCGCTCCACGCGGCAGGTTGCCGGCCAGAGAATGAATGGCGGTGACCTCGAGCGCGTCGCTCTCGGTCAATGGCGGCAAGATTCCGGGCAGTCGCTCGGCGAGCATCGTCTTGCCGGCGCCGGGCGGACCGGTGAGCAGTAAATGGTGTCCCCCGGCGGCAGCGATTTCCAGCGCAAGCCGGCCCGCGGCCTGCCCGACGACATCGATCAGGTCAGGCACCGGCGGGGCCGGTGGAACGACGATCGGATCAGGACGCAGTCCGTCGTGGTCGCCGCGAAGAAACCCGATGACGCTCCGCAGCGTCGCCCCGACCCAGACATCGGCATCTGTGACGAGTTGCGCCTCCGAGCCGTTGTCCCGAGGCACGACCACCTGTTGATGCCCCCGGTGCACGGCGGCACGAACGGCGGGAAGTACGCCTCGGATCGGACGGATCCTGCCGTCCAGACCGAGTTCACCCATGAAGAGGAACTTCTCGGCAGCGCCGAGTGGGATCTGCTCGCTAGCAGCCAGGACGCCGACAGCAAGCGCGAGGTCATAGCCACTCCCATGCTTGGGCAACGTCGCCGGCGAGAGCCCGATCGTGATCTTGCGATTCGGCCACTCGAGGCCACTGTTGAGGACGGCGGCTCGGACCCGATCCCGGGACTCCCGGATCGCGGTGTCAGCGAGGCCGACGATGGCCATGCCCGGAACCCCGGGCGACAGATCGACCTCGACCTCGACGACACCGCCCTCCAGGCCGACGAGACCGACCGACCAGGTGCGCGCCAGTGACATCTAGAGGCCCGCGCGGATGTGGCGTACCGCTGCCGGTCTGTCATGGCCGGCGATCACCGCGACAATGTCGAAGCGCACGTCACGCGCGTGTTCGTTGTGCTCGCTCAGCCACCTGCCGGCGAGTTGCCGGAGCGTGCGCGCCTTGCGCCATGTGATCGCCTCGGCGGGATCGCCAAAGGCCGTGCTGCGCCTCGTCTTCACCTCACAGAAGACCAGGGTGTTTCCGTCGCGAGCGACGATGTCCAGTTCGCCGATCGAACAGCGCCAATTTCGGTCGAGGACGACCAGACCCGCCTCGGTCAGATGAGCGGCCGCGAGGTCCTCGCCGTACGCGCCCAGCGCGTCCTTGGGGTGCATCGACCGAGCGTGACCGTCGGCCGGCCCACCTGTGCTCGCTTGGCGCCGATTGTGGATCTCCGATTCAGACTGTGGAAATCGGCCAGCGTGTCAACTGCACATTTTGCTGACATGAGTGCGGACGAGACGCATCTGGATCTACTACAGTTCGGCCGCCGGCCTGAGCGGAATCGTGCTCGAGGCGCGGCGTATGGACCACCAACACGGGGAGTAAAGATGTCCAGAAGAGTTCGAGTCGGTCGCGTTGCGGCTGTCGTAGCCGCACTGGCGATCAGCATGTCCGGCACAGGGATCGCAGCCGCCAGTCCGGGCGATCCTGGGGACGGGCTGTGCTTCGTCGGACCGGTCAACCCGGCGCCGGTCTATCGCAATTCGGACTGGGCCAGGATCTACACCCTGCAGGTGGGCAGCGCGATGCGCGTTCACCAATTCTCCATAGCCTCGGACGGCTCGTCCTGGGCCTACGGGCATGGCAACGGCAAACCGGATGGCTGGACCAACGCCAAGAACTTCAACCGCTGCGTTATCTCCTAGCCTCCGCTGGTCCAGCTCAGTCCATTGTGTTCTCCGACGCACGGTTCGCGGCGCTGCTGGAGATCCTTAGTCGCCACGTGTTGCTCCCGTACCGAATGCCTCGACCGAACGCTCGGAGGCTACCTGAGTCGCCCGTAGGGACGCGCAGCCGGTAGAAGCGCCACAGGTCGTTCTCGATCGGGAGCACCTGCAGCCCGGCGAAGCCTGCCTCCTCGGCGTAGCGACGCAAGGTATCCGGGCGCATGACCGTGCCCGTGGCCGCCGATGGCGTGTGCGACCGCCCGTCCGGCAGGCAGATGAACAGCGAGAAGCCGTACATCAGCCGCTCGATGTCGTCGCCTCTACCCGGGAATCGCTCTGCGACCTTCTCGTCCATGACGATGACCTGACCGTCGGGCTTGGCCAGCCGGCGCATCGTCGCCAGCACGTCAACGGGGCGGGCGAGATCGTGAATGCACTCGAAGGCGGTGATCACGTCATAGTCGCCGTTACGGTCTGCGGCTGCGGCGTCGCCGGCGAAGAACCTGACTCGCTCCGCCACGCCGGCTTCTTCGGCATGTACTCGGGCCGCCTCGACCGAGGGCTCGTCGAGGTCATAGCCATCAACCGTAGTGTCCGGATACGCAAGGGCCATGGCGACCGAGGACCAGCCCTCCCCGCAGCCGATGTCGGCCACCGACGCCCCTCCGCGAAGCCGCTGATCGAAGTCCGGGACAGCAGGGAACCACGTTGTGCCCAGCGCCTCAGAAACCACGGTCGATTCATGTCAGCCTGTCCAGTACGCATGTCCGGGCCGAACTGAGGCCAGCCGACGCCGTCACCGCTGCGATAGGCCTCGAGCAGGGCGGGCATTTGCAGCCCAGCGGCAGTCATCAGCCGCATGAAGGGAGCAGGTAGTTCATGCTGTCTGGGTCCGTCAGCACCTCGGCGTGGTCAGGCGGCAGTTCATAGCGGCGTTGAGGGCTGGGGAGGTCTGCGGCATCCACTTCAAGCAGTCCGGTGACCGCTTGCTGTTCGAGCCACTCGGTGGCATAGCGCGGGTCGATCTGCGCGGCAGTTGCCAACTCGGTGCTGGTCAGCGGTCCTTGCGTGGCCAGAGCGGCGTAGAGGCCGAGCTTCTCGCCGAGATAGACCGACCACATGTCGATGGCACCGAGTGCGGCGTCGAACAGCCTTTGGCTCAGTTCTGTCGTGTCCACGCTGTCGGCTCCTTCTAGATTCGGACGATTCGCTGCTGGTAGGCGTAGGCCGTTGCGGCCGCGCGTGAGTTCAGGTCGAGCTTGGTGAAGATGTTCGCAACATGACGGGCAACGGTCTTCTCGCTGAGGAACAACTCCACCGCAATCGCCCGGTTCGTCCGGCCAGCCGCCACGAGCCGGAGCACCTGAACCTCTCGTTCGGTCAGCCCCCCAGCGGTCTGGCCGTTGCCTCGTCGGGAGAGAGCCTCGACCCTGGCCAGATCCGGTGTGGCGCCGAGCTGCCGAAAGGTGTAGCCCGCCGCGTCGAGTTCCAGCTCGGCACTGTCCTCGTCACCGAGCCTCCGACAGGCCACGCCGATCAGCGCACGCTCGCGAGCGGCTTCGTAGGGTGCATCGATGCCCTGCCAGGCCGTCCACGCGAGGAATGCGTCCCGGCCGCGGGCGAGCGCGTCACTCATGCGGTTAGCTCAGGCCGGGCTCATCAGGCAGTTGGAGGTCGGGCTTGTCGAGTTCCTCGACGTTGACGTCCTTGAAGGTGACGACGCGGACGTTCTTCACGAACCTCGCCGGCCGGTACATGTCCCAGACCCAGGCATCCGACATCTGGATCTCGAAGAAGACCTCGCCATCGGCGTTGCGGACCTGCAGGTCCACAGAGTTCGCGAGATAGAAGCGCCGCTCGGTCTCCACGACATAGGTGAACTGGCGGACGATGTCCTTGTACTCGCGGTACAGCTGCAGCTCCATTTCGGTCTCGTACTTCTCGAGATCCTCAGAACTCATAGCCAGCCACCTCCGCCGCATCGTCGTCGAGCATGGCCTCGTCCATCCCCACGTCCACGATGTCACGACCGGGAGCTCCCGGTAACCGGGAGCGGACGGTGATGAATCCGCGACGGTGCTCGGGGCACGGCCCGCGGAGATCCAAGGCGTCGGTGTGTCCCGACGTGATGTATCCCTTGTGAGTGGCGAAGTCGTAGTCCGGATACACCTGATGCAGGTCCACCATCAGCCGGTCCCGAGTCACCTTCGCGAGGACCGAGGCCGCCGCGACACATGCCGCCGTACGGTCGCCCTTCCACACCGCAAGGGAAGGCACGCCCAGTCCCGCTATCGGGAAGCCATCGATCAGGGCGTAGTCCGGGACAATGGTCAACCGAGCGAAGGCTCGACGCAGTCCTTCGACGTTCGCCTTGTGCAGCCCACGGCGGTCGACTTCACCGGGCGGAATGATGACGACCGACCAGGCGCGCGCCCGCCGCACCACCTGCGCATAGACCCGCTCCCGCGCGGCCGCCGTCAGCAACTTGGAGTCGGCCAATTCCGGCACCCGACCCCGTGGGCCGGGCGGCAGGATGCACGCAGCAGTGACCAATGGTCCGGCGCAGGCACCCCGCCCGGCCTCGTCTGCGCCAGCGACCGCGGAGAAGCCGCGACGGTGCAGTGCCTCTTCCATGGCCCACAGACCCGCCCCCGTCTTGACGACGGCGCGTCGCGGTCGGGCGATCAGCCCGGTCGCCGGAGGTGTCATAAGCCGCCGGGCGGATGCCGCCCGCGAAGCCTGGCGCGCCGCCGCCCGGCAAAGGGCAGCAAGAGTCCCGCGCCGAGTGCCAACGGCGCTCCGGGAGCAGCAATGCCTGATCCGCCGGACAGGGCAACAGCCTCTAGTCCTTGGATGTCCGGATCATCCAGCGTCGTGAATCGACTGAATGGCCAGACGATCAACGCGGCCTTGCCGATCACGTCGTCCACAGCGATGGTGCCGCTGTACTGATCACCGGCGTGAAAGCGGGAGTCCGCGGACCCGGCCCGGTTGTCACCCATGACCCAGAGTCGTCCCTGCGGGACGGTCACGGCAGGGAACGAACGGGACTCCAAAGGGTTGTTGGTGATGATGTACGGCTCGTCCACAGGTTCACCGTCGACCATGACCCGACCATCGGCATCACAGCATTCGACGGTCTGTCCACCCACCGCGATGACCCGCTTGACGTAGTCCTTCTCACTCGGCGGCCCGACGCCGATGGCCCGGCCGAGGGTGGCCAGGACCGAGGCGAACCAGTTCGACGGTTCGGCGATCTGCACCTCCGGAGCCCAGGTCTCCGGCCCCTCGAACACCACGATGTCACCGGGCTGGGGATCCCCGAAGTAGTAGACGATCTTGTTCACGAGGACCCGGTCCCCCGCGCATCCGGTGCAGCCATGCAGGGTCGGTTCCATAGACCCCGAGGGGATGAAGAACGCCTGGAAGAGGAACGACTTGATCAACACCGCAAGCCCGAAGGCGATGATCAGCAGGATCGGAAGTTCTTTGAGCAGCGAGGTCTTCTTCTTCGGCTTCGCGTCCCGAGGCTTGCGCTGCCACCACCTGCGCCCGGGCGCCGAGGCTGGCGCCGGATCGGCATCATGGCCCGCCCGTGTGTCGTCGGCCGACGCGTTCTCGTTGGGCGCCACGTGTGCCCGCGGTTCGGGTTCCGACTGGTCGACGGCACCGGCTTGCGCCTCGGCATTCGAAGCGGGGTTCGTCGCGTGCGCTGGGGTGCTCATGTCCGACTCAGCCTACGTCGGGTGGGCGCAGGCGCTGACACGGCTCGCGATCGTTCTCTAGCGGGTCGCGGTGTCGCGCTTCTCCTTGATCTTTGCGGCCTTGCCGCGGAGGTCGCGCAGGTAGTACAGCTTCGCCCGACGGACATCGCCTCGGGTCACGATCTCGATCCGTTCGACCACGGGAGTGTGTACGGGGAAGGTGCGCTCCACGCCCACTCCGAAACTGATCTTCCGGACTGTGAAGGTCTCCCGGATGCCACCGCCTTGGCGGCGCAGCACGACGCCCTGGAACACCTGGATCCGGGAGCGATTGCCCTCCACGACGCGGACGTGCACCTTGACGGAGTCACCGGGCCGAAAGTCCGGGATGTCATCGCGCAGGGATTCGGCGTCGAGCGCGTCCAGGGTGTTCATCGCGTGTCCGTTCTGGGTAGGTCTCGGATCGTTCCTCGGGCAGCAGGGCAGTCTTGCTCACGAACCCGGGGGCCGCAGGGGCCGATGCCAGTCAA
This sequence comes from uncultured Actinomycetota bacterium, assembly GCA_963766765.1. Taxonomy (GTDB): domain Bacteria; phylum Actinomycetota; class Actinomycetes; order Mycobacteriales; family Geodermatophilaceae; genus JACCQS01. The sequence continues at coordinate 11,658 of CAVYBR010000018.1, forward strand.
TGACATCGCCGACCAGCAGTGCTCCATGGTGCCACATCGCAGGCCGAGCTTCGAACCGGGATCCCTCGGGGCCACCGGGATCGCAGTAGTCAGGACGGTGGTCCGATGTCGTCCACGTCGACGAACTGCGGAGGTCCAGACCAGCGCCCGGCGAGCACCTTGGGCAGCAGCCGCGCCAGGTCGCGCGGCGCGAACGTCTCCTGACTGGCGGCAATCTCGGCGTAGCTCCACCACCGATAGGGCTGGTCCTCGTATCGCTCCAGTTCAGTTTGACCACTGACATCGACCACGTGCTCGATGTCACGCAGGACGTAGAAGGTCTCTCGAGAGTCGAGCTGCTTGCCGAGGAAATGGCCCACCCAACGGCGCAGCCAGACCGGTCCCTCGAGGTCGCCGACGGCCACCCGCAGGCCGATCTCCTCGGCTAATTCGCGGACTGCGGCAGAGCGCAGCGACTCACCGGGATCCACACCGCCACCCGGGGTGTACCACCAGAGAACCGCACCCGGTGGAGAGTGGGCATCCACGACGCGAGCGCCGAAGAGCAGCAGACGATGATCCCGGTTCAGGACGAGCACTCGGCTGGCGGTGCGCACTGCCGGGCCGGGCCCAGTCGGGGCTGAGAGGTAGGCGTCCAGGGTGACCGGGTGCCCCTGAGCTGGCTCGGGCAGTGGGCTCATGGCCCGTCGGGCGGCTTGGGCAGGAGATCCGGTCGGCGCTGTGCCGTCCGCTCCAGCGATTGCGCACGACGCCACGCGGCAATCGCGGCATGGTCACCGTTGAGCAACACCTCGGGTACGTCGAACCCCCGCCAATTCGCGGGTCGCGTGTAACTCGGCCCTTCGAGCAGGCCGGCGGAATAGGAATCGTCAGCCGCGGACTCCGCGTTGCCCAAGACCCCGGGAATGAGCCGGGCAAGAGCCTCGACGATGACGAGGACGGCAACCTCGCCGCCGGCCAGCACATAGTCGCCCAGCGAGACCTCGTCGACCGGGCCGTGCTCGGCCGACCAGTCGATCACTCGCTGGTCGATCCCTTCATACCGCCCGCAGGCGAACACCAGATGCGGCTCGAGCGCGTACGAGGCCGCCATCGCCTGCGTGAACGGCCGGCCGGCCGGAGTGGGGACCACAAGCCGTACGCCGTCTGGACGAACGGCGCTCAGCGCCCTCGCCCAGGGCTCGGGACGCATGACCATGCCGGGACCGCCCCCGTACGGGGGGTCGTCCACGCTGCGGTGTACGTCGTCGGTCCACGCCCGCAGGTCATATACGCCGACGTCGAGCAGGCCGCGCTCACGGGCCTTCCCGACCAATGACTGGCTCAGCGGTTCGAGATAGCCGGGAAAGATCGTCACGACGTCGATCCTCACAACAGCTGCCGCCTCACAAGCGCATCACAGATCCAACAACCCCGGTGGCGGGTCCACGATCAGCCGGCCACCTTCGAGGTCCACCTCGGTCACGATCGCGGAGACGAACGGCACCAACAGCTCCGCGCCGCTGGGCCGCCGAATGACGAGCAGATCCCTGGCCAGATGTGAGATCCGGGAGACCTCACCGAGGTCGGATCCCTGCGGATCAACGGCGCGGAGCCCGACGAGCTGGTCGTCGTAGAACTCATCGACCTGATCCAGGCGAGGCCGCGCGGCGGCAGGAACAAGAAGAAGGGTGTTGCGCAGCGTTTCGGCAGCGGGCCGGTCTTCGATGCCCTCGATGGAGAGAACCCATGCCGAGCCGTGCTGACGAGCCGCCGCAATGCGCACTGGACCGCGTTCCGGCGGATCGGTGACGAGTGTCGAACCGGCGACGAAGCGCTCCTCGGGTGCGTCGGTACGCACCTCGATGGTCACCTCGCCGCGGACGCCCTGGGGACGACCGATCCGCGCGACGACGACCAGGTCCGGGGCGATGCGCTCGTCGTCGGTCACGGCCGGAGAGCGGCGGTCAGCGCCCGTCGGTGTCGACGACATCCACCCGGAGTCCGCGGCCACCGACGCTGGTCATGATCTGGCGCAGCGCTTTGGCAGTCCGGCCGGCCCGGCCGATCACCTTGCCGAGGTCCTCGGGGTTGACCCGAACCTCGAGAGTGCGGCCGCGCCGATTGGTGACGAGGTCCACCTGGACGTCGTCCGGATGATCGACGATGCCTCTGACGAGGTGCTCGAGCGCCTCTTCCAGCATCAGGCCGCTGGACCCTTAGGCGGAGTGGAGTCGTCCTTGGACGCCTTGGCGACCACCTTGTCGACCACCTTCTCGACCACGTCGGCGGTCTTCTCGACCGCGTCCACCACCGCTGCGACAAGGCCCTTGCCGGAGCTGTCGTCGGACGTGTCGTCCGCGTTGCCCTCGGCCTTGGTGTCGGCCTTGGCCCCGGCCTTGGTCTCGGCTTTCGGGTCGGCGCTGGCCTCGGTGCTCTTGGCGGCCTTCTTCTTCGGCGTCGTGGCCGCACCAGCGTCGGGCTCAGCTGGATTGGTACCAAGCTGGGTAGCCGCTGCGAACGCTGCGCGACGGTCCGGTGCCGGTGCCTTCACGCGCATGGGCTCGGGCGCGGGCTCGCCGTAGAACTTCTGCCAATCGCCGGTCACTCGCAGGATCGCGCGCACGGCGTCGGTCGGCTGAGCACCGACTCCGAGCCAGTACGCGACCCGCTCGGAGTCGACCTCCATGTAGGAGGGATCCTCCTTAGGGTGGTATTTGCCGATCTCTTCGATCGACCTGCCGTCCCGCTTGGTACGCGAGTCGGCGACGACGATGCGGTAGTAGGGCTGGCGCGTCTTGCCACGCCGCATGAGCTTGATCTTTGTGGACACGTGCGGGACTGCTCCTCGAGTTCTGGTGCGGTGCGAGCGCACGAGCCCCGGGTGGGTCCGGGATCGCGACACTTCTGGACGTGGTCCGCAGCGGGTAGAGGGCCGCGCGGCACGTTCGCGGACCTATTCTGCCAGACCGGCCAAGTTCGCTCGCCGCCGCGCACTCAGCTGATTGATACCGCCTCCGGTGGCGCCGGGGCCGTACACTGAGAGTCAACGGTCGCTATACGTACAGTTGCATCGGGGCCGCCCTTTGGGGAGAGGCGGTGAGCCAGTGGTTGTGACGTTTGCGCCCCACGTGCGGTTGCTGCGTGAATCCCTCGCACTCGCCCCCAACATCGCGACGGCAGTCGACTTGACCCTGGACTACCTGATGAGCCGGGACTTCGCGATGTCGAGTCTTTACCTGGCCCGTGGCGACCGGCTGCGCTGTCTTGGACAGCGCGGCTACACCCACGTCCAGGACGGGCTCCTGATGAGCGTCGGCGTCGTGGGCCGGACCTATCGAAGTGGCAGGTCGATCCGAGTTCTCGTCGCGGACGCACCGGAGTACGTCGCCGATGTTCCGGGGATCGTCGACGAGGTGTGCGTGCCGATCATGGTGGGCAGCGAGGTCGTGGGCGTCCTCAACGTGGAGTCCACTCAGGTACTGCCACACGATGCGTTGCCGGTCATCGAGGAGTGCGTCGCCCTTTTCGGTGAAAGACTGGTCAGCCTCGGTGGTCCGCCGGGCGAGTCCACTGCAGACCGGCGCATCCGACACTCGTCGCAGTTGGCCGACATCACGCGGATCGACGAGCTGTGGGCCTACGTCGTGGACGCTGCCTGTGGTCTGGCGAAAATGTCCACCGGTGTGCTGATCGAGCTCCACCAGCCGGCCGGTGTCAGCGTGGTGGCTGCGATCGGCCCCCTAGGTGAGCGTCTGCGGGACGTACCTGAGCACACGTGGAAGACCATCGGCGGTCTGGTGTCTTTGGGCGCCTCCTGTCACACGTCCGGCGCAGCCGAGGGCCTGGCCTTCGACGGATATCAGGAACTCAGCGCCGCTGGCGCGAATTCGCTCATCATCGTGCCGGTCTTTGCCGACGGACAGTGCCGGGCCCTGCTTGTCTGCGCCGACAGCGACGCTGCAGCTCCGTTGCCCATCTCGATCGAGCGCTTGGAGATGCTTGCTGCGCAACTGGGCAGCCGTCTGCAGGTGCTTCGAATCCTGGATGTCTTGCGGGATCGCACGATGCGGGATCCGTTGACCGGACTCGGTAACCGGACCTGGTTCGTTGCCGAGGTCGCGAAGCGCCTCGAGGCGTGGTCACACCGAGGTGCTGGCCAATTCGCGGTGATGTTCTGTGACCTCAACGGCTTCAAGGACGTCAACGACAGCTTGGGCCATGCGGCCGGCGATCGACTCCTCAGCATGGTCGCCGACCGAATGCGCGCTCGACTGCATGAAGACGAACTGCTCGCTCGGCTCGGTGGAGACGAATTCGCATTCTGCTCCGACCGGTTCCCCACAGTGGCCGACGCGGTTGACCGCGCGAGCGACATCCCCAGTCTCCTGGCGCCGCACTTCGACCTCGACGGGGTCGAAGTGGCCATCACGGCCAGTATCGGCCTGGCGATCGTCGGTGCCGGCGACCCGGCGCCGTCGGATGCACCGACGTTGCTCGGCGAGGCGGACGCGGCGATGTACGAAGCCAAGCGTCACGGCCGATCGGGCGTGGCTCTGTACACCGACGAGCTGCGCACTGCGGCCGCCGATCGGATTGCCACAGCGACCGGGCTACGCAAGGCAGTCGCCAACGATCAGGTGGAGCTGCTCTATCAGCCGGTCGTCGCCCTGCCCCACGGACAGATCATCGGCATGGAGTCGCTGCTGCGCTGGCGTCACCCTCAGCGCGGGCTGTTGACCCCGGCGGATTTCCTCGTCATCGCCGAGGACACCGGCTTGATCCTGGAACTTGGCAGGTGGGCCTTGGACGCTGCCTGTGCCCAGCTCGCCGCTTGGAACGCCGAGATGCCCGACGCTCCGATCACGCTGGGCGTGAACCTGTCCACGCGACAGTTGACCGACCCGCTGCTGCTCGACATCGTCGGGTCGGCCTTGGCGGCAAGTGGAATTCCGCCGGGTCGACTGATTCTCGAGATCACCGAGTCGACGTTGATGGAGGACGTCGCATCCTCGCAGGCGGTCCTGGCGGCGCTGAAGGATCTCGGTGTGTACATCGCCGTGGATGACTTCGGAACCGGATTCTCCTCGCTCGCCTATCTGAAGCGCTTCCCGGTGGACATACTGAAGATCGACCGATCGTTCATCGACGGTCTGCCCGACGACGCGGAATCGAGCGTCATCGTGGCCGCCATCATCGGCATGGCCAAGGCCCTTGGCCTCGATATCGTGGCTGAGGGAGTGGAGACCGTCGAGCAGCGCGACTGCCTGACCAGGCTGGGGTGCCCCAACGCGCAGGGCTACCTCTTCCAGAGGCCGCGGACGGCCGAAGAGATGACCGCAATCCTGGCGGGAGTCAGTACGAACGGCCGACTACCGCGACCAGACCGTGCTCTTCCTCGCTTGCGGGCACTCCCCCGTCAGCGCTCAGCAGACAACGCACACTGACTGCCTGCTCAGCCAGCTTTGCCTCTCCCTCCGGGCCGAGCATCGCCCAGTCGATCCGCGCCCAGCCGACGGCAGCCGCGCCCGCCGCCTCGTCGATAGTGGTCACGTCGGCCGTGCACGATTCACGGCGAGCCAACGCTTCGGCGTACAACTGATCCTGATCCTCGACCAGCGCCCGCGCGACGACAGTCTTCAGCGCAGTCAGCGGGACCACCTCCCTGGTCCCGGGTATTCGCCGGACGACCACCGCGTCGCCTTCTGCGAGCTCGCGGGGTCCGATCTGCAGCCGTAGCGGAATTCCCTTCAGTTCCCGATCCACGGCTCGCCGCCCGAAGGGTGTATCCGTACGGCTGTCGAGTTCACATCGAACGCCCGCCGCGGTGAGGTCTGAGACCACCTGAGCCGCTGCCTCGCTGACCCCCGTTCCGTCTTTCACCACCATCACGATCGCCTGAGTCGGTGCCAGCACCGGCGGAACTCGAAGCCCGGCGTCGTCGCCATGACACATGATCAGGCCGCCGACCATCCGAGTGGACACGCCCCAGGACGTCTGCCAGACGAACTCCTGGCCGCCTTCGCTGGTGGTGTAGCGCACGCCGAAGCTCCTGGCGAAGTTCTGTCCGAACTCGTGACTGGTGCCCATCTGCAGAGCTTTGCCATCACGCATCATCGCCTCACAGGTGAGCGTGTTGACGGCACCGGCGAACCGTTCCCGCTTGGTCTTTCGGCCGCGCAGAACCGGAACGGCGAGGACGGTTTCCATGAAATCGGCGTAGACCTCGTCGAGGATCCGCCGGGCATAGTTGCTGGCGTCCGCCTCGGTGGCATGGCAGGTGTGTCCTTCTTGCCAGAGAAACTCCGTGGTGCGCAGGAAGATTCGCGGGCGCAGCTCCCAGCGCACCACATTCGACCAGTTGTTCACCAGCATCGGCAGGTCGCGGTAGGACTGAACCCACTTGGCGAAGAAGCTGTTGATGATCGTCTCCGAGGTCGGCCGGACCACGACCGGCTCCTCGAGCTCCTTGCCACCGGCGTGGGTGACCACGGCCAACTCCGGGCTGAAACCCTCGATGTGATCGGCTTCGCGCTGCAGGTAGCTCTGCGGGATGAACAGCGGGAAGTAGGCGTTCTGTGCGCCGGTCGCCTTGATCCGGTCGTCGACCTCGCGCTGCATGCGCTCCCAAATGGCATAGCCCCACGGTCGGATCACCATCGTGCCGCGGACCGGACCGTTGTCGGCCAGTTCGGCTTTGCTGATGACGTCCTGATACCAGCGGGGGAAGTCCTGCGCCTGGGGCGTCAGAACAGGAGGGCGAGCCACCCATCACAGCCTAATTCGGGGGGGACGGCCGACGCCGGTCAGGTGTGAACTGCCTCGAAGATCAGCGCGGCAGCCCGGCCGACAGGTACCTCGGTCCGTTCATCGGTTCGCCGGTCGCGGAGTTCGACCACTCCTTCGGCGAGTCCTCGTCCCACGGTGACGATCGTCGGTATGCCGATCAATTCGGCGTCAGTGAATTTGATCCCCGGGCTGACCTTGCGCCGGTCGTCGTAGAGCACGTCCAGTCCCATGGCTCCAAGTTCCTCAGCGAGGAACTCGGCGGCATCGAAGACCGCCGGGTCCTTGCTCGTGGCCACGAGGTGGACGTCGGCCGGGGCCACCTCCCGCGGCCAACACAGGCCTGAGTCGTCGTGGGTCGACTCCGCGACCGCCGCCACGGCGCGGGATACACCGATCCCGTACGACCCCATCGTCACCGTGACCAACTTGCCGTTCTCGTCGAGGACCTTGAGATCCAGCGCTTCGGCGTACTTCCGACCGAGCTGGAAGATGTGGCCGATTTCGATGCCACGGGCGAGCTCCAACGGACCGGATCCGTCCGGGGCCGGGTCCCCGGCCCTGATCTCCACCGCCTCGATCGTCCCGTCAGCAGTGAAGTCGCGGCCGCAGACCAGATCGAAGACGTGCCGCCCCGGCTCGTTCGCGCCGGTCACCCAGCGCGTGCCGCTCACCACGCGAGGGTCGAGCAGGTAGCGGATGCCACTGGAGGACTTCTTTCCCAGGGACGCGGGACCGATGTAGCCCTTGACCAACGCCGGGTTCGCCGCGAAGTCCGCCTCGATGAAGGGTTCGACCGTCGCCGGATCGACTTGTGCCTCCAACCGCTTTGCGTCAACATCCCGGTCGCCGGGCAACCCGATCGCGAGCGGCTCGCGCTTGCCGTCTGGGTGCGCAAGCATCACGACCACGTTCTTCAACGTGTCCGCGGCCGACCAGGGCCGGTCCGTCCGCGGGAACCGCTCGTTCGCCACCGCGACGAGCGTGTCGATCGTCGGCGTGTCCGGGGTGTCCTCGACGTGAGCCGCCGGCGCGTCGACGTACGGGATCGGGTCGGGAACGGGTGTCCGCACCGCCTCGACGTTCGCGGCGTACCCGCCGGCGCTGCGCACGAACGTGTCCTCACCCACCTCGTTGGGGTGCAAGAACTCCTCGCTGCGGGAACCGCCCATGGCACCCGACATGGCGGAGACGATCACGTAGTCCAGTCCTAGCCGATCAAAGGTGGCGATGTAGGCGGCTCGGTGCGCGGCGTACGAAGCGTCGAGTCCGGAATCATGGGTGTCGAACGAGTAGGAGTCCTTCATGACGAACTCACGAAGCCGCAACAGGCCGGCCCGCGGCCGCGCCTCGTCGCGGAACTTCGTCTGGATCTGATAGAGCCACAGCGGAAGATCCTTGTATGAGGAGTAGAGGTCCTTCACGAGCAGGGTGAACATCTCCTCGTGGGTCGGTGCGAGCAGATGCTCTGAACCGCGGCGATCCTTCAGCCGGAACAGGTTGTCGCCGTAGTCGGTCCAGCGGCCCGAGGCCTCGTAGGGCTCGCGGGGCAGCAGGGACGGGAACTGCACCTCCTGCGCGCCCATCCGGTCCATCTCCTCGCGGATGATCCGCTCGATGTTGCGAAAGACCCGATAGCCCAGTGGCAGCCAGGTGTAACCGCCTGATGCCGCCCGGCGGATGTAGCCGGCCCGGACCAGCAGCCGATGACTCGGGATCTCGGCATCGGCCGGGTCTTCGCGCAGGGTTCTCAGGAAAAGGGTGGACATCCGCAACAGCACGCCGCGCAGTCTCTCAGGCGACGACTTTGCCGCGCAGGACGATCCGCGCTGGGCGGCCGAGCACCGACAGATCCGCGCGCGGATCGCTCTCGTAGGCAATGAGGTCAGCCGGTGCGCCCTCCTCGATTCCCGGTAGGCCGAGCCAGGACCGGGCCGCCCACGAGCCGGCGGCCAGCGCATCGTCGGCCGACAGGCCCGCAGCGGCCAACGCCGCGACCTCTCGCGCGATCAGGCCGTGCGGCAGAGAGCCGCCGGCATCGCTGCCGGCGTAGATCGGGACACCGGCTTCGTACGCAATCCGCACCATGTCCTCAACCCCGCCGTGCAGGCGTCGCATGTGCGCGGCATAGGTGGGGAACTTCGACTCCGCGGCATCCGCGATGTCCGCGAAGTTGGCGATATTGATCAGCGTCGGCACCAGGGCCGTGCGCCGGACGGCCATTTCGTCGATGACGTCAGCTGTCAGCCCGGTGCCGTGCTCGATGCAGTCGATGCCGGCGAATACGAGGTCGGGGATTGCCGCTGCGCTGAACACATGTGCCGTCACGCGGGCACCGAGGTCATGCGCGGCCGAGATCGCCGACGTGATTGCCTCGGCCGGCCAGCAGGGCGCCAGGTCCCCGACATCGCGCTCGATCCAGTCCCCCACCAGCTTCACCCAGCCGTCACTGCTACGTGCTTGGTCCACGACGGCACCGGGGAGTTCCGCGGGATCGTTCAGTTCGACAGCCAGGCCCGGGAGATAGCGCCGGTACGGGGCGAGATGCCGCCCCGCCCGGATGATCCGGGGAAGATCGTCGTGGTCGTCGAGCTGGCGGGTATCCACTGGGACCCCGCAATCCCGCAGGAGTAGGGCGCCTGCGTCACGATCAGCGATGGCTTGCACGCGCTGACCCTCGAGGTCGGCGACGACCCCTTCTGGACCCAGCCCGAGGTGGTTGTGCGCGTCCACGAGCCCTGGGAGCAACCAGCACCCGTTCACCACGGTTTCGGCCCCGGGCACGGACTCGAAGGTGAATCGGCCGTCGCGGACCCAGATGTCGCGCGACTCGTCCCCGGGCAGAACCACCCCACGCAGGTGGAGCGCGGCGGCCACCCGAACGCCGCTACTTCTTCTTGCCGAAGCGCAAGGCCGCCAGGTCCGGCATCTGCATGCCCGGCGGCAGTCCGCTTGCCCCGAGGAGCTGGTCCAGGTCCGGCCGCGCACCGGTCGGTCCGCCCTGGTCCTGCGTCGAGCGGACGCCACCCAGCTGGCGCTGCTGGCCACCCTTCTTGCCCTTCTTCCCCTTGGCGTTCTTGCGCGCCTGGAGTTGCTGCTGACGTCCCTTCGCCTTCTTCGACATCGCCCGCGCACCCGGCAGGCCCATGCCGCCGGCCATCTGGGTCATCATCTTGCGCGCCTCGAAGAAGCGTTCCACGAGCCCGTTGACCTCGGTGACCGTGACACCCGAGCCGTTCGCGATCCGCACCCGGCGGGATCCTTTGATGATCCGCGGATCATTGCGCTCCGCGCGGGTCATCGACCGGATGATCGCTGCGGTTCGGTCGAGATCCTTGTCGTCGACCTGGGCCAGCGCCTCTTTCATCTGCCCGGCACCGGGCAGCATTCCGAGCAGGTTGCCGATCGGCCCCATCTTGCGGATGGCCATCATCTGGTCGAGGAAGTCATCGAGGGTGAAGCCGTCGCCGGAGGCCAGCTTTCCGGCCATCTCCTCTGCCTGGTCGGCATCGAAGCTCTTCTCCGCCTGCTCGATGAGGCTGAGGATGTCGCCCATCCCGAGGATCCGGGACGCCATTCGCTCCGGGTGGAAGACATCGAAGTCGCTGAGCTTCTCGCCGGTCGAGGCGAACATGATCGGTCGGCCGGTGATTTCCCGGACTGAGAGCGCGGCGCCACCGCGCGCGTCGCCATCGAGTTTGGTCAGCACCACGCCGGTGAAGCCGACCCCGTCGCGGAACGCCTCAGCCGTCGTGACTGCGTCCTGCCCGATCATCGCGTCGACGACGAACAGAATCTCGTCCGGCGTGACCGCGTTGCGGATTGCCGCTGCCTGCTCCATCAACTCGTCGTCGATGCCGAGCCGGCCCGCGGTGTCCACGACGACGATGTCATGCATCGTCCGCGCCGCATGGTCGAGCGAGTCCCGCGCGACGGCGACCGGGTCGCCGACCCCGTTGCCGGGCTCGGGCGCAAAGACGTCGACGCCGGCCTGCTCACCGACGATCTGCAGCTGGGTCACGGCGTTGGGTCGTTGCAGGTCGGCGGCGACGAGGAGCGGGGTGTGACCCTGCTCGCGCAACCACAGGCCCAGCTTTCCGGCGAGCGTGGTCTTTCCGGAGCCCTGGAGCCCGGCCAGCATGATCGTGGTCGGGGGGTGCTTGGCAAAGCGCAGCCGTCGAGTCTCCCCGCCCAAGATCGACACGAGCTCCTCGTTGACGATCTTGATGACCTGCTGAGCGGGGTTCAGCGCGCGCGAGACCTCGTTACCGGCAGCCCGCTGCTTGATCGCGGCAACGAAGCTCTTGACGACGGGAAGCGCCACGTCGGCTTCCAGCAGTGCGATCCGGATCTCACGGGCCGTGGCATCGATGTCGGCTTCGGTGAGCCGGCCCTTGCTGCGCAAGCCCGAGAAGGCCTTCTCGAGTCGGTCGGACAGGGTCGCGAACACGCTTGGTGAAACCTCTCAGAGACTGGCGCGCGCAGGTAGGCCAGTGCGGCACGCGATGTCACCAGTCTAGGCCAGCCCCGGCGCGGAGATTGATCGACTGCGGACAGTGACAGCCGGTGAGAGATCGGTGAGGATGATCATCACGGGCGACGGGACAGTCGGGGAGCTCGACGGCGGCGGCCGCGTTGAGGGGGCACCGAAGATGCGCGTCATCCCACCGCTTACTCACCCCGCAAAGTTCATGATCGGCCTGCTGACCGTCCTCGTGTGGGCTCCCACGGGCGGCACCGCGGTCGCGGCTCCGCCGCCGAGCGACCCGCCCCTGCAGGTGCAGAACCAGACCGACAACCACTCCATGGGCATCACGATCGAGACGTTCGAGGGCGGTCAACCCGGCGCCGCACCACCGACGGGCGCGGTGGCCTCGGTCCTAGGCATCGATGTCTCGAGTTATCAGGGCGACGTCAACTGGCCGGGCCAGTGGAATGCCGGCAAGCGGTTCGCCTACGTGAAGGCCACGGAGGGAACCACGTACACGAATCCGTTCTTCACCCAGCAGTACAACGGGTCCTACGGCGTCGGCATGATCCGCGGCGCCTATCACTTCGCCCGTCCGGATCAATCCAGCGGTGCCAGCCAAGCCCGCTACTTCGTCGAGCACGGGGGCGGCTGGTCCAGCGACGGCAAGACGCTGCCTGGCGCGCTGGACATGGAGTACAACCCATACGGGGCAACCTGTTTCGGCAAGAGCCCGAGCGGCATGGTGTCGTGGGTCAGAGACTTCCACGACACCTACTTCACCTTGACCGGTCGGTATCCGGTGATCTACACGTCGACCAGTTGGTGGAACCTGTGCGCGGGCAGCGGCCACGGCTTCGGCGCCACGGTGCCGCTCTGGGTGGCGCGCTACGCCTCCTCGGTCGGGACGCTGCCGAGTGGGTGGAGCTATTACACGTTCTGGCAGTACACCGCGACGCCCATCGACCAGAACAGGTTCAACGGCGCCTACGACCGACTGGTTGCCCTGGCCACTGGCTGATCGGCACGACGAACAACGGCTCGCGGATCAGCAATGAAGTCCGGAGCCACGATGGTCGCCGCACCGCACTCGGTGCAGTACCACTCCGGACAATCCGCGCCGTGGCCGTCGCGGCACGGCGGCTGCTCGAATTCGGTTGTCCGCGCACAATTGCGGCAGGCAAAGCTGGCGAACGTGATGGTGCACAGTTCCATCACGAGCCTCCTTCCGGAGCGCTGAAGATCTCCTGATAGCACCGTCGCACAGCGGTGCGGCAACGGGCGTCACCTCCGTCGGCGTGTCAGCCGGCCGTGCGACAGACTTGCTCGGTGTCCACCGTCGCCGGCCCCTCGTCGAACCCGCCCACTGAGCGCTCCCCGCGGCGCAAGGACCGACTGTGGCTGGTCATCGTCGCCGCTGCGCTCTGGGGCACGGATGGGCTGCTCCGCGTCCCATTGGTCACTCAACTCGAGCCAAGCACGATCGTTTTCGCAGAGCACGCCATCATCTGCGTCGTCATCCTCCCGTGGCTGGCCGGGGCGCTTCGTGCCTTCGCCGCTGCCCCACGAAGGGTGCAGCTGGCGATTCTGGCAATCGGGATCGGCGCATCCGCGGTAGCAACGACACTGTTCACCGCTGCCTTCTCCCTCGGGGATCCGGTCACACCGCTGGTCTTGCAGAAGCTCCAGCCGGTGATCGCCATCGCCCTGGCCGCGCTCGTGCTCGGTGAACGGGTCACCGTTCGGTTTCCGCTCTTCATCGTTCCGACGCTGGCCGGGGCTTGGCTCTTGACCTTTCCCGACCCGTTCGGCGTCTCGCTCAATCAGGCCCAAGCCGGCCTGCTCGCCGTGGGGGCGGCCGCCCTGTGGGCCGGCGGAACGGTGCTCGGTCGGTACGCCGCGACCGCGATGGCCACCCAACACGTGACAATGCTGCGCTTGTTCTTCGGCCTGATCACCTCATGCGTGATCGTGCTGATCATGGACGCGCCACTCCTGCCCGCGGCCGGCGACATCCCCGGCCTGATCCTGCTCGCGCTGATCCCCGGACTGCTCGCGCTGTTGTTGTACTACCGCGGGCTGGCAGGCACGGCGGCATCGAGGGCGACCCTTGGCGAACTGGCCTTCCCGCTCACCGCAGCCTTCATCGGCGTCGTGTTCCTCGACGGTTCGCTTGACGGGTCACAGTGGTTCGGCTTCGCCCTGTTGCTGGCCTCGGTCACCCTGCTGGCTATGCATGAGCGCCGGGCTCGGACCCCGGCGATCATGTTTGGTCCGCTGCAGCCTGCAACAACGAGCTCAGCTGTGTCCGAACCTGATCGGTGAGCGCGGCCTCCATCGGCAGGTAGAACACGTCGATGGCATCTGCGCCGAAGGTCTCCACCCGAGCGGAGATGACATTGATCTCTGCCTCGTCGAACACCGATGTCAATGAGTGCAACAGTCCGGCCCGGTCGTCGGCACGGACCTCCACAACGGTTGCCTCGGCGGCCGCGTCGTCGTACCAGGTGACCTCGCTCGGTCTGGCGACCCGCGAACCGCGGGAATAGGCCCGCTCGCGCGCCGCCAGCCGAGCCCCCACCGGGAGGGTGCCGCCCATGCTCGAGCGCAGGTCCGCCGCGAGCCGCTGCGGGTCAGGCGCCCGGCCGAACAGTGGTCGTACGGCGAAGACGTCGTGGACCTGACCGCCGACACTCGATACCGCGGCGTAGCGAATCTCGAGTTGATGCAGGGCAAGGACGCCGGCGATCTGGGACAGCAGCCCGGGTTGGTCGACGGTGTGCACCGCCACCTCGAAGCCGTCGAGGTCCGGGTGCAGCACAACTCGTACCCGATCGTCCTCGACTTCCTGTTCCGTCCGGGTGCCGCCGGGCGACCCGGCGGTCAGCCCAACCGCATCCGTATCGCGGCGAGACACCGCCCCAGGCCGCGGCGCCGCTGGGCCCGGGATGTCAGGCGCCAGCGCCGCTGCCACGTGGTGCACCAGATCAGCGATGACGTGCGCCCGCCACGGACTCCACACGCCCGGCCCAGTCGCCCGCGCATCCGCCTCGGCCAGTGCATGCAGCAGGCCCAGATAGTCCAGTCGATCGCCGATCCGGTCAGCAATCAACCTGATCGTGGCCCGGTCTGACGGATCCCGGCGCAGCGCCGTGTGGGGCAGCAAGAGGTGCTGGCCGACCATCAGCTTGATCGTCGCGACGTCGGCATCATCCAGGCCGATCCGTCGCGCGACCGGCTCAGCGATCTCGGCGCCCTCGGCGCAATGCTCCCGCTCGCCACCCTTGCCGATGTCGTGCAGCAGGGCGCCGATCAGCAAGAGGTCCGGCCGCCGGACCCGGCGGGTCAACTCGGTGGCAACCGCGGTCGTTTCCACGAGGTGCCTGTCGACTGTGTACAGGTGGGCTGGATGTCGTTGCGGCAGACCGCGAATGCGCTGCCATTCAGGCAGATACTCGGACAGCAGGCCGGACTGGTCGAGAGCCTCGAAGACGTCGACGATGCCGCGGCCGGCGGCCAGGAGTCTGACGAACCACGAGCGGGCCGCCTCCGGCCATGGATCCGGGAGCGGTGGATGGCGTTCGACGAGTACGGCCATCGTGGCCGGTGAGATCGGCAGTCCGGATTCGGCAGCGGCGACCGCAACGCGGAACGGCAGGATCGGGTCCGCCGCGGGGTCGACGCCGCGAGCCAGGACCACCTCGCCCTGGTGGGCGACAACACCGGCCAGCAGCGGAGTGCGAGTCGGCTTTCGCCTGCTCAGCAGTCCTGCGGCACGTCGGGTTCCGAGACCTGATTCGACTCGTCGCCAGCCGGCCGCGCAGGCGTAGCTGATCGACCGCGCCGCATTGGAGACCTTCCGGAGCAGCTCGTCCTCTGTATCCAGCCCGAGGGCCGCCATCACGGGGATCTGTTCCTGTCGGATGAGGACATCGGCGCGGCGGCCCGACGCGTGGTGCAGCGCCTCCCGCACATCCCGGAGCAGGGAGTACGCGGCCTCGACCCCGGCACTCGGCTCGTCAGAGAGCTGCGCAACCGCCAAGGACCGCAGCACATGAACATCGCGCATGCCGCCGCGGCCGTCCTTGAGGTCCGGTTCGATGAGGTACGCGGTGTCCCCCGCAAGCTCGCCGCGTCGTAGCCGCTCCGCCCGCAGCAGCGGCAACAGCTTTCGTGCATTTGAGCGCCAGGACGATGCGGCTGCCCGCTTCAACCTGTGGGCGAGCTCCTCGTCCCCGGCGATCCATCGAGCGTCCAACAGACCCAACCCGGCGATCGCATCGGTGCCGGCGACGCGCAGCGACTCGTCGACGGTACGCACCGAATGGTCAAGGCGCAGTCCGGCATCCCAGATCGGATACCAGACGGTGTTGGCCACTTCGGCGATGTCCGGCACGCCATCGTGCACGAGGATCAGGTCGAGGTCGCTGTACGGCGCGGGTTCGCGCCGGCCCAGGCCGCCGACCGCGACGAGGGCCAGTCCGGGGCGGTCGGGCAGCAGCGTCGCCAGCCAACGATCGAGGAGGTCGGCACGCTCAGCCGGCCCGCCGCCGACGCGATCTCTGCAGGCCGCATCGGCGCCGGGCCGGCTGGGGAAGCTGACCTCACCACGGCCGGCGCTGACGTGGCGATACTGAATCAGAGCGCGTCTGGACCCCGCTCCCCGGTACGCACCCGCGCGAGATCCTCGACCGGCGTGACCCAGACCTTGCCGTCGCCGATCTGACCGGTACGCGCCGCCTCGACCAGCGCCTCCAGAACATCCGCGGCGGTCTCATCAGAGACCAGCACTTCGATCTTGACCTTCGGCACGAAGTCGACCTGATACTCCGCACCTCGGTAGACCTCGGTGTGCCCGCGCTGGCGTCCGAATCCCTGGACCTCGCTGACGGTCAAACCCTCGATGCCGTGCAGTTCCAGCGCAGTTTTCACGTCCTCGAGCTTGAACGGCTTGATGACTGCGGTCACGAGTTTCATCAGGAGGCCCCTTCCGAGGTCCGGGTCCGTGCCGTGAAAGTCGACGACCCCGCCGGAGCCGACGAGGACACCGAGTGCGTGCCCCCTCCGCCCAGCGCGCTGAAGTCGTATCCGGTCTCGGCATGCGCCAGGTTATCGATACCCGCTTCTTCGTGTTCCTCGTCGATCCGGAAGCCCATGGTCTTCTCGATGATCAGGCCGATGACGTACGTGGCGACGAACGATACGACCATGACCGTCAGGGCCGCGACCACTTGGCGCCAGAGTTGATCGGCGCCACCGCCATAGAGCAGTCCCGAGACCCCGTTCGGAGCCTCATCCGTGGCCAAGAACCCGATCAATATCGTGCCGACGAGGCCACCGACGAGATGGACCCCAACCACGTCCAGCGAGTCGTCGAAACCGAACCGGTACTTGAGTCCGACCGCCAAGGCGCACAACGCTCCGGCAGCCACGCCAATCGCGATCGCGCCAAGCGGCGAGACCGCGCCACATGACGGCGTGATCGCCACGAGCCCGGCAACGACGCCGGAGGCTCCGCCAAGTGAGGTCGAGTGGCCGTCGCGGATCTTTTCGACGAGCAGCCAGGCCAGGCAGGCCGCGCCGGTGGCCACCATGGTGTTGACCCAGGCCACCGCCGCGGTGTTGTTCGCCGCCACCGCCGACCCGGCGTTGAAGCCGAACCAGCCGAACCAGAGCAGGCCAGCACCGATCATGACCAATGGCAGATTGTGCGGCCGCATTGCCTCGGTGCCGAAGCCGCGGCGCTTGCCGAGGACCAGGGCGAGGGCAAGGCCGGCTGCTCCGGCGTTGATGTGCACGGCAGTACCCCCGGCGAAGTCGATCGCCGCCAGGTTGTTGGCGACCCATCCCCCGACGTGGGTCACCACGCCGTCATCGCCGGTCAGGGTGAAGTCGAAGACCCAGTGCGCGATCGGGAAGTACACGAGCGTGGCCCACACCCCGGCGAAGACCATCCAGGCACCGAACTTGGCTCGGTCAGCGATGGCTCCAGAGATCAGGGCGACCGTGATGATCGCGAAAACTGCCTGAAATCCGACGAAGGCCATCGCCGGTAAGCCGCCCGCCTCGCTCGTGGTGTCCTCCATCAGTCCTTCGAGCCCGAGGTACTGGAAGGGATCACCCAGCAGACCCAGTCCGACGTCGTCGCCGAACGCCATGGAATAGCCGTAGAGCACCCAAAGGACGCTGATCAACGCCAGCGCGCCGAAGCTCATCATCATCATGTTCAGGACGCTCTTCGCGCGGACCATGCCGCCGTAGAAGAGGGCGAGGCCCGGTGTCATCAACAGCACCAGCGCAGCGCTGGTCAGAATCCAGGCGGTGTCCCCAGTGTTGATCAAGGCAGCCTCCGGTGGTTCGTCGGCCATGCGGCCATGAGTGAACAGGCCACGTCGAGGCCTCGGACTACCGTCGCGGCCGCTTGTTACGCGGCAGGTACGGGATGTGTTTCGGCCCGATGAAGAACCGTCGGGATCACGTATCGGTTGAGTTACCAAGTTCGGACTGCGCAGAGCACGGCGGCTCAGCCCGCGTGAATGTGCAACTCGCTCGCAATTGCACATGAGTTGCAATAATGTCGGCGCCATGCACGTACCCGACGGCTTCATGTCCGCCCCCGTCACGGTCGGCACGGGAATCGTCGCCGCCGGCGGCGTCGCCTACGCCATTCGTGGCGCCCGCGCAGAGCTGGACGAGAAGACCGCGCCGATGGCCGGTCTGGTCGCAGCCTTCATCTTTGCCGGGCAGATGATGAACTTTCCGGTAGGAGCAGGAACCAGCGGGCATCTCCTGGGCGGCGTCCTCGCTGCGATCCTGGTCGGCCCATATACCGGCGCCTTGTGCGTGACCGTGGTGCTCTTCGTCCAGGCGCTCCTCTTCGCCGACGGAGGTCTCACGGCTCTGGGCACCAACATCACCCTGATGGCGCTGGTGACCACCTTCGGTGGCTGGGTCATCTTCCGCGGTCTGACCATGGCGCTGCCCAAGAGCCGGACCGGCGTGCTGATCTCCGCCGGCGCGTCCGCGCTGCTCAGCGTTCTCCTCGCAGCTGTGGCGTTCGTCGTTCTGTACGCGGTCGGCGGTGCCGTGGACATCAACCTCGGAAGCCTGATCACGGCGATGCTCGGCGTGCACGTCCTGATCGGTATCGGCGAGGCGGCCATCACCGTCGCGGTCGTGGGAGCGGTTCTCTCGGCTCGCTCGGATCTCGTCTACGGCGCGCGCTATCTCACCCCGGCACTGGTCCTGCGGTCCTCGAAGATGCCGTCAGATGTCGCGTAACCGGACCTTCCTCATCGTCGGCCTAGCCGTCGCCCTGCTCATCGCCGGCGTCGCCAGTTACTTCGCCAGCCCCTCCCCCGACGGTCTGGAATACACAGCCGAACAGCGCGGGTTCCTCGACTCCGCCACGGATTCTGCAACGGCGGGATCCCCCCTCGCCGACTACGGCGTCGCCGGAGTGCACAACGAATGGCTCTCGGTGGGCCTGTCCGGGATCATCGGAGTTCTGGTCGTCCTGCTGCTCGGGACGCTGCTGGTCACAGTGGTGAAAAGACGTACTACGCAACAGGATTCCACTCGCTCCGCTTCCGATTCGACGAGCGAGGTCTGACCGCCCCGGCGGCAGCGGCGCATCGTGGGGGCAGGGCACGCGCATTCGCTCTATCGGGAGCGACGCACTCCGGCTCATGACATCCCAGCCCACGTCAAGCTGGTAGCTCTCGTCGGCTTCGTACTCATCGTCGTCGTGACCCCCGGCACCTGGTACCCCGCGTTTGTGGGTTATCTCGCGATTCTTTGCGTCGTGGCAGCAACCGCCCGAGCGTCGGTCGGCTTCATCGTCTCCCGCCTGGCCATCGAGATCCCCTTCGTGATCTTCGCGCTCCTGTTGCCCTTCGTTGCGCAGGGCCCAAGGGTCGAGGTCCTCGGGATTGCCGTGTCGGAGTCGGGCCTGCTCGCCGGAGCCGCGCTGTTCATGAAGGCGACTCTGTCGGTGATGTCGTCCATCCTGTTCGCGTCGACGACGTCGCCGCGGGAGATGGTCCGCGGATTGGAACGGCTGCGGCTGCCCGAGATCCTGGTGCAGATCCTCACCTTCATGCTGCGCTATCTAGAGGTCGTCGGCGGCGAATTGCGTCGAATGCGTATCGCGCGCGAGTCCCGGGCATTCACGGCGCGCCACCTCGGCCAGCTCCGGATCCTCGGACACGCGGCCGGATCGTTGTTCATCCGCTCGTACGAACGCGGCGAACGGGTGCATCTCGCCATGCTGTCTCGGGGGTACGCCGGACGACTCCCCGTCACCGAGCAATCTCAGGTGCCCACCGCGGCGTGGGTCGCGGCCCTGCTCGTACCCGGTGCAGCGCTGCTCGTCCTTATCGGTGGCTGGGTCGTCTCATGAGCACTACTGCGCCGGCACCCAGCCTGACGATGTCCGGAGTTGCGTTCGCCTACCCAGACGGGCACCAGGCTCTGTTCGGGGTGGATCTGCGCATCGAGCGCGGCGAGCGAGTGGCCCTCCTGGGTCCGAACGGCGCTGGCAAGACCACGTTGGTGCTGCACCTGAATGGCATCCTGACCGCCGGCGCGGGGGTCGTGCACGTCGGCGGGCTCGAGGTAGCCAAACCGAACCTGACCGAAATCCGGCGACGGGTCGGAATCGTCTTCCAGGATCCTGACGATCAGCTCTTCATGCCGACCGTGCGCGAAGACGTCGCCTTCGGACCGGCGAACCTCGGCCTGCGCGGTGCCGAACTCACCGCCCGCGTGGCCGCAGCCCTGGATGCCGTCGGGATGGCGGAGTTCGCCGAGCGACCGCCGCATCATCTCTCCTTCGGACAGCGCCGTCGGGTCGCGGTTGCAACGGTCCTGGCGATGGAGCCGGAGATCCTGGTTCTCGATGAGCCGTCGTCCAATCTCGATCCGGCCAGCCGCCGAGAGCTTGCCGAGATCCTGACCGATCTGCCGATCACCCTGCTCATGGTCACCCACGACCTGCCCTACGCAGCGCAGTTGTGCACCCGGTCGGTCATCCTCGACGAGGGAACGATCGTCGCTGATCGCCGCACGCGGGATCTGCTCACCGACGCCGACACCCTTGCCCGGCACCGCCTGGAACTGCCCTTCGGTTTCGACCCCCGGGTTGCCACGACGCTGCCCCCGCACTAGGCATGTCGTAATGCCATCCCTCGTTGTCGGACCGCTGCTACGCCACGTCGATCAGGTTTCCGCCACTGTGTTCGTCGAAGTCGATGCGCCTTGCCTGGTCAGCGTCGACACGGGCGCAGACGCAGGCCCGAGACCGCTCGGCGCAACGAGCACCTTCCATATTCGCGGGCACCACTACGCCCTCGTCGTCATCGAGGGCCTCGACCCCGGCAGTGTCACTCCGTACCAGGTACGCCTGGACAACGATCTGGTCTGGCCGCTGACCGACTCCGAACGTCCGGTCAGTCGGATTCGTACGGCTGGAGGCCCTGGTGCATTCACGGTCGCCTTCGGCTCCTGCCGGTACGCGACCCCGCTGGTGATCACCGACGAGGACGACGAGGACTTCCCGCCGGACGCACTCGATACGTATTCGTCGACGATCGCCGGGCTTCCCCAGCAGGAATGGCCTGACGCCCTGATCCTGCTCGGTGACCAGGTCTACGCCGACGAAACCGCTGAAGTGACCAAGCGGTACCTCGCATCGCGTCGTGATCTGAGTCAGCCCCCATACGACCAGCTGGCCAATTTCGAGGAGTTCACCTACATCTACCGGCAGTCCTGGACCGATCCCGAGATCGGCTGGCTGCTCTCGACGATCCCGTCGTCAATGATCTTCGACGACCACGACGTGATCGACGACTGGAACACCTCCGCGGACTGGCGGGAGACGGTGACCGCGAGCCAGTGGTGGCCGGAGCGGATCATCGGCGCGTTCGGTGCCTATTGGATCTACCAGCACATCGGCAACCTGTCGCCCGAGGAACTGCGGGCCGACGCGTGGTTCGCCAAGATCACGACAGCCGAGGACGGGTACGACGCACTTCGAGAGATGGCGCTCGAAGCCGACCGCGACCCGGCAGCCATTCGTTGGAGCTTTCAGCGCAAGTGGCACAACGTCCGGCTGCTCATGATCGACTCACGGGCCGCGCGGTCGCTCGAGGAGGACCGCCGCGCGATGCTCGACGAGGACGAATTCGCCTGGGTCGAACAGATGGTGGCTGCCGCCGGCGAGGACGGGATCGAGCATCTGCTGGTCGGAAGTTCGCTGCCGTGGTTGTTGCCGCCGGCGATCCATGATCTCGAGGGGTGGAATGCGGAGCTGGTCAAGCGCTTCCACGGCCACTGGATCGGCCGCAGGTCGGAGAAGTTGCGGCAAGCCGGTGACATGGAGCACTGGGCGGCCTTCCGAGATTCTTTCGATCGCCTCGGTGCGGCCCTGGAGTCGCTCGGCCGCGGCGAGCACGGCAAGGCTCCGACCAGTCTGCTGGTGCTCTCCGGCGACGTCCATCACGCCTACGTCGCCGAAGTCGTCGAGCCCAAGGGCATCACGAGCCGGATCTATCAATTGACCTGCTCACCGGTACACAACTCGGTCCCGCATCCCATGGCGCAGGCCTTCAAGATCGGATGGAGCAAGCCCGGCATGGCAGTGACGGCGGCGCTTCGCCGCGTGGCCCGGGTAACCAGGACTCGGCTGCGCTGGCGAAAGCGGTGCGGGCCGTTCTTCGGCAATGAACTTGCAGTGCTCACCCTCGATGGACCTCGGGCGGAGCTGCGATTCGAGAAAGCCGAAACCGGGGAGGACGGGCAGCCGAGGCTACGAACGGTCTTCGCCGGGCGGCTGACCTGATCAAGAGAGCAGCGCGTCGGCGAACGTCTGCGGGTCGAACGGCGCGAGATCGTCGGGTCCCTCGCCGAGGCCGATGAGCTTGACCGGGATGCCGAGTTCGCGCTGCACGGCGATGACGATTCCGCCCTTCGCCGTACCGTCGAGTTTGGTCAGCACGATGCCGGTGACGTCCACCACTTCGGTGAACACCCTCGCCTGGACCACACCGTTCTGTCCGGTGGTCGCGTCAAGCACCAGGAGCGTCTCGGCGACCGGTCCCTGCTTTTCCAGGACCCGCTTGACCTTGCCGAGTTCGTCCATGAGCCCGGCTTTGGTGTGCAGTCGTCCGGCAGTGTCGACGACGACGACGTCGACACCAGCCTCGGCTCCCTGTTTGACCGATTCGAAGGCGACCGAGGCGGGATCGCTGCCTTCCGGGCCGCGTACGGTCTCGACGCCCACCCGCTGACCCCAGGTGGTCAGCTGTTCGGCCGCAGCAGCTCGGAAGGTGTCAGCCGCCCCCAGGACCACTGTCGAACCGTCTCCGACCAGCACGCGGGCGAGCTTGCCGACCGTCGTTGTCTTTCCCGCGCCGTTCACACCGACGACTAGAACCACTGCGGGATGCCCGCCGTCGGACAATGAAAGGTGCAGCGCACGGTCCGCGTCGGGGTCCAGTGCCCGCACCAGCTCGGCACTGAGCAACGCGCGCAGCTCGTCGGGCGAGGCAGCACCGATCACCCGCGTCTGGGTGCGCAGCCGGTCCACGATCTCGGTGGTCGCGCCAACCCCGACATCGGCGCCCAGCAGGGTCGCTTCGACTTCCTCCCAATCGTCTTCGGTGAGCCGCTCCCTCGACAGGACAGAAAGCAACCCGCGGCCCAATGCGGACTGCGAGCGCGCCAGCCGGGCGCGCAGCCGGACCAGTCGGCCAGCGGATGGTTCAGGGATCTCCACGGGCAGGGTGGTCGTGTCCGTGGCGGGTGGTCCCGAGGCAACGTCCGGGGGCGCGGTGTCCAACTCCGACGATTGGCGCTCCAGGGTGGCCGTGTCCGAGTCGCGACCGGGGCGGCCGGGCAGATCGACCGCATCCTCGAGGCGAGTGGTTCGCCGACCACGACTGACCAGGAAGCCGGCTAGGGCGATGAGCAGCACAACGAGCACGACGATGCCGATGACGACGGTGTCCACCGGCCGAGTCTGTCAAAAGGTCAATCGGCTGCTGCTTCCGCAGTGAAGGACGCCATCAACCAAGAGGTTCGATACGGGGCGTCCTTCACTCGGATGGCCCGCATGCCCGTGCGCGGGCCTCGGCAGTGCCTGGGTAGCGTCCCGGCAGTGGATTGGCTACAGGCGCTGGCGATCTTCGGCGCCGGCGTGGCGGCGGGCACGATCAACACCGTCGTGGGGTCCGGGACGCTGATCACCTTTCCCACCCTGTTGGCCTTCGGGTACGCACCCGTCACGGCGAACATCTCCAACAACATCGGCCTGGTCCCCGGCGGCATCTCCGGCAGCTTCGGCTACCGGGAAGAACTCAGCGGGCAGCGCGGCCGAATCTTGCGGTTGGGTCCGATGTCCTTGCTCGGGGCGGTCACCGGGGCGGTCCTGTTACTGGTCCTGCCCGCCGCTGCATTCACCACGATCGTGCCGATCCTGCTTGGCATCTCGTTGGTCCTGGTTGTCATTCAGCCATGGATGCAGCGCACGTTGCAGGAGCGGCGGGACCGGCTTGGTAGCAGCGAGCCCGGTCGCGGGCACGGCGTGTTGGTCGCTGTGGCAACTTATGCCGCCGGTGTCTACGGCGGCTACTTCGGTGCGGCGCAAGGCATCTTGTTGATCGGGCTGCTCGGGAGTCTGCTGCCCGAGCCGTTGCAACGGCTGAACGCGCTCAAGAACGTGCTGTCCCTGATCGTCAATTCCGTCGCTGCCGTGACGTTTGCGCTTCTCGCCTTCGGCCGAATCGACTGGGCTGCCGTGGGGCTGATCGCCGCTGGCTCGCTGGCTGGAGGATTCATCGGCGCCGGGGTCGGCCGGCGGCTGCCGTCCGTCGTCCTGCGCGGGCTCATCGTTGTCGTGGGGCTCGTGGCGATTTGGCAGATCTTGTCCGGCTGATCGCCGACGGGGACTCTGCACCGCAGCCCGTCGCGTACCGGAGCACCATGGAGGCATGGCGCGCGGTCCGAGCAGCCGCTGAGATGCAGTTGTCCGGCAACGAGGAGGTGGCAAGCGTGACCCCGGATGCCCGGCGACCGGATGCCCGGCAACGGATCAACCGATGGCTGTGGATGCTCGGCGGGTTCGGTGCTGCGGCGGTCGGGCTGATCGGCATCGCGTTGCCGGTGATTCCCACGACCGGCCCGTTCATCGTGGCAGCCGCCTGCTTCGCCCGGTCCAGCCCCCGGCTGGAGGCGTGGGTGCTCGGCCTTCCCGGCGTCGGGGCCATGGTCAACGACTTCCGGGCCGGTTTGGGGATGCCGCGACCAGCCAAGATCATCGCGATACTCATGATCGTGATCGCTGTCGGCGCTTCGGCGACTCTCGCCCCGCTGCCCTGGTGGGCACGTGCCGGAGCACTCTTGTTGGGAGCGGTCGGTGTCGGCTACATCGCGCTGCGGGTTCCGACCCGCGAGACCGTCGTTTCCCGACGGCAGGCCGAACCGGACCGGCCGGCGTGACCATCGGAATGCGGCTGGCGGCGTTCAACATCGCGCACGGCAGGGGCCGTGACCGGAAGGTGAATCTCGCCCGTACCGCGTCGGTGATCCATCTATTGGCCGCACATGTCGTCTGCGTCCAGGAGGTCGATCGACACTTCGGCGAGCGCAGCGACCACGTGGATCAGGCCCGGGAACTGTCCCGAGCCCTGAACATGCAGGTTGTGTTCGGGGCGAGCGTGATCCGGTCGGCACGCAACGGCACGCCGAGGGAGTACGGCAACGCGATCCTGTCCCGCCTGCCGATTCTGAGCCACGAACTGCACCCGCTTCCAGTGAGCCCGGCCCACGAGCCGCGCAGCGCCCAGCGGGTGCTCATCGAGTTGGCCGGGGGCACGCTCTGGGTGATCAATACCCACCTCAGCTACGAAAGTGCCGCCGACCGCGCCGCCCAGGCGCGAGTGGTCCGTGGCCTGGCAGAAGCCGAGATGGGCCCCACGGTGATCGCCGGTGACTTCAACGCCGACAACGACGCACCCGAGCTCGCTGCGCTGGCGGATCTGCGCGACGCCTGGACCGAATGCGGCTCCGGCGCCGGATGCACACATCCGGCGCACCGCCCGAACAAGCGGCTGGACCATGTGCTGTGCTCGCCGGGAGTGATTCCGTCGGCGGCCAACGTCGTGGCTGCCGATGCCTCGGATCATCTACCGCTGGTCGTCGACCTGCTCATCTGAACCTCAGACGGGGCTGAGCTCGCGGATCCGCTGACTGATCACGTTGGTGATGCCGTCACCGCGCATGCTCACTCCGTAGAGCGTGTCGGCGATCTCCATCGTCTGCTTCTGATGAGTGATGACGATCAACTGGCTGGAACCTCGCAAGGACTCGATCAGCCGCAGCAGTCTGCCGAGGTTCACATCATCGAGGGCTGCTTCGATCTCGTCGAGCACGTAGAACGGCGAGGGCCGAGCGCGGAAGATGGCGACGAGGAGCGCGACTGCGGTCAGCGAGCGTTCGCCACCGGAGAGCAGCGACAACCGCTTGACCTTCTTGCCCGGCGGCCGGGCCTCGACCTCGACGCCAGTCGTGAGAAGGTCGTCCGGTTCGGTCAAGACCAACCTGCCCTCCCCGCCGGGGAACAACGTCTCGAAAACGGCTTCGAACTCCCGGGCCACGTCGGCGAACGCTTCGGCGAAGACAGCAAGGATCCGGCTGTCGACCTCGCGGATGACCGACAGCAGGTCCCGCTTGGTGTTCTTGAGGTCTTCGAGCTGGGTGGCCAGGAACGCGTGCCGCTCTTCGAGCGCGGAGAACTCCTCCAGCGCGAGGGGATTGACCTTGCCAAGCAGGGCCAAATCACGCTCGGCGCGCGCGGCCCGACGCTCTTGCGTCTGCCGGTCATAGGCCTTCGCCTGCGGCGGCTCGAGTCCTTCGGCGGCGGCTGCGGCGACATCTGCCAGGGACGGCGGCACCGGCGCACTCGGCGCGTACTCCCCGATCAGCACATCGACGTCGGCGCCGTACTCCTGGGCCGCACGGTCCTCGAGCGCTTCGATGCGCAGTCGGTGCTCGGCCCTGGCCACCTCGTCGCGATGCACCTCATCGGTGAGCCGGTCGAGGTCCGCGGACAGTTCGCGCAGTCGGGCGCGCACGCCCAGGAGCTCGCCTTCGCGGGTGACTTTATGCATCGACAGCTCATCGCGTTGGGCCGCAGCACGTTCCAGGGATGCGTGCACATGGGCAAGCGTCTGCTCGGCGGCGATGCGGACCGCCTCTGCGATCGCGGCACCGCGCCGGCGCGCAGCCACGGCGGCCTCCTGGCGGCTCCGGCTGGCACGTTCCTGTTCGGCGGCGCGGTAGAGGGAGTCGGCTCGAGTGCCCAGGGCGCGCGCGCGTTCCTCGGTGGTGCGGACCGCCAGCCGCAGCTCCATCTCCTCCTGGCGGGCCATGGCCACCGAACGCTGGAGTCCGTCCCGTTCGTCGGTCGAGGGCTCGTCGGTCGAGGGGACCCCTTGCGCGGCCTGCCAGCGTTCTTCCAACTCGGCCAGACCCGCGAGATCAGCGTCTCGGGAAAGCTCAGCGGCAGCGCGCGCCTGCTCGAGTCGGGCCGCCTCGGCGGCAGCCGATCGCGCCGCCGCACCCAGTTCGCTGAGTTGCTCGGCCACGGCGGAATGCGCCGCGTCTGATTCGTGCAACGCGGCGAGGGCGCTCTCCACGTCGCTGGAACGCCGGGCCGCCAGCTCTCGCGCCGCCTCCAGATCCGCCTGCAGCTGGCCGCTGAGCCGTTGGGCTGCGTGATGGTTGCGTTGCGCGTCCTCGAGGGCCGCCTGTACCTCGATCGCGCTGGGTGTGCTGACCGAGCCGCCAAAGGACCAGTGGGCGCCGAGCAGGTCTCCCTCGGAGGTGACGACCCGAACCCGCGGATGGGTCTCGACGAGCCGAACCGCGGCCTCGATGTCGTCGACCACTGCCACCCGATCCAGCGCCTTCGCCAAGGCGGAATGGAGCTCGACCGGCCCGCTGACTAGGTCACGAACCCAGCGCGCTCCGCTCGGCAGCGCCGGCCAGGACTGAGACTGATCTGGCTCCTGCGCGCCACCGCCCACGAGCACACCGGAGCGTCCGGCCTCACGGGTCCGCAGGTAGGTCAACGCGGCGGCGGCATCGCGGGGCGTGCGCACCGCAATGGCGTCGGCGACGGGGCCCAGCGCTGCGGCAATAGCGATCTCATAGCCGGGCTGGACGCGGAGCAGTGCCGACAGCGAGCCCAACATGCCGGTCAGCTGCTCCTCGGCGGCCAGCAGTGCACCCCCGCCGTCCTTGCGGTGCAGGCTCTCACCCAACACCTGCGCGCGGGCGTGCCAAGCGTCGAGTTGACGTTCGGCGTCGCGTTCGGCATCGATCAACCGGGCGACCTCGTTCGCCGCTGCCTCATAGGCGCCGACTGCTGCCTCATGCCGGGCGTCCAGGCTTTCCTCGGAGGTCCCGAGTTCTCCGATCTCGTTCTCGACCGCCGCGAATTGTGCGGCAGCGCGTTCGGCCCGGGTGCGCGCGTCGCCCACTGCCGCGGCAAGCCGGCTGATCTCGTCCTCTGCGGCGCTGGCTCGGCTGCGCACAGCCTGGAGGTCTCCGGCCAAGCGGGCCAATCCTTCGCGGCGGTCGGCCTGGGCACGCGCCGCGCGGACCAGTTCGTCCTCGGCATGGCGAAGAGCCTCTTCGAGTTCGGCGCGAGTAGCCAACGCTGCAGCGAGGTGCTCCTGCTCGGTCACCAGGTGCCGGTCGAGGTCGACCCGCTCGGCTTGTACGGCGGCGGCTTCAGCCTGGAGGACTTCAGGATCGCGGCCGGGCGGCGGCTGCGGAAGTGGCGAGGACAAGTGCCTTGAACGCTGATCGGCGAGTTGCAGCGTGCTGCGCAGGCGCTCCCCCAGGGCGGAAAGTTCGTACCAGACCTCCTGCGAGCGGGTGAGTGCAGGCGAGGTCTCGGCCAGGCCACTCTCGAGCGCAGCCTCGCGAGCCAGCGCCGTCTTCAATTCGACATCGACTTCGGTGCGTCGACCACGGATCAGTTCCTCGTCAGCGAGCTCCTTGTGCAGAGCTTCGCGCAGGGTCACCAAGTCGTCGGCCAGCAGCCGGAGTCGGGCATCGCGCAGATCCGCCTGCACGGACTGGGCCCGGCGGGCGACCTCGGCCTGCCGGCCGAGGGGCTTGAGCTGGCGCCGCAGTTCCTCGGTCAGATCCCCGACCCGGTCGAGGTTGATCTGCATCGCATCGAGCTTGCGGATCGCCTTCTCTTTGCGCTTGCGGTGCTTCAGCACGCCGGCGGCTTCCTCGATGAAGCCGCGGCGATCCTCTGGGCGGGCAGAGAGCACCGCATCGAGCTGACCCTGGCCCACGATGATGTGCATCTCGCGGCCGATGCCGGAGTCGGAGAGCAATTCCTGGATGTCCAGCAGCCGGCAGGACGACCCGTTGATCTCGTACTCGCTCTCGCCGGAGCGGTACATCCGCCGGGTGATCGAGACTTCGGCGTACTCGATGGGGAGGGCGCCGTCGGTGTTGTCGATCGTGAGCGTCACCTCGGCCCGACCCAGTGGGGGCCGCCCGGCGGTGCCGGCGAAGATGACGTCTTCCATCTTGCCGCCGCGCAGGCTCTTGGCACCCTGCTCGCCGAGGACCCATGAGATGGCATCCACGACGTTGGACTTGCCGGACCCGTTTGGGCCGACGACGGCGTTCATCCCCGGCTCGAACCGCAGAGTCGTCGAGGACGCGAAGGACTTGAAGCCCTTCAACGTCAGACTGGACAGATGCACGCGGCTCCAGCACGGGTCGGGAATGAGCGCCTCTGGCCTGCACGACGGGAGAGCGACGCGGGGAAGGGCCGTGCTGAGGCTAGCTGAGCAGGAACCCGGAGTCGGTCACCGGCACGCCGGACGGGGCCCCGGTCGACGTGGCCCGGGCGGGACTCGGTTCAGGCAGGAACGGAAGCGGGGGGTGCGGAGGCTTCATCGGCGAGCCGGCGAAGGCCCTCGCCCAAGAGCATGTCGCGCTCCTGACGCAGGCTGCTCAGCTCGGCCTCCAAAGCCCGGATCCGGCTGCGCAGGATCACGGTTTCCTCGAGCAAGAGCGACGACGGGGTGGCAACGTGACCCAGGAGGGCCTTGGCCATGGACGAATCCTCCACTTGCAGGTGGGCAGGCCCGCGGGGTTGCTCGCGGGCGAACGATGTCTAGAGAGACCTCTAGCGTGACAGCCCGCCCCCTTCCGGTCAACGGGTCGGCCGACCCCGCGGCCGCCGCTGACACACGGGGCAGGAGAAACTCGAGCGATTCATGAACGGCTCGCGGCGCATGGGCGTGCCGCAGCGAAGGCATGGTTGATCGCCGCGGCCATAGGCATTCAGCGATCGGGCGAAGTACCCGCTCTCCCCGTTCACGTTGACGTAGAGCGAATCGAAGCTCGTACCCCCCGATGCCAACGCCTCCAACATGACGTCGCGGATGGCAGCGATCAGTTCAGTCACCTTGCCAACAGACAGTCGATCGGTGGCCCGGCCCCCGTGCAATCCCACTCGCCACAGCGCCTCGTCGGCATAGATGTTTCCGACTCCGCTGATGAGTCCTTGGTCGAGGAGGGCTCGCTTAATTTCGGTGCGCCGGCGCCGGAGCCGTCGAATGAACTCCGCCTCGTCGAAGAGTGGGTCGAGGGGATCGCGGGCGATGTGGGCGAGGCTGGCCGGCAGATGATCTGGGCCTTGGCCGCAGGACTCGACCCACAGCCCACCGAACGTCCGCTGGTCGATGAACCGCAGCTGCGGGTCTCCGTCGCTGAATCCCACCAGAACGCGCAGATGCGGACCGTGCGGCTGGGCGGCCGCCTCCACCAGCAGTTGCCCGCTCATTCCGAGATGGCCGAGCAGAACCTGACCGTCGGACAACGGCAGCCACAGGAACTTGCCGCGTCGATGCGCGGCCTCGACCGTGCGTCCGAGCAGAGCCGACTCGAACTGGATGTGGCCGCCCAGGTAGCGGCGGATGGCCCGGGGATGGCGGACCGAGACGAATTCGATCTTCCGGCCGACCACCCAGCGGGACAGGCCGGCCCGGACGACTTCCACCTCGGGAAGCTCAGGCACTAGTCCTCGGTGCCGCGCAGGACTGAGAGCTCCTGCCAGGCCTGTTCGGCTGCATGCTGCTCGGCGTCCTTCTTGCTCCGGCCGCTTCCGCTCCCGTACTGCTGGCCGACGACTTCGACGACGGCGGTGAACGTCTTCTCATGGTCCGGACCTTCGTGCACGACGCGATAGATGACGTTGCCCAGCCCGAGCCGCGCGGTGAGTTCCTGCAGGCTGGTCTTCCAGTCGAGACCGGCGCCCTTGGTCGCTGCCTCGTCCAGCACCCCCGCGAACAGCCGGCGGACCAGAGCACTGACCGACGGCAGGCCTTGATCGATGTAGATCGCACCCAGCAACGCCTCGAACGCGTCAGCCAGAATGCTGTCTTTGTCCGCGCCGCCGCTGGACTTCTCCCCCGCGCCAAGCCGGAGCGCCGCGCCGAGCCCATGCGGCCCCAATCCGCGAGCCAGTTCGGCCAGAGCGCGCATGTTGACCACCGATGCGCGCAACTTGGCCAACTGCCCCTCGGCGAGATCCGGATTCGCCCGATACAGGGTGTCGGTGATGATCAGTCCGAGTACGGAGTCCCCGAGGAACTCCAGCCGCTCGTTGGTGGGCAGCCCACCGTTCTCGTAAGCATACGAGCGATGGGTCAGGGCGAGGGTGAGAATTTCGTCGTCGATCGGGATATCCAGCGCCTTGATCAAGGCGTTGCGTCCCTGGTCGGCGTCGACCGGGGCGGCGCTGGGGCCGGGTTCTGCCGGATTCGTCCCGGCTGCCGGATCGGTCACGGCGATGTCTCCCCCGCAGGATCGCCGTTAGACCGACAGGACTTCGACGCCCTTGTACTGACCACAGTGCGGGCACGCTTCGTGCGGCGGCTTGACCCGACCGCATGCCTTGTTGGGACAGGGCGTCAGGGTGGGAGCAGTCGCCTTCCAGTTCGCGCGGCGCGAGTGGGTGTTGCTGCGTGATTGGCGGCGCTTGGGAACTGCCACGGGTCAACTCTCCTGAGTCTCTGGTACGTCAGCTTTGCTCTCGGTGCTGGTTGCGTACTCTGCCAGCGCCGCCCACCGTGGGTCGGTGGTGAAGTGTGAGTGTTCCGGTGGCAGGTCATCCCACCGTTGCCCGCAGTCCACGCACAATCCTGCGCAATCTGCTCGGCACAGTGGGGCAACCGGCAGGGCCAGGACCACATTGTCGCGAACCAGCGGTTCGAGATCGATGCTGTCCCCGGTCAGCCGACTGACCTCGTCCTCATCGGTGGTCTCCGACGTGGCGCTGTCCGGATAGGCGAACAGTTCCACGACCTCGACCGCAACGCTGTCCTGGATCGGGTCGAGGCAGCGCGAGCACTCCCCGACCACCGGGCCGGACACCGTCCCGGAGACGAGCACACCTTCGACCACGGATTCCATCCGTAGGTCGAGGGTCAGTTCGTCCCCGGCCTGGACACCGATCACATCCAGACCAACATCCTGTGCTGCCCGGACCGTGCGGCGCACCGGGAGCAACGACCCAGGACGGCGGCCCAACTCGCGGATGTCCACGACGAACGGGCTGCGCGGCTGGTTGCGCGCGTGGTGAACCATGGTCTTTGTCATAACAGGGGTTGGCCGAGATCGGATCGGACCATCGATGAGGATACCTGACCGGGCGGGCAGGCGGCGGTGCCCCCGGGGCGCGCAGCGCCGATCCGCGCGGCAGTTGACAGGCACGCGGCCTCAGGTCACTTCGTGCGATTGGCGATGAGGGCCCGGTAGGCCAGGCGGCGAAGGGTCACGGGCACCAGCCGATAACCACCGCGGACGATGAGATTGCGCCCGTACTGCATGGGCGTGGTGAAGCCGAGCCGGCG
The DNA here is from genome assembly GCA_963766765.1 of uncultured Actinomycetota bacterium. Lineage (GTDB taxonomy): Bacteria > Actinomycetota > Actinomycetes > Mycobacteriales > Geodermatophilaceae > JACCQS01. The sequence continues at coordinate 43,842 of CAVYBR010000018.1, forward strand.
CAACCGGCGCTGCAGCGCGAGTTCGGAACGCAGCAACCGCAGACCCCCGCGCCGGGCGTAGGCACCGGCACCGACCCGGTAGTTCACCAGCGGCTCGGCCAGATTCGCCGGACGCGCCCCGGCGGCGAGCATCCGCGCGAACAACAGGTAGTCCTCCATCAACGGCAGGTCCTGGTAGCCGCCAGCTGCCTGCACCGCGCGGCGCCGGTAGACAACTGTCGGATGGTTGAACGGATCGTGGAAGCGGGCTGCTCTCGAGATCTGCCGCGGCTCAGTGGGTGGAGTCCGCGTCCCCAGCGCATCGGCTGGGTCGCTGGGGTCGTGCAGAAACTCCCGAAGTCCCGTACCCACGATGTCGGCGCCCGCCTCGAGCAACGGCAACTGCGCCGCGAACCGGCTGGGCTCACTGACGTCGTCGGCATCCATTCGTGCAACGACGTCGTACCTACAGCGCGCCAAGCCGGCGACCAGGGCTGGGCCGAGACCGACGTTTTCCGGGAGGACGACGTGGACGACCGGGACCGGGGAGTTCGCAGTTACGACGCCCAAACGGTCGGCCAACTCCTCGGGGATCGGCCCGTCCTGGACGACGACCACCTCGTCTGGGCGCCGGGTCTGGTCGTTGACGGTACTGGTGAAGGCCTGCTCGAAGTAGTCAGGCACATCCTTTGCGTAGATCGCCATCAGGAGCGAGAAGGGCTCGCCAACCGATTCATCACCCTCGGCCCCCGCCGGCTGGGTCCGACGCAACGGAAGTGCTTCGGCCAGCAACTCTCCCGCCGGCCGGGGACCGGCCCGAAGACCCGCGAACACACCCCGACGGGCGGCGCGGAGCAGCCGCGCACGATCGCTGGAGCGGGTGACCGTACGTACCCACCGGCGCAGCGTCGCCCCCGCGTAGAGCACGCGCTCGGCGGGATTCAGCCCGGTGCCACGGGTGAACATCCAGATCTTGTTCCGCACCTCGAAGAAGAACCGATCACCAGGATCTGCATCGGTGCTGCCGAAGTTCCTCGTGTGGTGGCGGACCACGCTGGACGGGGCCAGCAGACCACGGCGACCGCGCAACAAACGAGTGGTGAACTCGAAGTCGTCGTTCCACAGGAAGTAGTCGACCTCGGGAAGTCCGCGCTCACGTAACACCTCTGCTGAGCACAGAATCGACACAAATGACGCCGACCGGATCGCCGTCGCACCGACCCTTCGAGCCACCGTGCGCTCGGCCCGGCCGGCGCCGGGTTTGGGCCGCGGGGTGTTCATCGGGTGGTCTCGGCCATCGGTCCAGACGACCCGGCTGGCCACGATCGCCGGCGAGGGTCCGGGGTAGTTGTCGCGCGTGTCGAGCAATGCCTGCAGCGCAGTCGGATCCGGAATCGTGTCGTCGTCCATGAGCCAGACCGCGTCTGGATCATGTTCGAGCGCCCACACGATCCCAGCAGCGAACCCGCCCGCCCCGCCGAGGTTGTCCGTCAAGGTGAGGACGTCAACCTGGTCGGCGAACTTGTTCGCCAGCATGGTGGCCGTCTCGTCAGTCGAGGCGTTGTCTACCACCACGACCCGGTCGGGCGGTCGGGTCTGCCCGAGTATCGCGGCAAGCGATCGAGCGAGAAGTTCGGCGCGGTTCCACGTCACCACGACGGCGACGACGCTGGTGTCAGTCACTCCCCCGCAACCCCAGCCACGGTCAATCCGAACCTCCGCTGGAGCGCTGCGCCGTACCGCGTTCGGCTGGCGGAATTCCGCGCCTGACATTGGCCCTGCCGTGCTCGACCGAGCGGAGCAGATGGGTCAGGGTCACTTCGAATTCGCCCAGCTTGGCATCGACGTAGGTGTCGACCTCGCGGCGCATGGCCTCGGCCTCGGCCGCCGTCGCCGCGCCCAGCTCGTCGGCTCGGGCGACCGCCTCGCGATAGACGTCGCTCTCGCTGACCAGCCGCTCGTGCTCACTGCGGCCACGGGCGACGAGCTCGTCGTGCTGTTGCTGGCCCTGGGCGACCAGCTCAACGCGGATAAGGGTGCCTTCGTTGACCAGACGGTCGTATTCGCGCTGACCCGCGGCGATGAGTTCCTCCTGGCGCTGCTTGGCCAGCACGCGCACCTGCTCGGCCTCTGCCCGTACCCGCGTGGTGACCTCCTCGGCCTCCTGCGTCGCCCGAAGGGCAATGCGGTCGGACTCGACCTGGGCGGCATCCAGCAGGTCCCCGCGCTGGTCGAGCACGGCCTTGGCCTGGGTGACCTCGTCGGGCAACCGTTCCCGCAATTCGTCGAGCAGGTCGAGGATGTGATCCCGCGGCACCATGGCTGAGGTGGACATGGGCACGCCACGAGCCTGCTCGATCATGGCGACGATCTCGTCCAACGTGTCGTAGATGCGATACATCGGCTAGTCCTTTCCGCGGATACCCAGCCGCTCGAGCACCGGTGCCGGCACCAGGTGCGAGACGTCCCCGCCGAAATGGGCAACAGCCTTGATGAGGCTCGAGGAGAGGTGGCCGTGCTCGGGGCCAGTGGGCATGAAGACGGTTTCGATCCCACTGAGTCCGCGGTTCATCTGAGCCATCTGCACCTCGTACTCGAAGTCACTGATCGCCCGAAGCCCTTTGACGATCACCTCGATGCCGTGCTCCTTGCAATAGTCCACGAGCAACCCGTGAAATGAGTCGACCGTGACGCCCGGCAGATGCGCGATTGACTCTTTGATCATCGCCATCCGGGTGTCGACGTCGAACTTCCCCGCCTTTTCCGGGTTGACGAGGACCGCGACGACCAGCTCGTCGTAGAGCTCGCTGGCCCGCTCGATGATGTCCAGGTGGCCGTTGGTGATCGGATCGAAAGACCCAGGACAAACGGCCCTTCTCATCTGACGCCGGCCAGTGCGCGTCCCGGCCTTCGCCCGGCCGCTCATCATCGCCAGGCAACTCTCACGGGGCGCGACCGTACCAAAGCAATGCCTCCCCGTAGCGCCGATCACGGATCGGCTGCAGAGGTGTCGGCCACACCCATGGGTGCGCCCGGGCGGAGCGTTCAACCACCAGGACGGCGTGCGGAGCCAGCCATCCCATGCGCTGAAGGTCTACCAGCACATCGCTGAGTTCCTGATCGGGCACGCGATACGGCGGGTCGGCGAAGACGATGTCGTACGGACCGAGCACGCCGGGAACCTGGCTCGGCACAGTGGCCGCCAACCGCTCGACCGGGCTGAGCACCGCCGTCGCGCCTGCGGCCACACCGACCGCTTCGATATTGGACCGGAGTGTGTCCGCAGCCCGCCGGTCAGCTTCGACGAGCAGCGCGTGCGCGGCGCCTCGGGACATCGCCTCGAGGCCGAGCGCGCCCGAGCCGGCATAGAGATCCAGGACGCTGCTGCCCGACAACGTTGTCAGCGTGCTCAATGTCGAGAACAGGCCCTCCCGGGCCCGGTCCGAGGTCGGCCGCGTCACCGCACCACGTGGTACGGCCAGCCGGCGTCCGCGAGCGGTTCCGGCGATGATGCGAGTCATGCCTTGTCGAGGTAGTCGGCTCGCTCGTCCTCCGACAACCGAGCTACTTGTACGGCCAGCGCCGGATGTTCGACCAGGTCGGGATCCTGCGCGACCAGGACGGTGGCCTCCTCCCGCGCCTGCGTGATGATCGCCTCGTCGCGCAGGAGCGAGAGCAGGCGCAGGCCCGAGCGGCGGCCGGACTGCGCCGCGCCGAGGATGTTGCCCTCGCGGCGGGCGGCCAGGTCGACCCTCGCCAGCTCGAACCCGTCCCGGGTAGCAGCTACCGCATCCAGCCGGGCCCGGGCGGCGCTGTCGGCGGCCGACTCGGTGATGAGCAAGCAGACCCCCGGCCGGGAGCCGCGACCGATCCGGCCGCGCAACTGGTGCAGCTGGCTCACCCCGAACCGATCCGCATCCAGGATCGCCATGACCGATGCGTCGGGGACGTCGACCCCGACCTCGATGACGGTCGTGGTCACCATCGCGTCGAGATCTCCCCGAGCGAAGGCCTGCATCGTGTTGTCCTTCTCCTCTGCCGGGAGCCGCCCGTGCAGGATTCCCAGCCGGAGGCCGGCAAGTGGGCCTTGACCCAGGCGGTCGGCAACCTCCAGGACCGCCAGTGGCGCGCGCTTGACCGCCGCTCCCTCCTCCGGTTCCTCCTCGTCCGGCGGCCTAGCCTCGGAGAGGTCTCCGTCTTCGACCTCGTTGCCGCCCGTCGCACCCTGACCGTCATCGCCGATTCGTGGGCACACGATGAAGGACCGCCCGCCGGTCCGGGCTTCCTCGACGATCCGAGCCCACGCCCGGTCGAGCCAGGCAGGTTTCTCCAACGTGGGCACCACGCTCGTGGTGACCTCCGCGCGACCAGCGGGCACCTCTGTCAGGGTGGTCGTCTCGAGGTCGCCGTACACCGTCATCGCCACGGTGCGCGGGATCGGGGTCGCGGTGAGCACCAGAACGTGCGGGGGTGCCGCGGACTTGGCGCGCAGCACATCCCGTTGTTCGACGCCGAAGCGGTGTTGCTCGTCGATGACAACCAGCCCGAGCTCGGCAAACTGCACGACCTCCTCCAGCAGGGCGTGGGTCCCGACGACGATGCCCGCTCCACCGCCGGCGGCCTCGGCCAGCGCTGCGCGCCGCACCTTGGCCGACAGTGACCCGGTCAGCATCGTGACGCGAGTGGCATGTTCAGCCGCACCGAACTCCCCGGCGTGCCCCAGCGGTCCCAGCAAGTCCCGCAGCGTCCGCAGATGCTGGGCGGCAAGCACTTCGGTGGGTGCTAGAAACGCGGCTTGGGCCCCGGCGTCGATGACCTGGAGCATCGCTCGAAGTGCGACGACCGTCTTGCCGGAGCCGACCTCCCCTTGCAGCAACCGATTCATCGGCTTGTGCCCGCCGAGTTCGTGACTGATCTCGGCTCCGACAACGCGCTGTCCTGTCGTGAGGACGAACGGCAGGCGCGTGTCGAAGGCATCGAGCAGGCCGCCTTCGCGGGCCGGCCGCGGGTGGGCGGGGTTGACTGCCTGAGCGATCCGGCGCTGGGCCAACGTCACCTGGACGGTCAGCGCCTCGTCCCACTTGAGTCTCAGTTGGGCAAGTTCGACGTCGGTAAGCGAATCCGGTTGATGGATCTTGCGCCAGGCGTGGATGAGGCCGATCAACCCGCGCCGGTCACGTAACGCCTCGGGCAATGGGTCCGACACCGTCTCCACCGAGACCGGCCGACTGTCGACGGAGACCGGCGCACTGTCGACGGAGACCGGCGCACTGTCGACGGAGACCGGCGCACTGTCGACGGAGTCGAGGACCAGGCGCACGCAGCGCGCGATCGTCCACGAGGGCATGTTCCGGCTCGCCGGGTAGACGGGAATGAGCTTCGACGCGTACGTCAACGCTCGTTCCTTCTCGTCGTCGAGGGCAGCCGGGTCCAGATCGGGATCCGACCCGGCACCCGAAGCCCCGAAGATCTCGCATTCCGGATGGGTGAGTTGCACCTGGCGGCCGCGGATGCCGATCTTGCCGGCGAACAGACCGCTGACGCCGACTGCCAACTGCTTCAACCGCCACGGCTGGTTGAAGAAGACCAGCGACAGCGAGCGCTTGCCGTCGCCGACGACGACGTCGGTGATCGTGCCGCGCTTGTTGCGCATCCGGCGCTGAGTCACCGAGCGAACCTGCGCAACGATCGTCACTTCGTCGCCGACCCGGAGTTCGGCAAGGTCGGTCAGTTCCCCCCGTTCGGCGTAGCGCCGTGGGTAGTGACTGAGCAGGTCCTCGACAGTGTTGATGCCGAGTTCGGCGGCCAGCACCGTGGCGGTCTTGCCCCCGAGCAAGCCACGCAGGGAGCTGTTCCTGGTCAGCATGGGCGTCATTCCACGCCGATGAGAACGGGTTGGTCCGGCTGGTCACCCCGGTAGTCCATGACGTCAACCCCAGGATGGGCTCGTCGAAGATGAGCCCGTATGGCATCGAGTAACCCGTCAACTGCCTGGGAGCCGAGTACCAAGGTCACGAGTTCACCGCCGGAGGACAGCAGCCGGTCGAGCAATTCGGACGCCACCGCAACCTGGTTGGGACCGATGAGTACGACGTCCCCTTCGGCCAGGCCCAGAACATCACCGGCCGCACATCTCCCGGCCGAGGTCATCGCCTCACCCGGGGCGATGCTGATCTCAGCCCACCGAGTCGCCGCAGCCGCCTCGGCCAGTGCGATCACCATGTCGGGGAACCGCCGACTGGCGTCGGCGACGGCGACGGCGGCCAGGCCCTGCACCGGAGATTTGGTGGGCACCACGGCAACGTCCTGACCGTCTGCGCGCGCCTGCTCCGCGGCCGCATCGGCGGTGGCCGTCATGGCGGGGTGGTTCGGAAGGACGACGACCTCGGCGGCCCCGGTCTGCCGAATGGCGTCGAGTACGTCCGAGACCGACGGGCCGGTGACACCGCTCCCATTGACCACGTCAACTCCCTCAGCGGCGAACAAGCCGGCCAGGCCGTCGCCCGGAGCCACCGCCACCAATCCGCGCCCCGACCATGCGGGGCGGTTCGCAGCAGAGTCGCTCTCCGCGGAGCACGCGGATGAGGCTTGCGACATCTGGCTGGCGAAGTGCGTGACCGAGATCGCGTGGGGACGGCCCGCGCGGACGCCCGCCTCGATCGCGGCACCGACGTCGTTGACGTGCACATGGACCTTCCAGAGGGCAGCGCGCGTGGTCGATGCACCCTCACCCACGATCACCAACGAGTCTCCGAGCCCGCCGAGCTCGGCCCGCAGGATCTCGACACTCTCGTCGTCGGCCTCGTCCAGGAGAAACTGGACCTCGTACCGAAACTCCCCCGGCTCGCCGGCCCGGGCGGCCTCGAGGTGCGAGACGTCTGGCGCCTGATCGCCCCCGCTGTGGTCATCGCGCGGCTCGAGCCTGGGCACGTCCTGACCGGTGATCGTTGCCAGCAACGCATCCAAGAGGACACACAACCCCTGTCCGCCTGCGTCCACCACGCCGGCCCGAGCCAACTCCGCTAACTGGGATGGGGTGCGCGCCAGGGCTTCGGCGGCAGCCTGACATGCGGTCGCAGCGACATCCGCCAGCTTCGCCTCGCCCCGCGCAGCGTATGCAGAAGCCGCATTCGCGGCCGCGCGGGCCACCGTCAGGATCGTGCCCTCCACGGGTGTCGCCACCGCGGCGTAGGCAAGATCGGTTGCGTGGTTGAGCGCACTGGCCAGGCTCGCGCCGTCCGCAACGCCGTCCCGGCCGAGCGTGTCGGCGATCCCTCGCAGGATCTGCGACACGATCACCCCCGAATTCCCGCGGGCCCCCAGCAGGGCGCCCCGAGCGAGTCGATCCAGGGTCGCGCCGAGTTCGGCTCCCTGATCGCCTCTGCTCAGATGTGCGACCGCCGCTTGCAGTGTCAGGTGCAGGTTCGTCCCCGTGTCCCCATCAGGGACGGGGTAGACGTTGAGCGCGTCGATGTCGGCGGCGGCGGTATCCATGGCCGCGCACGCCGCGACAGCCCACCGGCGGACGGCAGAAGCGTCGATGACCTCCAGCGCCTCCACCTCCTCATGTCTCGCACTCGCTGATTGCCCGCAGCCACCGGGCGCGCCGGACCGCCGGTCGGCGCGGTCTGGGTACAGCCTGGCCCGGCGAGCCTAATCAGCGCCGATGACAGGCCGACTGACGCCAGCCAACGCGCTCGCAGGCTCCGCCGCGGCCGCTCGCACAGCCGGCCACGCGGCCCCGTGTGGCCCGATCGTGGCGCTCTCGGCTACCCTTGACCAGGCTGCCGTGTCCTGCGCCGGTATGCCGTATGTGCCTTCCATCTCGAGGAGTGATCATCCGTGGCTGCGGTCTGCGACGTCTGTGGCAAAGGCCCCGGCTTCGGTAAGTCGGTGTCGCACTCGCACCGGCGTACCTCGCGTCGTTGGAACCCCAACATCCAGACCGTGCGCGCCAAGATCGGCCCGAGCTCACGCAAGCGGCTCAACGTGTGCACGTCCTGCATCAAGGCCGGCAAGGTCGTCCGCGGCTAGCGCTCCGGGGCAGCGCTTTCGCCGAGCGCGCGTGCCGCGTCGGCGATCATCTGGGTCACTGTCTTGGTCGGCAGCCTGACCGAGTCGATGATCAAGTGGAAATGCCGCGCGTCGGTCATCCTGCATCGATAGAAGTGCCGCACGTACGCCTCACGGGCTGAATCGTTGTCCCGGATCAGCCGTTCGGCCTCTGCCCGGCTCAGGTCGTGCGACTGCTGGATGTGCGCGAGCCGTGACTCCACCGGAGCGTCCAATCGCACATGCAGGGCTCCGGGCACACCCGCCAACACCAGCGCGCCGGCCCGGCCTAGAATGACTCCCCCGACGCCGGCGGCGATCTCGTGCAGCACCTTCTCGGTCTGCTCTCGGAAGATGCGCTCGTCCGGGACGGGGTTGTAGCCGATCGGTCCGGCCCCTGCGGCCAGGTCCGGCACAAGGGCCATCGACGAGATCAGCCGAGTCAGACCCGTGTTGATGGTTTCGTCCTTGGCCTGGGCATCGGCGACGGAGACGCCGAGTTTCTCGGCGACGCGCATGGGAATGGCGCGATCGACGAACGGAAGTCCCAGCGCGTCGGCCACCGCTGGACCGATCTCGCTCCCGCCTGCGCCGAATGTCGCGGAAAGCGTGACGACGGTCATCTGGACCTTCCCCTCATTCCCTCGCGTCGGCAGGCCTTTGCCGGCCGGCCCTGCGGACCTCAAAAATGGGCGAACCCTGAGCCTGCCAGTTCTCGACCCTCGTCGGGCAGTCCGGTGACCACGACTCCTTCGCCCTCCTCGACCCGACCGACAACGCGCCAGGGCGGTGGGAGGTCAAGGTCGGGCGGGAAACACGCCAGCAACGCATGGTCATCGCCGCCGGTGAGGATCCAGTTCAGTGGATCGATGTTCATCGCCGCGGCTACGTCTTGCAGCACATCCGGGACGGGGAACTTCGTCCCATCGAGAACCATGCGGGCCCCGCTTGCTTCGGCCAGAGTGCCGGCATCGCGGAGCAACCCGTCGCTGACATCACACATCGCGCTGGCTCCGAGACTGGCGGCCTGTGGTCCTGCGGCGTAGGGCACCTCGGGACGTCGGTAGGCAGCAACCACCGAGCGTGGTGATCGGAACCCACGGCCGAGGACGGCCAATCCGGCTGCGGCGTAACCGAGTCGGCCGGCGAGCGCAACCTGGTGCCCCGGCAGGGCACCGCCCCGGATGACCGGCGAAACCCCCTGCATGACGCCAAGTGCGGTGACGGCGATGACCAGTGTCGGGCTCTGCACGATGTCACCGCCCACGACTGCCGCCCCGAACGGCCGGCACTCCTCCAGCAGCCCCTCGTACAGCCCGTCGACAAACTCGATCGGAAGGTCGGCCGGCATCGCCAGACCGACGAGTAAACCGGTCAGCACTCCGCCCATCGCCGCGACATCGGCGAGACTGGCCGCAGCAGAACGGTGCCCGATGTCGATCGGCTCGGACCAGTCCCGGCGGAAGTGGCGACCATCGACCAGGAGGTCTGTGGTTGCTACGACGAGCGACCCACCCGCGTCCAGCACCGCCGCGTCATCACCCGGCCCGATCACGGCCGTCCGCGCCACCCCGGAGCGCGCCACAACCCGATCGACAGCACCGAACTCGCCGAGTTCGCCGACGGTGATGGGTGCCTCCCTGCGGTGAAGGACCGTTCGGTCGGGGGTCATCCTGTCAGCCCGGCCCGCTGCCTGCGCTGCGGATCACCCGGATAACCAGGCGCGGCGGGTTCACAGCGGGTTCACGGCGGGTTCACAGCGATGACGGGGCGATGGCGAGGCGACGGCCGAGCCCGCGACCCGGTAGGTTCCACCCGAACCAGACGAGCGCCGCGTGTCCCGTCAGGGGCCGGCCGGGGGGCTCGCCGCCAGCCAGCCCTCGACGAGGAGGTCTTCTTGTGGTCCACGCCTACATCCTGATCCAGACTGAGGTCGGCAAGGCCGCGGCCGTTGCCCGCGCCATCACCGAACTCGAGGGCGTAACGGCCGCAGAGGATGTCACCGGTCCTTATGACGTCATCGTGCGGGCACAAGCCCGCAACGTCGACGAGCTCGGGAAACTCGTCGTGGCCAAGGTGCAGGGCGTCGACGGAATCACCCGGACGTTGACCTGCCCGGTCGTCAACCTCTAGGCCCGACGCTGGCCGACGACGAGGCTGGTTCAACCGAGCCCGCGACCACGTCGGTTGCGGCGGGCGGCGCACCGTTTCGCCGAGCCGCACTGATCGCCTCGGCGATCACTGTGCCCGTCGTCGTCGCACTCCTGGTCATCATCCAGTGGGCGCTGCCCGACGTCGATGACCTTGCCCCGCTGCCGCCCCTGGCGCCGCAGGGCCTGTCGGTCATCGATGTCGAGACGCCCCCAGTCCCCCCGACGTCGAGACGGCCTGTTCGGCGTTGATCACGTCTTTGCCGCTGAACCTCGACGGTCGCCCGACCCGGCCCGTCCGGTCGACCCTCCCGACCGCCTACGCGTGGGGAGCGGACCCGACGGTGCTCCGGTGCGGGGTGGCGCGACCTGCTGCCTACCTCGTCGGCGTGAGCACTTTGGCCATCAGCGACGTGGAATGGTTCTTCGAGACTTCTGGTGCGGGTACGACCTATACCGCGGTGGATCGCGGAATCTACGTCGAGGTCTTCGTCCCCTCCTCGGCCGACGGCGGCGCGACGCTGGCGATCCTAGCGCCGCTCATCACGGCGGCCCTGCCCTTTGTCCCGCCGACACCGGGCTGAGTCAGTCGCGCAGCGCTGAGCGGATCAGCCGGTCGATCAACTCGGGGTAGGGCACACCGCTGGCCTCCCACATCCGCGGATACATCGAGATCGGCGTAAATCCCGGCATCGTGTTGACCTCGTTGAGGATGACATCGCCGGCCTCGGTCACGAAGAAGTCCACCCGGGCCAGTCCCCGGCCGTCGAGTGCGCGGAATGCCCGTACAGCGAGGTCCTGAATCCGCGCAGTCACCTCATCCGGCAGGTCCGCGGGAATGTCGAATTCGCAGGCGTCGTCGAGGTATTTGGCTTCGAAGTCGTACCAGTCATGCCCGCGCAGCACCCGGATCTCGGCGGGCACGCTGGCTCGGACCTCGACGGGGAGCCCCGGGCCGGGCGCGTCAGCCAGGATCCCGCACTCGATCTCTCGTCCGGAGATTCCCGCCTCGATGAGCACCTTCGGGTCGATCTCCCGGGCTACCCGCACCGCGTCCTCGAGTTGCGACCAGTCCGTGATCTTGGTGATCCCGATGCTGGAGCCCGCACGCGCGGGTTTTACGAAGGCGGGCAGCCCAATTCCGCTGCGCTGCTCGTCGTCGAGAGCGACGTTGTCGCCGGCGCGCAGTACGAGATACGGGCCGATTGGCAGGCCCTCGGCCGCGAGCAGCTTCTTCGTGAACTCCTTGTCCATCGCAGCGGCGCTGGCGAGTACGCCCGCACCGACATAGGGCAGCCCGACGATCTCGAACAATCCCTGGATTGTCCCGTCCTCCCCGTGGGGACCGTGCAGGACCGGAAACACCACATCGACTGTTGCCAACTCACTCAGCCCGCTCGCCGCACCGTCGAAGACTCGCAGTCCGCGCTCCGCGGGATCGTTGCTCAAGGCGACGGCCTGGCCGGAAGTGACCTCCGGCAATTCCCGGCCATCCATCTGGAGCGCCTTCGGATCATCGGGCAGCAGCAGCCACCGGCCGTCCCTGGCTATTCCAACTGCGAGGACGTCGTAGGTGTCCCGATCGATGGCACTGAGGATGCTCCCGCCCGACACGCAGGAGATCGCGTGCTCGGGGCTTTGACCACCGAAGACCACCGCTACTCGGGTTTTCTTGGGGCTCCCGGGCATGCGCGCGACCTTATCGGCTCGTCGTGGAGGGGCTCAGTTGAGCGCGTGCAATGCGGACTCGAGGTCCTGCACGAGGTCCGCGGTATCCTCACAGCCGCAGGAGATGCGGACGAATCCCTCGGGTACCAGATCGCCAAACTGAGCCCGGCGGTCCACCGTCGTGTGCAATCCACCGAAACTCGTTGCCGCGGTCAGCAACTGCGACGCTGTGAGGAACCGCCGTACCGAATCCGCCGAGTCGAACGTCGCCGAGATGACGCCGTTGGGCCGCAGCATCTGTTTGGCGGCGATTGCGAACGACGGGTCGGTCGGTCGCCACGGCCAGCGAACGCCACTGACCCGCGGATCGGCGGCGAGCACGTCCGCCAGTGCCGCCGCGTTGGTCGCCTGGCGCGCCAGGCGGAGGTCCAATGTGCCCATGCTTCGTTGGGCGAGCCACGTCTCGAACGGGCCTGGGATCGCCCCGGTCTTGTCCCGCCAGTCCTTGATGGCGGCGAACAGCCCGTCATCGGCGACCGTCACATGTCCGAGCAGCAGGTCGCTGTGTCCAGACAGGGCTTTGGTGTCACTCGCGACGACGATGTCCGCGCCGAGCGCAAGGGGCCGTTGACCCAGCGGCGTCGCGGTCGTGTTGTCCACCGCAAGCAGCGCCCCGTCCGCATGCGCCAACTCAGCCACTGCCGCGATGTCGCAGACATCCAGTCCAGGATTGCTCGGCGTCTCCACCAGGATCAGACGGGCACCCTGGAAGTCGCCGGCCCGCAATCGATCTTCGACCTGCCTTGTCGGCACCGTTGCGACCTCCACGCCGAACCGGCGCAGATGCGCGTCGGCCAGCAGTCGGCCGGTGAAGTACCCGTCGGCGGGCATCAACAACCGCTGACCGGCGGACACACAGCCGTAGAAGACCGCCGACAGAGCCGCCATCCCGGACGCGAAGGCAAGGCTGCGCCCTCCGTCCAGGTCCCCGAGCGCGGCCTCGAAATCGCGGAAGGTCGGGCTGTCGTAGCGGGCGTAGACGTCTGCCCCGCCCGCGCCGGGCTGCTCATCGCCGAGGTGGAAAGGCGCAGCGAAGACGGGGCCGTTGTGGAAGGCCGCTCCGGCAACCGCAGGTGTGTCACTCGACTTGATCACCCGTGTCCCGTCGCCGTAATTCACCGAGTTCATTCCACCCTCATTCCGCCTTGGCTTGCCGCGCCATGATCGATCGCACGATGGCCGAGGCCGATGCGCCTTCATGACAGATCCGCACCACTGCTGCAGTGATCGGCATGTCCACTTCCGCCCGCTGGCCGAGATCCAGCACCGATCGGCAGGTCTTGACACCCTCAGCGATCTGCGTGGTCTCCCGCAACACTTGGGCAAACGTCTGCCCACGACCGAGCCGCTCGCCGAAGGTTCGATTCCGCGACAGCGGCGACGAGCAGGTCGCCACCAGGTCCCCGAGTCCCGCGAGGCCGGCGAAGGTCCCCGGTTCCGCGCCCAGGCTCACGCCCAGGCGAGCCATTTCGGCCAGCCCGCGGGTGATCAAGCTGGCTCGGGTGTTGTCGCCGAATCCCATGCCGCTCGCGATGCCGACGGCCAAGGCGATCACGTTCTTGATCGCGCCGCCGAGTTCGCAGCCCACGACATCGGTATTCGTGTACGGCCGGAGGTAGGCCGTACGAATCGCTTTCTGTACGGCCACTGCATGGTCGTGATCGGTGCTGGCGACCACGGTCGCGGCGGGTTGCTCCTGGGCGATCTCGTGGGCGAGGTTGGGCCCGCTCACCACAGCCACTTGACCCGGTGCGACCCCCACGACCTCGGAGATGACCTCACTCATCCGTTTCGCCGTGCCGAGCTCGATGCCCTTCATCAAGCTGACATAGGTGGCATCGAGCGGCAGATACGGCCGCCAGGTCACGAGGTGGTCCCGCAAGGTCTGCGACGGGACCGCGATGATCACCAACTCGGAGTCGGAAAGTGCCTCGCGCGCATCGGAGGTTGCCCGCAGCCGGTCGGGGAGTCGCAGGCCCGGGAGGTAGTCGGGGTTCTCCCGGCTGGTCTGGATGGCCACGGCCAGCTCCGGTCGACGTGCCCAGAGACGAATGTCGGCGCCGGCGTCGGCGTCGGCGACGACCTTGCTGAACGTCGTCCCCCAACTTCCGGCACCCAGTACTGTGACCTGGCGAGCGGGACTCACTCGTCGGTCCCGGTGCGTGCGTCTCGGAAAAATGTGGCCGGTGGAGTCTCGTTGCGGATCTCGGCCACGAGTTCCTGCACGCGGCCCATGACGACGTCTGTGATCTCACGCAGCAGCGGAGCGGTCACTGGTTTGTCCGAATAAGCCGAAAGATCCAGTGGTTCACCGATATTGCAGATCGTCTTCTTCCTGGGCAATACCGACCACTTCTTCGTGTGGTAGTCGTGGGTCAGCTGCGGACCCCACTGACCGATCGGAATGACCGGCGCGTCGACCGCAAGTGCCAGCCGAGCAACGCCGTTCTTGGCAGCCATCGGCCACCAATCCGGATCCCGTGTGACGGTGGCCTCGGGATAGATGATGACGAGCTCACCCCGGTGCAGCGCTGCGATCGCTTCCCGCAGCGACTCCTGGGCAGCGGCAGTGGCCCGGAAGACCGGAATCTGACCTGAACTGCGCAAGATGACCCCGGCCAGTCCCCGGTACAGGGTGTTCTTTGCCAAGAACTGTGGGATGCGACCCGCATCCCATACAGCTCGGGCGAGCGAGACCGGATCGGCAATCGATATGTGGTTGGAGACGAGAATCGCCGGGCCCTCCGCGGGTATTCGCTCGGCGTGCCAGACCTCGCGACGGAAGATGAGGTTGGCCATCGGATGAAAAATGACGACCATCACCCACAGGCCCCAACTGATGTGACCGCGGGTGTGGCGACCGCGCGTCACCAGCGCCCTGGCCCCTTCGTCGCTCACCTGCTGGCCACCTGAGGGCCATCACGGCGTCGCGTGGGCAGGATCCGGACGGGTGCCATGCTTGACACTGTGATGTGGTCGATCGTGATCCCGGTCAAGCGACTGGACAGGGCCAAGACCCGGCTCTCGGCAGCGCTGGTCGGGACCACGACTGGTGAGTTGCTCACTGACCGCCCTCCGTCCGATGATCACACTCCTGCCCGTGACGGGCTGCCTGCCAACGGTCGGATTGCGCTGGCCATGGCCAGCGACACCGTGTGCGCTGCGCTGGCCTCGACGATCGCGGCCGCTGTCCTGGTGGTGACCGACGACCCGCTCGCCGCTGACACACTTTCTGCCCTAGGGGCTCAGGTCGTACCGGACACTCCTGACAACGGACTCAATGCAGCCTTACGGTACGGCGCGGGCTTCGCGGCCGCGCAACGGCCGGAGTTCGGCATCGCCGCTCTGTCGGCCGACCTCGCAGCATTGCGTCCCGAGGAGCTCACCCAGGCATTGACCCAAGCCGCCGGCCATGACCGCGCATTTGTCGCCGACGCGCACGGCACCGGTACGACGCTGCTCAGCGTGTTGTCCGGGCATGCCCTCGAGCCGCGCTTCGGGACCGAATCAGCCGTTGCCCACAGCCGGCACGGCGCGGCCCCCCTCGTCGGGGAGTGGCCGAGCCTGCGTCGCGATCTCGACACGCCCGCCGATCTCACGATCGCCGTCCACCTGGGGTTGGGTCCAGCCACCTCGGCCCAGCTCGCCCTGCTGGCGCCAGGACTGGTCCGCTGTGCCTGCTGAGGCACGTCAGGCAACCGTGTCCGAGTTCGACGGTGCGACCGGCGCCGGCGCCGTGCTGCACGACGACGGAAGGCGCGAGGAGTTCCCGGGCGCGGCATTTCACGCGGGAGGCCTGCGCCTGCTCCGACTCGGTCAGCGGGTGCGCCTCGAGTACGTCGGAACAGAGGTCAGCAGGGTCACCCTCATCACGCTGCCTTGATGCGCACCAAGCGCACCCGGCGGCCGGTCCGAGCCGCCGTGCGCCTACCGGCGGAATGGGCGATGTTGGCCGGCGGAGTTCGCCGCGTTACCCGCGTTCACGTTCGTGGGTCATCATGACCTCATGCCCGATCCCGCGGCCGTAGCTGCCGGCCCCCGCACAGCCGACCAGCCGCAGATCCAGGCTGTGTCGGCCGACCGGGCCGCGGTGACCGAGGCCCCGGTCCTCCCGCCGGGCCGTTACCTCAATCGCGAGCTCTCCTGGCTCGACTTCAATGCCCGCGTTCTCGCCCTGGCCGAGGACCCGAAGCGCATGTTGCTCGAGCGGGTGAAATTTCTGGCGATCTTCGCCTCGAATCTCGACGAGTTCTACATGGTGCGGGTCGCCGGGCTCAAGCGCCGGCAGAGCACGGGGCTGGCCATGCGCTCTCCCGACGGCCTCACACCCCGCGAGCAGCTCGAGCAGATCACCGCCCGTACCCGGGAGTTGTCCACTCGGCACGCCCTCTACTTCGCCGAAGACATCGCGCCCGCCCTGGCGGCCGAGGGGATCCGCATCCTGCACTGGGAAGCGCTCGAACGAGGCGAAGCGGCCCGGCTCCGCGAGTACTTCAGGGACCACGTGTTCCCCGTCCTCACACCACTGGCCGTCGATCCAGCCCACCCGTTCCCGTACATCAGCGGTCTGTCGTTGAACCTGGCGGTGTTGATCCGTGACCACGCCGGTGGGCCGTCTCGGTTCGCCCGGGTCAAGGTCCCGAACAATGTCCCGCGGTTCGTGACCCTCGCCGACGGTGCGAGTTTCCTCCCCGTCGAAGACCTCATCTCCGCCCATCTACCGCAGTTGTTCCCCGGCAACGACGTGATCTCCCACCACGTCTTCCGAGTCACCCGCAACGCAGACTTCGACGTCGAGGATGACCGGGACGAGGACCTGCTCCAGGCTCTGGAGCGCGAACTGGCCAGGCGCCGATTCGGGCCGGCCGTCCGCCTGGAGATCACCGACAGCATGGACGAGGAAGTGCTCGGCTTCCTCCTCAGCGAATTGGACATCACCGAGTCCGACGTAATCCGAGTCACGGGGCTGCTGGACCTCTCCGCGCTGATGGCGATCTATGACTTGGACCGACCTGGACTGAAAGACGATCCCTTCGTCCCCGCCACCCACCCGCGCCTGTCGGAAGGCGAGACACCCAAGAGCGTCTTCGCGACCCTCCGGGAGGGCGATGTCCTCGTTCACCACCCCTACGACTCGTTCGCCACGAGCGTGCAGCGGTTCATCGAGCAGGCCGCCGAAGACCCGCATGTGCTCGCGATCAAGCAGACCCTCTACCGAACCTCCGGTGACTCCCCGATCGTCGAGGCCCTCAGTGATGCCGCTCGGGCCGGCAAGCAGGTTGTCGTGATCGTGGAGATCAAGGCTCGATTCGACGAAGCCGCCAACATCAGCTGGGCCAGACAGCTCGAGCAGGCCGGCTGCCACGTCGTCTACGGACTCGTGGGGCTCAAGACACATTGCAAGACTGCGTTGGTCGTCCGAAGTGAAAATGGCGTCCTGCGTCGCTACTGCCACATCGGGACAGGCAACTACAACCCCAAGACGGCGCGCATCTACGAGGACTTCGGAGTCCTGACCGCAGACTCCCGGGTCGGCGCCGACCTCACCGACCTGTTCAACGCACTGACCGGCTATTCCCGCCAGACCAACTATCGGACGCTATTGGTGTCGCCGCGAGGTATCCGGCAGGGCTTGCTGGACCGGATCGAGCGCGAGATCGGTCATGCGCTGGCCGGGCGGCCGGCCGGGGTGACATTCAAGATCAACGCCGTTGTGGATGAAGGCATCATCGATGGCCTGTATCGAGCAGCTCAGGCCGGGGTCGAGGTCCGGATGCTGGTCCGCGGTATCTGTTCCCTGCGGCCAGGGGTTCCAGGTCTGTCGGAAAACGTCCAGGTCCGATCCATCGTCGGCCGATTCCTGGAGCACTCCCGGGTCGTCCATTTCCTCAACGACGGCGATCCGGAATGGTGGCTGGGCAGCGCGGACATGATGCACCGCAACCTCGATCGGCGCATCGAAGTGCTGCTGCAGGTGACAGATCCAATTGCCCGCCAGCAACTCTCGGACGTGACCGATCTGGCGTGGGGAGCCTCGGTGCGTCGGTGGGAGCTTCAAGCAGATGGCACTTGGAGCCAATCTGGTGACGAGGACTACCAGGCAACTCTCATCGCAGGGCTCGCCGACCGGGACAGCTGAATGCGCACACCAGTCCTCGCCGCCGGCGGCATCATCTGGCGGCCCGCCTCGGACGCAGAGGCGATCGAGGTGCTCCTGGTCCACCGTCCGAAGTACGACGATTGGACTTTTCCGAAGGGCAAACTGCATCAAGGCGAGTCACTTATCGCGGCGGCCGTGCGCGAGGTTGCCGAGGAGACCGGGCTGTCAGTCATCGTCGGACATCGCATGCGCACAGTCAGTTATGCAACGACCGACGGTCCAAAAGAAGTCACGTACTGGGTGATGCAACCCGCCGATGGTGACTTCGCGCCCAATGCCGAAGTCGATCAGATTCGCTGGGTCCCAGTCGCCGTGGCTGCCGAGGAATTGAGCTATGCGCACGACCGGCGGCTGGCTCTCGAGCTCACCGATCTGCCGCCCGGAGTCGTCCGCGTAGTGCTGGTCCGCCACGCCGATGCCGGGCAACGCAAGGACGACCCGGCGGCCGACATCACCCGGCCACTGTCCGAACGAGGCGCCGACCAAGCGCACGCGCTCACGCCGTTGCTGACGTTGTTCGCTCCGACTCGGGTCATCTCCGCACCCGCGCTGCGCTGCGTGCAGACGGTCGAGCCGCTGGCTGACGCGCTCGGTCTCACCGTGGAAGTGGAACCGACGCTCGGCGAGGCGGAATTCGCCCGCGATCCAAGCCCTGCCGCGGAGCTGTTGCTAGCGGCGCTGCACGCCACCAAGGACACGACGGTGATCTCCAGCCAGGGAGGCGTGATCCCCGGACTCATCGCCGGGCTGCCGTCTGCCGACGCGCCGGAGCCACTCACGCCAGTAGTGGCCAAGGCCGGTGTCTGGACCCTGGCCACTACTGGCGGTCGGGTGCGGGCGGACTATTACCCCCCGCCCCAGGCGTGAGTGCTCGTTCTAAGCCGGGGCTGTTACTTCTTGCCCTTCTTGCCGGACTTCTTGGCCAAGACCTTCGCCGCCGGCTTCTTGGCGACCTTGGGGGCCGACTTCGAGGCAAGAACCTTCGCTGCAACCTTCTTGGTGGGGGCGGTCTTCTTGGCCGGCGCGGACTTCCTTGCAGTCGTCTTCTTCGCCGGCGCGGCCCGCTTCGCGGGGGCTGCCTTCTTGGCCGCGGTCCTCTTGGCCGGGGCGGCCTTGGTCGCCGAGGGGGCCGACGTGCGCTTGGCTGTCGTGGTCTTGGTCAGCCGCTTGGCGCCGCTGACCACATCCTTGAATCCCTGACCCGGCCGAAACGCCGGAACTGAGGTCTTCTTGAGCCGGATGGCGACACCGGTGCGCGGATTGCGGGCGGTACGCGCTGCGCGCTCCCGCTTTTCGAAGACACCGAACCCCGTGATGGCCACGCGCTCGCCGGTGGCTACTGCACGTAGGACCGTATCCACCATCGTCTCGATGACCGCTCCGGTGGACTTCTTGTCGGTCTTGGTCTTGGCAGCTACGGCGTCGATCAGTTCAGCTTTGTTCACGTGTCCTCCCGGACGTTGCAGGGATGCACCGCTGCGGTGCTCCCGGTGTAGCTGGGTACGTCGCTCCGACAAGGAAGCTAAGCCCTATTAGAGCAAGACTCAACTATCTACGCGGCGTGTTTGGCTATATCTGGCAACAGGTTTCGGGCTGCATTCGCCTAACTGACGCTGGGAAGTCGCTCCGGGCGGGTCTTCTCGAACTCTGCGATGAGATCATCATGCCGCTGCGTGAGTGCGATGTCGTCAAGACCTTCGAGCAGACGCCAGCGTGCGTAGGCGTCGATACGGAACGGGAGTATCACTCCCCCGTACCGGATCTCATTGCCGACGAGGTCGACTTCCACTGGTTGGTCGGCGCGCGCCTCGGCGTGCTGCCAGAGCTTCTCGACCTCGGCGATCGGCAACTCGATGACCAACAGTCCGGACTTGAGCGCGTTGTTGCGGAAGATGTCACCGAAGCGTGGCGCGATGACGACCCTGAACCCATAGTCCAGAAGCGCCCAGACGGCGTGCTCTCGTGAGGAGCCGGTACCGAAGTCGTTGTCCGCTACCAAAATCGAGGCTTTCGCATATTCCGGCTTGTTGAGTACGAAGTCGGCCTCGTGAGCCCGCCACGAGGCGAACAGCCCGTCCTCGAATCCGCTTCGGGTCACGCGCTTGAGGTAGACCGCCGGAATGATCTGGTCGGTGTCGACATTCGTCCGCCGCAGCGGTGCCACGATGCCTTGATGGACGGTGACAGGATTCATGAGCCGTCCCCCAACTCCGCAGGAGATGCCAGGTGACCGGTGATCGCAGTCGCCGCCGCGACTGCCGGTGATACGAGATGTGTACGCCCACCCTTGCCCTGGCGCCCCTCGAAGTTACGGTTGGACGTCGATGCTGATCGCTCACCGGGTGCGAGTTGATCCGGATTCATGCCCAGGCACATCGAGCAACCTGCACTGCGCCACTCAGCTCCGGAGTCGAGGAAGATCTGGTCGAGTCCCTCCTGCTCCGCGGTCAGCTTGACGCGCATAGAGCCGGGCACCACCAACATTCGTACCGACGGAGCCACTTTCCGGCCGCGCATGAGGGCAGCCGCGACTCGCAGATCCTCGATCCGCCCGTTCGTGCACGACCCTACGAAGACCGTGTCGACGGCAACATCACGCAGGGGCGTACCGGGCTGCAGGTCCATGTAGGCCAAGGCCTTTTGCGCTGAGATGCGCTCGCCGGGGTCGGCGATGTCGTCCGGGTCAGGCACCGAGGCGCTCAGCGGGGCGCCTTGACCTGGATTGGTTCCCCACGTGACGAAGGGGGACAACGTGCCGGCGTCCAGGAAGACCTCGGCATCGAATGTGGCGTCGTCGTCTGATCGGAGGGTCTTCCAGTATGCGACCGCCTCATCCCATGCCTCGCCCGACGGGGCATGTGGTCGGCCCTTCAGGAACTCGAATGTCGTCTCGTCGGGAGCGATCAGGCCGGCCCGTGCGCCGGCCTCGATGGACATGTTGCAGACCGTCATTCGGCCCTCCATCGACAACGCTTCGATCGCAGCGCCGCGGTACTCGAGCACATAACCCTGCCCTCCACCGGTACCGATCTTGGCGATCAACGTGAGGATGATGTCTTTGGCGCTCACGCCATCCGGCAGGTCACCTTCGACGTTGACCGCCATGGTCTTGGGCCGCGCGACCGGCAACGTCTGGGTCGCCAGAGCGTGTTCGACCTCACTGGTGCCGATGCCGAACGCGAGGGCGCCGAACGCACCGTGGGTCGAGGTGTGGCTGTCACCGCAGACGATCGTCATGCCGGGCTGGGTCAGGCCGAGCTGCGGGCCGATGACGTGCACGATGCCCTGTTCGGCATCGCCCATCGCGTACAGGCGGATCCCGAACTCCGCGCAGTTTCGGCGCAGGGTCTCGATCTGGGTGCGGGAGACGGGATCTGCGATCGGTTGGTCGATGTTGAGCGTGGGGACGTTGTGATCCTCGGTGGCGAGGGTGAGATCAGTTCGGCGGACCTGACGACCGGCGGTTCGCAAGCCGTCGAAGGCCTGCGGACTGGTCACTTCGTGCACCAGATGGAGGTCGATGAACAGTAGGTCGGGCTCATCGTTTGCCCGTCGTACGACGTGGCTGTCCCAGACCTTCTCCGCCAACGTGCCGGCCATGCCTACACCTTCGTCTTCTTCATCGACTGCATCTCACATACTGAGAAGCTAGTATCGCTTTGTGGGACAGACTAGCGGCATCGGCGTGCTCGACAAAGCGGTGCTGGTGCTTCGCCAGGCCGCGCGGGCGCCGGTTACCTTGGGTGAGCTCGTCGAGGAGGTCAAACTGCCCCGGGCCACGGCGCATCGGATCGCGATCGCCCTCGAGACGCATGGTCTCTTGCAGCGAAACAGCACAGGCGCCTGGACGCCCGGGCCATTGCTGAACGAGTTGGCCGCTGGCGGAATCCCCGACCTTGCCGTCCGCGCCGGACCGATCCTCGAGCAGCTGAGCCGGGACACCGGCGAGAGTGCCCAACTGTTCGAGCGCAAGGACGGAACTCGCGTGTGCTCGGCGATGGCAGAGCGCCCCAGCGGCCTACGCGACACGGTTCCACTTGGCGCCCGGCTTCCCATGACGGCTGGCTCGGCGGCCCACGTCCTGCTCGCGTGGTCAACCAGTCAAGACGACGAAGCGATTCTTGCTTCAGCCACGTTTTCGCCCAGAACCCTCGCCGACGTGCGCCGTCGGGGGTACGCACACAGCAGTGCAGAACGCGAGGCCGGAGTCGCCTCGGTGTCCGCGCCCGTACGCGACGCCGAGGGCCGTGTGATCGCGGCGGTGTCGGTGTCGGGACCACTCGAGCGGCTCGGCCGGCGGCCGCGGGGCAGCCTGGTCTCGGCTGTGCTCGTGGCGGCAGCGGCGTTGAGCGCGGCACCGCCGACCGCGCGCACAGTCAACGGTTCGGCGAAGGCAGACCGATCAACTCACTGAACCCCGAGAGCGCCTCGAGTGCCGTGCGGCGCTTGAGATCGCGGGCGCGTTGACCCTGCGCAGTGGGTTTCCAATCCAAGGTCAGGTACTCCTGTACGAGTAACCCGCCGTAGACCGACAGCAGTGGCAACATCTCCAGTCCTGGCGGCAGGACCTTGACACCGGCCATCCGCAACCAGATCGCCGCCTCGAGAACGTCGGTGCTCGGATCGCCCACGTGGGCGCCGGACCAGTCCACGGCCATCACGTACCCGTGGCGCAAGCACAGGTTCGCGCCCTTGAAGTCGCCGTGCACCAGCACGGAGGTCGCGAAGTCATGCTGTGCCGCGGCCTCACGTAGGAGCGGACCGGTCTGCAGCCACCAGGTCTCGGCGATACCCATGGGCTCGCGGTCGAGTTCGCCGACTCGATCCCAGACGGCCGAAAGGCCGCGGTGACCGGACGGCAGGCCGGCTGGAATTGGTAGGGCCCGGATCGCCTCCGCAGTCCGCCAGATCGACTCCGCGGCATCCTGCGGCGGGATCGGCCAGTGCTCGCCCGTTCCGTGCGGCAGCCAGCCCTCCGTCCCGAGGTCCTCCATCACCAGCGCGCCCACGGTGTCGTCGGCAGCCAGCAGCTTGGGCAGGTACGGCGTCGACAGCGTCGACAGGACCGACGACTCGATGCGTAGGCCGGCCAGCACCTGCTCACGTTCGGTGCTCCACGGCGCGACCTTGGCTACCGCGCTGCGGCCTCCCGCAAGAGTGATGCGATACACCTGAGCAGCGGTGAAGCCGACCGAGATCGGGACGCCAACTGCGATCGACTCGCCGAGCAACGCGGACAGGGTCGCCCGCGCCTGCTCATCCGCATCGCTGGGCACCCGCCTATCTTTGCGGCTGCCGGTGTCCGGCGTCGCAAGGGGCAACGGTCAGGAGTTGCGCAGCGCCTTGACCAGTTGACCCTTGTTCATCGAGGACCGGCCACTGACGCCGATCTCTGCCGCACGCTTGCGCAACTTGTCGACCGTCCAGTCCTCGTAGTTGCCCGACTTGCCCCCCTTCTTGCCCACTGCCGAACGCGAGGACGCCGCCGCCGCGTTCGAGATCCTCGCCGCCTTCTGCTTGCTGTTGCCCTCGTCGCGCAACTTCTCGTAAAGCTCGGGATCCTGGACTGGGCCCTTCGCTTTGGCCATCGCTCCTCCTACGGTCGGGATTTGAGGAGTGGTTTCCCAGCGCCGGGCAGGAAGAAACACGTTCGCTTCGGGAATCGCCGTCAACGTCTACCGAGCCCGCACGGTGGCCCAACGACGGACTAGCTGGTCGGGCCGACATGCCCAAGTCCCGCCTTCTCGAGCGGGAAATGGGGGTGTAGCCCCGACCGGATTCGAACCGGCGCTACCGCCTTGAGAGGGCGGCGTCCTGGGCCTCTAGACGACGGGGCCGTGCGGTGGTGCCGTACGCGTGCCGTTCGTGGTGATGAGCGAGCGATCCACCGTGGTACGGGTGGGCACGCGATGAGCGCTGGGGTACCAGGACTCGAACCTAGACTAACGGTGCCAGAAACCGACGGGCTGCCAATTACCCCATACCCCAAGTGATGCGTACGTCCCGCATCGAGAATTCAGTCTACCCAACGACGGGGCCGCTCGACGAACCCGCCCCGGGCGGTGGCAGGCCCGGCAAAGGGCCCCGCGCTTGCGGGGCCCAGCCAGGCGGTGCCGCACCCCAACCGAGCGGTGGGCCACCCCAAGCCGGGGGCACGGGCTGGCCCGGGGCACCTGCCGGAGCCGGCTCGATCGCGCGGCTCAGGAGCTCCGGATGCCAGCGTGTGCGCGTCTTTGCCACCAGCCAGACGTAGAGACTCATCACCAGGATGTCCAGCGCGACGACGAGCGCGGCGGCCGCCGATCCGGTCTGGATGTCCGAGGTCGTCGCTCCCCCCAGCGCGCCCACGACGAGGAAGATCACCACGTTGTTCGCCGCGTGCAAGGCGATCGCCGCCTCCAGTCCCCCGGTCAGCCACACCACGGCGGAAGCGGCAAGGCCGAAGGCGAACCGGTCGAGAAATGTGAACCAGTCCCCTGGGGCGTGGGCCAGGGAGAACAGGGTCGCCGTGCAGAGGGCGGCGACGACCGCCCCGACCTTCACGGCAGGGATCCACGACGCGATCGCTTGGCTGAGGTACCCCCGGAACACATACTCCTCAGCCGCTGACTGCAGCGGGGTGGTGAATACGACGATCACGACGAGAAGCAGATACTCCCGGCCGTCGAAGCCAGCGGTCGTCCCGATTCCGCCGCTCACCGCGAGACTGAGCGCGATGCCGGCACCCATGACCGGCAGCGCAAGCCCCGCATACCGCAGGAGCAGTCGCCAGCGGATCCGGCCGAGCACCGAGGACGACCAACCGATCCGTTCGGTGTGGACCACCCAGGCCAACCAGACCGCCGGTATCGCCACGATCAGACTCGCGTTCGCCAGCGCCAGGACCAGCGGATCGGTGAGGTCGTCGAGCTGGAGCAGATTCACCTGCACGCCCGCAGCGAGGAACACGAATGCAACGAGCACGGCAGCGACAAGATAGGAGCCGACAAACGCCAGGAGTCCGAGGATCGGGCGCCACCAGCGATAGTTCACCGTGCGCATCAGGTGCAGGTAGGGCCGCGGCTGCTCGTGGGGCACCTTCGCGAAACTCGGTGGCCGCACCGGGCCGTACCACGGCATCGGGTACCAACCGGGACCGTACTGCTGGGCTGGCCCGGCCATGGGGTACGGCGGCGCTGGCGCAGGGATGTACCACCCGAAGACCGGGGTCAGCGGCGGCGGAGGTGGCCCGGCCGGGGGCTGATCTTGCACCGGCCCATTACCTCACGTGCGCAGGCATCGCCGAACGTCGGCCCGCGTCAGTCTCCATTCATCGAGGGCAAAACTTTCTCAAATGGAAACGTTTACCCGCGGCTAGGATCGGCGCATGCCGACTCGCGACATTGGCTTGCGGGAACTCAAGAAGCAGATGACTCGCGAGACGATCGCTGACGCTGCCCTGCGACTCGCTCTGGAGAAGGGCGTCTCCGAGGTCACCATCCAGGAGATTTCCCGCGTTGCGGTCGTCTCCCCGCGCACTTTTTCGAACTACTTCTCCTGCAAGGAGGAGGCGGTCGCGGCGGCCGCTACCCACGATCCGCGGACCCTTATCGAGAACTTCAACACCCGCCCACGTAGCGAAGCGCCGCTGCAATCGCTGTCCGAAGTCCTTGTGGAGTACGCGCGGACCCATACTCCAGAACGCCTGCAGCTCAGTGTGCAGAAGTTGCGACTGGAGGAGGACAGTCCCTCGATGCGGCCGTTCACGATGGCGCAGTACGAGGGCCTGGAGGCCGCGTTGCGGGTCGTGATCGCCGAGCGGACCGAAACCACGCTGGAAACCGATGTCTACCCCTGGCTTGTGGCAGCTGCGGCCGTCTCGGTCATCTCGTCCTCGATGAGAATCTGGGCGGCGGCCGGTGCCCCGGATGGTCAGCTGCCCGAACTCGTCCGCTCGGGCATCAATCAGATCAGCGACGGGCTCCCCGTACCTGAGCGCAGCAAGTGCGGGACGTCGGCGGCGGCTCTCAAGCCGGCTAACTGCGGGCCGCGCTGGTCAGTCGGCGGAGCGTCCGATCTCGGCCGAGGAGTTCCAAGGACTCGTAGAGCGGCGGTGAGACGGTACGGCCGCAGACGGCGACCCGGATCGGTGCGAATGCCTTGCGCGGCTTGATCCCCAGATCCTCGACCAAGGACTTCTTCAGTGCGGTCTCTATCTCGGCGGCTTCCCACAAGGGGAGTTCAGCGAGGGCGCCGGCGGCAGCAACGAGAATCGGCCGAGCGGATTCGTCGAGGACCTTGGCTGCACTGTCCGGCTCGATGCTGAACTCCTCCTCAGGCGTGAACAGGAAGCGCAGCAGGCCGACCCCCTCGGAGAGCACATTCATCCGTTCCTGAACCAGCGGCGCGGCGCGGCGCAACGACACCAGCTCGGCTTCGGTCGGCGGGTCGCTGAGCAGACCGGCGTCGATCAGGTACGGGCGAAGCCGGTCAGCGAAGTCATCAGGCGGCAGACCGCGGAGATGCGCGGCGTTGATCGCTTCGGCCTTGCGCACGTCGAAGCGCGCTGGGTTGGCGCTGACCTTGCCGATGTCGAAGGCCGAAACCATCTCGTCCATCGTGAAGATATCGCGATCGTCGGCGATCGACCAGCCCAGCAGCGCAAGATAGTTCAAGAGACCTTCGGGCAGGAAACCCCGCTGGCGGTAGAGGTCCAACGAGGACTGCGGATCGCGTTTGGAGAGCTTCTTGTTGCCCTCCCCCGTGACGTAGGGCAGATGTCCGAAGTTGGGTGCGCCGGAGCCGATGTCGATGGCCGACAGCGCTTCGTAGAGGGCCAATTGGCGAGGAGTCGATGGGAGCAGGTCCTCGCCGCGCAGGACGTCGGTGATGCCCATGAGGGCGTCGTCGACCGGGTTCACGAACGGATACAGCGGCACTCCGTTGGCTCGGACGATGACGAAATCGGGAACTGAGCCTGACGAGAAGCGAATCTCCCCGCGCACCAAGTCATTCCAGACCAGATCGTGATCCGGCATGCGCAGCCGGATCACCGGCTTGCGGCCCGCCGCTCGGAAAGCCGCAATCTGGTCCGGGGTCAGGTCTCGATCTGCGTTGTCGTAACCGAGCTTCGGATCGCGGCCAGCCGCACGGTGCCGGGCCTCGATCTCGTCAGACTGTGAGTAGGACTCGTACGCCCAGCCTGCGGCGAGCAACCTCGCAGCCACGTCGGCGTAAATGCCGTCTCGTTCGGACTGTCGGTAGGGCGCGTGCGGTCCCCCGACCTCTGGCCCCTCGTCCCAGTCCAGCCCCAGCCATCGGAGGCTGTCGAGGAGATGCCGGTAGGAGACCTCGGTGTCCCGGCTGGCATCTGTGTCCTCGATCCGGAACACGAACGTGCCGCCGTGGTGTCTGGCGAAGGCCCAGTTGAACAGCGCCGTGCGGATGAGTCCGACGTGGACGGTGCCGGTCGGTGACGGGCAGAAGCGAACACGTGCCGGGCGATCTGTGGTTTCAGTCACGAGTCCCCGGCGAGGGTAGCCGACGTCGAATCAGTTGGTGCTACAACAGGATTCGGTAGCGTGCCCAAGTTTTCGATGATGACGTCAACTCGTTGGCCGGCCAGGATCGGTCCGACCCCGGACGGCGTCCCGGTCAAGATCACATCACCCGGTAGCAGAGTCATCACCTCGGAGATGAAGGCGATGATCTTCGGTATCGAATGGATCAACTGGCTCGTCCGACCACTCTGCCGAACTTCGCCGTCGACCTCAAGCGCACTTCGGCATCGGTCGGAT
>CAVYBR010000019.1:0-50887 GCA_963766765.1 uncultured Actinomycetota bacterium
GCTCAAAGCGAAAAAGACCTGGAGGTGTGCTCGTTGCGTGAGGAAGATAACGCCCGGAGAGGATTATGAACATTCGTACACAGCGAATCGCGGCTACGACTTGCGGCTTTGTTTCGTATGCTCCTCGGCGATATGAGATTTAAGAAATCAGCGAAAAACGAAAAGCAGTTTCGGTTGCACTTTTATGCAACGACGGTGATCACGGCACGTTTATTGGCCGATTGGAAGCTGTTCGCGTCGGCGACGATCTGCTCAATTTGATCGGAATGATCTACGAATCCCGTTGCTTGAAGCTTGCGTACGATTTTACGGGCGGAGGTTCACGTTGGGGAGCTTCGCCGGCGACTGGCCAGATAAAGGTTTCCCGCCGTTGACGGATCGTGGGCTACACCTACGGTTTTGGAAATTGGTGCTGGGACCTCGTAATGATGGAGCCGGCCGTCGGTTATCGATCTTCTCAACTACCTTAAACAGTCCAACCATTTTCACACCGAAGACGGTGAGGAATGGTTCAACGATCATTTCAACGAAAAGGATTTTGTGTTCGATCGGGAAGGGGAAAAGGAATTGGAGTTACTCGCGGAGGCTGGGTATGCACGTCCGTAAGAAAAAGAAAAATGACAAGACGTGGATCTATCTAATGCATGATCCGCGATCAGGGTATTACAAGGTTGGCCAAAGCGTCCGGCCTTGGCGACAGCGGGACTCTGCGGTTGGACGACGCCCTCGCTCTCGTCGAAGCCGACCACGGCTCACACCTTGCCCGAGCCGTTGCGCGGGATCTGGTCCTGTACCTGCAACGCCCTGGCGGGCAGTCCCAGTTCTCCGCTCCGCTCCGCGTGCCTGTTCCGCAGCAGTCCGCTCTGCGGGTCGCTGTGGATGCCGTCGTCAACGACCCGAGTGCCGACCACACGGTGGACTCGCTGGCTGCCAGGGCCCGCGTGACGCCGCGGCACCTGCGGCGGGCGATTCGCCGCGGAGATCGGCGTCTCACCGTCCCGATTCGTGGAACAGATGCGATTGGAGCGGGCTCGAGCGCTCCTCGATGATGGACATAACGTCACCGGACCCGCTCAACGCAGCGGGTTCGGCAGCCCGGAGAGCTTCGACGCGCGTTCACCAAGGAGTACGGCATTCCACCGAGCCGGCACCAGCGCCAGTTCGTTACGACGCAGCGGGATGGCATTCCGCGGCCGCGCACCATCACGGGGTGAGCGGCCTCGCCACGTCGAGTTCTCGGTGTAGGACAACGTGACCGGCGAGGGGCATGGTTGTCCACCCGTCCTCGGCGGCCTGGGCCTTGGCGAGCGCGCACCCGCCGCGAACCGGCCCGCCACCTCGGTTACGCCAGTAGGACCGAATCTGTCGGGTAAGCGTCCGGAGATGCTCTGGGCGCTTACCCCCTGTCCGTCAAGACTAGGAACTTGGTCCAAAAGCAGGGTCCAGATCATCGATCAAACCGGCCAGGCCTACAGAGGAGGAACCTGTTGTCGAGCGGTAGTCGCCATGTCGAACGTCTCAGGGACCTGTCCCTGCGCGTGACGAAGCAGCGTGCCGCGGTGCTCGAGGTCCTAGAGCGGCACCCGCACTCGGACGCCGGGTTCGTCGAGAGCGCCGTACGCACCAGTATCGGAACGATCTCCAAGCAAGCCGTCTATGACGTTCTGGCCACGCTCACCGACAGCGGCCTGGTCCGCAGGGTGGACGTGGGTGGGACAGCCGCACTGTACGAACTGCACGACGGCCCCCGGCATCACCACGCCGTGTGTCGAAGCTGCGCGGCGATCTCCGACATCGACACCGCGAGTGAAGCAGGCGGACTGGCGCTCCCTCCTCCAGGTTTCGTCATCGACGAGGTCGAGGTGATCTACCGAGGGATCTGCCCCGAGTGCCGTCCTGCCGTTACCTCTCAGACCGACCTCCAACCCCACCATGAATGAGGAGAACTGATGGCCTTCCAAGAGAACACCAAACCACTGACCACGGCGGCCGGCGCGCCGGTCGCGGACAACCAGAACAGCATGACGCGCCGGGCCCGCGCGGCCCGCTGCTGCTGCAGGACCTGTGGCTGATCGAGAAGCTCGCGCACTTCGACCGCGAGGTGATCCCGGAGCGGCGTATGCACGCCAAGGGCTCCGGCGCCTACGGCACCTTCACCGTCACCCACGACATCACCCGCTACACCAAGGCCGGCATCTTCGCCGAGATCGGCAAGCAGACTGCGAGATGTTCGCCCGGTTCTCCACGGTCGCCGGCGAGCGCGGCGCCGCCGACGCCGAACGCGACATCCGCGGCTTCGCGCTGAAGTTCTACACCGAGGAGGGCAACTGGGACGTGGTCGGCAACAACACCCCGGTGTTCTTCCTCCGCGACCCGCTGAGGTTCCCCGACCTCAACCACGCGGTCAAGCGCGACCCGCGCACCAACATGCGCAGCCCGGAGAACAACTGGGACTTCTGGACGCTGCCTGCCCGAGGCGCTGCACCAGGTCACCATCGTCATGAGCGACCGCGGCATCCCGACGTCGCTACCGGCACATGCACGGCTTCGGCTCGCACACCTTCAGCCTCATCAACGCCGACGGCGAGCGGCACTGGGTGAAGTTCCACTTCCGCACCCAGCAGGGCATCGAGAACCTGACCGACGCGGAGGCCGCGGACGTCGATCGGCCAGGATCGCGAGTCCCATCAGCGCGACCTGTTCGAGGCGATCGAACGCGGCGACTTCCCGAGGTGGACGCTGTTCGTCCAGGTCATGCCCGAGGCCGACGCGGCAGACCTACCGCTTCCACCCGTTCGACCTGACCAAGGTGTGGGCCAGAAGGACTACCCGCTCATCGAGGTCGGCGAGTTCGAGCTGAACCGCAACCCGGACAACTACTTCGCCGAAGTCGAGCAGGCCGCGTTCACGCCGGCCAACCTCGTGCCGGGCATCGGCTTCAGCCCGGACAAGATGCTGCAGGGCCGGCTGTTCTCCTACGGCGACGCCGCGCGCTACCGGCTCGGCGTCAACCACCACCAGATCCCGGTCAACTCCCCGCGGGCCGCCAAGCTGGTCAACACCTACCACCGCGACGGCGCGATGCGCGTCGACGGCAACCAGGGCGGCGTCACCCGGCATCGAGCCCAACAGCTTCGGCCGCTGGGCCGAGCAGCCCGCCTACGCCGAGCCGCCGCAGGCGATCGGTGCGCGCCGCCGACGCTTCGACTTCCGCGAGGACGACGACGACTACTTCACGCAGCCCGGCGACCTGTTCCGTCTACATGACCTGCCGAGCGAACAGCAGCGGCTGTTCGACAACACCGCGCGGGCCATCAAGGGCGCACGCCAGCGAGACCGTCGAGAAGCACATCGAGAACTGCACCCAGGCCGATCCCGCCTACGGGGAAGGCGTACGCAAGGCCTGCGAGGTGCTCGGTGCGCTCTGAGGGCGCGACGGAACCGAGAGATTCATCGGGCGCGATGACGGCCGAACAGCAGGTAAGAATGCGGCGATCGTCGCGGATCTGGCGCGAGCGGGACAGACGACCGCGTTGGAGGAGTTTCTCGACCACGGTGTCTCGGTGGACCAGCAGGACGAGTCCGGAAACTCGTTGCTCATGCTCGCCGCCTACCATGGCAACTTCGAGACGGTGGAGGCGCTCGTGCGGCGCGGTGCGGACCCTAACCTCTGCAACGTCCGCAACCAGTCGCCGATCGTCGGCGCACTCTTCAAAGGCGAGGCCGAGATCGTGACCGTCCTCAAGGCTGCGGGAGCGGACCTCGACATCGGGACGCCGTGCGCCAGAGACGTAGCCCGGATGTTCGGGCAGCCTCTGTAACGCGATGGTGGTTCGACAATGTGCAATTTGCCTGCGGCAACGGCTGGTCGGGGACTGTGCATGGACCTGGAGCAGCCCGGTACAGCGGCTTGTACTCAGGGACGAAGGCTTTCTCAACAGGGGGCCTCCTCGAGAACGGCGTCTCGCCAGCCGTGAGCTGAGCTGATCAGGGCGATTCCCTGCGCCTCGACGAGTTCGGCGAGGTGAAGACGTCGCTCCCGTAGGTATCCCTCCCGGAGGAGCTCGGCCCGCTCCACCCCGGGCAGGCAGCCGCTGTCCGAGGCCGGCGTCCACCACGTGCCGTCGAGGCACACCGCGAGGTTGGCCCGGCAGAGCTCACGATCTCGCAGTCGCTCGTTGACGACCACGACATCGTCGGCTCCAGGGTGACGCTGCCAGCCGGGAGATGTACGCGTCGCGCACGCTGGTACTGTGCTGCGGCCAGCAGGTCCGCGAGCTGATCGGCTCTCGATCGACCGCCGAGCCGGACGGGGTCCTGCGAGGTGCGGCGGCGGATGCTCGATCTCGACTCATCACGATGCCGTCGCGGTAGCAGCGCAGGCCGCGCGATCGCGTGCTGCTCACCAGCGAGGTGCGCCTCGAGCGCGGCCCGGGCCGCCGGCTCGTCGAAGCGGAATCCGAAGTACGCCGCGGAGTCGGCGGCGCGTGCGAGGTGCGCGTCCAGCGAACGCAGCCCGCCGCGGTCCGCGTCGTACCGCATCGTCTCGATCAGGTGGAACGTCTGCGGCCGGGCGTCCAGCACGCGGGTCTTGACCCGCAGTTCGGCGTACTCGGCGCGCGGCGGTGGAGCTCCAGGTGATGCCGCCGCCGGTGCCGTAGACGGCGGTGCCGGCGGCTCCGGTCGATCACGGCGGTCCGGATCGCGACGGAGAAGGCCGGGCCCTTCTGCCCGGGGCGCGACGTACGCCGACCGCGCCGCAGTACACGCCGCGTGGGCCGGCCTCGATGTCCTTGATGAGCTCCATCGTCCGGGCCTTCGGCGCGCCGGTCATCGATCCGCAGGGGAAGAGCGCGCGGAAGAGGTCGGTCAGCCCGACGTCGGGGCGCAGCGCGCGCGGTGACGTCGGACGTGAGCTGGTGGACCGTCTCGTAGCGTTCGGCGTGACAGGAGCCGGGCGACGTGCACCGTGCCCGGCTCCGCGACGCGGGCGAGGTCGTTGCGCACCAGGTCGACGATCATCACGTTCTCGGCGCGTTCCTTCGGGCTCGTCGCGCAGCCGGCCGGCGATCCGCCGCGTCCTCGGCCGGCGTCCGGCCGCGGGGCGCCGTGCCTTTCATCGGCCGCATCAGGATCCGGTCGCCGTTGGTCGAGGAAGAGTTCCGGGCTGGCACTCGACCGCGAAGCGGCCGGTGTCCAGGTACGCGTTGTGGCGCCGCGCTGGCCGAGCGCGAGGTCCCGGTGGAGCGCCAGCGCGTCCGTCCGGCATCGCTCCACGCAGACGGGTGGTCAGGTTGCACTGGTACGTCTCACCGTGCCGCGATCTTCGCGTGTACAGCGTCGAACGGCGGCGTGCGTAGGTCGCCGCGTCCCAGTCCAGCGACCAGGTGTCGGAGGCCGGTGACGCCCCGGAAGCCGGGTGCGCGACGACCGGGCGCCCCGCGGCGTTCCGTGGCAACACCGAACCAGGCCAGGGGCAGCCCCGGTACGGCATCGTGGGTCGTCGAGCGCCCGGATCGAGTCCGGCGGCGGCCTCGTAGGCCACGTAGCCGAACACCCACCGGCCGCGCGCCGACCAGGCGGCGACCTCGTCGAGCATGGGCCTGACGTCTTCGGGGCTCCAGGCAACCAGTTCGTGGGTGATCGCCGGGAACTCGTACGCCGTACCGGCGATCAGGTCGTCGAACCGGGCCCAGACCGGAGCCGTCGCCACCGACGCCGCCTGGAGCGCCGCCGGCGGCGAGCTCCGTTCGGTCACCATCTGGTCAGCACAGGACGACCGTACGGTTGCCCGCGACGGCGATGCGGTTCTCGGTGTGCCAGCGGACTGCCTGCGCCAGTGCCCGGCTCTCGGCCTCCCGGCCGCGGGCGGCGAGCTGCTCCGGGGTCAAGGAGTGGTCGACGCGGATCAGTTGCTGCTCGATGATCGGCCCCTCGTCGAGGTCGGCGGTGACGTAGTGAGCGGTGGCGCCGATGAACTTCACCCCGCGGGCATGGGCCTGGTGGTACGGACGCGCGCCCTTGAAGCTGGGCAGCATCGAGTGGTGGATGTTGATCGCGCGGCCCTCCAGCTGCTTGCACAGGTCGTTGGACAGGATCTGCATGTAGCGGGCCAGACACGACGAGATCGACCCGTTCCTCCCGGACAAGCTCGAGCGAGGCGGCCTCCGCCTCGGCCTTGGTGTCCTTGGTGACCGGGATGTGCCGGAACGGCACCCCGAAGCCGTCCGCGATGCGTCCCAGGTCGGGATGGTTGGACACCACGGCGACGACGTCCAGGTTGAGCTCGCCGATGGAGTTGCGGAACAGCAGGTCGTTGAGGCAGTGGGCGAACTTGCTCACCATGATGACGACCCGTTGCCGTTGGGCCGGCGTCGGTCAGCTCCCACGTCATCCCGAACCGGTCGGCGACGGGGGCCATCCTCGACCGCATCGCCTCCAGGTCTAGCGGGGTCCCGTCGTCGGTCCTGAACTCGACCCGCATGAAGAACGTGCCGGCGATCGCGTCACCGAACTGCTGACTCTCGACGATGGAGCACCGCGCTGCCACCAGTTGCTCGGTCACCGCGTGGACGATGCCTGCGGTGTCCGGACAGGACAGGAGCAGCACCGCGCGCTGCTGGGTCGCCACTGTCATGACACCTCCAGAAGGTTCTGAGCCGACTCGCGGCGCCGGTCGTTGCTGAGGAGCTGGGCGGCGAGGACGGTGTTGCGCAGCACCCAGACGTCGGTCACCGGGCCGACGCCGCCGGGAACGGGGGTGAGGGCCCGTACCCGCGGTGCCACCGAGTCGTGGTCGACGTCGCCGACCATGCGGACCGTGCCGTCGGCGCCGAATCGCGGGTTGATGCCGACGTCGATGACGATCGCCGAGTCGCTGACGTGCTCGGCCTTGATGAGTCCGGGATGGCCGGCGGCGACGATCAGCACGTCCGCCCAGCGGGTGTAGCGGCCGATGCCGTTCGTCCGGTCGGCCCACTCGTCGATCGACTGGACCGTGGCCTGTCGCTCGTACCCGAGCGCGATGGCCGGCTTGCCGACGTTGTTCGACCGGCCGACGACGACGATCAACGACCGATGGTAGAAGTCGGTCCGGTCCTCGCCGTTGGCCAGCCAGCCAGGTGTCGAGCAGGTGGAAGGCCGAGGCAGCGGTCGACGGGACGAAGCGTGGCACGCCGAGGGCGAGCAGCCCGGCGTTCTCCGGGTGGACCGCTTCGATGTCCTTGCGGGGGTCGATCGCCTGGAAGACCGATCGCCTCGTCGATGGAGTCCGGCAGAGGGCGCAGCACGAGGATGCCCGACACCGCCGGATCGGCGTTCAGCAGTTCGATCACGGCGATGAGCTCGGCCTGGGTCGCGGTGTCGGCGAGGTTGGTGTGCTGGTAGGGCACCTCGAGCTCGGCCGCGAGCCGGCCGACCCGCTGCTCGTAGGCCACGGAGCTGTACTCGGCGCCGACCGAGACGACGGCGAGCCCGACGTCGATTCCTTCGGTCCAGGCCCGCCGGAGTTCGCCCGCGAGCTCGTCCCGCAGGGCACGAGCACACGCGCGGCCGTCGATGATCTGTGCAGTCATGAGTTGTCCTTTCCGCTCAGGCCTACTGGCCCAGCCGTTCCAGCCAGGCCTGTCGCCAGGACTCGGTGCTGTCGAGGTCGTTGAAGGTGAAGACGTGGAAGCCCTGCAGCAGGCTGTCGCTGCGGTCGAACAGCGGCGAGAGCTGCTGGACCAGCTTCTTCGGGCTGTAGCCGCCGGGCAGGAAGAAGCGCCAGAGCATGCTCTGCTGCTTGGTGAGGAACCGGGCGGACTGCCCGAGTCCGAGCCCGGCGGAGACCCGGATGAGCTTCTGCCGGCTGATGGCGCCAGGGATGCCGACGCGGATGGGCAGATCCACACCGCGCGCCCGGAGTGCGCTCTGCCCATCGGATCGTGGTCGCGGGGTCGAAGCACAGTTGCGTGATGACGTGGGTCGCGTGCGGCGCCTTGTCGTTCAGGGCGCGGTTGATCGACGCGTCGCTGATCTTGCCGTGGCCTTCGGGGTAGCCGCCGACGCCGACGGAGGAGAACCGGTGGCCGCCCTCCTTCAAGCGCCTCCAGCAGGCTCAGCGCGTCGGGGAAGTCGCCGGCGGGCTCAGCGGCGTCTCCGCCGATGACGAAGAGGCTGTCCACTCCGCCGTCCTGCAGGCGGGCCACGATGTCGTCGAGGTGCTGTGCGATCGCGCACCAGCCGCGCGGCGAGGTGGGGCGCCGTCCGGTAGCCGTGTGCAGCTGAGCCGTACGGCAAGGTCGAGGGTGGGGTCGAGTCCCTTCGCCTCCGTTGTGGTGACGGTCAGCGCCACGTCCCTCGGGACGTGGGCGAGGACCTTCTCCTCGGCGGACTTGAACGGAAGGATTTCGTACGTCGCACTGCGCAGGGCGGAAGCGAGGCCCCCTTCCTGCCGCTGGTCGTTCGTGTCGAGCATGAGGCCTCCTAGGCCGAGCCAGGGATGTCGGGGCGTCGAGTACTGCCCGCGTGGGTGCTTGTTCGGTCGTTGCCGTGTTGCCAGGCCGCGGCGACGGTGATCGGCGGCGAGCGTCGGGGCGACCCGATGCACTCGCAGGCAGTAGGCGCCGGCGGCCGCGGCGAGCGCCGACATCGCCGTGGTCGCGTCGTCACGTTCTTGGGTCGCGGGATCCCTCGCTCCGTCGCGAGCGCCGATCCGAGGAAGGACTTGCGCGAGGCGCCGACGAGCAGCGGCCGGCCGAGTTCGTGGCTGAGCTGCGGCAAACCACGCAGCAGTTGCCAGTTGTGGTGCGCCTCTTTCGCGAATCCGAGTCCGGGGTCGAGGACGATCAGTTCTTTGGGTACGCCGGCGGCAGTGAGTGCTTCGAGCCGTGCGGCGAGTTCGGTCGCGACGTCGTCGACCACGTCGTCGTAGTGCGTGCGGCGGCCATCACGTCGCTTGGCGCACGCCAGTGCATCGCCACGTAAGGAACTCCGGCCTCGGCCGCGCAGCGGGCCATCCCGAGATCGCCCAGGCCACCGCTGACATCGTTGATCATCCGCGCGCCGGCGTTAGTGCGGCTGCGGCGACCGAGGCACGCGTGGTGTCGACGCTGACGAACGCCCCGGCTGATGCGAGCTCCCGGACTACCGGGATCACCCGATCGGCTTCGGTCTGCTCGGGTACCCGGTGTGCACCGGGCCGGGTGGACTCGCCGCCGACATCGATGATGTCGGCGCCCTCACCCAGCAACGTCAGCCCTCGGGCGATGGCGTCGGACGGGCGGAAGAAGGTTCCTCCGTCGGAGAACGAGTCGGGGGTGACGTTGAGGATGCCCATGACCAGCGCGCGATCGCGCACGGGCATGCCAGGGACATGGTGCTGGGCAAGGGGCGCCATCAGGACATCCGGGCGCCGGCTGCATCGGGTCCGCTTCCGCGGGCTCGCCGACGGTGGCGGCGAGCCATCGTTCGGCATCGAGTGCCGCGGCGCAGCCGCTTCCTGCCGCGGTGATGGCCTGCCGGTACGTCCGGTCGACCAGGTCTCCGGCAGCGAAGACCCCGTCGAGATTTGTCTGTGTGCCACGAACCGTCACGACGTAGCCGTCTTCGTCCAGCTGGACCTGGTCCTGGACGAGCTGGCTACGCGGAATGTGTCCCACCGCGGTGAACACGCCCGTCACGCCGAGCTCGGACTCGGCACCGTCGTGGGTGTCCCGCAGGCGCGCGCTGGTCACCCGGCGCTCACCGATGACCTGCGTGATCTCCGCGTTGAGGCGCCACTTGATCCGATGGTTGCTCCGGGCCCGTTCCAGCATGACGCGGGAGGCTCGGAAGCTGTCCTTGCGGTGGACGATCGTGACCGACCGGGCGAAGCGGGTGAGGAACGTGGCTTCCTCCATGGCGGAGTCGCCACCGCCGACAACGGCGACGTCCTGGTCGCGGAAGAAGAAGCCGTCACAGGTCGCGCACGTCGACACGCCGCGGCCCCGCAGCTCGTGTTCGCCGGGCACGCCCAGGTCGCGTGACGACGCACCCATCGCGAGGATCACAGCATGAGCGGAGTAGCTCACTCCGCCGGCGTGCACTGTCTTGATCCGGTCCCGGAGCTCGACGGCATCGACGTCGACCGAGTGCAGCTCGGCTCCGAAACGCAGGGCCTGCTGCCGCATCTGCTCCATCAACTCCGGCCCGGCCAGCCCTTCTGGGAAGCCGGGGTAGTTCTCGACCTCCGTCGTCGTCATCAGCGCGCCGCCGTACTCGACCCCCTCGAAGACCAGCGGGCGTAGCTGCGCTCCGCGGCGTAGACGGCCGCGGTGTATCCGGCCGGACCGGACCCGATGATGACGACGTCCCGTACGGCGCCGGGTGACGACGCATCCATCAGTCGACCAGGGAACGGGTACTCACCGTCGCGCGGATCGGTGTCTGCGCGTGGTGCTCGACCGTCAGCTTGGCGGTTCCGCCGGACTCCTCGCCCCAGATGAGCGAGACTTCGGCGCCGTCCTGCGCCCTCCCCTCGTCGAGGAACCCGACCGACATCCACGACCCGACGTTCACGGTGTACGCGGCGAGCGTCGACACCCCGACGTGCTCGTCACCGGCGAGCACGGTGTCGGTGTGGACGCGGGAGTACCGGGCCAGCGGTGTCTCGAGGTACTTGGCTCGCTGGTCTCCGCCGAACAGACTGCTCGCGTACACGCGGGCGACGTCCTCGTTGTTCCAGCGCAGCCAGACCTTGGTCCGGCCAGGGCGGTCCTTGGCCCGCTCGAGAGCATCGCGGCCGATGAAGTCGTGGTCGAACTTGACCAGGTGGCCGTAGCCGAAGTCGTACGGCGTGACGTAGTAGTCCTCGACGTTGTCGGACCGGAAGCTGCCACCCAGGGAGAGAGAGGCTTCGTACCCATCGGCGGGAAGCCATTCGCGGTAGCCCTTGAGTTGCGCGCCGGTGTAGATCGCTGGCGTGGGCTGTGCGGCGTACCCGGACTCGGTGCCGCCCGTGTAGTAGGCGAGCGCCCCGCCCATCACGAGCCCGTACTCCTCGCCGGCGGTGAGGATCGCGTCCCGGACGGCGGGTCCGTCGGCGACCGGGCCGAAGATCTCCAGACCCATCGATTCGGCGCCGGGAGCACCGGCCATGGTGTGCGACAGGGCGCGCACCCGGTGACCGGCGACGGTGAACTCCGTCATCGTGAAGAACGGGACCCGTTCGATCGCGGTACCGGCCGCCTTCTCCAGGACGGACCAGGCGTGCGGGCCTTCGATCTCGTACCGGTAGGTCAAGCGATGGGTCTGCGACTCATGGCCCGAGCTCCGCTCGTCCCGCGTGACCTCGACCTGGTAGCCGCCGGTCTCGGCCTGGTACTGGACCCAGTTGGCGGCCGCCGCGGGGCCGACCAGGTTGACCTCGTCGGTCTCCAGCCCGAACAGGACGCAGGTGCCGATCATGTTGCCGTCGTCCGTGCAGACGACCATGTGCTTGGCTTTGTTGCGGCCGAACGTCCGGAAGCTGTTGGTGGCTGTGCGTTCCAGGAGGCGCCGGACGTCGGGGCCCTTCAGATAAACGTCGGTCATGTGGTGCGACTGGTCGAAGAAAACCGCCGACTTCCGCCAGGCTGCCTGCTCGTCCTGCCAGGTCGTGTACTGGTCGGGGTAGGGGAACCGGAAGCGCCGGGCCGGGCCGTTCCGCAGCATTTCGATGGGGCTTGCCCACTGGCCGAGCTTGCGCTCGAGGGATTCAGACGACATCCGAGGGGTCCTTTCATTGTCAGCGCCGCAGTGACCCAGGGTCAGCGACACTGTCCGAAGATACAGGTCTGACGTCCCGATTAACAGGACTAGCGGCCGATCAGGCCGTGGAAGCGTGAGGCGTGGAAGACCAGGGGATCGGTGGCGGGATCGGCGCTGAGGGCGTCGACCTGCAGGAGGATCACCTGGTGGTCGCCGGCCTCGAGCGTGTCGTGGACGGTGCAGTCGAGCCACGCGGAGGCACCGACGACGAAGATCGCGTGGTCGGGAGTGGTTTCCAGTTGCAGGCCCTTGAATCGGTCGCCGTCCTTGGTTGCCAGCTGGCGGCACGCGTCGTGCTGGCCGTCGGCCAGGATGCTGACTCCGAGCCGGGCCGCGGTCGCCAGGCTTGGCCACGTCCGGGAACCGCGATCGATGCAGATCGATACCAGTGGTGGGTCCAGTGACACAGACGTGAACGAACTGACTGCCATGCCGACGGGTAGTCCGCCGATCTCTGCGCAGACGGCCGCGACGCCACTGGGGAAGCAGCTGAAGGCGCGGCGCAGCTCGGTTGGAGCGGTCGTCGCAGTCAGGGGTCGGGTTGTAGTCATGTCCATCCCACCTCGATCCGACGGGCGCTGTGAATTAGCTGTCCCGAATGGCGCGACGATAGTCCGAATCTCAGGACGTTGACAATCCTTGACGCGGTCAGGGGTGCATGCTAATTTCCGTCCTATCCCACAGGGCAGTTGGCGTGATAATCAGGACGTTACGGATCGCGATCGAGCGAACCGCGTCGGCAACGCACACCAGGCACGTGAGGCGATAAGCCACGAACGCCGGGCAACCGCGCCGCCGGACAACCCCGGGGACTTATCGATGTGGAGGACGTGATGGCGTTCAGCTATGTGGAGATGATGCGAGGGTTCGGGCTGGCGGACTACGCCGAGCTCCCCTCGTTCGACCCGGTCCGGCCGGCAGAGTTCGCAGGCAAACTCGAAGGCGCGCGGGTCGGGCTGTTCAGCACGGTGGGGGCACACCTGCCAACGCAGCGCCCGTTCCAGCAGATCAATGACCTGTCGTTCCGGATGGTGCCGCTCGACGTCCCGACGGCGGAGCTCGAGTTCGACCACCCGTCGCCGATCCGCGGGTTCGCGCTGGAGGACCTGAACGTCGTCTTCCCGCGGGACCGGCTGGTGGAGCTGCGTGAGGAAGGCCTGTTCGCCGAGCTCGCGCCGTCGGCGGTGTCGATGCTCGGATCGATCACCTTGTACTCGGAGCTGGTCGAGAAGTCGGTGCCGGCGATTGCCGAGGTGTACCAGGAGCAGGAGGTCGATCTGGTTCTGCTCGTACCGTTCTGCCCGGCCTGCCACCGCGCGACGCACCTCGTGGCCCGGGGCCTCGAAGCACGGGGGATCCCGTGTATCACGATGACGGCGCTGCGGGAGATGGGGGAGGCGTTCAAGCCGGCTCGGTCGGTGTTCGCCGACTTCCCGCTGGGTGCCACGGTCGGACGGCCGCACGACGTACAGATGCAGCGCGACGTACTGCGCTCGACGCTCACGGTGGCCGACGCGCCGGTGTCGCCGTGGCGGATCACCCAGGTTCCGCAGGTCTGGTCGGCCGACCGTGCTTGGGAGGCCGACGTCCGGGCGCTCTACGCGGACCGCGGCAAGGACGTCCACCGGGCCCGGGTCGCGACCCACACCAGCGACGGCGAGAAGCTCGCCGGCCGGGAGAACGAGCTCAACCTCGCTTGCGGTTGCTGAACCACCCCTCCGACCAAGGATTTCAAGGAGCATAGTGATGGCTACTCCACTCAGTCGTGCCGATCAGCTTCGTGCGGTTCAGCACCCGGTCTTCAACGACCGCAAGTTACGTCTCGGGACCTTCTCGACGAATCTGTCCGGCGGTTGCGCGATCTCGACCATCGACGGCGTTCTGGAGGCCAAGTGGGACCAGACCCTCGGGCTGGCGCAGATGGGTGACCAAATGCAGTTCGAGGCCCTCGTGCCGGTCGGCCGGTGGCGTGGCTTCGGCGGCGAGACGAACTTCAACGGTGAAGGCTTCGAGTGCTTCACCTGGGCCGCCGGGATGGGCGCTGCCACCGAGAACGCCGGGCTGTTCGTGACGTCGCACGTGCCCACGATCCACCCAGTGATGGCCGCGAAGCAGTTGTCGACGATCGACCACATCTCCGGTGGACGGGTCGCCCTGAACGTCGTGACCGGTTGGCACGCGCCGGAGATCGAGATGTTCGGCGCCAAGCAGCTCCCGCACGACGAGCGGTACGACGTCGCGCAGGAGTGGATCGACGTCATCAAGAAGTTGTGGACCAGCGAGGAACGTTTCAGCTTCGACGGCCGGTACTTTCAGGTGACCGACGCGGCGATCGCGCCGCAACCGCTGCAGCAGCCGCACCCTGTGCTGATGAACGCCGGCGGTTCGGGCGCCGGACGGCACTTCGGGGCCCGCAACTGCGATGTCGTGTTCGTCAACACCGACATCGGTGCGCAGACCCCGGCCGGGATGCGGGAGAAGGTCGACACCTTCAAGAAGTTCGCGCTGCAGGAGTACGGCCGCGAGGTCAAGGTGTGGACCAACGCCTACATCGTCCAGGAGGACACCGAGCGCGAAGCCCAGCAGTTCCTCGACCACTACGTGAACCAGAAGGGCGACTGGGTCGCGGCCGAGAACCTGGTCTCCAGCATGGGCATCAACTCGCAAAGTTTCCCGGCCGAGATGCTCGAGGCAATGAAGTTCCACTTCATCGCGGGCTGGGCCGGCTACCCGATCGTCGGGACCAAGGAGCAGGTCGCCGACACCTTGATCGCGCTGTGCGAAGAGGGCGGCCTCGACGGCGTCCTGCTGTCGTGGCCCCGCTACCTCGAGGACATGGCGCGCTTCGAGGCCGAGACGTATCCGTTGCTCGAGCAGGCGGGAGTGCGCTGATGACCTTGGCGGAGAACCTGAAGCGGGTCGAGCACCTGCTGGCGGGCGACTGGCGGCTTCTCGTCGGCGGGCAACTGGTGGACGCGCCGGCGACGTACCAACTGACGAGCCCCATCGACGGGAGGACGATTGCTTCCGTGCCGGATGCCGGCCACGAGTTGGTGGACGAGGCGGTCGCTCACGCCGAGGCCGCGTTCCCGGCCTGGCGAGACCTCGACGTCCTCGAGCGGGCGGCGCTGGTCCGCGAGATCGCCGACATCGCCGAGGCCAACATCGACGACCTGGCGCTGCTCGACGCCGTGGACGGTGGCGCTCCGATCGCTGTGATGGCAGGAGACGTACGGATGGCCGCCGGATTGTGCCGGTACTTCGCCGGGCTCGCCCTCGAGATGAAGGGCGCCTCGCTGCCGACGCGGTCCACCGGCATGCACCTGACCGTGCGCCAGCCCTTCGGGGTGGTCGCCAAGATCATCCCCTTCAATCACCCGATCCTGTTCGCCCTGAACAAGATCGCGGCGCCGCTGGTGGCGGGCAACTGCGTCATCCTCAAGCCGGCCGAAGCTACTCCGTTGTCGGCTCTGTACCTCGGAAGTCTGCTGAAGGACGTCCTTCCTCCCGGCGTGCTGCAGATCGTCGTGGGGGACGGCCCTGCCGTTCCGCAGGCCCTTGTACGGAACCCGGGGATTCACCGGATCGGCTTCACCGGCAGCGAGCAGACCGGCCGCCGCATCCTGCAGAGCGCGGCTGATGTTGGAGTGAAGGACGTAAGCCTCGAGCTCGGCGGCAAGAACGCCCTGATCGCTTACCCTGACGCCGATCCCGCGGCGGTGGCCGCGGGCGCCGTCCAGGGGATGAACTTCACCTGGTCGGGCCAGTCCTGCGGATCGACCTCGCGACTGCTGGTGCACGAGTCCATCGCCGACGAGGTCGTAGCCGGGATCGTCACCCGGCTCGAGAAGCACGTGATCGGCTCGCCGCTCGACCCCGGCAGTGACCAGGGCCCGCTGGTGAGCCGCGCGCAGTACGACAAGGTTCTGGGCTACATCGCCGCCGCGGTGGCCGACGGCGCGGTGGTCGCGTCCGGTGGCGGACGCCCGGAGGGTCTGCCGGAGGAGGGCAACTACATTGCACCGACGATCCTCGACCGGGTCGATCCCACCTGGACGGTCGCAACCGAGGAGATCTTCGGCCCGGTCCTGTCGGTGATCCGGTGGGGCGATGGCGACGACCCGGTCGCGATCGCCAACTCGGTGCGCTACGGGCTGACCGGCAGCGTCTACACCAACGACCTCAGCCAGGCGCTGCGCACCGCGCAGGCGCTCGAAACCGGCTACGTCTGGGTCAACGACACCGCGCGCCACTTCCTCGGCATGCCGTTCGGTGGGTTCAAGGCCTCCGGTCTGGGTCGTGAGGAGTCGATCGAGGAACTGCTGAGCCACACCCAGGAGAAGTCGATCAACATCCGGTTCTGAACGGAGCCCGCGACGAAGGAGTCCGGATCATGGTGGCATCACAAGACACGTCGAGTGGGGTTTGGTCGCCGCGCCGAGTGGCGCTGGCGGCGATGGTGGGAACGACGATCGAGTACTACGACTTCTTCATCTACGGTACGGCCGCGGCACTGGTGCTCGGGCCGCAGTTCTTCCCCAACGTCTCACCGGTGGCCGGCACCTTGGCGGCATTCGCCACCTTCAGCGTCGGGTTCTTCGCCCGGCCGCTCGGCGGCATCGTGATGGGGCACTACGGCGACAGGCTGGGACGCAAGCGGATGCTGATGCTCTCCTTGGCGATCATGGGGACCGCGACCGTTCTGATCGGACTGCTGCCGAACTACGCGACAATCGGTCTGGCCGCACCGGTCCTGCTCGTCGTCCTGCGGTTCGCCCAGGGCTTCGGGGTCGGTGGTGAGATCGGCGGCGCTGTTCTGATGTCGTACGAGCACGCGCCACGAGCACAACGAGGCGTCTACGGCGCGTTCCCGATGATGGGACTCCCGCTGGGAGTCATCCTGTCGACGGGCGTGTTCATCCTCGTCCAGACCTTCGTTTCCACGGAATCCTTTGCGCGCTGGGGGTGGCGGATCCCCTTCCTGCTCGCCTTCGTGATTGTTGTCCTCGGCATGCTCCTGCGGGTCAAGGTCGCCGAGAGCCCCGAGTTCGCCGCGGCTCAGAGCGAGGGGGAGGTGCGCAAGCTTCCGCTCGTCGCGGTGCTGCGGAGCTCACCTAAGGAGCTTGTCGCCGGCAGTCTCGCGACGGTCGCGGCACCGACCCTCGGCTACCTCATGCAGGTCTACCTGCTCTCGTACGGGACGAAGGTCTTGAAGGTGCCCTCCTCGACGATGTTGTCGATCATCGTGATCAGCGCGGTGGTGTGGCTCGTGGTCGTCCCGGTGGCGGGGCTGCTGGCCGATCGATGGGGACGCAAGCG
Organism: uncultured Actinomycetota bacterium; assembly: GCA_963766765.1. Lineage (GTDB taxonomy): Bacteria > Actinomycetota > Actinomycetes > Mycobacteriales > Geodermatophilaceae > JACCQS01. The sequence goes on from CAVYBR010000019.1 coordinate 17,089, forward strand.
CATGTTCGTCGCAGGCATGGTCTGGATGGTGATCTGGGCGTTCCCGTTCTTCGCATTACTCAACACGGCGTCCTTCCCACTGATGCTCCTGGCCGTCGTCGCCGGATCGGTCGCCACCGCGATCATCACTGGGGTACAGGGCGCGATCCTGTCGGAGGCATTCCCGACGAACGTGCGCTACAGCGGGTTGTCGATCACCGTGCAGGTCGGGACGCTGCTCGGCGGCGCCGTAGCACCACTCGCGGCGACCGCGCTGATGACGGCGACGGGAACGTCGAACTCCATCGCGCTCTACATGGTCGGCGTGTCCGTGGTCAGCTTGCTCGGCGTCCTCACCCTGCAGAGTTCGCCGACGCGTTTCGGCCAGGAGGCATTGCTCGAGCAGGCCCACTGAGCTCGACCACGCCAACTGAGGCCCATCGTTCACCAACACGAGGAGCGCGGATGTCGATCCGATCAGAGGCTGTGGAGGCCCCAGAGCTCGCAGGCAGCTCGGTCGGTCGGAGCATGCCGCTGCACATCATCGGCGGCCGCTCGGAGATCGATCTGCCGGCCGCGGAACGCGCGGTCGCCGATCTGCTGGTGGCGCTAGGCCGCGATCCGCACGGCGCGCATCTGGCCGACACGCCTCGGCGGGTGGCCAACGCGTACGCCGAGATGCTGACGCCGCGGGAGTTCGACCTGACGACGTTTCCGAACGACGAGGGGTACGACGAGCTGGTGCTGGCCCGGGACATCCCCGTGCAGTCGCTGTGCGAGCACCACATGCTGCCGTTCCAGGGGGTCGCGCACGTCGGGTATTTGCCGGGGGAGCGGATTCTCGGGCTGTCGAAGCTGGCCCGGGTGGTGGAGCTGTTCGCGCGTGACCTGCAGGTGCAGGAGCGGCTGACCAAGCAGGTCGCCGACTGGTTGCAGGGCCACCTCGCGCCGAAGGGCGTAGGCGTGGTGATCGAGGCCGAGCACCAGTGCATGTCGTTGCGTGGGGTACGCGCAGCTGGGTCCCACACCGTCACCTCAGCCCTGAAAGGCATCCTGCGCGCCAACCCGAGCTCGCGCCAGGAGTTCTTCGCTCTCACTGGCCAAGGGCGAGGCCGATGTGTTGCTGCGCCAGCTTGAGTACTTGGTGTCGCTGGCCCGGGAACGGCATTTCGCCCGCGCCGCGGCCGCCTGCTACGTGTCGCAGCCCTCGTTGTCGGCGGCGATCCGCAAACTGGAGCGGGAACTGGACGTACCGATCGTGCGGCGCGGCCGGCGGTACGAAGGGCTCACACCTGAGGGCGAGCGAGTGCTGGTGTGGGCCCAGCGGATCCTGGCCGAGCGGGATGCGCTCCGGCACGAGCTGTCGGCGATGCGCGGCGGGCTGACCGGCACTCTGCGGTTGGGGGCGATCCCCACCGCGATGCCGGTCGTCTCATTGCTGACGACACCGTTCTGCGAACGCCACAGCCAGGCCCGGGTCACCTTGGAGTCGCTGTCGTCGCGCGACATCAACCAGAAGCTGGCCGAGTTCGAGCTGGACGTGGCGATGACGTACCTCGACGACGACACTCTCGGCCAGGTCCGCAAGACCCCGCTGTACGAGGAGCGCTACCTGGTGCTGACTCCTCAGGACGGCCCGCTCGCCAAGTTGCCAGTGGCAACCTGGGCGCAGGTGGCCGAGCTGCCGTTGTGCCTGCTCTCGCCGCAGATGCGCAACCGCCGGATCATGAACGATTACTTCACCGACGACGGTGTGACGGCAACGCCGGCGATCGAGAGCGACACCGTCGCGGGCCTCTACAGTCATCTGCGGGGTAACCACTGGTCAACGGTCATCTCACACGCCTGGTTGCACATGTTCGGCGTACCGGCGGGGATGCGGGTGATATCGCTGAAGAGTCCGGCGGTCGGTCCGCGGGTCGGTCTGCTGATCGCCGCGCGCAGCCCCGAGCCCGTACTGGCGAGGGCGCTGCTCGACGTCGCTCGGCAGGCCACAGTTCATCAGTCGCTCGCCGAACTGGTTGAGTCACATCTGGCGGGTTCTGCCGCCGTGCTCAAGCACTGAGATGGCTCGGCACGTCGGCGGCGAGGGCGATTTCCGCGATATGTAGTCCATCCCCGAACTGTCCGCTGGCGTAGCGGTCCCAGAGTCGCACCTCGTGCATCGGCAGCACCCGATGGATGTCGTCGCCCGCCAGCGTCATCATCTCGTCGGTCGAGCGCAGGCACAGCTCCTGGCTGCCCTGCGCCAGGCCGACCGGGATCATCGGGTCGGTGCCGTCGAGGCCGCCGAGGTTCTCGTACACGTAGGCGACGTCACCCGGCACGATCCAGGGCAGACCGTCTCTACGATCGATCGTGACGTACTGCGAGCCCTCGGTGTGGGTGTCGAAGGCGGGCCGCACCTCGACCCCGGGGACGATCTCCGCAGCTCCCTCGAGCAGGTGGAGTCGGCCTTGCGCACCGAGCCCGGCCAACGTTGCCCCCGTGTCGGGATCCAGGCCCTCGCGGAGCCAGCGAAACCGCGGCGGCGCGCACCACTTCGCCATCCAGCTGTCGACCTCACGTCGCTGGATCCAGACCTCGGCGTTGGCGAAGTAGCCCAGTCCGCCGGCGTGGTCGAAGTGGTGGTGAGTCAGGACGATGCCGTCGACCTCGCCGGGCGACAGCCCGATCCGCGCCAGGACCTCCACCGGTTCGGCGAATCCCTCGATGCGGTGATCGGCAATCATGGAGCGGCCGTAGTCGTTGCCGGCGAACCCGCAGTCGATCAGCAGGACACGGTCCCGGCTGCGCAGCACGAAGTAGTAGAAGGGCAGGACGCGCGCGCCCGCCGTGGCCCCGTACACGATCCTCGCGTCAGGATAGGCGGTCACCCGCGCGTACTCGAGAGCCCAGATCGAGTAGTCCGGCATCAGGACCGGCCCTGCTCGGCCGCGGCGACGACGTTGCGGAAGAGCATCGCAACGGTGGTGGGACCGACACCGCCGACCCGCGGGGTGATCGCTCCGGCGATCTCGGCGCAGGCCTCGTCGACATCGGGCAGGAGACGCCGGCCGTCGTAGCGCACGCCGCCCCCGATCACGGTGGCACCGGGGCGTACGTGGGCCGGCTTGATGATCCCTGGAACTCCCGCCGCGGCGATCAGGATCTCCGCTCGCCGCGTATAGCGATCCCAGTCCGGCACCCCGGTATGCACCACGGTGACCGCGGCGTTCGCGGTCGGCCGCTTCTGCGCGAGCAGCATGGCTAGGGGGCGGCCGAGGGTGGCGCCGCGGCCCAGTACGACGACCTCGCGCCCCGATACGGGGATCTCGTGGAAGGAGAGCAGCTCCTCGATTCCGGCGGGCGTGCACGGCAGCGGGCCGGGCAGTCCGACGGCGAGGCGGCCCATGTTGGTCGGGTGCATGCCGTCGACGTCCTTGTCAGGGTCCATCTCGGCCAGCGCGGCGTCGTAGTCGAGGTGTCGGGGGACGGGGTACTGGATGAGCAGGCCGTGCACGTTCGGGTCGTTGTTGAAGCCGCGGATCGTCGCGACCAACTGCTCCTGAGTGGTGTCCTGCGGCAAGTGCGCGTGTGGTGACGCGATGGCCAGGTCCGCGGCCTGCTTCTGCTTGATCCGGATGTAGCCGGCCGACTGCGTCGTCGTCCCCGACCAGGATCGTGGCCAGGCTCGGGGTGATGCCCCGCGTGCTCAGGGCACGCACGCGGGCGGTGACGTCGGCCAGGACCCTTTCGGCGACTGGCTTGCCGGACAGCAGTCGTGCGGTCATGTCTGCACTCGATTCGGTTCCGTGGGGTGGTTGCCGGCGAGGACCCCGCCGGCGAGGTAGTGCGAGCCCGCCACCACGACCATCCCGGTCGGACCGGCGTGCAGGCGGGCCGTGGCCAGCGCCAGGTGGGCGTCATCCTCGACGGACACGGGGATGCGGAGCCGCTGACCGATCTCGGCCAGCTCGGTAGGTGGCAGCGCTCGGGTGGAGTCGGCGCACGTCGCGATCAGCAGATCGACCGAATCCGCGAAGGCCGCGAGGAAGCCGACCGGATCGTGTCCGCGCAGCATCCCGCAGACCAGAACCCGGGGTTGGACCGATCCGTGCCGGGCGTCGAGCGTTCGCCGCAGAGCCCGGGCCGCGGCCGGGTTGTGGGCGACGTCCACCACGACCAGCGGATCCTTGCCGACGATGTCGTAGCGCCCCGGCAGGGCCAGCTCCAGCGCATCACGCACGTCGTACGGCGCGAGGGGGCGTTGCAAGTGCGCCTGTGCGGCGGCGATCGCGAGCGCCGCGTTGGCGCACTGATGCTTGCCCGGAGCACCGATCAGCACGTCTCGCACCTCACCGGCCGGCGACCACAGATCGACGAGTGATCCGTCCGGCACCGGGCGGTACCGGACGTAACCCACGTCGACACCGAGCGCGAGTGTTCGGCCCGGTCGGCGCTTCTTGAACAGCGCAAGCAGGTCAGGGTCGGTCTCGCCGGTGACGAGCGTGGCGCCCTCGACGATGATGCCCGCCTTCTCGGCGGCGATGCCGGCGCGCGTCGGGCCGGCGTACTCCGTGTGGTCGAGCTCGACGTTGGTGACGACGGCGACCCCTGCGTCGATCACGTTGGTCGCGTCCCAGCGCCCGAGCATCCCGACCTCGACGACTGCGACGTCGACGCGCGCGCGGGCGAAGGCCAGCAAGGCGGTCGCTGTCAGCGCCTCGAACCAGGTGGGTGTCAGCGATTGCCGCCGGCAGGCGTCCTGGACCGCTCCGAGCGTGTCCTCGAACGTTTCCTGATCGATCGGGACACCCTGGATCCGGATGCGCTCGGACACGTCGTGCAGATGAGGGCTGGTGTAGAGGCCGGTTCGCAGACCGGCGGCGGTGAGCAGCCGTGCGGTCATCTGCGAGGTCGAGCCTTTGCCGTTGGTCCCCGTGACGTGGACTGCGGGGTAGGACTGCTGCGGATGGCCGATGGCGCCGAGCACTTGCCGCATTCGCTCGGTGGTCGGCGCCGAAAGGCGTCCTGACGCCTCGTAGTTGGTGAGGGATTCCAGGAAGGAGACCGGCGACGGCATCTTCTCGGTCACCGGTCACCTCGTGCCAACTGTTGCCTGTGGCAACCGCCGGCCGGACGGGCAGGGCGCATCCGGCCGGCGGCCTCTCGGGGTGCCGGCGCTGGAGACTCAGGCACCTGCCGCAGCAGCTGAGCGCCACCCCGGCTGGTAGGTCTCGCGTGCCATGGCGGAGAACGGTGCCGGGCTCACGATCGCCCGTACGGCGAACTGGGTGTGCGGCTCCATCGTGACCTTCCGGGTCTTGTCGGGCTCGCCCCAGATCACCTTCACCTCGGCGCCGAGCGGCACGTCCCGGCTGACAGTCGCCAGTGACAGCAAGCGGTGCTCGCTGGGGCTGAGGCCGGTGTACATCGAGAAGCCGATCGTGTTTCCGTCGGCGTCCTGGACGGCGTCGTAGCAGGAGGATCCGTGGTTGGTGAGCCCCAGATCGAGGAACTGGTAGTCCGGTTGGTCCCGGTCGATCGGGGAGGCGAGCAGCTTGGCGACATCCTCAGGGTGCCACGCGAGCGTCACCTTGCGCCGCTGGGCCTCCGGGTCCACGGCCTCGAGGGCGTCACGGCCGATGAAGTCGTGATCGAACTTGACGTGCGTCCCGTAGCCGAGCTCCCAGGGGTTGAGGTAGTAGTCCTCGATGTCGTCCGACACGAAGCTGCCCGCTAGGGCGTTGTTCGCCTCGTAGCTGTCGGCGCTCAGCCAGCTGCGGTAGGCCTTCAGCTCCGGGTCGGTGTAGACGGCTGGAAGCGCGGTGGGGATCCAGCCGGACTCGATCGCGCTCAGCCCGTAGGCCCGGGCGCCGACCGGCTCGATCCCGAACTCGGCACCGGCCTCGAGGATGGCTTCGCGCACGCTGTCGTAGCCCTCGTACGGTCCCCAGAGCTCGAGGCCCGGTGCGCCGGCCATGCCGTGGCGGAGCGTCCGGACCTGCTTCCCGTCGACGTTCATGGTTCCCAGCCGGAAGAACTTGAGCTGCTCGACGGGACCGCCGTTGAGCTTCTCGATGACCTCCCACGCTCGCGGGCCTTGGATCTGGAACCGCCAGACGTCGCGGCTGACAGCCCTGCCGTAGGTACGTGACGGCGATCGGTCGTCCCACCGCAGGTCGACCTCGTACCCACCCTGCTCGGCGTGGAAGGAAAGCCAGTTGCAGACCGGCGCGCGGCCGACGAAGACGAACTCCTCCTCGCCGAGGCGGAACAGGATCCCGTCGCCGATCACGCCGCCGCCCGGTGCGACCGGTACAAACTGCTTGGCGGAGTTGACGGGGAAGTTGGCGAAGCTGTTGACGCCGGTGTCGCTCAGGAGCTTGCTCGCACCGGATCCGGAGATCCAGAAGTTGATCATGTGGTGGGTCTGGTCGAGTAGAACAGCGGTCTGCTTCCAGGCACTCGCCTCGCGCCTGAAGTTGGAGAACTCCGAGGGCACCACCGGGAAGATGTACGGCGGCAGCTGAGAGTTCCGGAGCAGGTCGACCACGTTCCCCCGCTCGTCCAGCAGGTCCTGCAGGCTCTTCTGTGTGCTCATCGGTTGGTCACCTGGTCGCTTCCATCTCGTCGTTGAATCGATCGCCTCGCGCGGCGGTCACTCGCTGCCCTGACTCAAATCAACCTGACTGTCCTGATTTCAGGGATTGGAGTCGTGCAATGCGGGACATATTGAAGCCTGGTGGTTCGGTGCGTGCTTGTCAAGAGAGCGATGGGTGATCCCCGGGGTCGTGGTTGCCGGCAGCGAATGACATGGCGGTCGGCAGGGTGTCGTTGCGCGGTTGTGCCTCGATCTGGCATCCGATAGGCTGTCCTGGATGACAGGACAACGTGCTAGTGGGTACCGCGAGCGCAACTCGACCGCCGATCGCGCGCTCGACATCCTCGACATGTTCGACGAGGACCACATGGTCGTCGGTGGTGTCGAGGTCGCTACTCGATTGGGCGTGGCACGCTCCACCGCGTACCGCTACCTGCAAAGCCTGGTGGGTGCCAGATTCCTGGAGGAGGCGCCCGGTGGCGGATTCCGTCTCGGGCTTCGCCTGATGGATCTCGGTCGTCTGGCGCGGGGAATCTCCGGCCTGCCCGAGATCGCGGCGCCCGTTCTGGTCGCCCTGGCCGCCGAGACCGGCGAAACCGCGCTGCTCACCTGTCGCAAGGGTGATTTCATCGTCTGTCTCGACCGTGCGGAGTCGCGCGACCGGCGGGTGCGCATCTCTTACGAGCGGGGCACCGTGCTGCCGATCAACGCCGGAGCCTCGGCCACCGTCCTGCTCGCCTGGAGCGACCCGGACGAGGTCCGCAAACTGCTGGCTGGTCGACGGCCAGGGGTCACACCCGCTGATCCCGAGGAGCTCATCGCCCGAATGGCGCGGGTTCGGGCGGATGGCTACGCCGTGGCGCGGACGGAACTCGACCCCGACCTGGTGAGCATCGCCGCGCCGATCAGGTCCAACGGCAAGGTAGTCGCTTCGGTCAGTGTGGCGGCCGTGGCCTCACGGGTTCCGCGCAGCAAGGAGCGGCAATTTGCCGATCGAGCCCGCGAGGCCGCGGCGAAGATCGGTGAAAGGCTCGAACTCGTCGAGGGCTGACCACAACCCGTCCTTCAGATGAACCGGCGCCGCGGGCCTTCCTGGGTGCCGGCTCAGCCGTTGGCGACGGCGTACCGCTCGCTGATGCTCGCCGCGGCCAGTCTGACCTTGGCGATGATCATCCGCTCCTCCTTCGGCGAGATCCGGGAGATCAGCCCGGCGACGCTCACAGCGGCGAGCACCTCGTCCTCGCGCGGTCCCCAGATCGGCGCGGCAATACCGACGACGTCGGGGTCCAGCTCTGCCCTGGCGACTGCATAGCCGTCCGCCCTGATGCGCTGCATCCGGCTGATGAGCGCCTCGGCGTCGGTCGGAGTTGCATCGGTGAACTGCTCGAGATGCCGGCCGTCCAGCAGTTTGCGGACCTCGTCCGGGTCGCTCCAGGCGAGCAGGACGGTGGCCGAGGCTCCGGCGTTGATCGGCAGCACGGTGCCCCGCTCGTAAGAGATGCGCACCCGCCGGTCGTGGGATTCGGCCCGGTCGAGACAGACGACGAGGTCGCCCGAACGCCTGGTGAGTAGGACGACTTCGCCGACCTCCTCGGCCAGCTTGTCGATCACCGGTCCGGCAATGTCCGACAGCCCGAACGTTCGCCGGGCGAGCCGGGACAGTTCCAGAATGCGCGGACCCAGGCGGAAGCCGCCCCCGGTTGCCTCTTCGAGGAATCGGGCGCCCACCAGGCTCTGCAGGTAGCGGTAGGCGGTGGAGCGAGAGACTCCGAGCTGGTCGGCCACCAGCGGCCCGGTGACGGTCGGCTGTGTATCCGTGAACATCACGAGGATGTCCAGCGCCCGATCGGCGGTCGAGTTCCGCTCTCGGTACGTGCTGACCCCACTCTGTCCTGACATGTACGACAGCCTATCGCACCAGTGGAGCGTTTGCGGGTGCTCGCCGGCTTGATCTGCCGGGCTTCTTCGAGTGCGAATCCCGGTGGAATCGCTGCCCACGCCCGTGGATGCATTTCGTGACGCTTGACAGCCGCCCATGGGGCGAGCAGGCTGGCTTCAATCTCGTTTAGCAGGATCAATGTCCGATTTGTCAGGTCACCAAGGCGAGTCCATCGGAAAGGACGTACCCGTCATGCACTCCCTCACGGCCCTGGAGGCCGACGAATTCGATGCCGTTGTCGCCAGCGTCGACCCCACTCTGGTGGTGTTCACCGCAGTGTGGTGCACCAACTGCCGCCGGACCGCCCCCGAGGCCCGCGAGCTCGCCGCCGACAACCCTTGGTCGCTCCAGGTGCGGCAGGTTCTGGTCGACGACACCCCGGCGCTAGCCCAACGCTTCGAGGTCCAGTCGATCCCGACTGCACTGCTGTTCAAGGGTGGTGAGCTTCTGCAGCGGATCCAGCCGCACGCCACGGGTGAGCTGAAGGCGGCTGTCGCGTCCGAACTGGACGCATAACAAGCGCGGACCCCCACCACGTCGTCGTGGTGGGGGTCGGCTTCGTAGGCGTGCGGAGAGTCACGTCTCGCGGCGTACGCTGCTCGTCAGCGTCCCGACGCCCTCGACCTCGACGGTGATCTCGTCGCCGTCGTGAAGGAACACCTGGGGATCGCGGCGGTAGCCGACGCCACCCGGGGTGCCGGTGAGGATGACATCGCCCGGGAGCAGGGTGGTGAACTCCGAGACCATCTCGATCAGTGTCGGGATGTCGAACATCAGCAGCGATGTGTCGGACTCCTGCAGCTTCTCCCCGTTGAGCACGGTCGATATCGTCGCGGCGGAGATGTCGACCTCGTCCGGCCGGACGAGGTAGGGCCCGAGCGGGGTCGAGGAGTCCCACGCCTTGCCCTGCAACCACTGGTGCGTCTTGTACTGGTAGTCGCGCATGGTGATGTCGTTGGCCACGGTGTAGCCGAGGATGTGCTCGGCGGCGTTCTCGCGCTTGATCCGGCGGCCGGCCCGGCCGATCACGACCGCCAGTTCGGCCTCGTAGTCCACCATCTCCGACTCCGGCGGCGCGACGATGTCGTCGTTCGGCCCGATCAGGCTGGAGGCGAACTTCGTGAACAGCACCGGGTACGTCGGTAGGTCACGGCCGGTCTCACCTACGTGCGACAGGTAGTTCAGCCCGACGCAGACGATCTTGTCGGGCGCCGGGATCACCGGAAGGAGCCGGACGTCTGCCACTCCGACGGCCTGGCCCGGCAGTTCCGTCGCGGTCCGCAGAACGTCGATCCCGGTGTGCCGGCCGAGCTCGGTGAGGCCGTCGAGCGGAATCAACCGATTCCCGTCGACCCGCCCGACTCGGGGCCGGCCGCCGTACTCGTATGTTGCGTACGGCATCTAGTTGTCCCCTTCCGAGGTGCGGCGCCAGTTGGCTAGCTGGCCGCCCCACAGGTTGACGCTGCGCGGCGTCGGGTCCCACCGCCGCGGGGTGTAGACGACGCGGTCGTCGTGGAACTTCTCCATCTCGGCCGAGAGTTCGATGTGGTTGCCGGCAGGGTCGTCGAAGAAGACGAACAGGTTGTTGCCCGGTCCATGCCGGCCGGGACCCCAGGTCACAGTCACGCCCTCATCGGTCAGTCGGTCGCACCAGGACTTGAAGTCCTCCCACTCGGCGAGGTCGAACGAGTAGTGGTCGATGCCGCCGGACCTCCCGGTGCCAACCACGGCGAGCGTGTGGTGGTCGCGGTCGCTGCGCATCCAGACGAAGTTGCCATCGGCAAGCTGATCGGAGATCCGGAAGCCGGCCACGCCGGTATAGAAGGCGACCATTGCCGGCACGTCCGCAGACTGCAACGTCACGTGTTGGTATTTGACCGGACGGCGCCCGGTGTCGGCGGCATGCTCGCCTTCTCGCCGTACCGGGCCGTGGAAGTGGACCGCGTTGCCGTCGGGGTCGTGTGCGATCAGCCCGCGGGCATCCGGGCCACTGGCCGCGTCCAGGTAGTTCGGGTCGAGGTCGGCGACCTCGTGACCGGCCTCCCGCATCCGCTTCTCGATGCCCGAAAGCCCCTCTGGATCCCGGACCTCGAAACCGATGTGGTCGAGCCCGGGCTCGCCGGGGGTCAGATCGAGGACGTGGTGCCCGGTGCCCCATCCGAGGCGTAGACCCCCGCCGGGGAGCTCGGAGTGCACGATCAGTCCGAGGACACGGCCGTAGAACTCCGCGGGGCCGGACACGTCGGGAACGCTCAGTCCGATGTGCGAGGTGGCCGTACGGCGCAGCTGGCCGGCTGCCTCCTGATCGGGCAGTGTGACGCGGTTGGCGTGCGACATCAGTGGTGTTCCTCTCCTACTGGCGGCGTCGGGCGCCGCATTTCGTGGGCGTGACAGGGATCAGCCGGGGTGCGAGCTGAGGAGCGGGACGGGTGCCTGGGCGATCTGCAACCCGTCGAGCGAAGGGGCACGGTCGGGCGCCAGGCCACCGCCACGAAGTGGTCGGGGCGTACAAGCAGGAACTGGCCTCGTAGCCGGCGAACTCGGCGTCGAGACGCCCGTCGACGTCGACGAGGCAGTCGGTGCTGTCGTTCGGCAGTCGCTCGCCGATGGACACGAGTGCCGCATCGGGCCGCAGTGGCGCCACAAGTCTGGCGTGCCGCGTCGAGATCGGCCTGCGCGACACCGACGCCGAACAGCCTCCAGCCGGGTCCAACGGCTTCGTCGAGGAGCATCGTCCGACCGGCGGCGGTACTGAAGGCTCGGGGTTGGCCAATCATCACTCCGGCCGGACCGTCGGTATCGCGGCTACTGACGAGGAGTCCCGACATATAGACGTGTGGCGGGCGGTAGCGCATCTCTTCGTAGAAGGCCCGTACGGCGCTGTCGCGCAGTACACCGGTGAGGTACCTGTCCCGGCGCTCGGCAAAGCGGCGGTTCGTCGTCATGACGATGCGGCCGAGTCGCTCGGACAGCCGGACGGTCGCCTCGGCGTGCGGGCGTCGTTCCTGCTCGTAACTGGTCGAGCGAGGACGGTTCGAGGTGGCCGTCCAGAACCGCGGCGACTTTCCAGCACAGGTTGGCGGCGTCCCGGATCCCTGAGTTCAGACCCTGGCCGGCGAAGGGCGGCATCATGTGGGCGGCGTCGCCGAGCAGGTGAATCCGGCCGGTACTCCAACGGTCGGCGACCAGCGCGTGGAACCGGTAGATGACTGCACGCTCGACCTGATCCTCGGTGATGGAACGGAACGGCGCGAGCAGCCGCTGGACCAGCGGGAAGCCGGGTTCGGTGTCCGGCATGCCCTCGCCTGGACGCAGGAGAAACTCGTACCGGCATCGTCCGCCCCGGCCAGGAACGATGACGTGCGGCCGGTCGGGATCGCCGTGGTGCATGCCGTATCGCTGGTCGTGAGGATCGCCCAGTACATCGGCGACGAGCCACGGCTCGGCGTAGGACTCGGCCGGTCATCCCGATGCCGGCGCGGGAGCGGGTGGTCGACCGGCCACCGTCGCAGCCCAGCACGTACGAGGCCCGGATGCTGCCCGATCCGCCGTCGTCGTCGAACAGCACCTCGACGTCGCCGGTGGACTGCCGAAGGTCTCGTACGGCGGTGTTCGTGCGCACCGACACCAGCGGATGATCCGCGAGGTGTGCCATCAGTTCGCGTTCGAGATCGGGCTGGGCGAAGGGATTCTTGAACGGGTAGCCGAGACGGAACGGGACGGCGGCGCGCGCCTTGAACATCGGTGCGCCCGACGCCCCGTAGTACCGGGTTCCGGTGCCCGGGACGATCACGCCGAGGATCCGGTCGGCGAGTCCGGCGGACTGGAAAATCCGCAGCGACTCGTCGTCCAGGCTGATCGCCTTGGGCTCGTTGCTGGTGCTCGCGTTGCGCTCGAGGATCGTCACCGAGACGCCGTAGGCGGCGAGCAGCGCGGCCGCGGTCATGCCGACCGGTCCGGCCCCCACCACGACGACCTGGTCCTCGAGTTGCTCCATGGACATCCTTCCATTAATGATCCTGTTTAATAGGACGTGGCAATGTGTTAATCAGGACAGTACTGCCGCTGTTGGGGGCCGTCAACGCGTTCAGGCCCACCCGGGCAGGACCAGGACGGCAGTGGTGGCGACGGGCGCGACGACCGCCATGGCGATCGACCACCTGATCAGGCCGCGGTAGAGCTCGTCCCGCACTTCGGTGGGGGCATTTGCCACCAGCAACGCGCTCGAGGATGAGAGTGGGCAGATGTCCACGGCGGTGGCGGACACCGCCAGCGCGGTCGCGAGCGCCAGTGCTCCGACCGCTCCGCCCTCGAACAGAGGCAGCGCCAGCGAGACGCCGGCCGTGATGATGGCAGCGCTCGAACCGACTGCGGAGAACGCGGCCACCACAAAACACAGCAGGAGCGCCGCGAGGACCGGAGAGCCGAGTCCGGCGAGGACTTCGCCGGTGGCCTTGATCGTGCCGGTGCGATTGAGAAGAGCGAGGTAGGTGACCACGCCGCAGAGCATTGCGATCACCGGCCAACTCACCTGGGACAGCGCCGCCTTGTGGACAGCGGGGAATGCGAGGTGGAGTGCAACCGCCAGCACCAGCGCCAGCATTCCGACATCCGCTCCGAAGGCGAGCACGGCAAACAGGAGCACGGCGACCGCCGTCAAGGTCGCGATCCGCGCCGGAGTGGGGGAGAGGGTGGCTTCGATCGCCTGCTGCTCCTCGAGCACCGGAGTGCTGACGGCTCCGCCCGTGCGGTCGGGCTCGGGGACTGTGCTCGAAGGCGACATCGCGACCCCGGAGCCGCCCTCAGTTGGTCGGTCCACACGCCGCCGGAGCCGCAGCGGTCTGTCCTTCAGCAGGAGATACGCGACGAGCGCGAAGACGACATTGAAGGCGGCGGTCAGCGCGTATAGCCCGATGCGGGAGACGGTGATGTCGTTGCGGGCCAATGTGGTTCTGACGATCGTGCCCAGCAGAGTGATCGGCGAGAAGCTGCCGGCGAGCCCGCCGAACAGAACCATCAGCGCCCCGAGCAGGGGCGCGACACCGACGCGGCGGCAGAGCCCAAGCGCGACGCTGCCCAGTACTGCAGAGAGCGCTGGCAGCACGGCTCCCATCGACACTGCGGCGAACGTCACCACGAATAGACATGCCGGTACGGCGCTGGTGCGGCCGCCGACGATCCGTACCAGCCGCATGATCGCGAGCTCGGTGGTGCCGTTGAGGCCGGCGATGCCGAACAGGTAGGTCACCCCGAAGACCAGCAGGAACAGGTCGGCAGGGAATCCGTCCAGCACTTCCGGAACGGACTCGCCGAGAGCGAAGTGTCCGACGACGAGGGCGGCGACGAGAGCGAGCGCGCCCATGTTGACCGACGTTGTCGTCCCGATGGCGAACACGATCACCAGGACGGTGATCGCCAGGAGGTGGATGAACATGGCGGGGCTCCTCTCAGGGCCTGTCGACGAGATCGGCGGGGAGTTGCTGGATCCAGTTGTCCCAGACCCGGTCCACGCCGCGGTCGATGGTGTAGGCGGCCTGGCGGCATTCCCCTTCGGAGAGGAAGTTGACGTCGCCGAGGCGCATGGCCTCGGTCTGCATGACGGCGTTCTGCACGGCGTACACGGACCGGTACAGCGCCTGCTTTAGCGAGCTGCCGACGACGGTGGCGCCGTGGCCGCGCATGAGTACGACCGGGGCGCTGAGGAGCGATCCGGCGAGGAGGTCACCCAGACCCGGGTTGTCGACGAGCATCGATGTCTCGGAGCCTGTCGTGGTGCGGATGTCGAAGACGGGAGCGCCCGCACCGAGGAAGCCCGCGACGTGCGCCACGGGTCGGAGTGGGACCGAGGTGACTCCGAAGGGGATGAGTGGGGCCGCGTGGTTGTGTACCACGGCCTGGACGTCGGGTCGGGCGCGGTAGATCCCCGCGTGGATGTGCCGCTCGAGGTAGCTGCCTCCATCGCCGACAACCTCACCGCTGGCGACCTCCAGCTCGAGCAGGTCGCCACCAGTGACCTGTGCTGGCGCGAGGGAACGGGCCAGGAAGAAGCGGTCGGGACGTTCCTGGGAACGCACGCTGACGTGGCCCCAGCTGTCCACGATCTTGTGCAGTGCCAGAAGGCGATTCGCCACCACCAGCTGGCGCAGCAGTTCGACTTCCTCTATTGCTTCGTCGGCACCTGTTAGTTGTTCCATCGCGCAGCACCTCTCGACGGCGTCCTGTTTAACAGGTCATCTGACCTGGTAAACGGGACTCTCTCAGTTCGATCTTCGAGCGTCAAGAACTCGCCTGCTGATGGTGGAGCGCTGCGGGGCCGCTCCGGACATGACTCGACCAGGCCGACTGCGTAGGTCGACCCGGTCAAGTCGTGCGCCTAGGTCATGGTCAAACTGGCATCACGCCGGCGGCAGTTCGACGCTCATCAACTCGCCGAAGCCCATCCGGGTGAGGAACTTCTCCTGGGTTCGGAGGAGCATCTCGTTGGCCTCCTCGACGCCGGCGTCGGTGAAGTCGACGACGGTCCGGAACGGCCGGGTCCCGAAGGGCAGCGCCAGCACTCGGACGATCTCGTCGGCGACAGCGCGGGGATGCGCGTCCACACCGGGCGGAAAGAGCGCCTCGGTGCCCGCCTCGTTGCGGGCCACGAGTGGGTCGAGCGCGGCGTAGGCCTTCGTGCGCTCGGCGTCGGAGGCGTGACTCGCGTTCGGGTAGTGCTCGGTGCCCTGGGTGAACGGGCCCGGCATGACGATGGTGGTCTCGATGCCGAGTCGACCCACCTCGTACGCCGTGACCTGCGCGAGCGCGTCGGCGGCGACCTTCGACGCGACGTACGGGCCGAGGAACGGAGGAACGACGACCGACGTGGTGCTGCCGACGTAGACCAACGTGCCGGTACCGCGCTCGCGCAAGTGCGGCAGGACAGCCCGGTTGACCCGCTGGATACCGATGGCGTTGATGTCGATCACGCGTGCGATGTCCTCCGGCGTGAACGCCTCGACATACCCGATATAGAGGTGCCCGGCGTTGTGCACGACGACGTCGAGCTGTTCGCTCTCGGCGAGCACGGTGGCGACCGCAGCCTCGGCCGACTCGTCGGACTGGACGTCGAGCGGTACGACCCGCAGATCGTGCCCCTGCTCACGCCCGTGCTCGAGGAGCTCGGTCGCGTGCCCGATGTTGTGGCCTTCGGGATCGCGCATGCTCGCGTAGACGGTGTGGCCTGCCGCCGCGAGAGCCCGCGCGGTCAGGTTCCCGATACCGGTCGCGGCGCCGGTGACGAGTACGACGGATGTCATGAGACCTCCCTTCAGGACCGGCGAGCGGTCAGTGGGAGTTGACCAACTGGACGGTCTGCTCGTACTTCCCATACACCTCCGAGAACCGCAGCGGCTTGACCCGCTCGATGATGATCTCGGTGGCGTCCGGCTGCTCGGCCAGCAGCTTCAACGTGTCGTCGATGTAGTCCTCGAGCGGGTAGAACGCCTCCATTTGCGACCCGCCGGGCATCAGCTCGGTCCGCACCGCCGGCGGGGTGAGTTCGATGACCTGTACCGAGGTGCCGGCGAACTGCAGCCGGATCGACTCGGTGAACAGGTGGATGAAAGCCTTCGAGCCGTTGTACGACGGCGTGATTCGCAGTGGCGTGTGGGCGAGCCCGGACGAGATCGTCATGAGGGTCGCAGCCGGTCGTGACTGCAGGTGCTCGGTGAACGCGGCGAGGAGCCGGATCGGGCCGAGCACGTTGGTGCTGACGGTGCGCTCGGCGTCGGCAACAAAGCCGGGCTTGGTGACGTCCTCGGCGATCATGACGCCGGCCATCGCGATAACGACGTTCAGGTCTGGGTGCGCGCTCAGGACCTGGTCCCGGGCGGTCAGGATCGAGTCGGGGTCGGTGATGTCGATCGGGACGGTGTCGAAACCGTGCTCGGCGGCGAGCCGCTCGAGCACCTCGGTCCGGCGGCCGCCGATGATCACGGTGTTGCCGGCCTCCTGGAAGCTTTGTGCGAGCGCAAGGCCGATCCCGGAGGTAGCGCCGGGGATGAAAATGGTGTTGCCGGACATGTCCATGAAAGTTGTTCCTCTTTTGGTCGGTCGCACCGTTGGGGTGGTCACCACCGACGATGCTCCGCGGGGGCCGGGCGCACGAGAGGACCAGTTGTCGTGGGATCAGTGGTCCCTCCCTCCCGCAGCCGGCCGCAGGCATCATGGAGATATGGATCGCCAACAGTTAGCCGACTTCCTCCGACACCGGCGCGAGGAGTTGCGGCCCGAGGACGTCGGACTGCGGACCGGGGCCCGACGGCGGGTCGCCGGGTTGCGCCGCGGTGAGGTCGCTGAGCTCACCGGCATGTCGGCCGATTACTACACCCGGCTCGAGCAGGGGCGCGGCCCGCAGCCGTCCGAGCAGATGCTCGCCGCGCTCGCCCGGGCGCTACGGCTGACGGTCGCCGAGCGCGACCATCTCTACCGGCTCGCGGGCCACAACGCGCCGAACCGGTTGGCCCTCGACACCCACGTTGCGCCGGCCCTGCAACGCGTGCTCGACCGGCTCGAGGACACACCGGCAATGGTGATCTCGAGCCTCGCCGAAACGCTAGTGCAGAACGACCTCGCGACCGCCCTGTACGGCGATCACACCCGCTTCACCGGTCTGGCCCGCTCAGGCATCTACCGCTGGTTCACCGATCCGGCCGAGCGGACCGTCTACCTGCCCGCGGACCAGGAGCGGCAGGGACGCGCCCATGTCGCGAGCCTGCGCCTGGCGTACGGCGTGAGTGGATCCGACTCACGCGCAGGGCAGCTGGTGCGAGCGCTGCTCAAGCAGAGCCCGGAGTTCTCCGAGCTGTGGGCCCGTCACGAGGTCGCGCAACGGTTCGAAGACCACAAGATCTTGCTCCACCCAGAAGTCGGCGAGATCGAACTCGACTGCCAGGCCCTGCTCACCGAAGACCAGTCTCAGGTCCTCCTGGTCCTCACCGCCGCCCCAAGGACCGAAGCCGCGGAGAAACTGGCGCTCCTCCAGGTCCTCGGCCGCGAGCAGTTCGCCACCAACTGACTCAACGGCGGCAGCTGGTGCCGGATCCGCCACGGCCCCGGCGGAAGGTTTCTTCTCCTCCCGGAACTGTCGGAGGGACGTCCTAGCCTTGTGGCATGAAGCTTGGTGATCTGGAACTTGTCGGCGGGGTCCCACCTCGGGCTGTCGACCTCTTCACGACAGTGACCGGTCACCAGATCGGTCACGCGACCTCGCGGCCCGCCTTTTGCGGGTGTGGCGAACGCCAGCCGTCCGATTGGTCAGGAACTCCGCAGGACTGGCGCGCAATGCATCTGCGAGATGCGTGGCCGGTCGTGTCCCGCCGTGCTGACGAGACCAAGGAGAGGTTTCTTGGTCGGCTGTCTGAGCGCTACGTGGAGGCGACGAAGTTGGAGCAGGCAATCGACGATTCGCTGGGACTGAATCGGCCGGTCGCTGAGGGACAGGCGTATCCGACGATCACCGATGAGTCAGCCGATGCCGGCGAGTTGGCCGAGGTTCTTCGTCACCAGATGGAGTCGGTCCGCGATGACTTGCTCCGTACCAGTTGGGCGGACTGACATGTTCGAGCAGAACGGACGCGACTACCCAGCCGCGTTGGCCGGCGGGCCGGAGCATGGGGAGCAGGGCCTGCTCGACGCGATCGGCTGGGTTCTCGCCCAAGGGGAGGTACTCGGCGGCACGGTGTACATCTTCGCACCAGGTGTAGCCAACGTTCGGGACAACCGAATCCTCGGAAGATTCGCGAAAACTCCGGGTGTCGTGACCGGAACTTGGAAATCAGGCGGTGCCTGGTCCGGTGGTCCGGTATTGGCCGCTTGGCCGTCCCGCGACAAACTCGGCGAGATCGCCGATGATCATCGGACGCATGCACTCGTTGTTGTCCCGTGGGACGCGGGTGCGGTTGACGCCTGGGCGGCGGCCGTAGCCCCTGAGCGCCTTGGCTCAGCCGCACACACCGACGTAGCGATCCCCGAGCTCGACCCCGTAGTTATCGAGGGCTTGAAGCATCTGACTCTGGTCGTCAATCACGCGAATAACCTTGCCGGCAGCATGGACAAGCGCGACGCGATCGGGGTTCTCCGCCTGCTGCGGAAGGGCGGATACCGGTTGCCGCCCGAACCGATCTACGCCTGGGCATTGGCCAATGGATGGCCCGCACGCGGAGCCGAGCGCCTGCGGGAGCTCGCGCAGAAGTTCGAGGCGGGGATCGCGGTCAGAGGTGGCCAGAGTCCTGCTCTCCGACCCAGCGCAGTAGCGGAGTGGCGGCGTCAAGGCCCAAGCATCGAACGTCTTCGCGGCGGATCCGGATCTCCGGTTGCATAGATCCCAACCCAAACGAAGATCCTCGAGACACCACAATGATCTCGGAGCCGTGGCCAGGCAGCCGTTCGGGCTGCAGTCACGAGTCAGGGCGAGCCTCTGACGAGGTCCAGGAGTCCTTGATCTTCTGCTCCTGGTTCCGCTGCTGATCTTCGAGCGGGATGTTCACAGCAACTAGTCCACTGGCCGAGAGGCGGCTGGGATGACTGCTTGGAGCATCCAAATGGTTCGAGATGATTCAAAGGACACGGAGCGGCTGATAGCAGCCCACCGGGTTGCGATCAAGTTCTACCGTGCTGATCTCCTGCTGAGGCCGAGCGGTTGGGCGGCGCGGCATCTCCGGTCGCGCCGGATGACGCATCTACTTGATGGAGGCTCCGGCTGGAACGTCGGCTATGCGCCAGATGCGTGGGCCCACCTGGTCGATCACTTGCGTAGCAACGGGTTCGACGATCGGACGATGATCGCATCAGGGCTCGCTGTTGCTACCCGCGACGGGTATCTGATTGATCGGTTTCGGGATCGGATCATGTTCCCGGTCTACAACGGTGATCTGGAGCCTGTTGGGTTCGTGAGTCGCGGTCGAGGTGGTCCGGCGAAGCATCTGAACACGTCGACGACTCAGATCTACCAGAAGGCTGCGTCGCTATACGGGCTGGCGGAACAGCATCAGGTCCTCGCCATTGGAGCAGTGCCGGTTCTGACCGAAGGTCCTTTCGATGCGCATGCGGTCAGCAGCTGCTCGAGGACGATCTCTCCGTGGGTGGGAATTGGGCTCGGTGGTACCAGCCTGTCGGCTCAGCAGATCGCGATGATCCGTCACTTCTCGTTCTCCGACACCGTGATCGTCGCGCTCGATGGAGACGCCAGCGGTCGGGTTGCTGCCGTGCGGAGGTTGGGTGCGTTGCAGAACAGCTTCAGGCATGTTCTTGTGGCTGACCTTCCAGATGGGGAGGATCCCTCGGCGTTGTTCAGGTCTGGCAATGGGCCTAGTCGTTTGCACGCTCAGCTGGATGACACGAGGCCGCTTGCAAGCTTGGCGATCGAGCTTGAGCTTGGACGATGGACGAAGGTGCTCGATCACCTCAGCGGCAGGGTTGGAGCGTTGCGGGCGGTTGCTCCCTTCGTTTCGCGGCTTCCTTCGACGCTCGTTGCTGATGAAGTGGTTCGGCTTTCGAGGATGCTCTCGCTGGATGCGAGCACGGTGTCGCGAGAGGTGCTCGCGTCCGTCGGGAAGGCGCCAACCAGGTCTCGGCCTGCGTTGGCTTCAGGACTTGCGCCGGGAAGTGATCCGCCCGCTCTGAGCCTTGGTCTGTGAGGCCGTTCCAGGAGTCCTGGAGATGAAAGTCCCGGTTCTTTCTGCTTGCGCAGCGCACCAAATTTGCTCTCACAACTCACCGGGTCGTGGATGCGAGGGAGCGAAGGATGACTGTGGAACTGGACGAGCTGCTCGTCGAAGTTGCAAGGACCAACTGGGCGCCGGTGCCGTCGGAGCGGCTCGCGCAGGGAATCGAGGAGCGGATCATCGCGTTCCTTCCGAGCCGGGCAAGGTCTGCCCTGGGCGGCGATGAGGCGGCCCAGCTCGCTCGTGTGATCGCCTGGGAGCGGTGCCGCAAGCTCAGCCGCCGGGGCTCTGGGCAGATCTCATGGGGCTATCTCGCGAATGTCGTTCGGTGGCGACTGGCGGACGCAGTCAGAGCAGATTCCCTCAGGCGACAGCGTCACCCGCTGAGCCACCAGCCTCCCGAACGATCGGACGAGACGACACATCATGAACTGGGTCCGCTTCTTGAGTGCCTCAGCGCTGAGCTCACACGAACGGGCCTGCCGGATCGGATCGCGCGCCAGCTGATGATCGTGGCCAGCGAAGGGCCCCGCTTCGAGCGGTCGGCGATCCGCGGCCGGCTTCTAGCCGAGGGCGTCCCGCGGAGTCAGTCAGAGGGTTTGGCCTGGCTTCTTCGCGGCGGTGCAGCAAATCCATCCGCGATCGCACGCCTCGCCTCGGGCCAATCCCCATCGCTCGTCTTCCAGGATGCTGTGGTCCGACGCTGGCTTGCCGCCGCGGCCGGTCTGGATACGTCATTCATCGGTGGCCGAACCGGCACCGCCGAGGCCTCTCGATCAATCGCTCCAGCCGACGCGGCCGGCCCCGGACTTGCACGAACTGCCTGACCGGTCGCTGCAAGCCGGCCCGCAGTCAGCCGTTGAGTCCGACATGACGTCTAACAGCAAGCCCCGTCGCACTTTCTGGCTCTTCCGGTACTACCGCTGGCAGGCACGCCTGTACCTGCGTGTCCTGCGCGCCCTCTGGATCATTCCGGCGCCCATCGAGGCATCGCTCCAGAGGCGACTGGCACCCCGATCTGGAGGGAAAAGCTGATATGGCAGGAATTCTGCGTTCCAAAGCAGCGATCGTGGCGATCGCCGTCCTCGTACTGGCCACGCTCGTCGGCGTGACCATCGCCAGGTGGCAGGATGCCCCGGAGAACAAGGAACAGCCGACGACAGGTGATGCCGTCGAGGGCGGTGACGACGATCCCGCACAGCTCGACGGGTGGCGTCGCCCGGTGACGACGGATCCAAAGGCCTACGCGAGCGCCTACGCCACTGCTATCTGGACCTACGACACCAACCGGCACGGGTACTCCGACTGGGTCGATGCCGTGAAGGTCTTCGCAGACCCGATGGATCGGGGAACGTCACAGGTCGCGGCCAACATGCTGCCGTACATCTCCCAGTGGGAGCAGCTGGGGCTGCATGGGGCAAGCGCCACCGTCAGCGAGGTGACCGCGGAGACTTCGCCGGAGTTGCTCCGCCTCACTAATGATCCCCGAACTCCGGCTGGCTGGCATGGATTCGTGATCCGGGGCCGGCAGACGAACGTCATCGATGGCCAGGAGCGTGAGGCGAGGCGTTCAGTGACGGTCTCCGTCCTGTGTACGCCGCAATGTCGCTTCTGGTCGGCAACAACGGAGGACCCGGTGTGATCCTCCAGGTCGCGGCGGCCGGCGCATTGCTCGCTCTCGGAGCGGCGCTGATTCCACCGATCGCCTCAGCTAAGGCAGTCGAGGGTGGATGCGCGACGGCATCTGAGGGAGTACACGTGAGTCTCGACGCGGAGCAGCGTTCCAACCTCGCGCTCGTGCTCGCCACTGGAGACAAGTTGCAGGTTGGCCACGAGGGGAAAGTGATCGCGGTGATGACCACCTTGACGGAGTCCTCGCTGCGGAACCTGAGCCATGGCGACAAGGCCGGACCTGACTCCAGGGGACTGTTCCAGCAACGCAATGGTTGGGGACCGCTCGACGTACGCATGGACCCCCGAGGAGCGTCGGGTCTGTTCTACGCGGCTCTGCTCAAGGTGCCCGCCTGGATGGCACTGGAGCCGTGGAAAGCCGCTCAGGCCGTCCAGCGCTCGGCCTTCAGCGATGGCCGCAACTACAAGTCCAACTACGAACATGCAGCCGAGCTCGCCGGCGCAGTAGGCCCAGCCACATGCGGCTCGCCTTCGAACGCAGGCGACGTCAGCGAACTGCCCGGCGCTCAAGCGGCAGTCGCAAGAGCGATGAGCATGGTGGGTCAACACGGCTACTACCAGCTGTGCGCCCGCCTGGCCGCCACCATCTGGGGCCACCCACGCGCCGGCTACCTGTCAGCAGCTGAGCAGTGGTCCCACATGGTTGCTACCAGCAACGCACACCTAGATCGTCAACCACCACTTGGGGCGCTCGTCTTCTGGGACACAGGCGGTCCGTACGGCCATGTCGCCGTGTACGTCGGCGGCGATCGAATCGTCTCCAACGACATCCACGATCAATACCCCGGTGATGGCGGCGTCTACATCGTCGACTTCTCCGCCATCGAGGCGGAGTGGAACGCGACCTACCTCGGCTGGGCGCCGCCCATCTACGCCGCACCCCCGGCATAACAAACCGATTCGGCGTCTCGATCGCCGGAGAAGGGCTCGATGATGTACCCCCTCTTTGCCTGCAAGCGAAACGACCTCCTCGTGGCCCTCGCCACCCAGGACCCAGGCGTCAGCCCCAACTCCAATGGCTTGCCAGGCCTGCCGGCCCTGAAGCAGATGGTCGGCGCATTGCTCACCTTCGGCCTGGTGGTCTGCGTCGCCGGATTCGCCATCTCGGCAGCGGCCTGGGCGATAGGCAGCCTCAACAGCAACGCCCACCACGCCGGACGCGGCAAGACCGGCTGCCTCGTGGCCGGCGGCGCAGCCATCTTGATCGGCTCGGCCAACGCCATCATCCGCTTCGCCAGCGGCATCAGCATCAACTGAGGAGACACACAAAATGAGCTGGTCCGACTGTCTCGTCAACCCCACGAACTGTATCGTGTCCGATGTAGTCGGTGCTTCGGCGAACTCGGCTTGGGAGTCGTTCCTGAGATGGACAGCCAGCGGCTTGGGAGACCTTGTAGCCACAGTGTTCAGCAGTTTCAGCACCAGCACGACTCCACGGTTCGATGAGAACTGGTGGCGCTCGAACCTCGATCTCATGACCACTGTCTCGCTGCCGATCCTCGTTGCCCTCTTTGTTCTGCAATGCATGACGGCCGTCATCCACCGAGAGCCGGCCAGGCTCGGGCGCGCTCTGACGGGCGCGGTCATCGGTACTGCCGGTGTCCCGCTCGCGGTCGCCGTGATCAGCTCATGCGGGGTTATCGCAGACGACATCTCCGTCGCCATCATGGGTAACACAGCCTCCGCCGATGGCATGAAGCGCCTGGTGGACATCAACGCCCTGCTCACCGCGGGGACCCTCGGTGGGTTCCTCCTGATCGCCGTTCTGCTGGCTCTTCTCGCGCTGTACGCCTTCTACTTCGTCCTCCTGATCCGTGAGGTCGCACTCGTCGCCTTCGTGGTCTTCGCACCCATCGCGCTGGCAAGCTGGACTTGGTCCTCCACCCGGCACTGGTTGCGCCGATGGCTAGAAGTCGTCGGTGCACTGCTGTTCTCGAAGGTCGCCATGGCCGTCATCTTCACGCTCGGCCTCTCGGCCACCGGCGCCTCCGACCAGGGAAGCAACGCGGCCAATCTCGGTACGTTCCTAGCTGGAGTACTGCTGGTCGCGATGGCGGCCTTTACGCCGACCGCGACCTTCTCCTTTATTCATTGGGCAGGCGACCAGGGCCACGCCGCGACTCGTGCAATGCAGCAGAGCTCCCTCGGCGCGGCAGCGGCGAAGGAGGAAGTCGGAAAGGTCCAGCAATGGGCCGCAGACCACTTCGGAGGCTCAAGCGGCGAAGACGAGTCTCCCGTCGTCGGAGAGGATTCCGGCGACACGGATGACGACGAAGTGATCATCGACCGCGCAGAAGCCGATGCCTCGGCGTCCAAGGACAGTGAGGATTCGGGAACGTCCAGCGAACCAACATCAGACGACTCCGCACGGCAAGGCGCTGCTGGTGCAGCGGTGGCAGGGGAGAGAGTCGGCGATCTGCAAGAGAGATCGGAACGCTACCTCGGTACCTCGGTCGGCAAAGGCTCAGATGGCGCCGAAGGTCCTAACGGCTCCCAAGGGCCAGGGCAGGGGGCAACGGGCGGCGGGGCGGCCACCGATGGGGGAGGAGGTGATCGCGGATGACTAGCAGTTCAATGGCGACCCGTTTTCCTCGGCCCGAACGCAATGCAGTCCTTCTAGGTCTGCGACCGATCCAGGTCACGCTGCTCGCGACCGCTGTGGTTCTCCTGGTCGTATCCGTCATCAGCAACGTAGGCGGCGTTGTGCGCCTGACTGGCCTGACCATCTCGGTCACCTGCGCCACGGTCGCGTTGACGCGCGTCGAGGACCTGCCGTCCTACCGCTGGCTGCTCCTTCGAGCCGTGCATGTACTGCGGATCGCTCGGAAGCAGCACGCGTACCGCGCCTCCTTCGTCCGCCCGACTCCGCATGGATCGCTTCACCTGCCCGGGAATGAGAGTGTGCTGCGCATCCTCGACTCCGCAGGCACGATCGCCGCAGTTCACGATCCGCGGCGCCGGCGCTTGACCGCTGTTGCCCGGATCGAAGGACCCGCCCATCTGCTGCAGAACTCCGACGAGCAGGATCGCCGAGTCACGGCGTACGGACAAATGCTTGCCGGACTCTGCCAAAGCAACCGAATCGTGCGTGCGCAGATCCTCGAACGCACCCTCCCTGACCCAGGCGACGGTCTGAGCCTGTGGGCACAGCGTCGGAAGCTCGACCCGAGCCAGCCAGCTGGCGCGATCTATCAGGATCTGCTGCAGCACGCTGCCCCGGCCGCAGCCAGACACGAAACGCTCTTCGCGTTCTCTCTCAACCTAGACGCCGTCTCGAAGGAGATCCGTAAGCACGGCGGCGGGACTGCAGGGGCAATGATCGTTCTGCAGGCCGAGGCTCGCGGCTTCCAGATGGCGCTGGCGGCTGCCGGAGTCGCCGGATGCTGGCTGAACGCGCCGGAGCTCGCCATGAGTCTCCGCGTCGCCTTCGACCCGGCCGCTACTCGAACCATCCCCAGCATGGAAGCACTCGATCCCTCCGGTGCAGGGCCCCTCGCCATCGATTCAGGGTGGGACCACCTCCGCACCGACTCCTCCATGCATCGGGTCTACATCGTGACGGAGTGGCCGCGGGTCAGGACGACACCAACCTTCCTCAGTCCGCTCCTGCTGAAGCCAGGCGTACGCCGTACCTTCTCACTCGTCCTTCAGCCCATCCCCGTCGCCAAAGCACTCCGCGACGCTCGACGACACCAGGTAGATCGGATCACCGAGCGGGCCACTCGCTCCAAGGTCGGCAGGCTAGAGACCGAGGAAGATCGCCAGCTCGACGCCGATGTCGCCGAACGGGAGAAGGACCTGGCAGCGGGCCACGGGGACGTGCGCTGGATCGGCCTGCTCGCAGTTTCGGCAGACGACGAAGGGAAGTTGGACGAAGCCTGTACTGAGATCGAGATCGCCGCGGCTCGCGCATTCATTGATCTACGCCGGTTGGTTGGCCAGCAGCTCGACGGATTTCTGGCGGCGACACTGCCCTTCGGGAGTGGACTGCGATGACCGCACAGAGACGAGAAGTCGCCCTCTACGAACCAACTGGGTGGGATCGGAAGACCCGGCGCGTGAGCCGTAAGGCCATCGATGTCCTCCGTGCTGAACCGGGGATCGCAGCTCGCCGTCGGGAGGATCACGACGACGACTTCGGCCCGGCTCGCAGGGCGCCGGGCACCCAGTACGACGCTCGACATCTCTTGCCCCTCCTCGTCGACACCCACCGAGCCACGACCAGGATTCTCCGCGTTGCATATCCCTTCCTGGCCGAAGGCGGACTAGGTGCTGACGGCACCTACATCGGGTCCGACGTGTTCAGCGGCGGATCCTTCGTCTACGACCCCTGGGTGCTGTACCAGGCCAAGGTCCTCACCAACCCAAATCTGCTCCTGGCAGGCGTCATCGGCAGCGGCAAGTCGTCGACTGCCAAGGCGTTCATCACCCGCTCCATCGCGTTGGGCCATCGCGCCTACGTTCCGTGCGACCCCAAGGGCGAGTGGACTGCTGTCGCAGAGGCCGTCGGGGGAGTGGCGATCCAGCTCGGGCCCGGCTTGCCGACGCGCCTCAATCCCCTAGACGCGGGTACCCGGCCGGCTGCTGTACTCCCGGACGAGTGGCAGAAGATCGTCTGGTCCCGACGCCGGGCCCTTCTCGGAACCCTCGCCGAGTCGACCCTCGGCCGGCCGATGACCGCAACCGAACACACATCACTCGATCTCGCCTTGGAGACTGCATGCGCCCGCCGTCCAGTACCGACGATCCCGGACGTCGTCGCTTCTCTCTTCGAACCCGACCCAGACCAGGTACGTCGGGTAGGACTCCAGGGCAGATCCGTGCTCGAGGACGGCCGCGAGGCCGCCCATGCCATCAGGCGTCTCGTCCATGGCGATCTGTCGGGAATGTTCGACGGTCCCTCGACGACAGAGTTCGACGCCACGCTTCCGATGGTCACGCTTGACTCGTCCCGAATCGGCTCCGGCGGCAACGACCACGCCCTGCGGCTTGCCCTCGCCTGCGCCTCCTCCTGGATGGAAGCCGCCGTCGCCGACCCCGCCGGCGGGCAACGCTTCATCGTTTACGACGAAGGCTGGCGCGTGATGCGTGATCCCGCGTTGCTCCGACGCATGCAGGAACAGTGGAAGCTGTCGCGCGCATGGGGAGTCTCGAACGTCCTGATCATCCACCGCCTCTCCGATTTGGCTGCGGTCGGCGACCTGGGTTCCGAAGCGCGCGCCCTGGCCGAAGGGCTTCTGGCCGACTGCTCTACCCGGATCATGCTTCGCCAGGAGCCCGACCAGCTGGCGCGCACTGCGAGCCTGCTCGGTTTGACCGACGTCGAAATCTCGACCATCGCCAAACTCCCGAAGGGTCGGGCGCTGTGGCGCTTGCCTGACCGCTCCTTCGTCGTACAACTCGTACGCCATGCCCGCGAAGTCGCGCTCTTCGACACCGACGCGCGGATGTGATCGTCCTGAACAAGAAACACGCCTTCGGCAACGACAACACCGACTTCTTCATCGCCTGCCTCGCTGCACTTGCCACGGCCGCGGTGCTGCTGCAGATCGCCGGCGGACTGTGCAGTCTGGCGGCGACGGGGAAGTGGGTCAGTACTCCGTGGGTCGCCAGCCTCCAGGTTCTGAGCGAACCAAGCCACCCCTCCCGCGCCTTCGAGTGCCCTGGCGCCTTCGGAGCATTCGCCTACTGGGCAGTCATAACAGTGCTTCTCGCGGCGCCAGCGGGAGTGCTCGGCGCAGCGTCCCGGATCCGCCTGCATCATCGGGCCAGCACACGTGGCCGTGCTGGATCCCTCGCCCACCGCCCTGGTCTTGCCACCCGAGCCGACGTGGAACACGCGGTCGGTCGTAGACAGATCCTTCGACGAGGCCGAAATGCCCGCCCGGCCGTCAAGAACCCCCAACCCCAAGATGTCGGCACCCTTCTGGGCCACTCCCACGGCCGCGAGTGTTGGGCGTCGACCGAAGACTCGCTAATCGTCGTCGGACCGCCCAGATCAGGCAAAGGCCTGCACCACGTCATCAACGCCATCCTCGATGCGCCCGGCGCCGTCGTCACCACCTCGACCCGACCAGACAATCTCGCAGCCACAGCTGCTCTACGCCGAGCGAAAGGCCCCGTCGCAGTCTTCGACCCACAAGGGCTCGGCAAGGTCGAAGGCATCCGTTGGTCGCCCGTCCGCGGCTGCGAGGACCCCACTACCGCCATCGTCCGCGCAGCAGGTCTCGCAGCGGGCGCCGGCTTCACCAAGGGCGGCGTCACTGATGGCGCCTTCTGGCACGGCCAAACAGAGATGGCTCTCCGCGGACTCCTACACGCCGCCGCCATCGACAACACCGGAATCGACCGCCTCTACCGCTGGGACTCGAGCCGGCCTCCGCCATCGAAGCCGTCACCATCCTCAACCACTCCGACCTGTCCGCCGACGGCTGGGGAGACACACTCGACGGCATCGTCCGCATGGACGGCCGCACCCGTGACGCCATCTGGGCCGGCGTCCGATCGGCCCTCTCTGCTCTCGCCGATCCCGCAGTACGACGAGCTTTCGACCCACCACCAGGCGCCGGCCTCGACCCCAAGACCTTCCTCGAAGCCCGCGGCACCATCTACCTACTCGGCACCGGAGTCGGCGCAAGCGCCACCTCGGCCTTCATCGCCGCTCTCCTGGAAGACATCACCGAAACCGCCCGCCAAATCGCCGCCCACAAGCCCGGCGGCCGCATGGAGCCACCGCTGTCCATGATCCTCGACGAGATCGCCAACCTCTGCGCCGTCCCGTCACTGCCCTCCCTGATGGCCGACGGCGGCGGCTCCGGCATCTCCACCCTCGTTGTTATCCAGTCCCTAGCCCAAGCCCGCGACCGCTGGGGAGAACAAGCCGCCGCAGCCATGTGGGACGCCGCCACCCTCCGCCTCATCCTCGGCGGCTCAGCCCAACCCCGAGACCTCCAAGACCTCTCGGCCGTCTGCGGTGACCGAGACGACGAAGTCCGCAACTGGAGCCGCGGCACCGACGGCGGCCGAACCTGGAGCACCAGCACCCGACGCATGCCAATCCTGCCCCCAGACGTACTACGCACGCTCCCCTTCGGCACCGGAGTCCTCCTAGCCCGCACAGCACCACCGATCCTCCTGAACCTGCGGCCCTGGACCCGCCGACCAGACAGCGTCGAGATCCAACGAAGCGTGGAGTCACACGCCCGATGACCTTCGACGACGCCCTCCTCTCCGAGCTCGCGACCGAACCGCGCGTCGTCTGCTGGAAGGGACTCGGACACACACACCGCCCTGGTCGAGACCGACCGCCTCACCGAGTGGGTCGATTGGGCGGCCACCCGCTACCAACTCGACTACAAGACGATCCCCGCCTGCTGGAGCCAACACGGCCCTCTGCTCGAGGAACTCTCCGCCCTCCGAACCCTCTGGGAAGGCTGCTTCGAGGCCGACTCCGCCCCATCCGACCCCATCACGTTCCACCGCGAGCTCGACACCGCACTCCGCCGCCTCCGAGAGTGGAACTCCCGCTCAGGCTGCACCAGAACGCTGCACCGTCCGGAGCACGAAGAATGACCTCGACCGAGTCACTCCCCACATCCATTTCGACCGTACGAATCTGGGGAAGTGTGGGGGTGGGCGGGCAGCCAGCGCAAATGGTTCTGAAAGGGACGAACCGAACCGATCTGCTCCAACGGTTAGCCATCGCAGCGCAGATCGCTTCGGTTCTCACGGCCTTTATCACGTTGTTCCGTCACTTCTAGCCGAATTCTGCTCTCGCTCGAACGAAAGCGTGCCTGCGACCAGTGGGTAACGACCAACAGCGAAGAGTATGGCCAGACTCGGTCCTAGAGGAGCCGGCTGAAGTCCAGCGTGTCTCAGTCACTCCCGGAGCTAGGCATCGGACGCATCGCGCTCAGCGCTGCGGTGGTGCAGCCCCGCCGCGTACATCAGAGTCTGCGGCGGCGATGGCTGCCGTTGGGTATGGCTGCTCCCGCCTTCGCGGACTGGGAGCGCCATAGCCGGCCCGGTCCCTGGGCAAGTCCCATTAGCTCTACGCGGCGCGGAAGTCGATGTAGTTGGGGAGTTCGTTGTCGCCTTGACGTGTCCTGTTCACGAGAGGCGTTGCATGTTGCTGCAACTTTGAGGATTCGGTGAGATCCCTCTTGTCCTGAGGAGCGTCTGGACCTCAGGCTTACCCGGCCGTCGATGGTTGGACGGTGCGCCTCGGGGGTGCTGATCGGGCTTGTCTACAAGGGGGATCTTCGTGATGGGTCATTTGCGTTCCCGCATGCCTTACCAGGTACTGGCGATGCTGCTTACTGCGTTGTTGGTACTGGCCACGTTGGTGAAGGTCACGCCTACGGCGGCGGCAGCTGGTACCCCGACGTTGACCGTTGCGGGGGTACCTCTGGCGGGGTCGACTCAGCCGGCGACCTTCACAGCCGACCTCACCGACGCGCCGGCCGCTACCGGTGAGGTGACCTGGCTGGTGGACGACAAGTTCGCGGCGAAGACACCTACACCACCGCACTCGTTCAGCAAGACCTACACGCCTGGTGCGCACAAGCTGAAAGCGCGATGGGTCGTCAACCCGACAACGGGTGCGACGGCGGAGACGTTCTCCAACTTCACCGTGGGTTCCGCTCCGGCTGAGCCAACGCTGATGTCTGGTGGTTCTCCGCTGCAGGGCGCGACCGTCAACTCCCCGTTCAGCATTGATCTCGCGGGCGTTCCCACCTCGATCTCAGGTGGCGTCACGTTCTTCCTGGACGGCGTTCAGGTGGTCAAGGACACGTCGTCCCCGTTCCAGGCGAGCATCACCACCAGCGCCGGCTCGCACCAGGTCAAGGCGACCTGGACCGATCCGGCCACCCAGCAGGCCAAGCAGTTGGTTGCGACGGCGACTGTTCAGGACGGCCCGTTCCTTTCGTCCAGTGGTACTCCGTTGCACGCGGGCAAGGTGAACTCACCGTTCACGGCCGTGTTGTCCAATCCGGTCGGTGTTACGGGTGATGTCACCTGGTTGCTGGACGACAGTTTCATCGGGAAGAGCACCTCGCCGCCGCACCAGTTCACGGTGACCACGAGCAACGGTCAGCACAAACTGAAGGCGCGTTGGATCGTCAACACAGGCACGGGCGCCACCAAGGACGTCACGGCTGTCTTCACCGTCGGAGACATGCCCGAGTTCCGGGTCGCGCCGCCCGTCGATGAGGAGCCGGGTCCGGCGATCAAGAACCTGTGGGCCACGGCTGACAACCGCCGTACGCCGATCGCCGGGGTCTATGACTGGACGAAGGCCGGGTTCGGTGGCGGCACTCCGCTCCCGGCTCCGTCGAACTACCGGACCGATGCCTCCTGCAACATCACCTCGTCTGCGGTCCGTACGACCTACGGCGTGATCCCGAACGACGACAAGGACGACACCGATGCTCTGCAGTCGGTCATCGACCACGTCCGGACCGAATGCTCGCCCACGAGCCGGATCGACTCGATGGCCAAGGTCGTCCTGCCGGCGGGCAAGATCAATCTGAGCAAGGAACTGCACCTCGACGCCGATTACATGTTGCTGCGCGGCGCTGGGACGGGTACCACCGGCACGCAGCTCCTGTTCGCTCCGGATGCCAACACGCGCTACGACAAGATCACCAAGGACGGCACCCGCTGGGATCTGGACGCGATGACGTCGGGCGACGCGACCGGTGGCTGGATTTGGCCGGGTCGCGGCATGATCCGGGTCCAGTCACGGGCGGTCGCGCCGAAGTACGCCGAACAGTTCGCTGCGGCGGCACCCAATCGCAAGGACCTGTTCGAGGGCACCGTCAACGTCCACTGGACGAACGGGTTGTTGCTGCAGGGAAAGGCCGGCGATGCAAATTACGCCGCTCGCAAGGGTGACAAGGTTATTCAGCTGGCTGCGGGGTCGTCGTTCGACAATCTGAAGGTCGGCGGCCTGGTCAATGTGATGGCCGCGAACTCGAAGAAGTTCTACGACAGCATGCAGGCGACGCCGACGGAATTCCCGTTGGAGAACCTGCACATGCGACAGCAGATGTTCATGGTGACATCTGGTGACCCGCTCGCGGCGACGATCACGATCGACAAGCCGCTCGAGTACGACCTGCCGGTGAACTCGACATCTGACGGCTCCGACCCGATGAACGGCGAAGTCTTACGTCCAAGGTGTCGCCGATCGTGGACCCGGTCACGGCATCGGTGCTGGAGCATGTCCTTCACCCAGGTGATGCCTGGTCTGGACAAGGATTCCGCCAAGCACAACTACGGCAACATGGACCCGGCGGCGGCGATGCACGGCATCGTGCTCAAGTGGGTCAACAACTCCTGGATCCGCAACGTCCGCTCGGAGATGACCGGGTCGCACCCGATCGTCACCGAGGCCGCGGGCCAACATCTCGGTGCTCGACAACAAGCTCGAGGGTTCGTGGAACAAGGGCAAGGGCGGCAACGGATACTTCCGCGGCTCCCGCGTCTGGGACTCGGTTTACGCCGGC
Organism: uncultured Actinomycetota bacterium; assembly: GCA_963766765.1. Classification (GTDB taxonomy): domain Bacteria; phylum Actinomycetota; class Actinomycetes; order Mycobacteriales; family Geodermatophilaceae; genus JACCQS01. The sequence goes on from CAVYBR010000019.1 coordinate 49,498, forward strand.
AACACGGACCCGCGACCTGCGCCACTTCACCTTCCAGTGGTCGTCCAGCGGCAACGTGGCGATCGCCAACAGCTTCGACTCAGACCTCAACCTGCACGGCGGGTTCGAGCACAACAACCTGTTCGAACTGAACGAGGTCACGGTCCCCTACGGCGAACCAGCTCGTACTCAACGGGAATGCCCTTGTCGATGAACGGAATCATAACCAGATCCAACCCGGACCTGAATCGCCGCCCCAAGGTAAATTTCCTGCTTCGTATGCGCACCGCGATCAACCGTCACGACTTCTCGCGGCTCGATGCCATACGCCTTCTCCGCGTTGCTCGCCTCTTCGCTGAAGTTCTCGACTTCATGCACATCGACGTTGATCTTGCCGCCGCTCAGCGAACTGAGCTCGCTCAGCGTCGAAAGAAAATTCAGCTTTTGCGGCGCGTACTCGGCCGGCACCTGCGGGCTGACATAGGCGTCGATCTTGATCGTCTTGATATCCTTGTTGTCGCGAATCTTTCGAATGAGCTCCACCGTCCGCGGCGAAACATCGTTGAGCCGTTCGCTCGTGATGTCCATCCACCACACGTTGTGATGTGCAAGGAACAGATTCAAACCGATGGCCACCGCCAACAGACCCAGCGCCCGGGCCGTGTAATGCAGCCACATCGACTTCTCTTCTTCGCGCCCGCTCCAATGCCGGCGGCCGATGAGCACCATGCTGATGTACAACATCACGATCGCAATCATCACGAAGTAGGTGATGCCGCTCAGGCTGATGACGCCCCGCTCGAAGTCGCGGAATTGCTCGAGCGCACTCCAGCGCTTGAGCGATTGTGCAAGCTGCGGATTCTTGATCACCAATCGGCCACGCCAAACATGGCCAGCGGCGCGTTGAAAACCATGCCCAGGATAAAGCCGACCGTCAGGTTGCTCGTCAAAAACGACGCCACCATGCCGATCGCAATCATCGCCAGGCCGACGAACCAGTAGCCAACATACGTGCCGACGAACAAACCGGTGTCGGGCGAACCGAGCCCGTACATGAACACCAGGTAAATCGAAAACATCGAGAACAGCAGCGCGACCGTGTAGATCGCCACGCTCGCCAAGTACTTGCCCAGCACGACATCCGTATCGCTCGCCGGCAGCGTGAGCAGCAGCTCATCGGTGTGCTGCCGCCGCTCCTCGGCCCACATGCTCATCGTGATCGCCGGGATGAACACCAGCAGAATGAACGGCATCCACTGGTTGAGCTGATCGAGGTTCGCCAGGTTATTGCTGAAAAAATCCGGCGGCCAAAACGCCGCCATCGCGCTCAGCATCACGAACACGCAAATGAATACGTATCCGGTCGGATTGGAAAAGTAACTGACGAAATCGCGGCGAAAGATCGCCTTTA
>CAVYBR010000020.1:0-9817 GCA_963766765.1 uncultured Actinomycetota bacterium
CCGCTTTGATCGGGATGGTCGGCGAAGGCGGCGTTGTTCAGGGCAGTCCAAGCGGCCTCGTCTGTGCCTTGCTCGAACTGGCGGAACCGCACCCCATCCGGGATCTCCAGGGCGGGTAGGTGGGCCAGGAGCGACTTGCGCATCTGCCAGAGCACGCGGGTGCGGCTGTAGCCGGCGTGCATTGCGAGCGCTTCGGCGGCGGTGTGTGCACCGTGTGCCCAGAGTCGGAGTCGTCCATCCGGGCTTGCCTGCTCGACCGCGCTCAGAAGCAGCCGGCCGAGTCCGATTCCTCGATAGTCGGGATGAATCGTCAATTCGGCGGCCGGTCCCGCGATCGGGTCGGTCGGGTCCAGGTGGGCATAGCCGGTCAGCGTCCCGTCGGCAGCACGCAACAGGAAGTTGGATGAGGCGACGTCACCGCCATGCCGCAGGTGCAGGAGGACGTGCTCGTTCACCGGACTGACGCCGTCGGCATCCGCCACGGCGTCGATGAGCTGAGCTACGTCGGTGGCCTCGGCTGCACTGAGCTTTCCGAGCCGTGAAACCGTTGCCCCCGTTGACGTCACCGGATGCTGTGCGCGCTCGGCTCGGTGCTCGAGGAGCGGGCTTCGAGCTTGTAACCGACATTGCGCACCGTGCCGATCAGCGACTCGAAGTCCACCCCCAGCTTTGCGCGCAGCCGGCGAACGTGGACGTCGACCGTCCGCGTGCCGCCGAAGTAGTCGTACCCCCACACCTCTTGCAGCAGCTGAGCCCGCGAGAAGACGCGACCGGGATGCCCGGCAAGGTATTTCAGCAGCTCGAACTCCTTGTACGTGAGGTCGAGCGTGCGGCCCCGGAGCTTCGCCGAGTAGGTGTGCTCGTCGATGCTGATGTCCCCGGCTTCGATCAGGCCGCTGCGCTGGCCCTCGACTGGTACCGAACCGGCCAGGCGCCGATCGACTGCCCACCGCAGTCGCGCGTTGACCTCGGCCGGCCCTGCGGTGTCCAGCAGCACGTCGTCGCAACCCCAGTCCGGGGACAGTGCGACCAGGCCGCCGTCGGTGAGGACTGCCATCAGGGCGGCCGCGACGCCGGTGGAGGACAGCATCTTGCACAAGGTCCGAGCACCGGCCAGGTCCATGCGAGCGTCGACCACCACGACATCCTCGGTGCCGGCGGATTCGCCGAGCAGGCTGTCCAGGCGCGCGGGTACGACGCGTACATGATGGTTGAGCAGACCAAGAGCAGGCAGCACCTCGGTTGTCGGCTGGCGGGCATCGGTCATCAGAACGATGTGCATCGGCATCTCCCGGTTTCGGGGGCCTGACTGCGCCGGCAGGCTGCTGTGCGCAAAGGATATCTCAGCCGGTCGTTGCCGGATCGGCGCGCCGTTGCCGGATCGTGATCTTGATCGGCAGAACTATGTGCTCCCGGAGTTGCCTTGGGTACTTGAACCCCGGAATACTTCCGCGAAGTTGCGGCGATGACCCCCCCGAAGCGGGTTGAGTGCGATGGGCACTGGGTGTTGGTCACGCCGCCTAACAGGGGGAATTGATGTCGTCACTCGCTCGAAAATTGGTGTTGCTCGTCGCCTCGGTCTCGATGGCCCTGGCCTTCGCTCCCGCGACGGCCTCCGCGGCCCCTGCGTCGACCTACGCCTACCAGGGAATCGCGTTCGGCTCGTCGGTCACGAGTGCCGGCGGCGTGGTTGAGTCGGGGGAAACCGCCCGGATCGGCTACGGCTGCGGGACCGGGGCCGGTCTGGACCGGACCGCCTCGAGCGCTTCGCTGAACGTGGCAGGGCTGCTGAGCACCGGCACGACGGTGTCCACTGGGGCCACCACCGAAGGGCCGACGGCGTCGACCACGACGTCAACCGTTGAGTCCATCAACCTGCTCGGGGGTCTCGTCAAGGCGACGGCGCTCAAGTCAGTGGCCAGCGCCACTCACGACGGAAGCAAGTACGGCGTCAGCACAGCCGGCACGACGTTCACGTCCATCTCCGTTCTCGGCCTGCCAATCCTGTTGAGTCCCAGGCCGAATACCAGGATTGACCTGCCCGGCATCGGCTACGTCGTGCTCAACGAGCAGAAGCGGACCGTCACCGACGTGTCGTCGTCGATGCGCGTGACCGGCATCCACGTCGTGGTGACGACGCAGAACCTGTTGGGCTTCGAGCTCGGCACCAACATCCTCGTGGCTCAGGCGGCCGCTGCATTGGGTAGGCCCTCGGGTGGCTTCCTCGGTGGATATGCCTACGGCACGGAGGTCCAGGCAGCCGGGCTGATCTCGTCGTCCCCGACCTTCCGCGTCACGATGCCCTGCGCCGGCACCAACGCAGTCGTCAAGGACAACACCGGTGGCGGCATCAACGTGCCGCTCGTCCTGCACAGCGGCACAATCGAAAACAGCGTGCAGGGCTCGACCACGGCGACAACGGCTACCGGACAATCCATCGCCACGATCCAGAACGTGAACCTGCTCGACGGTCTGGTCACCGTGACCGGAGTCCGATCCGTGGCGAACGCGAACCGGGCCAACGGTGTGACGTCTTTGGACGACGAGGGGTCGACGCTTGCCACCATCACGGTTGCCGGGGCACCGCTCGTCGTGGCCGACATCGCACCGAACACGACGATCAACCTGCTGGGTGTGGGCACCCTCTATCTGCACCGGGTGATCAAGACGGCAACGTCGATTGAAGTCCGGATGGTGGAGATCGTCGTCCAGGTGGCCAACATCTTCGGTCTCCCGATCGGGGCGCGGGTTCTCGTCGCCGTTGCGAAGGCCTCAGTCCACTAGGCGGTCACTCACCCGGTGAGCGTCTGAGACGATCACCGGGTGAGTGAAGCCGGGCCGAGTGCGGATGTGATCACCTCGGCGCGGCAGATCCAGGTCCGCCCGCTCGCCCACCACGCCCCTGCCGGGCTGCTGGTCGCGGTCGCGACCGCGGCGTTGGTCCTGGTGCCGCGACAGTTCGGCCCGACCGGACTACTGGTCACCGTCGTGGTCATGCAGATCGGCTTGATCGGCGCCTGGTCTCGCGCGACCGGCACACGGGGCTACGTCGGTTCGCTGGCCATCGGTTCAGGTACGGCGGTGGTTGCCGACACCGTTCTGGCGCTGCAGTCCGAACCCGATCTCGGGCCGCTCGCCGCCGTACTGGCCTTGGCATTCCTTGCCGGCATCCTGCATCAGCTGTCCCGCTCGGCGCCCCGAAGGCTGGCCACTGCATCGCTCGCCGGAATCAGCACACTCGCCGTCACATTGGTCGCCATGTCCACGCTGGTGTTGCTGTTCCGGATCACCGACGGCTCGGAGGTCTATGTGGCCATCGTCGTCGCGAGCGGGGGAGCCGTCGTGGTGGGTCATCTCGTCGATCTGGTGCTGCCCCTGCCGCGGATCACTCCGGAGCTACCCCGGGGTCTGACTGCGCTGGTCCTCAGCGTCGGCAGCGCGATCGCGGCGGCCGTCACGCTCTCGGGTGCCGTCGGGCTGATCGAGGGACTCGGTGCTGCGATCGTGGGGGTCATCCTCGGCCTGGTCGCGGCCCTGCTCGCCGTGGCCGCCTCCTACATCGCTGCCGAACGGCGGAAGCTCAGCTGGTCCCTGCCGTGGTTGCAGGCGCTGATCCCGTTGGCCGGCACCGCACCGGTCGGCTATTTCCTGGCCCTCCGAGTTCTCGGTTAGGCGGATAGGTCGATGCGTGCCCTGCTGATCGCTGTCCTCGTGCTGCTCGGGCTCGCGGTCGCTGCCGACCGAGTTCTCGTCCTGGTCAGCGAGAACCAGCTGGCCAGTGCGATTCAGGAACAGGCGCAGCTGCCAGCCGAACCTGACGTCTCCATCGGTGGCTTCCCGTTCCTCACCCAGGCATTCGCCGGCCGGTATGACTCGGTCCATCTCGGGGTCGACGTCCAAGCACTCGGCCTGCCTCCCGGGGCGACCGCTGACATCGAACTGCAGGGCGCGCAGGTCCCCCTCTCCGACGTGCTGTCCGGGTCGGTCGACAGGGTGCCGGTCGACAAAGTCGTGGGCACCGTGATATTCCCGTTCGACTACATCGGGGAGCAGCTCGGCGGTGCGACCGTGACCCGCGACGGCTCGGGCCTGCATGTGGAGACGACGGTGAACGTGCTCGGGCAGGACTTCCCGGTCGCGGCCACTGCCGAGCTCACTCTGGTAGGCCGGGAGGTTGTGCTGTCCGCCAGCGATGTCGAAGGGTTCGGCGCCGAACTGCCGGACGAGGTCACCCAGACGGTGCTGGATCTGATCGACATCACGCTGCCCGTTCCCGAGTTGCCCTTCGGCCTGGTGTTCACCGGTATCGAGGTCGTCGGCGACGGCATGCAAGTCGTGGCCGAGGGCAGCGACATCGTGCTCGAGCAGCCCGCCTGAGGCTTCGGTCAACTGGGGGAATACCTCGAGGGCCGAGGATCGTTATTCGGTCGATGGAGGGTCTCGGCTTGGTCGGTGTGGTCGCGCTCGCGGCTGTGCTGCTGGCCGTCGTCGGGATCGGACTCGTGCACCGGCGTTACGACGGCCGGATCCGAGCGTCTCGCGGTGAGCAGGACTCATCCCTGGCCGACCTCGGGATTCCGCTGCCCGGCGAGCGCGCCGCGATCGTCCAATTCTCCGGAGAGTTCTGCGGCAGCTGCGGACCGGCCCGGACCATGGTCGAGCGAGTTCTGCTCGATTCGCCGGAGGTGGGCCACGTCGAGGTCGATGTCGCCGACCACATCAACGCGGTACGGGCGCTGGACATCCGCCGTACCCCGACCTTGATCATCGTCGACCGGCAGGGCGTTCCGGTCCACCGGGTCTCGGGCATGCCGCGCGAAGAGCAACTGCGGGAAGCAGTCGCAGAACTTGCTGCTCAGAGATGAACCGCCGCTGGTACCGTCGCGGCATGGGCTTGCTCCTCACGACGCGCCGCACAGTGGATCTGTGCCGCCTCGCCAGCTGCCTGTGTCTGACCTCCTAGAAGGTCACTGACCTCCGCAGGACGCCAGCGCGTCCAGGACCGCTCAGCGACCGCCCGACGACCCTTCCCGTCCCGGTCTTCAGGAGCCGCCATGACCATCGAGTCCGCTTCCACACCAGACTCTGCTCAGATCGACGTCCGGGCGCCTCGTTTCAACGCCTGGATCACCTCATTCGTACTAGCAGTCGGCCTGCTGCTGTCCAGCGGCTGGATCCTGCTTTTCCAGACGATCGTGTTCGCCATCGGCGCGTTCGTCGGCTTGAAGTACTCCCCGTACAGCGTTGCCTTCCGCACTCTGGTCGCGCCGCGGCTGGGGCCGGTCGTGCGGCGCGAGCCGCAGGCGCCCTTGCGCTTTGCCCAGCTGGTCGGCTTCCTGTTCGGCGCCGTAGCGATCGTCGGCTACTTCGCGGGGGCGCCGGTGGTCGGCGCCATCGCCACCGGATTCGCGCTGGCCGCGGCCCTGCTCAACGCAGCCACGGGTTTCTGCCTCGGTTGCGAGATGTACCTGCTCGGGCAGCGCGCCCTCTCTCGCGTCGCGCCGAATCAATTGTCGAAGCGTGCGACCTCCGTACGCGTCACCGAAGGAGTTTGACCGCTATGAGCCGCAATGACGTTCTGGTCTCCGCAGACTGGGCCGAAGAACATCTGAATGACGATGGGCTGGTCTTCGTCGAGGTGGACGAGGACACGACTGCCTACGACAAGGGCCACATCGCGGGCGCGGTGAAGCTGGACTGGAAGAAGGACCTCCAGGACCCGGTACGCCGCGACTTCGTGAACAAGGACCAGTTCGAGGAACTGTTGTCCGCCAAGGGCATCGCCAACGACGACACCGTCGTGCTGTACGGCGGTAACAACAACTGGTTCGCCGCCTACGCGTACTGGTATTTCAAGCTGTACGGCCATGACAAGGTCGTGTTGCTCGACGGTGGCCGCAAGAAGTGGGAGCTGGACTCCCGCGAGCTCACCGATGCGGTTGTGACCCGCGAGCCCACCTCGTACACGGCGCAGGATGCCGACACGTCGATCCGCGCGTTCCGGGACGAGGTCGTCTCGGTGATCGGGGAGCGCAACCTCGTCGATGTCCGGTCGCCTGACGAGTTCGCCGGTCGGCTGGTGGCCCCCGCGCACCTGCCGCAGGAGGGAGCCCAGCGTCCTGGCCACATCCCTGGCGCGCTCAGCGTGCCGTGGAGCAAGGCGGCCAACGAGGACGGCACGTTCAAGTCCGATGAGGAGCTGATCAGGCTCTACGGGGAGGCCGGGCTGGACGGGGCGCGCGACATCATCGCCTACTGCCGGATCGGGGAGCGGTCCTCGCACACCTGGTTCGTGCTGCGCGAACTGCTCGGCCACCAGAACGTCAAGAACTACGACGGATCCTGGACCGAGTACGGCTCGCTGGTGGGCGTGCCCATCGAACTCGGCGATCCGAAGTAGGTCCGGCGATGTGCGGAGCACCTGCACAGAAAGCCAAGGGGGCCGGACTGGAAGGCGTCGACCTGACGACCCAGACCGTCATTCAAGGAGTGGTCGAATCCGAAGGTGCGCCGGTTCCGTCGGCCTACGTGCGACTGCTGGACGCTACGGGGGAGTTCACGGCTGAAGTCGTGACCAGCGCTACCGGCGACTTTCGGTTCTTTGCCGCGCCCGGCTCATGGACGGTCCGTGCACTGTCTCCGGCCGGGCGTGGGGAGGCTGCTGTCGTGGCCGACCGCGGTCTCACCGAGGCAGCGATCACCTTGGGCTGATCCCGGCGCTTCGCTCACCGGCCGCTTCGGCGCGGGGAACGGAAGGACCGCGGCTCACGAGTTAGTCTCGGTCGCGTGGGTATGACGCTGGCGATCGCATTCGTCATAGTTGCCGCAGTCTGTGCAGGATTGTTGCTGAGGGTTGCCTGGTCGGTGTATCGGGGCCCGCAGGGGTGAGCCCGGAATCTGTTCCGCCGCTTCCGATTCCGGCTGACACAACTGACGTTCGTACCGGGCCGGACGTGCATCCCGGGATCCTGCCGCTGCTTCCGTTATTGGGAGAGTGGACCGGTGTCGGACAGGGCGACTACCCGACCATCGAGGAATTCCACTACGGGCAGTGGATCCGATTCGCCCATGACGGTCGGCCGTTTCTGGCCTACGAGTCGCGGACGTGGCTGATCGGGTTGGACGGCGAGATCATCCGGCCGGCGGCCCGGGAGGTCGGGTGGTGGCGGGCCAGCGGCGGGGACGATCTCGAGGTGCTGCTCGCTCATCCGACTGGGATCGTCGAGGTCTACGTCGGCCGGTCGATGACCACGACGTCGTGGGAGCTCGCCACCGACGTCGTCGCCCGCACCGCCACGGCCAAGGATGTGGTGGCCAACAAGCGGTTGTACGGCATCGTGGACGGCGCGCTGATGTATGCCATCGACATGGCCGCCGAGGGCCAAGCGCTGCAGCCGCACCTGTCTGCCCGGCTCGAGCGCGTCGTACCCCTGCCCGCGCTCTGAAAACGCGATTCAGGTGGCTTGACCCGCGTCGGGAAAGAATGTGGTGGCGAAGTTGCCAATCTCGTCGTAGGTTGCTCGGTACACGAGAGAGGGGGTGGTCCGAAGCCTTGCATACTTACCGGACACGTGAGGTGGCTGTCCGCTAGCCGCCGTCGAAGCGACCATCGCCTTTCATAAGACGGCGGTCGGCGACAACCGGACAGTTACCCTGCCCTCGGGCTGTCGGCCTTGTCCAAGCCGACCCGTTTCCTCGTGCCATCTGCGCGAGCGCGGAGCCGCCCGGGGGCTGTCCACGTCTTGGCCCCTTGTCTCCTCTGGTGAACCGCCAGCTACGCCGATTGCCGTAGGCCGGATACGTCGGCACGAGGACGCCGCAGCGACGCACGCGGCATAGGGTTTGTCCGTGGCCGGACCCCCCTCGCGCGCCCACTGGTCGCCCGACCACCGGTGGGGCGCGCGACCGTGGCCGCATCGGGTAGGTGGGCCTTGGGCGCATGCGGACGGGCCGCCGGATGGCCGAAGTCTCGCGCTGCATGCGGCCTTCGCGGTCGTCGCAGCGGTCTTGATGTCCTTGGGATCCAGCGGCGTTCGGGAGTATCAGCCTGACCGGGTCGTCGTGGACGGGGTCGGGTACGCGCTGATCGCCGGTGCGGCCCTGGGGCTTCTCTTCCGCCGGATCGCGCCATTGGTGGGGCTGGCCATCACGGCGGTGTCGACGGCCGTGTATTTCGGCCTCGCCTACCCCGCGGGCCCGGTGTTCTTCGCGATCGCCTTCCTGATGGTCGAGGTCGCTTTGTGGCTCCCGACCAGAACCTCGCTGATTGCGTGCGCAGCCGCCGTCGGCACGGTGCTCAGCGGCGAGCTGATCGGTCGAATCAGCGATGGGCGCAGTCTCAGTGAACTGGCGCCCTACCTCGGCTGGCTGCTGGTCCCATGGGCGATCGGTGCGGTCAAACGGTCCTGGCGTGAGGGGCGCACTCAGCAGCGCTCCGAGCGGGCTCAACAGCGGCGCTACGAGGAACGGCTCGCCGTCGTCCGGGAGGTCCACGACGTCGTCGGGCACGGCCTTGCCGTGATCAACATGCAAGCCGGCGTGGCATTGCATGTCCTGGATCGCCGACCGGAACAGGCAGAGATCGCCCTGGCCGCGATCAAGCAGGCAAGCAAGGACTCACTCGACGAGCTGCGCGCCACGCTCGCGGTCTTCCGAAATGCCGACGGACAGGTGCCGCTGCGGCCGACGCCGGGGCTTGGCGATCTGGCCGACCTGGTCGCCTCGGTCCAGGTGGGCGGCATGACCGCCGAAGTCTCAGTGGTCGGCGATCCGATGCACGTTCCGTCCAGTGTCGACCTCGCGGCCTACCGGATCGTCCAGGAGTCGCTCACCAATGTCGTACGGCATGCGCGCGCCTCACGGGTCGACGTGACGGTCGAGTACCAGGCCGACGCGATCACCGTACGGGTGGCCGACGACGGCATCGGTCCCATGCCGGGACCGGATGAGGGGCAAGGGGTTACCGGAATGCGTGAGCGGGCGACCTCGCTGGGCGGTCGGCTCTCGGCCGGTAAGGGCGACGGCGGCGGCTTCGTCGTACAGGCGTGGTTGCCGCTTCCCGAGCACGCGCCGAAAGCTGATGACCGACGTGAGTCAGATGCCGACCCGGGAACCGTAGTGCCGGCTGCGGTGACCGGGTCTGCGCCGGACGGCCCACCTGGCGGTTTGCTGGCAAACCGCCAAGGGGTTTCGGGTGAGTCGGGGTGATCCGAGTCGCGGTGGCCGACGACCAGTCGCTGGTCCGGCTCGGGGTGTCGGTCTTAATCGAGACCGAGCGCGACCTGACCCTGGTCGGAGCGGCCGAGGACGGGCAACAAGCCGTCGAGCTGGCTCGGCGGGAGCACCCGGACGTGTTCCTGATGGACATCCGAATGCCGATCAAGGATGGCTTGTCCGCGCTTCGCGAGATCGTCGAGGACCCGTCGTGCGCAGCTACCCGGGTCATCATGTTGACCACCTTCGAACTGGACGAGTACGTCTTCGAGGCTCTGCGTGGCGGGGCGAGTGGGTTCCTGATCAAGGACGGGGAACCGGCTGAGTTGCTGCAGGCGATCCGGGTCGTCGCCGATGGGGGCTCACTGTTGGCCTCGTCCGTGACGCGGAAGTTGATCGAGGAGTTCGCTACTCGGCAGCCGACCCGGGTCAGTCCGCATCCGCGCCTCGACTCGTTGACGGTTCGGGAACGCGAGATCGTCGGCTGGGTAGCTACCGGCCGGTCGAACGACGAGATTGCCGCTGAGCTGGTGGTCAGTCCGGCGACGATACGGACGCATGTGGGGCGGGCGATGACGAAGCTCGGTGCGCGGGATCGGGCGCA
>CAVYBR010000021.1:0-14461 GCA_963766765.1 uncultured Actinomycetota bacterium
CCGGCGAACTCCGCTCCCTTCAGGTCGTCGGAGCGCGTGAAGGTTGCCATCGGTTCTCCTTGTCGTGTGCTCAGCTGCCGCCGGCGAGGCGGCTCCTTGAGGCGAGTGAGAGCTGGCCCAGGGCTTCAGTCCTCGCGGACGAAACCGAGTTCGTTGCCGTCCGGATCTTTGATCGTGAACATGCGAGTGCCGTACGGGGTAAGGCGACTGCCCGGCCGTAGTCACTGACGTTCACCCGTACGTGCTCGAGGCGGGGCGGGTCCATGCGCACCAAAGTAGGGGAAGCCTCCGACGCCGGCGTACGAACTAGGTCTGTTGCCCCTGGAAGAAGACTTCGGAGATCGGCGTGAAGTCCCGACGCGGATCCCCAGGTGACAAGGTCGAGACGATCCGGATCGTGACCATGGACGTGACGGCGTCCACGTCGATGAATTGCGGCGAGCGGTCGTCGGCCAAGTCTTGCGCGACGGTGTCCCCGTCGACGGTCGTCCACTCGACAGTCGAGACTCTCCGGTACTGCGGAAAGCGATCGACCCCAGTCAGCGGGTCCGTCTTGTCGTAGCCGGGAATCAGTCCTACCGACGTGAGATGGACCGGGGTGGAGAAGAAGAAGCGAATCTCCTGACCGGCGGCATCCCCATCGGCTCGCCAGGCCGTCTCCACGAGGCCGTCAATGAGGTTGCTGGCATTGAAGGATGTCGGATTCCCCTGATCGTCCACGCTCGGTCCGGAGGTCGAATCCGCGCTCGCCGAGTCGGCGGATCCGGACCGACGGTTCAGCGGTGTCCGCACTCTGGGAGGTGGCGCTGGCGTCGTCGCCACCTGGTCGTTGTCGTTGGTCAACAAGTAGGCAGTCTGCTGATCCAGAGCTGGCCGTCCTCGGACTCGCATAGGCGGGATCGTAGGAGAGCTCGGGGCGCAGCAGCTTCACCGCATCCGAGCGGGGCAGGCGAGGGTGTCGGGCCAGATAGACGGTGCCCATGCCGCCGACGCCGAACGAGGAACTCGGGAATGTCACTCTGCCCGATTACCGCGCCGTCGCGCGCGATCTCATATCTGGTGGCATTGGGTACGTCGGTCCACGTGAGCGCGACGTCGGCTCCCGATGAAGAGGCATTCAGGTCCTCCGGGGCGCGCAGCGGTGCGTACGCCTGTACCGATTCACTTGCGCCCGACGACGTGCCGAGCGGGCCGAGCGCTCGAACGCTGTAGTCGTAGGCGACGCCGCTCTCCCCGCTGTTGTCCACGACCTCGGTGTCCGACGTCGTCAACAGAACTTCATCGGCGCGGAGCACTTCGTACCCGTCAGCGCCGTCGACCTCCTCCCACGACAAGGAGACACCGGTTTCCAGCGAGGTCGCAGTGAAGCTTTGGGGTGGGTCCTGAGTCGCCAGCAGATACCACGCACCGACACCGGCGGCGACGAGCACAACCGCCAGAGCGGCTGCGATCAGGACGCGTCGGCGCTTGCGGCGCGCGCCTCCCGGTCGTGTCTGGTCCACCCCGGTGGCCGGCCGCCGCCTGCACCGGAGTCGGGCTGAAATTGCGGCGTGCGGGTGACGAACGCGCTCAACCGGGGGACTGACCGGTCGGCCGATCGGCCGCGCTGGCCCGGTCTGCGCGTTGGCCAACGCGATGACTCCAGCGATGGCCACAGCCCCGGCGAGAAGTTCGCCCAGGCCGAGCCACCAAGGGATTCCGGCTGCCTCGCCGAGCAGCGTCACGCCGATGACCACGGCCACGATCGGGTCCACGACCGTCACCGAGGCTACGGCCAGTTGTGGTGGCCCCGCTGCGTAGGACTGCTGCATGAACCAGCCGCCCATGGCCATCGCGAGCGCCAGTCCGACGATCGCCACGATGGAGACGCCACCCCACCCGCCTGCCTGGAAGTCCTGTGCCACTGCGCGCATCAGCAGTGCAGTGAACCCGTACGAGATGCCGGCCGCCGTGCTGAGGGAAAGGCTTCGCCGACGACCCTGGGATGTCGCTGCGACGATGGCCAACGCGACGACGGCGAGCGCCACGGGCAGGGCGGCCCGGAGTTCGGTGCCGTCCGGCACCACTGAGCTGTTGACGTTGCCACCGGCCAGGAGCAAGAAGACGACGACTCCGGCGGTGCTCGCTGCGATAGCCAGGATGGCTGACGAGGACAGCTGGCGGCCGGAGAGTCGGGCGTTGATCAGCGCGGTCAGACCGAGCGCAAGTACGCCCACCGGCTGGACCACCGTCAGCGGAGCGATACCCAGTGCCACGGCGTGCAGCACTGCGCCGATCGAGGACGTTCCCACTCCGAGCCACCAGCGCGGGATGCGGACCAGGGCAACCAGCGAACTTGGCCGCAGGGTCTCGCCAGTCCGCACCAACCCGACACCCTGATGCTGCAGGCTCACGCCGACGGCGAAACAGCCGGCACCTAGTACGGCGAGCAGGATTCCCAGCTGAATCACGGTGCCACCTCTCGCGAGTGCGCGGTTGACTGACCGGCATGGGCTAAGCCGAGCCCGATGGCCAGCAGCAGGCCGAACAGGCTCAGGATCAGAATCCGTTCGACGAGCCCGTGGATGAGGACCCCGTTGAAGAGGTCAGCCAGCGCAGAGCCGGGGAACAAGGACGGCGCGCTGCTGAGCAGGAACAGCACTCCGATCACTGCCGAGGCCAGGCTCAGGTTCCGCACGGCCCGACGGCTGTGGTTCCAAGAGGGGAGAACCCGTGAGCGCCGGAACACCAGCCAGCCGGCGACGGGTAGCGCCACGTACATCGTCGCTCCCGCGTACCGATGGATCTCGCCGGCGAGCGAGATGGTCTCCGTGTCGATCGGGTCGGTCGGGAACGCGGCAGCAACGACCAGACCCAACGACCAGAGGCTGAGGACGAACGTGACGATTCGTCCGCCCGGGAGTCGGGCACGGGCGAGGGCGACGGTGAGGGCAACGGATGCCAACGCGAGCAGGATCGTGCTCACCGCGAAGAGCCACCCGAGACCGTCGACGAAGATGAGGTCGCTCACCGTGGTCGACACCGGACTCAACTCGGCGAGCGACACAGAGTGCAGGTAGACCATCGTGCCGAATGCGCCGGCGAGGCTGGCGCTGGAGAATGCCAGCAGGGGCGAGACGGCCTGGGCCGAACGGGCCGACGCCCGCGCCGCGGAGCCCGAGATGGCTCCTTGGCGGGTCAGCACCGACGCGGTTGTGGTCACGTATTGACCGTCTCAGCGGAGTAGCTCCGAAACGATCCGGTAGCCACCCCACTTCGGGGTGCACCCACCCCGAGGTTTTCGGGGTGCTAGATGCACGTTCTGAGCACGAGTGACCTAGCGGGCGCGCAGATTTCCGTTGGCAGGGCGCTCAGGGGTTTCCCTGAGTTGGCATCGGCGGGCTGCTGGGGTCCTTGGCCTACCGGTCTGCTGGGCATAGCCGCGCCGGTACGGGTGTTGACTACAGCATGACCACCGCTGGCCGGCTCCGCCTTGTCGTCCTCGGTGACTCGATCGCGTACGGAACGGGTGCCCGCCAGGTCGCGGAGACGGTCGGGCCCCGGCTTGCCCAGGACCTGCGGCGCGAGGGCTACGACGTTGACGTGCGAGTGCTGGCGGTTCCGGGAGCGACCTCCCGCGATCTCGCGGCGCAGGTAGGACGAGCGATCCCGCTCAACCCGGACCTGACGCTGATCGTGATCGGCGCCAACGACCTCACCCGGCTGGTCCCGCCGGCCCAGGCGGCGGCCGATCTAGGCCGCGCGGTGCGCGATCTGCGGGCGGCGGGTGCGACCGTCGTCGTCGCACCCGCTCCAGATTTCTCCGACTTCCCGGCAGTGCCGCCGGCGTTTCGCCCAATCGTGCATCAGGCCTGCCTGCAGCTGCAGAGGGAGCAAGCCGCCGCGACCGAGCGAGAAGGCGGAACCGTTGCCCCGGTCTCCGCTGAACTCGCTCGTGCGTTCGCCGCGGATCCGGCGCTGTACTCGGCGGATCGCTTCCACCCTTCGTCGGCCGGGTATCGGCGGATCGCCGACCTCCTGGCTCCCTACGTGGTGGCGGCAGCCCGCTCCCGTCGCCCCGCGGCTTGAGGCGTTGATCCCGGCTCAGGTGAAGGCGGAGATCCCCGTGACCGCACGTCCGATCAGCAGTTTCTGAACCTGGCTGGTGCCTTCGTACAACGTCGTCACGCGGGCATCGCGGAGCAGTTTGCCGACGATGAACTCATCGACGTACCCGTACCCGCCGTGCACCTGGACGGCCGCATTGGCCGCGCGCACGGACATCTCCGACGCGTAGTACTTCGCCATCGAGGCGGCCAGGGTGTGCCGCTCCCCGCGGGCCTTGGTATCCGCGCACTTCCAGGTCAGCAGCCGCGCGGCCTCGACCTCGACGGCGGTGTCCGCGATCAGCTCCTGGATCAACTGGAAGCCCGCGATCGGACGGCCGAACTGCTGACGCTCAGTCGCATAGGCGGTCATGACCTCGAGCGCGTTCTGGCCCACCCCCGTGCAGGAGGCGCCCAGCGACATCCGGCCGTCGTCCAGGGCCGACAGAGCGACCTTGATTCCGTTGCCTTCGCCGCCGAGCAGGGCGTCCTCGCCCACGACGACATCGGTCAAAGTCAACTCCGCTGTGTCGCAGGAGCGCAGGCCGAGCTTGCCGTGGATCGCTGTGGCTTCGAACCCGTCGGCGTCGTTGGGTACGAGGAACGCCGAGACGCCCTTGGCGCCGGGGCCGCCCGTACGCGCCATGAAGAGCGTGACGCCGGCGATGGTGCCGTTGGTGATGAAGATCTTCGAGCCGTTGAGCTTGTAGCCGCCGTCGACCTTCTCCGCGGTTGCGCGCAGGCTCGCCGGATCGGAGCCGGCGTCGGGCTCGGTCAGGCCGAAGCAGCCCAGACACTCCCCGGTTGCCATCTTCGGCAGCCAGTGCTGCTTCTGCTCTTCGGTGCCCCAGCGGTCGATCGATCCGGCAACCAGCCCGAGATGGACGGACACGATCGAGCGGACGTTGCTGTCTCCGCGCGCGAGCTCCTCGATCATGAGCACGTAGCTCATCGGATCGGCCCCGCTGCCCCCGTACTCCTCCGGGATCGTGAGACCGATCCATCCGTCGCGGCGCAGGCCCTCGAGCGCCTCGCTCGGGAACGTTTCCGTACGGTCGTTCTCGATGGCCTTGGGCGCGACGACCTTGTCCACCCAGGTACGGAGCGTCTCTCGTACAGCCGACTGTTCCTTGCTCAGACTCAGATCCACGGCGTCCCCTTTCCTCGACCCCGAATCTATCCGGCCCGGGCGCCCAGTCACCGGTCGCGGCGGGTCCAGGCCAGTAACTCCTCGGCGGTGCGGGTGTTGAGGATCGACTCCGGCTCGACGCCGCACTCCTCGGCGCGCTCGCACCCGTAGGGCTGCCAGTCCAGCTGGCCGGGAGCATGGGCGTCGGTGTCGATGCTGAAGAGGCAATCCATCTCCACGGCTAGCCGCAGCAGCCGCTTCGGCGGGTCCAGCCGCTCGGGCCGGCTGTTGATCTCGACCGCAACGCCGAACTCGCGGCAGGCGGTGAACACCAACTCCGGGTCGAACTGGCTCTCCCCGCGCTGGCCTCGTCCGCCGGTCACCAGGCGTCCGGTGCAGTGTCCGAGCACGTCGGTGTGCGGGTTGGCCACCGCCGTACACATCCGAACGGTCATCTCGTCGTGCGGCATCTTCAGTTTCGAGTGCACGCTGGCCACGACCACGTCGAGCCGGCCGAGCAATT
The DNA here is from genome assembly GCA_963766765.1 of uncultured Actinomycetota bacterium. GTDB lineage: Bacteria > Actinomycetota > Actinomycetes > Mycobacteriales > Geodermatophilaceae > JACCQS01. Next base: position 5,738 of record CAVYBR010000021.1, read on the forward strand.
CGTCGGTCTGGTCGAGCGACCCGTCGTCGAGGATGTCGACCTCGATGCCGGTGAGAATCCGGAACGGGGCGAGCTCCTCGTTGACTGCGGCGACGACGTCGAGCTGCTTCATCAGCCGCTCGGGCGAGAGTCCGTTGGCGACCGTGAGCCGGGGGGAGTGATCGGTGAGCACGATGTACTCGTGCCCGAGAGCTTTTGCGGCCCGGCCCATCTCGTCGATCGGGCTGCCGCCGTCGGACCAATCGGAATGGGTGTGCAGATCCCCGCGCAGCTCTGCACGTAACTCGGCGCCGGCCGTCGTCAGGGGCTGACCGGCACTCTCCTCCAGCTTGGCGAGATAGTCGGGTGTCTCGCCGCGCGCGGCCTGCAGGATGGCAGCCGCAGTCTTGTCGCCGATGCCCTTGAGCTCCTGGAGTGTGCCCGCGGCGATCCGCTCGGCAAGTTCACCTTCGGGCAGGGCGGCAAGGACGGCGGCGGCGCCGCGGAACGCTCGCACCCGGTAGGTCGGTTCGCGACTGCGCTCGAGCAGGAACCCGATCCGATGCAGTGCTTCGATCGGATCGCCAGCCAACTCAGCGCTCATGGCCACCCTTTTCCGACGACTCAGGGTGGCCCTGAGTCGAATGATTCGCCTGAGGGGCGCCCTGAGTCGGTTCAGCTGACGCACGGTTGACTGCGGCGTTCAGGATCCGCGCAATGGCTGTCGCGAGCGGGTGGCTGGGCAGGTCCTCGATCCGTACGGACATCGGCAGTGACCAGTTGGGTCGCGTTGGTACACCTGGCATGTTCGGCCGGCGCTCCTCTGCCACCGCGTCCTCCAGGGTCGCCGACAGGAGCGTCGCCGGGCTCTCGGCGAGGCGTTCATGGGCGGCCACCACAGCTGCCGGCGCGCTCGCGTCGTCTGGCAGACCCGGGGCCAGTCGCCCGCGAAGTTCGGCGTCACCCTCGGTCAAGCGGTCGGCCGGCCCGGCGTCGAAACCCAACTGCTCGGCCAGATCGGCTCCGGACCATAGCCCAGCCGCGGTCGGCAGGTCATGCGTGGTCACGGCCGCCATGGACAGCACAGGCCACTCCTGCGGGACGCCGTCTTCAAAGAAGAGCAGCTTGTACGACAGGATGCCCAGCTCGGCCATGGCCTCGCGGACACCCGGCTCGACCGTCCCCAGGTCCTCACCAACGACGATCGCTTGGGCGCGATGGCTTTCCAGCGCAACGATGTTGAGCAGATCGTCGCTGGGGTATCGCACGTACGCTCCGTCGGCCGCAGACCCGTCAGCCGGCAGCCACCACAACCGGAACAGCCCCATCACATGGTCGATCCGAAGCCCTCCGGTCGCGGCCATCGTGCTCCGGATCGCGGCGATGAAGGCTTCGTAGTCGGTCGCCCGAAGCCGCCACGGAATCAGCGGCGGGGAACCCCAGTTCTGTCCTCGGGTGTTCAGCAGGTCCGGCGGGGCTCCGATCCGTACCTCGGCGGCGAGTTGGTCCTGCCACGCCCATGCGTCCGCACCGCCGCCGTCCACGCCGATCGGGAGATCCTGAAGCACTGTCATGCCCTCGGTCGACTCATGGATCTGTCGGTCCAGCGCCCACTGCAACCAGGCGTGAAAGGCGATCTCCGGCCCGTGCTCGGCACGGAACCCGCGCACGGCGGCGCCGTCCGGTCGATGGAATTCCGCCGGCCAGTCGTGGAAGTCGAAGCCGAACTCGTCGGCCAGCACACACCAGGTGGCGAACTCCTCGAGGGGCGGGCCCTGTGCCTCCCGCCAGTTAGCGAAGTCGCCCGTGTCTGTCGGGGCGGCTGCATCGAAGATGCGCTGCAGGGCTTCGCGCTTGACCCGCCAGACCTCGTCGCGGTCGATCAGGGTGAGGTCGGTCAGCTTTGTCCCCTCGGTACGAGCCGCCTCGAGATCTGTCAGGTCAGCGCCGGGCACGGCCTCGACGCGCAGGTAGAGCGGGTTCCGGAAGCGCCGGCTTGCGGGCAGGTACGGCGAGGGCTCCTGCGGAAACGTCGGCGCGACGGCGTGGAGTGGGTTGACCAGGAGAAAGCCCGCCCCGGTGTCCTGCGCCCACTCCCGGATCGCCCGCAGATCGCCGAGATCGCCGAACCCCCAGCTGGATTGGGAGCGCACCGCGTACAGCTGCACGGTCCAGCCCCACACGCGCCAGTTGTCGGGAAGCCAGCAGCGGCCGGGCGAGACGATCAGCAAGCGGTCGCGCGCCTCAGCATTGCGGATGCGGTGGTAGCCGAGGGGGAAGTCCTTTGGGACCGCGCCGCTCAGCGTGCGTGAGGACCCGTCCTCACAGACGACCTCGACCGCGCCGGTGATGCCGGGCAAACCGTCCAGCGCATCGCCGGGCCGCAGTACCAGCGGCGCGGTTTCCTCGAGATCGGCCGGAGGTCGGCCGATCGCAGCGCGCAGTCGCTTGATGGTCGGTTTGTCGACGATGTGCGGTTGGTCCAGCGCATCGACCCAGCGGTGATCGATGCCCCAGGCGTCGGTCTTCGGCGAGCTCACGATTCCCGACCGTACTTTCTCCGGAGAATGTCGGATCTGGGCCCTGCCAGACCGGCCTTTTTCCGGAGAATGTCGGGTCTGGATACCGGGGTCAGACTTCGTGCGGGCGATAGACGATCAGCTTGCCGGGCCGCTTGATGAAGTGGAACTCGGCGGCCGACTCGGCCGGCTCGCCGTCCCGGGCGATCTCCAGCGGGCCGGAGAGCGACCGGATCCGCAGTTCCTTGACGAGGTGATCGCGATAGAGCCCCGTGTGCTGGGTGATGCCGAACAGCTGGGTGAGCACAGTGCGGCTGCGGCTCCACTTCGTATCGGCACGGAGGTATTGCACGTCCAGCACCCCATCGTCCAGCCGAGGGCGCCAGGCGGGGGACAGCCCCCGTGGGGTGTACGAGCCGTTGCCCACAAAGACGATCCAGGCCATCACCGGTTCGCCGTTGAGCTCGAGCCGGATGGGTGTCTGTCTCCGCAGGACCTGCGCAGCAGCAACGACCAGGGCCGGCCACTTGCCCAACTTCGACGCCAACTCCTCGCGACGGCGCACCATCTCGGGGTACGCGCCGATGCTCGCGGTGTTGAGGAACGGGATGCCGTTGGCCTCCGCGACGTCGACGCGTACCGCCTCACCGGTCTCGATGCCGGTGACCGCGTCATCGAGGGATCGGATGCCCACGTCGGCGGCGAAGTGATTCAGGGTGCCCGCGGGAATGACGGCCAGTGGGAGGTCGTTTTCGATCGCTACTGCGGCCACGGCAGCGACGGTGCCATCGCCGCCGGCGACCCCGAGGGCTTTGGCCCGTGGTGCCGCCTCCTCGAGCAGGTCGGCCAGCACGCTGTCCGGGCTCAGCTCGATGATCTCTGCGGCCGGGAGAGCGGCCCGGATCTCGTCGACGGTGTTGTCGTTGGCGCTGCCGGAGTTGGGATTGACCGCGATCACCATCCCGGCACCCTCTGGCAGCGCGGGTGCCACCTGCGTCGGACGTACTGAGGCCGGCTGAGTCGGTCGGACCTTCCACCAGTGCTGGGAAGCGAGGGCCACGGCCGTGCCGATGGCGAACCCGGCCGCGACGTCGCCGGGATAGTGCACGCCTACCCGGATCCTGGAATACCCGACCGCCAGGGCCACGGGAGCGATGGCTGCGCCAGGCAGCGGCGCCTCGAGAGCAACCCCGGTGGCGAATGCGGCCGCGGATGAGGAATGGCCGCTCGGGAAGGAGAAGGTCCGGGGGGCACGGCGAAGGGTCCGCGTCAGCGGCTTGTCGGGATAGGCAACCGGGCGTACCCGTCGGAAGATCGGCTTGATCACGCCGTTGCTCAGCGCGCTGCTGAACCAGAGTGAGCCCATCGCCCGCAAGGCAGCTCGCCGGGTCGGGCCCTTGCGAATCCCGAGCAGGAGGGCGATGACGATCCAGAGCTTGCCCTTGTTCGCCGCCTGGGACAGCCGGGTGATCCACGGGTCGGTGGGATTGCTGGGGATGTCGTGGATGCTGGTGAACAACTGCAGGTCTAGCGGCTTCTTCGTCGGTGTCAGCGCATCCGGCAACATTTCCGTGAGCCCCTGCGGCGAGTGGGTGAGGCCTTCCGGCAGGATTCTCTGGCGTCGGCGCATCCGGGCAGCTTAGTGCGTAAGGCGTCCGGCCCTTTCAGGCCTTCTTACGCGCGCGGAAGGCAGCGACGCTGCTGCGGCTGGAGCAGGTCCCGGAACAGAAGCGCCTGGTCTGGTTACGGGAGGTGTCCACGTACACGTCCTGGCAGTCGATCGCGCTGCAGATGCCCAGCCGCGTCCATCCGTGCGCGGTCACCAGGAGGGTGATGCCGACGGCCACAGTCGTGGTGAGTTGCTCGACCGCGGTGGACCGGTCGCGGCTGTAGTGCACGTGCAGGCGCCCATCGTGGTTGGTCACCCGGGGATGCGGCGTGGACCTGGCCAGCAGCGCATTGAGCCGGTCGATGACCGACTCCTCGTCCTGCGCCACGGCTACGGCCCTGACCATCGCAGACACCTCCGCGAGCCCGTCTCGCTCTGACTTCCGCAGCGTGATGCGAGTTCCCGGGGTCAGCCATTCCTCGTGTGTTGCAAGGAATGCCTCGAGTGCGCCCGGCTCCGCCAGGTCGACGTTGGCCAGGTCGATCGCCAGCTCGGTGGACGGTGAGCTGTAGGCTTCGTAATCCATTTGACTCCCTACCCAGACACATCTAGCCTGGACGCAGTAAGGAGTTTAGCGGCTTTTGCTCCCTACGTCATCATTCAGCAAGTTCGATCGCCGAAGGAGGCGAACCATCATGCGTCAGTACCTCACCGTCTGGAAGATGCCCAGCGCGCCAACGCTGTTACTGGCGGGGTTCGCCGGCCGGCTTCCCGCGTCCATGGTCCCGCTGGCCCTGCTCCTGCTCGTTGCCCAGCACTCCGGTTCGTACGCGATCGCCGGCCTCGCGGCGGCGACGTACGGGCTCTCGATCGCCTTCTTCGCGCCGCTGTACGGCCGACTCGTCGACCGGCGCGGTGCCGCGACGCTGCTTCGGGTCACCGCGGGGCTCTTCCCGTTCCTGCTCGCCGGACTCGTGGCCACTGTCATCTTGGGCGCTCCCTTGTGGGCGACCCTGCTTGCCTGCGTCATCGCCGGCGCTGGCATGCCGCTGGTCTCCTCCACGGTGCGTGCGGTCTGGCAGCGGGTCACCGAAGGCAGTGCGGTCCGGCAGGCCGCGTACGCCCTCGATGCGATCAGCGTGGAGTTGGTCTTCGTCGCCGGTCCCGCGGTCGTGGCGATCCTGGTCGTCCTGGCCTCGCCCATCGCCGCAATCGCGTTCGCTGCGGCACTCTCATCGGCGAGGCGCGCTCGTACTCGCCCGTAGCCCAGAGATCCGTACGTACGTCCCGGTTGCCCGGCCGCGCGAGCGGCGCGGTCCGGTACGGGCGCCGGGCATGCCCCGCTTGCTCCTCTCCGGCACGGCTCTGATGTTCGGCCTCGGCTGCCTCGAGGTGGGAGTGCCAGCGTTCGCAGACCGCTTGGGCTCACCGAGCATGTCCGGCGTACTGATCGCGGTTTGGTCGTTGGGCAGCGCACTCGGCGGGTTGTGGTTCGGCGCCCGGCACCCTGGCCTCGCGCTGAGCCGGCAGTACAGCTGGGCATTGCTCGCTGTCGTGCTGGGAATGCTGCCGCTGGTTCTGGCCGACAACCTGCTCGTGCTGGGCATCCTGCTGTTCCTCGGCGGGACGACCCTGGCTCCCACGATGACCGTGCAGAACTCGCTGGTCTCGGTTCTGGTGCCGGCCGGGGCGGCCACGGAGGCGTTCACCTGGATGTCCACGGTCGCTTTCGGCGCCAGCGCGGTAGGCGCCGGGGTGGCCGGAGCCGTCGTGGAGAGCGGCTTCGGAGTCCCAGGGGCGTTGGCCCTGGCCGCGATTTCTTCAGTGGGAGCTCTGGTGATCACCCTGCTTCCCGGTCGGTCTCGTCCGTCGGGGGACAGGGGCCGACGGGATTTCGGCGGCGCCATGGTCGCTCCAGCCTGAGTCGCTGCTGACTGAACCGTCTGCAGCTGTAGATCGCCTTGATCAGCTGCAGACGGTTCAGTCGACGAGATCGTGCGTCGCTCGCTTCGACGGCTCAGGTAGCCTCATGCCCCGGTAGCCGACGGCTGCCGAGGAGGCTTCGCCTAGTCCGGTCTATGGCGCCGCACTGCTAATGCGGTTTGGGTTTATCGCCCATCCGGGGTTCAAATCCCCGAGCCTCCGCGTCCGACCCGGCGCCTGACTACGGGGTCGGGGTCGGGGTCGGGTCCGGAGGCGGGTCGGGCGTCGTGCTTGGTGCCGGGGTCGTAGTGGGGACCGGCTGCGTGGTCGGGTGAGGCCTCTGGGTCTGCGTTGGGGCCGCGGTCGTTGTGGATGCTGTCGTGCTGTTGCCCGCGCTGCCGCCGCCGGATCCGCTCCCACTTCGTGGCTGATAGGCCTGCGCCGTAAAAGAAACTGTGACCGAGGTCCCCGCTGGCACCTCTACCTGCGCAGGGTCTGTGCCGAAAACGGCATTCTGGGCGAAAGCCTGGTCTTGCAGTCCGACAGCTTGCAGGACTTGTCCATTGAGCTCGGCCGGGTTACGTACGACCACCAAGCCCAGGGCCGTCAAACCGGCCTCAACTTCGTCGATCGGTCGGCCGACGTACGCGGCCGTATCGACCAGCACGAGTTCTGGTCTGGTCGAGGTTGCTGACGCGTTTGCCGCACCTTCTGTTTGCCTCGTGACAATGAACGCGACGACGCCTGCGATCAGAAGCGCGGCGACCAGGGCGAGCACGGGCATCTTTCGGCGGCGCCCGGGCTTGTCGGTTGAAAGAGCTGACAGCGCTGGCGGTTCGTCGGTGTCTCCGAATCGCGACGATGCCAACGCCGCCAGAACAGCGGGCATCTCAGCGGTGCCTGGCTCGTCAGCCGCCGGTGCTAACTGATCCTTGGCCTCCGGTACATCCGGGTCCGACAGAGGTGTCGGGTCCGATGGAGGCACGGGGTCCGACAGAGGTACCGGTACCGGAGTCCGGTTGACTTGAGTCGGCGACATCTGTTCGTCGATCACCGTCTGTATCGCCACGGCGAACGCAGCACCATCGGGGAAACGGTCGGCGGGGTCCTTCGACATCGCGCGCAGCACGAGCGCCCGGATAGCCCTGGGGATCTCGCCCGGCAGAGGGTTCGGGTCTTGATTGACGTGCGCCAGAGCCACCGCCACAGTGGATTCGGCCTGGAACGGACGTTGACCGGCGAGACACTCGTAGCCGACCACGCCGAGGGCGTAGACGTCAGAGGCCGGCGTGACTTCGCGGCCCATAGCCTGCTCGGGGGAGAGGTACATGGCCGTACCCATCACCATGCCGGAGCGGGTCAGAGGTACGTGATCTGTTGCCCGCGAGATCCCGAAGTCGGTGATCTTCACAGTCCCGTCAGGTCGAACGATCAGGTTTCCCGGCTTGACGTCTCTATGCACGACGCCTCTGCTGTGGGCTGCGCCGAGGCCCGCCGCGGTCTGCGCCAGAATGTCGAGGACCCGCCGTGGGTCTGGTCGTTCGGGGTCAGCCAGGATCGCTGACAGCGGCTGGCCGTCAACCATCTCCATGACGAGATAGGCCACATGTTCCCCGGCGGCCATCGCCTCCCCGTAGTCGTGGATGTTGGCGATGTTGAGATGTGACAGTGCTGCCATGTTCTGGGCCTCGACCCGGAACCGAGCGAGGAACGTCTCATCATCGGTGAATTCGCTGCGCAGGACCTTGACAGCCACCGCTCGGAGCAAAGTGATGTCGCGGGCATGCCACACCTCGCCCATGCCACCTGACGCGATGAGGCTGACCAGCTCGTAGCGGTCGCCAAGCTGGACACCTGCCTGCACACTCACCACGCGCCCCCATAGGTTCCGGCACACACATACATTTGATTGCTTCCGTGGAACCCTGACTGTCGTTCCCGACGGGTTTACAACGTACGTTGCTCGTCGGAGCTGGTCCAGATGTGTTGTCGTTCCCGTTCACCGCAACATGAAACCTCGGTCGTTGCCCGGCGTGGACAACCCAGCCGGTGCCTGCACGCGTCGCTCCAATGCCGGGGGCGGCGGTCTGGCCCCGCCGCCTATACTCGCCCAGTCTGTGAAGCAATGCGCCCGTAGCTCAACGGATAGAGCATCTGACTACGGATCAGAAGGTTGCGGGTTCGAATCCCTCCGGGCGCGCGCATGGTTGAGGCAGATCAGTGGCCGGTTTCGCACTTTCGGGCGAAGCCGGCCGCTGCATTTCTCCGCCCTCCCGCGCTATCAACCCCAGCAGAGGCAGAAGGGATGCCCAGCGGGATCCGCGAGACCTGGAAGCCCTCAGCCGACTCGATGTCATCGGCGGCCTTCAGCAGCCGCGCACCCAGCGACACGGCTTCGTCATGCGCGGCCTTGACGTCATCGACGTACAGGTCGAGGTGGATCTGCTGCGGCGACCTCTCTGGCCAGTCAGGCGGCACATGATTGGGCGCCAACTGAAAACCCATCCGCCATTCGTCGTTCACGATCACGCTGTGCCAGTCGTCTTCTGCGTCGACCGTGCCACCCAGCACCCCGGCCCAGAAGCTGCTCTCGGCGGCAAGGTCAGCTGCGTCGAAGACGACGATCTGTCGGGCGATCTTCATCTGGTTTGTGCCTCCGTGGTCGTTGTCTGATCCGCACCGAGGCTAGAGCCG